>JAGCGA010000032.1 GCA_017649855.1 Bacteroidales bacterium
CGGCGGTGAAGCTGCCGCTGTGGGCACCACTGTTGAGACCGTGGCCGGCAACCCGACCATGATGACGGTGATCAGCGCCCTGGCTCTTGTCACCAATATCATCGCGCTGTGCTACATCGTCTATCAAGCCAAAAAGCGTCACATCAACCCGTACAAGGAAGATGTCTTCATCAACCAGAAGTACTACAAAGACGCTATGGCAAGAGCCGATATGGAGTAATCCCATTATAGCTAAATCCCAAAAGAGGCCGCGAATTCGCGGCCTCTTTTGGTTTACTTTCATCTACGTTCATTGATAAGTTTTTTGATCGCTTGTAAAATAGATGTAATGGTGTTTTTTTGTTATTTTTGCGGTCAGAAAAAATTACTGCCTAACTATAGATATTATGATGAATAAGTTGTCCGACAAAGACCGTGCGGCGCAAATGGAGAGCATGAAAGCTTTTGATGAGCAAATGCCGTGCGTGGGTATATTCTGGTACGATATGCAAGACCATTCCTTTTTCGGAGTCTGTAAAAAAGAACTTACCCCTAAAATGGTGGAAGAAGCCGCTGAAAAGGGATTGCCTTTCATTAACTACCCGAAACTGCACCGTCAGATTTGGGCGAAAGAATATTTCCGTGCGCAGGCAACACACGAGGAAACAAAGTTCAAAGGCGATTATACCCAAGTTCCCCGAGGAAGAGTGACTTGGAATATCAACAAGTTCATAGTTCTAGTTGGGAAATGGGCTGACCCCATCAAAGAAGAACTGACCGAACTCTTGGAAAAGGAGTTTTCATTGCCCTATTTTGAGTTTGTCTATGATGAGCATTGGGATTTGGGTCATGGCTGGTCAGGGGATATGTGATGATTATCGCATCACCCTTAGCAAGAATTCTGTCGTGATCTCCGCCGGGCGGTACGGGCAGACGGTGAAGCTGTGGTCGTAGTAGTTGAGCAGGTGGTATTCGCTGTGGGTCCATGTCTCGTGGAAATGCTCGCTGCAGGTGTAGGGCACCAGACGGTCAGCGTTGCCGTGGATGATACAGGCGTTGCCGTGGTAGTTGGCCGCCGTCTCAAAGATCGGCAGGGTGGAGGCGGTCTTCAAGTATCTGTAGCCGAGGGCAATGTCGTTGTTGAGTACCAGGCTGTCGGGCATGTCGAGGGGATCGAAGTCGATGCCAAAGAGATTGCCGCGCACCACATCATCGCGCACGGAGGAGGCTGGCGCCAAGAGCACCACCGCCTTGATGTCGTCGGGATGCTTGCCCGCCACCATCGCGGCCACCACCGCGCCTTGCGAGTGACCCACCAAGGCGATGTCGTCCACAAAGCGCAGGTCCTGTGCATAGGCCAGCACCTGCTCCAGATCCTCCATCTCGTTGGGAATGGTCATGTCCACAAACTTGCCCTCGCTCTTGCCGTGCCCGTTGAAGTCGAATTCCAGAACTGCGAAGTTGTTTTCCAGATAGTAGGCGATACGCCGCATTAGTGAGAAATCATGGTCGCAGTTGAGTCCGTGGCACAGGATGACGAGATCGCATCGTTGCCCTGCCTTCAGTTCTGGCTTGTACAATCGGGCCCATAACTTTCCCTTGCTGCCGTCAATGGCAATCGTGTCATATCTTCCAAGAAACGGGAGCGCAACACTTTCCACGAAATTCTTGTACAACATATTCTCAATCTTATACGACAGTACCGTGCTTACCAGCACTTTGCCGTCGGGACCGATGAGGTAAAGGGAGGGGATCCAGCGCACGCCGTAGGCCTTGGCCACCTCCGACTGGCTCATCCGCTTCAGCTCGCTCACCTGCGGGTAAGGGACACCGGATTGGGCAATGTAATCCGTCCATTTCTGCTTGTCGGTGTCGAAAGAGACGCCTAGGAACTCCACGCCCATATCGTGCCATTTGTTGTACATCCGGATAACCTCGGGCATGTCTTTGCGACAGTCGGGGCACCAGGAGGCCCAGAAGTCGATGACAACATACTTGCCTTTGGCGAAATCGCTGAATTGGATGGTCTTGCCGTCGGGAGTCTGGAGTTTGAAATCGGGTGCGGGCGTGCCGGGCTTCAGCATTTCCGTGGCATATTTGGTGTCCAAGTCGGGGATCTGTGCCTGAAGACAGAGTAGGGCTGAAAGAAACAGCCAGGTAAGCATGATTCGGATGATGTTTTTCATGTCAAGCAGTTTTATCAAACAATCAGTTCAGACGGCAAAAGTATAAAAAAGCAGGAAGAGAAAGTCCGGTCTTTCAGATTTTTTTAGGGAAGGTATCTTTTTTTTGATGAATGTCCGGTATCCAAAATTAAATATGTATCTTTGCGCTCTCTAAAAATTGATGTTATGAGTTTTTTTGGATTTGAAAAACCTGAACCGCGGGAGTTCAACTACAAACCCCGTTTTTATGATCCGGACAAGGAGCAATCCACGGGTGACAAGCAGACGGATTTTGCCAATAAGTTGCATCGGGAATGGAGCAACAAGCGTCGTCATCATGCCAATGACAACAAGTTCGCTTGGTTGCCCATTATCACCATCGTCTTCTTTGCGCTGGTGCTGGCGTTTGTTTTCTTCAAGTTTTTCGCTTAATCAGGCAAGAGTGCGCGTATGAGTGACATTATCAAGTTGCTGCCAGAGGCGGTTGCAAACCAGATTGCTGCCGGGGAGGTGATCCAGCGGCCGGCATCGGTGGTGAAGGAGTTGTTGGAGAACGCGGTGGACTCCGGTGCTACGGAGATACAGTTGATTGTCAAGGATGCCGGGCGGACGCTGATTCAGGTGATTGACAACGGCAAGGGCATGTCTTTCAACGATGCCCGTCTTTGTTTTGAGCGCCACGCAACCTCTAAGCTGCGTACCGCTGACGATCTTTACCGTATCCAAACCAAGGGTTTCCGCGGAGAGGCACTTGCCTCCATCGCGGCCATTGCCTATGTGGAACTGAAGACCAAGCAGGCGGAGGATACCATGGGCACGCGCGTGACCATTGAGGGTGCGGAGGTCTCGTGTCATGAACACTGTGCAACCCAAGATGGCACCTCGATAGCCGTCAAGAACCTCTTCTTCAATGTGCCTGCCCGTCGCAACTTTCTGAAGTCAGACAATGTGGAGATGACCCATATTGAAGAGGAATTCTATCGGGTGGCGCTGATTCATCATGAATTGGCTTTCACGCTGTTCCATAATGGGAAGATGCTCTATCACTTGACGCCTAGCAACTTGAAGCAGCGGGTGGTGAATGTCTTTGGTAATTCGTTTAAGGACAAGCTTTTTCCAGTGGAGCAGGAGACCGACATCATGAATATCCATGGCTTTATCGCCAAGCCGGAGAATGCCAAAAAGAAGAAGGCCGAGCAGTATATGTTCATCAACAACCGCTATGTGCGTCATCCGTTGTTGAATTATGCTGTGGAGCAGGCCTATGCCCAACTCATCCCGCAAGGCTATCGACCGGCCTATTTCATTGCCATTGAAGTGGATCCTGCCAATGTCGATATCAATGTGAGCCCCACCAAGGTGGAGGTCAAGTTGCAGGACGACAAGCTGCTCTTTGGCTTTGTGCATGCCGCCGTCAAGAAGAGCCTGGGCACCATGGCGCTGTCGCCCCGGATAGACTTTGAGCTGGACCCCATCTTTGAGTTGCCACAAAGACCTTCCGACCGTCCCATTGTGCTTCCCACCGTGGATCATGACCCTAACTATAATCCTTTTGACTCCGTACCCCAACATCGGGGACAGTCGTACGATGCCTCTAAGCCCTATCAGTGGAATGAGCGGGTGGATACTGGCCGGTGGAACGATTTTCTGCAAGGGCTGAAGACAGAACAGGTGGAGCATCGCTCGCCAGAGCAGCTGGAAGCCAACCTGATGCCCGACAACTCTCAGCAAGAGTGGGAGATACCCGATGATTTTCCCTATTTTGTCGTTCAAGATCGTTTTCTCTTCCTGATGCTCAACGGTCGGGCTATGGCGATTCATCTGGCCAACGCCCGCGAACGGATTCTCTTTGACCGGAACATGAAGGCATTGATGGATACGCCTATCAGTGTGCAGCAGAGCCTGTTCCCCATTACCGTCACGCTTACCCCCGCACAGGCCGATCTGGCTGAATCTTTGAAGTCGGAATTCTTGCAGATGGGTTATGAGCTGGAAAAGATAGACTTGACGCATTTTGCCGTCAACGGGACCCCTAATGATGAAGATGAGGAGGGGGATTTGCAGACCGTTATCACGAACATCTTGGATGAGTTCAAAAGCAATGCCTTCCTGCACAAGACCGACAAATACCAGAACATCGCCCTGTGTATCGCCAAGCAATACCGGAGTCGGTCAATGCCCCTGCAGTCGGCCTCTGCGGTGGCGGCGCTGTTGCGTCAGCTTTTCGCCTGCTCTTGCCCGACCGTTTCGCCCTCCCAGCGGAAGATAATCTATGATCTTGACCCTGCCAGTTTGGAAAATCTCTTTTGAAAATGCCTAAGATCGAGGTTCAACATATAGATTTTCAGTATCATAACGCTAAACTCTTCCGGGATCTCTCTGTGACGGTGGAGGAGGGGGAGTTTTGTGCGGTGGTCGGGCCTAACGGCTCTGGTAAGACCACCTTGCTCAAATGCTTGGCAGGATTGTTGCCCCTGACATCTGGACGTATTTTGATAGGTGGGCGGGATGTACACGACTATCCACCTCGGGAGTTCGCCCAGATGGTTTCTTTCGTGCCCCAGCACCAGGATCATATCTTTGACGTGTCGGTATATGAGATGGTGATGATGGGGCGTAACCCGTATCAAAAACCTTGGCAACTGCAATCGTCTCAGGATGAAGAGATTGTAGGTCGGGTGATGGAAAAATGCCACATCTCTTCTTTTAGAGATCGTAATATCAGTGCTTTGAGTGGGGGTGAACTGCAGCGCACCCTGATTGCCCGTGCCATGGCGCAGCAGGCCCCGATCATGCTGCTGGATGAGCCTTTGTCCAACCTTGATGTCTCCCATAAATTTGAGATCATGGACATTCTGGCGGAGCTGAATGCCACGGAAAAGGTGACGGTCCTCATTGTGATTCACGACTTCTCCATGGCCATCGAGTACGCCCGTCAGACTATCCTGATGAGGTCGGGAACGCTGCTGGCGCACGATGATGCCCGAGCGGTTCTGACGCCTGACAGACTTCGGGATTGTTTCTCCTTGGATGGATCGTTGCAGGTCAGCGAGCAGGGCCTGGTGACGAGGAAATCTCGATAAAGCAGTCGGTATAAACGTGTTATAGCTTTTCTGCAGGGCGGGCTAGGGAATGTTAAAAAAAAAATGTACTTTTGCGCCCTCAAAAGGAGAGATGGCAGAGCGGTCGAATGCGGCGGTCTTGAAAACCGTTGAGGGTCACACCTCCGGGGGTTCGAATCCCTCTCTCTCCGCAAGGAAGGAACCCAACGAGTAATCGTTGGGTTCCTTTTTGGGTGATTATATACATGATGGCACAAGAAGGTAGCTGTAAGATAGTATTTTGTGGAGCTCCTCCCTTTCGCACCGGGTTTATGGAGCCCCTTGTGGCAAGCGGCTATCGCGGTGCGATGATGACAGGGGCACTGTGCCACCCCAGACAGCACTGCGTTTAGTCTGGGGTTATTGAGAGTACGCCTCTTCGAGGCGATGCGGGATGGCAACGGGACTTGCCAAATCATGTCGGCTTCGAACCGACTGGTCACACTATGTCATGAAATGCGTTGTGATACAACAAAAGGCAGAATCTCTTAGAGGGAGTAAATCTCAATAATTCCACATGCAATGCTGGGCAGGAACCAGCCCTATATACCGGTAATGTGCCATCAAGTATATAGTCCTTTTTTGCAAAACCATTCTATATGGAACTAGTAAAACAGGTGCTGTTTGGCCTTGTTCTTCCAGCCCGCCTCACTCTTATATCGGGTGAAATACACTTTTACATCCGCTTCGGAAGGATAGTCCGTAAAATAGATAATCTTCTGGGCCTCGCTCTTATACTGGGTGAAATACCAAATCCCCTTATTGCCTGACGCCTCGCTTCGATAGTCTGTTTTATAGACGATGAGATCCGCTTCCGAACGGTATTTGGTCACATACACCTTCACTTTTGCTTCGGAACGATAATTGGTGGAATAGATGCGTTGGCCCCAAAGCGATCCTGCACCCAGTAATAAAACCATCAAAAACAATACTCCTTTTTTCATAGTCATAGATAATTGCGCTAAAAGAGTTCAGATAATCCTTCCAACGAATACCATTAAACACATTGCAAAAATACAAAAAAATAAGGATAAGAAGAATAATTCCTATCTTTGCCACCCAAAAAGAATCCTATGGTTATCCTCTTCAACAAACCCTACGGCGTGCTGAGCCAGTTCACCCCTGAGGCGGGGCACCGGGCCCTCGACGAGTTCGGTTTCCCGCCCGGCGTCTATGCCGCGGGACGACTTGACCACGACAGCGAGGGCGCTCTGCTGCTGACCGACGACGGACGGCTGGTGAAGCGGCTGCTCGACCCGAAGAACGCCCACCCCCGCACTTACCTCGCCCAAGTGGATGGCGAAATCACCGACGAGGCCCTGCAACAACTGAGGAAAGGGGTCGTCATCAAAGGCTACCGCACCCGCCCCTGCAAGGCTGAGCGGGCGCTGCCGCCGGAGAACCTCTGGGAGCGCGTGCCGCCCATCCGCTATCGCGCCAACATCCCCACCAGCTGGGTGCGCCTCACCCTCACCGAAGGCAAGAACCGCCAAGTGCGGCACATGACCGCGGCAGTCGGCTTCCCTACCTTGAGGCTCATCCGCATCCAAATCGGCGACCTCAGCCTGGATGATCTCCATCCAGGCGAGTGGAGGATTGTCAAATAGGAATGATGGGGCGTATGCGATACGCCCCAACTAGGCGCCAATCACTGCTAGTCGAAGAATCCCAATCCGCTGATGGCGCTCAACATGCGATCCACATAATCCCACGTGGTGGGCGACCATTTGAAGCCTAAACGGTAGAGCACCTGCGAGGTATAAGGATTTTCGACGGGCACGAAAGAAGCCTTCTTGCCGTGGGCCATATCTTGGTATGCGACCAGGCTGGCGAGGGTTCTGGCCTTCTCCGGGTCGTTGCCTGCACTCTCCATGGCCGCATTGTACTCCTCATCCTCCACAAAACGAATATCCGTGCCGATGTTGTTGAGACCGCTGAGCACGTCGCCGAGGAACAGCGAATGGTTGTTATACGTGTGGAACACACAACATTCCTTGGGCGTGGAACTGAGCAGGATGATCGCCTGCGCTACCTCATCGATGGGCGAGAACTCCACCTTGCTGTCGTAAATGGAATAAGGACAACACCCCAGCATATTATAGACTTTGATACGACCCATATAGGAGTTCGTCGAGAAGTTGATCTGGAATTCGCCGTCTCGGGCACGCGCCGCCAAATTGCCGACACGGATGACCTTGGCCGATAGTCCATCATCCACAATCGACTGCAGAACAACCCGCTCCGCTATGAATTTGGAATGGATGTACTGGTTTCCGAGATACTGCCCGTCATAAAGCCGCTGCTCGGTGAAGACATAGTCGGGTGACATAGTGTCGTTGACATTGAGACCACTCGTGCTATATGTGGAGATGTGCACCAGCCGCGCCCCGGTCTTCAGGCAGAAATCGACACAACGCTGCGCACCGCCAATGTTAACATCCTCGATCTCAGTGCCTTCACTGAAGTGCTTCACCACTGCCGCACAGTTGAAGACCGTGTCGATCTTCGCTTTGACGAGGGCGGTCAGATCGTTGGTGACATCGCCGAGCACGATATTCAATCGTTTGCCGAACAATTCGTCGTATGTCGATTCGAAGTAGTAGAACAGCAGCGTCTTCAGCCGGTGTTCGGCGGCATCCAGGTTTTTGTCGCGCACCAGACAGTAGATTTTCGGCACGTCCGAGCCAATCAGCTCCTGCAATACATGGATGCCTAAGTAACCCGTGGCGCCGGTGAGCAACACGTTGCCCAACGTCTGGCGTTCACCATTCAAGAAGCTATCCAGCGTGTTGTTTTTCAATATGTTGTGAATGGCGGAATAGTCGTAGCTGAACACATCCTCTTCTTCCGTGCTGGTATCCGTGTTGCCCATGACGAGCGCGGCGAGCTTCCGTGGGGTGTTGTTGGAGAAGACATCCCCATAGGCAATGTGGTACCCGATTTTGTCGGCCTCGAGGATGACGCGGGTCACCATGAGCGAGGTGCCGCCTAAGTCGAAGAAGTTGTCGGTGGCACTGATCTTGTCCATGGCCAAAATGTCGCCGAAGATTTTACAGAACTGACGCTCCGTTTCGTTGGCCGGTGCCACATATTCGCGATCAGCAGCTTGGATTACAGGATCCGGCAGGGCTTTGCGGTTCACCTTCTGGTTCTGGTTCAGCGGGATGCTGTCGATCTGCATCGTGGCCGCAGGAATCATATACGGGGGCTTCTGCTGCCCGATGAATGCGTTCAGTTGCTTGATGTCCACCTTTTCATCACTGACGATGTAAGCGGCAATGTATTTTCCACCGTTCTCATAATCAAAGGCTTGCACAGTCACATCCTTGATGCCCGGGAACTCACGGATGACGGCCTCCACTTCCTTCAGCTCGATGCGGAAACCACGAATCTTCACCTGACCGTCCTTGCGACCCACAAACTGGATATTGCCGTCGGGGAGGTAGCGCACAATGTCGCCGGTGCGGTAAATGCGCTCATAACCAGGCTCTTGGCTGAACGGATTCTTCAGGAAGGTCTCCGCCGTCTTTTCCAGTCGGTTGAGATAGCCACGACTGACTTGCTGACCACTCACCCACAACTCGCCAGCTGCCCCGATAGGCAATCTGTTGAATTGCTTGTCCACGATATAGAGTTTCAGATTGTCCAGCGGTTTGCCGATCGGGATATCCAGTTCATAATCTTTCACCCAGTAATTGGTGGTGAAAATGGTGCATTCGGTGGGACCGTAGCCGTTGTACATCTTGTAATTCGTCGGCGGATTCAAAGCCGAAAGTTTCTCGCCGCCCACAGCGAAGCAGCGCAAGGAATGGTTCTCGACATTGGTCGCGAACTGGTAGCCCACCTGCGTCGTGATGAACGAGTGGGTGATGCCTTGCGTGTTGAAGTAGTCGTTCAAGTCGGGCAGATTCAGACGGATGTCGTCGCCGATGATGTGGACGCAGGCACCGCAAGTCAATGCCGGGTAGAGGTCCATCATGCAGGCGTCGAAGCCGTAGCTGGCGTATGCGGCCACGCGGTCGTTGGCAGTGAGACCATAATGCCGCTGGTACCAATGACAGAAGGCCACGATATTGCCATGTTCGAGCTGACAGCCCTTGGGGGTACCCGTAGAGCCAGACGTGTAAAGCAGGATAAAGAGGGAAGACGGGGTCAGTAGAGGTGTCTCATGAGGCGTCTCTACCGTCTCCAATGTCGCAATATCCTTGGTCAAGAGCACTTTGCCTTGATATTCATTCACAATAGGACGAAGCTCCTCATCAGCAATCAGCAGTTTGGCGTTGGCGTCTTTCATCATGAAGTTAAGACGCTCAGCGGGATAACTGGGGTCGAGCGGCTGGTAGGCACAACCGGCTTTCAGCACACCGAGCGAAGCAATGGCCATCCACTCGCAACGCGGAATAAGGACAGAAACGACATCCTCGTTTCCAAGGCCTTGCGATGCGATATAGGCGGCTATACGCTCCGAAATGGCATCCACCTCACGATAGGTATATTTCTTTTCGTGATATACAACCGCCAAATTATCAGGCGTTTGCTCCACTTGACGACGGAACAGTGAAACGATGTTCTGCGTATGGTCGTAGGGCACTTCCGTCTGGTTGAAGCTGTCGAGGACAACCGTTTGCTCGGCATCCAGCAGGGAAACCTGCAACAACGCCGTTTCGGGTTGACGGATGAAAGCGTTGACCGCATTGCAGACCGACTGCGCCAAATGCTGCATCAAGCTTTCGCTGTAACGACCGTTGTCATATTCAATGCAAACACTCGGCACACCGTCTTTCTCCTGGATGTAGAACGCGATGCGGAACTTCGGCACGTCCAGCTCAAGTGTCTCAACCTCAAGTTTTTGTCCATTGACAACATAGTGGTCAATGAGGCCCATTTGATAGGCGAACATGATTTCCGCCGACAAATCGTAATCCGCGGCAATTTGCGCAAACGGGTAGTTTTCGTGTCTCAACGTCTCGTCAAAGTGTTGGCTGGTTTCGTTCAGGAAATCCATCACACTCTGTTCGCCAATCTGGGCGCTCAAAGCCAACGTGTTGACGAACATGCCCACCGTGTTGCGGATGCGCAGGTCGGAACGGCCGTTGCTGATGGTGGTGATACAGATTTGTTCGTTGTTGGTGAAACGCGAGAGCGAATAGAACACCGCCGCCAAGGTGAGGTGAGCGGGCGAGAGGTTGTGTTGCTTGCAGAAAGCTTCCATCGCAGTGAAATCCAACTTGCTGGACACGGTGCGGACAACACCTTGTTCGATGGGATTGGTCAGGTCGGAGGGCACTTCGGTGACCCCTTCCAATTTGCCCAAGCGCTCGTTGAAAAAATCTTTGGCTTCGGCATAGCTCGGCGTACTTTCAGCCGCTTTTTCATCGGCAACGAAATCCGCATAACTGATGGCCTCGGTTTCAATACCGTGACCGTTCATCAACTCGCATAACTGGTTGATAAAGAGGTCTAAAGAACCACCATCGAAAATCAGGTGATGGACATCGGCCAAAAGGTAAACCTGCTCCTCCGTCGTGACAATCTCCATACGATACAACGGTCCCTTTTTTAGGTTGAACGGCTTGACAAACGTTACTTTGTATTTCTCCAACTCCGCCTCACTCAACTTGCTCTGTGTGATGACAATAGGTTGGGTTGCGTCCACGTTTTGCACAATGTCGCTGCCTTCGCTTCCGAAATGCACGTGGAACTGCGGATGCGCCTTGATGACCGTTTCGACGGACTTGCCAAGCAGTTGGGCGTCCGTCCCTTTGGGGAATCGGATCATCGCAGGAATGTTGTACACCGTAGAGGAGGGCTGCTTCATGCAGTCCACATAAACCCCCATTTGTGCGTAAGACAGCGGAATGTTTTTTAATGTTGATTGCTGATTGCTGATTGCTGGCTGTTGTTCCTCCGATGTGCTTTGCGCTGACGACGGAGTGTTGAGCAGATGGTTGAGAATCTCATTTTCAATGTACTGCAAAGAACCGCTTTTGGCTAACGCTTTGGAATCCAATATTATACCAAATCGTTTGTTCATTTGTATAGCCAATTTGATCGCGGAGATGGAGGTGAGTCCCACATAGCCAAGTACGGTGGTCACACCGAAATCTTGGGTACCTACAACACCGGCAATGATGTCGTGCAACTCTTTTTCGAGGAGGTTCATCGGCACGTTGCTTTCCACAACGTCTTCCGCTGCCTTTTTTTCGGGCTTCGGAAGGGCCTTTTTATTCACTTTTTGGTTCTGGTTCAGTGGAATCCTGTCGATCTGCATCGTCACGGCGGGCACCATATAAGGCGGTTTTTCCTCTAGGATGAAGTTGTTCAACGCTTCAATGTCAATCTGTTCATCTGCAACGATATAGGCAGCGATGAATTTGCCGCCGCCCTCTTCGTCAAAGGCTTGCACGGTGACATCTTTGATGCCCTTGAATTGGCGGATGATGCTTTCGACTTCTTTCAGCTCGATGCGGAAACCGCGGATCTTCACTTGACCGTCTTTGCGCCCCACGAACTGGATGTTACCGTCCGGAAGGTAGCGGACGATGTCGCCGGTACGATAGATGCGGGCGTAGCGAGGATTGTCCGTGAAGGGATTCTGGATATAGACCTCAGCGGTTTTCTCGGGACGATTGAGGTAGCTTCGGGTGACGTGCGGACCGCTGATCCACAACTCGCCCAACGCACCCTGCGGCACACGATGGCCATATTTGTCCACGATATAGAGGTGGTTGTTGTCCAAGGGCTTGCCCACCGGAATATCTTTCATCTCTTTATCGACTTCAAACTCCGTGATGAGAATGGTGCCTTCGGTGGGGCCGTAGCCGTTGTGCAGCTTGAAGTTGCTCGGCGGCACCAAGGAGGCCAACTTTTCTCCTGCCGCCACCAGATGCAGCAACGAATGGTTGTCCATGTTGGTGGCGAACTGATAGGCCACCTGGGTGGTCATGAACGAGTGGGTGATATGGTTGGCATTGAAGTAATCATTCACGTCGGGCAGGCTCAGGCGGATGTCGTCACCGATGACATACACGCAGGCACCGCAGGTCAAGGCAGGGTAGAGGTCCATCATACAGCAGTCGAAGCCATAGCTGGCATAGCACGACGCGTGATGTTCCGGTTTCAGTTCGAAGCGGCGCTGGTACCAATGGCAAAAGGCCACGATATTGCGGTGTTCCAGCTGGCAGCCCTTGGGCACGCCCGTGGAACCGCTGGTATAGAGCAGGATAAACAGGTTTTCAGGCTTCGGATCGACCTCGACACGCTTGGCCGGCGGAAGCATCGGCAAATCCTTGGTGAACAGCACTTCACCGTGGTATTCGTCCACAACGTCGCGCAGGCCTTCATCGCAAATGAGCAGCTTGGCGTCGGCATCCTTCATCATAAAATTGAGTCGCTCCTTGGGATAAGACGGGTCCAAGGGCTGGTAGGCACACCCGGCTTTCAGCACGCCGAGCGAGGCAATCGCCATCCACTCGCAGCGAGGGATGAGCACCGACACCACCTCTTCGGTCTTCAATCCTTTCGACAAGATGTATGCAGCGATGCGCTCGCTGATGTCATCGACTTGCGCGTAGGTGTAACGATGGTCCTGAAACACCACGGCTTCATTATCGGGGGTGGCTGCTGCCTGTCTGCGGAAGAGGGAGACGATGGTCTGCGTGTTGTCGTAGGACACCTCGTCTGGGTTGAAGCTGTCCAGCACCGCGATCTCGTCTTTAGTCGTGATGTCAACATCGCGCAGATAAGTCTGGGTCAAGAAGCCCTCCAGAGTGGCCTCGTAGCTCTCCATGAACTGGGCGATCAGGGACTCCGAGTACTCATTGGAATTGTATTCCGCTCTAAGATGGCATTGGTTGTCAAGGACATAGGCCATCAGGTATAGCGATACCTCCAGGGTGTTGTTGCATAGTTGAATGGTCTGCATGGGCATGCCCCCGAACTCTGTATCGGCAAACAACATGCCGTGCCATGCAAACATGGAGTTGGTCTGCAGGTTGAGGTCTTCCATCAAGTCGGTATAGGCATAGATGTCGTGTTGACGGCAGCCAGCCATCTGTTCTTGGCCAGCTTTCAGAAAGTCAAGCACGGTGGTCTCGTCGGCAAAGGTGGCATAAACCGGCAGGGTTTTGACCGTCATGCCCACGGAATGAAGGAAACGCTGGTCTGTGCGACCGTTGTAGATTGTGGTAAAGAGTGATTCCTCCTCATTATTGTATTTTGCCAGGAGGTAAGCATAAGCCGCTGTGAAAAGGGTGCTTTTGAAGATGCCGTTGGCTTTGCAGAACGCCTCCACCTGGGTCATGTCGGTGCCTAGCGTACGCTCTTTATGCGACTCCGTATGTTCAGGGATCTCAAGGTCAGGGAGGAGTGGGGTGAATGTGTCGCTGCAGTCAAAATGTTGGGCATACCATTGTTTGCCCTCCTCGAAAGCGGCGGTCTTGCGCATTTCGGCTTCGGCTGTGGCCACCTCGGCCATCGTCATGACCTCAGGTGAAAGTTCACCGCCGCCATAGACCCTCGCCGCATCATGGAGAATCGTGTTCAGTGAAGATCCGTCGCCAATGATATGGTGCATGTCGAAGAACCAGTAGAAATGCTCCGCGTCGCGCATCAGACGGATGTGGAACAGCCGTCCGCCATAGAGCTTGAACGGCACAATGAGCTGTTGTTTCTCCGCTTCGATGTCTGTGATCGGCTCAACAGAAAGGCTGAAGTCTTCTTTTTCCATGTCAAGGGTTTGGAAAGGGTCGCCCTCCTCATTCACCTCGATTCTCGAAAACAAGGTGGGGTGAGCCTTGATGGTCGTTTCAATGGCACGGCACAAGCGTTCTGCATCCAGACTGCCGTCAAGGACAAAGATAAACGGCAGGTTGTAGTAGGGTTCATTCTCGTGGCCTACACATTCCGCATAGATGCCATATTGCGATTTCGACAAAGGAGCGGTTATTTTCATATTCGGATTGTTTTAGTTCAATTTGTTGATATATGATTTTGGCTATTAACTATTGGCTATCAGTGTTTTATACAACAACCACTGTCTAAGGTCTCTTCTTGTCATCCCATCCAGTGGTGAACAATGTCGGTGTGACGGAGATCATGATCCACCCCCAGTGCAGTTGGCGGTTTCTGGAGACACGCTGGAGTATTTCCATCGTTTCGGTACCGCGCATATAGGAGTAGCCGGCGCCGACTTTCACAAACCGGCCAAAAGAGTAGTCAAGAGAAAACTCGATTTCATGTCCCAATGGTTTTTTCAAATAATCGTGGTTGGTGGCAATGGCAAAGAAATGGTAGGCTGCGTTGATATTCAGTCCTTTGACAGGTCTGACGGAACCTCCTGTATAGAGATTCTGCAAGCCAGGCGTGAACCCGCCCACATAGCTTTCCACATAAAAGAAGTCCATGGCACCGTAGAAGTCGTGATGCGAGCCGAAAATAGGACAGAACCCTCGGATCTTATCGTGGTAGATCATGCCTATAGTCCCTTCCGCAGGAACGGCAAAAAACTTGTCGCCGCTCAGGTAATCATAACCGACATAGAGATTGTACTTGTCATTGGGCGTAATCTTGAGTTTTGCGCTTCCCATGTAAGCATCCAATGGAATTCCGTGTTCTTCCTTGCCCAATTGGTAATAGAAGGCACCTTCCAAAGACACGATGCTGGGTTTAAAGAAGAGGTAAGAACCTACCAGCTGCTGATAGAAAGTGGTGTCGGGTTTATCCGTCTTTTGGCTTTGCATGCCGACATTCATGCCAATCAGGGAGATTCCGAACAGTGATTTCGGTGTTTCGTAGTGATACCAGAGGGCCTGCATCGTCTTGTAGGGCTGTATGCCACCAGCATAGTAACTGGTTCCTGAGGAGACATTGTCGGAATTCTGGTTGTAGGCGAGGAGGCCGTGGACCTTGTGCCCATGTCCCTCATAGCCGAACTTCAGCACGTCATGGGTGGGTGCGGTCATCGTCCAGTCATCGTAGCCCAAGATACGCTCATCGTCGTATTCCAGTGTCTGACGACCGATCTTGGCGAACAGCCCTGTTTTTTGGTGTCTCATCGAAAACCATCCTTCTGCAAGGCTGAGGTTTCCGCCGGATTGTCCCCAGATGCCGGAAAACTGCGGAGAAAGCCTCACCTCAAACCAGTCAGCTCGCTTATACCCGACATTGAGTCGGTACTGGCCCATGACAAAAAGAGCTTTGGGAGTTTTCCCACTCGCTTCTTCTTCCGGGTCAAATCCTCCGACGCGGACCTCTCCACGGGTGTTGATTTTGGCATCAATGGTGAACTCGTTTTGGGGCTCTTGTGCCTGCAGCGTGAAAACCGTCATCAGGGCCATCAGTATCACAAGCCTAGGGGTGGTTTTTTTACAACAAGTATGCATACGTCTCAAATATAAGCTGTTAAAATCAAGTGGGTTATTTGTAATTTGCGATGGAATAAATGTAATGGTCTGTTTGTATGGTTTCCAAATGACAGTCCCCCGATTCCTCCAGCACCCTTCTCATGTCATTGCGAATCCCCTTGGACGAGAGCTTGAGGAAAGCCTCTTTCCGGGTCCAGAAGTAAAGAAACTGCATGATGGGGTCCGGAGAGGTGTTGATCTGCTGTTGCTCTTCGTCGCTCATCGTGTAACAGATCAAGTCGGGAGAGATCTTGCGAGGCACTTCCACATCTGCACCTACCGGCTGGTCGCTGATAGCACACAATGCCACGGTTCCGGAATGACTGAGGTTGAAGTGAATGTCGGGGTAGTGGGCAAGAAACGGTTTTCCTTCAGGGCTGTATCCTAAAAGGGGAGGCTCAGTGATGCCGTACTCTTTTTCCAGTCCCTCCATCAACAGGAGGTATGCGGACAAGGAGAGGCGCCGTCCTGCGTCGAAACGAAATCTCAACGCCTGCTCACGCCGTTGCACGGAGACGATGTCCAGTGCTGCCGCGATGTCCAACTGGTCGGTACGGTCGTTTACATACACCATACTTAATCGAGAATCTCGAAGATGTCTTCCAGTTTGGTCATCTTGAAGACCTGCCGTACGTCAGGACAGATGTTTTTCAGGTACATCTTGCCACCTTTGGCCGCCACTTCTTTGCGGATTTTCAAGAAGATGCGCAGGCCGGAACTGCTGATGAACGGCATCTTTTCACAGTCCAGGACGATGTTCTGGTCCGCATGTTGTAACAACGGCTCTATGGTCTCGCTGATCTGTTGCGCGGCCAAGGTGTCCAAACGACCGTCAAAGACAGCGGTGATGGTGTTGCTTTCTTCTGTGATATTGATATTCATAATCGTTAAATTATTGATATTCAGAATTATTATGTTGTTATAGGCTTTTTTTAATGCTCCCAATGGAAATAATCCATTCAACTTGCAAAAATAAAGATTATATAAAAAAACGGACAATATGTTTTGAACAGGTTCTCTTTTCATTTTCAGCCTTTAACACGTCCAAATACTCTTCCACATCTTCAACACATTTTTTCCGTCTTCACGGGTGTATTCCACCTTGTCCATGATTTCCTTGATGAGATGGATGCCCAGACCACCGATCTGCCTTTCCTCAAGAGGGACATCCAAGTCGATTTCCTGCTGTTGCAATGGATTGAAGGGGATTCCCCGGTCTTGAATTACCATGAGAATATCGTCATCTTTTATTTGGGCGGAGAGGGTCACTTCGCCTTGAGCATTCTCCGGGTAGGCATACATGATGACGTTGGCCAAGGCCTCCTCCAAGGCAAGGTTCACACTGGGTAGAAGGGCCATGTCCAGGTTGTTACGGTCAAAGAAACTCTCTAAAAAGGGTTCCAGCTGATCCAGTTCCTGGATGTTGTCGGTCAAGGTCAGCGTATCCTCTGCTGGCAAATAGCGGATGGACAACATCGTGAGATCATCGCTTTGCTCGGCCTGGTTCACAAACTGTTGCACTGCCTCGCGCATCTTCGTAAGTTGTTCTTGCGCAGTCATGGCGCTGACTGCCGTCGCTGTTTCCAGAGCTCGTGTCTCCCCGAAAAGTTCATTTTGGGTGTTCTCAGCCTCTGTGAGCCCGTCTGTATAGAGCAATAGTGTGTCGCCAGGAGACAGTCTCAACTCGTGGGCGACATATTCGGCATTGGGCTCAACACCCAAAAGGAGGGAAGGCTCAGTGTCCAGAAACTTGGCTTGGCCGTCTTTGATCAATATCGGAGGATTGTGTCCGGCGTTACAGTACACCACCTTGCCAGAGGATAACTCCATGACTCCCAAGAACATCGTGATAAACATGATGTCAGGATTGTTGTCGCTGATGCTACTGTTCAGTGCCTTCATGATGCGTTCCGGCTGGTCGCTATGGGTTGACAGGGTGCGGAACAGACTATGTGCAATGGCCATCAGCAGCGCGGCGGGCACTCCCTTGCCGGAGACGTCGCCAATGCAGAACAGCAATTTCCCGTCACGCACAAAATAGTCGTACAGGTCGCCCCCGACATATTTGGCCGAAATCTGCAAACCGCTGATGTCCAATCCGTCGGCAAGACCTTGTGACGGCCCTGACGGCAATAGCGACTGCTGGATGCCGCGGGCAATGAAAAGCTCGTCCTCGATACGCTGTTCTTTGGCACGTACCTCATTCAGTTTCCATAAGTTCTGGAGGGAACGGTAGGCAATGAAGAGCACCACCAGAATACCTGTCATGGCCAGAAATGCGAAGAAAGCACTGGATTGCCGTAGCCGTTTGTACATGTCGGAGTCGGGAATGGTGAGGGTGAGCGTCATGTTCTTGCCATCAATAGTCTCTGTATAGACATGGCACTTGCCTTTGGGCATCGACGGCGCCGACGCCAGGACGGTGCCGTCGCCTGCGACCAGACTGCAGAAACTGTTGGGATAGAGTTTTGTGCCTCTTATAATATTCACGAGGGTGTCAATAGCGATGTCCGCGCCGATGACGCCTACCACCTCGCCAGCCTCGTTTCTGAAAGGAACGATGTAGGTCATCATGAATGTCTTGCTCCCCGCATTGTCATAATAAGGGTTGCTCCAGATTCCTTTCTCGGCAGCCATCCCTTTCTGAAACCAATCCATTTGGAGATAGTCATGATTAGGGCCTCCTATCTGCGTGACAATCAACGAGTCGCAGTCTCTCAGACGACCCGCGTAGGTCTCGAACCATCGTCCTTTTTCGGGATAGAAGTTCTCTTTGAATGCGATGCCAGCGCCCAAGATGCGGCTGCTGGACTCAACGGTGTGGCGGGCAACGTCAAACATGGCCTCAGGGTCGTCAAGGGCGTATTCCACCATGGGCTGCATGGAATTCACGATGGTCTCGATCTTCCCGGTGCGGATGTGTATCGTCATTTCCGTATTCTTCAAGGTGGACTCCGCACGCTTTCCGGCGATATAGAGTGACTCTTTCCGAATATGGAAATAGTAGATCAGACTGACTATTATCAATGCGGAGATGGCACAGACAATCTTCAAGAGTTCCTTGTTGGCCAGTGAGTATTTATTTGGTGAATTTGACATGATGAAAGCATTTCGTGGAAAAATACGTGTTCTCGTCGGCTGGACGTTTCTCACGGTTTGTGTCTGATCAAGCCGTTTTTCACGGTGCCCAGCCATTTGTTGACGTGTTTGTCCACCACCACGGCCTCCAAGTTGTTGTCCATAAGGCTCGAATTGAAGGTGGCGTATGTCTTCGCGTTCTGTCCCAGACACTCAAAGGCGGCCAAGGAATACAAACAAGTCACCATCAAGATTATCAAAAAAGATATCATCATAATCCTGTCTAGTAAGAGCAGCAAAAATAGTTTTTTTATTAAAAAAGCTGCAACTACCGGACAATTATTTTTGTGTCCGTTTTGATGGTGTCTGATAGAGCTGAAAGGCAAGCGCGACCTATGGGTCTTGGCTTTTCCCAATGCGACGGTAAGCGAAGATGCTTACGGCAGTTCGTGCACTAAACGCACGCTGCATCCGTAATAGCGCGTGGGCCGCCCATAATAAGAGACCACCCCGTTGGCATGGGAGATGCTGAGCGCGTAGGCGGCATCCGGCGTGAATCCGCCAATGGCGGTGGAGGTCCAATAGTACCCCGACTTGTTAAAGACCCACACCTCTTGTTCGTGTCTCATGCCTGCTTCCGGCAAGAAGACAGCCCCCGCCTTTTCCATCTTGTTCCACTGCTCTATCGTGTATTGATGGTTGGATGCGTCAATGTCTGTCGGCCGAACCCAATCGTCGGGAAGGAGCACCACTCCATGGATGGTGTCCACGGATGCATGGTAACAATACTCCTGGGCATTGGGACGCTGAGTGATGAGGTACTGGAGTTCTTCTTTGGTAAGGCAACGCCATAAGCCGGCTTTGTTGCCGCCATTGCTGATGGCATTGTACACACCCCAGTCGGCATTGGCATAGTCGCCCACCAAGTCGAGGTCATAGTGATGGTCCGCATCTGTGGGGCCGTATTCGTATCCGCAGGAGTTGCATCCGCAGGTGGCAATGTCGTATGGATGGTAGTAGGTGTTCCCGTTGTCCCAGCCACTGGTGGCGAAGCCAAAGAGGTCTATCCAGCCATTGTAGGTGGCGGAGATGTGCGTGTTGCTTTCGCCCAGCATCTGATATTGCTGATCGGCAAAACGCCAAAGGCCCGTGCTGGCTTGGTACTGCAGGTTGCCTTGGGCGAAGACTACCTTCTGGGTGGCACTGATGGAGAAGGCTCCCTTCAGAGCACCCGGGAGCTCACTCTCGTTCGTCGGATCGGGATTGTCTGGATGTTTGCACGAGACAAGCACACCGAAAGAGAGGAATAAGAGGAAGAAGACATACAGATGTTTTTTCATAATGTAAGATTTTTTAGGGTTAAAAGAATGATGGGATGAAATCGGAACCGATTCCGACCTTTAAGACGAGAGTGAATGAGGGCTTGTTACAGCGGTAGTAAAAAAATAGACAGGACGGCTTAATCCTGACAGATTCCGTTCTACTTAGATTCTTGTTTTTTGTGATTTTTTAAGAGAGAGAATGCTATGGCGATTTGCTCATTCTGACATCTTCTTCCACTTTTCAGGAATGCTGAAAGATTTGTTCCCATCTGTAACCAAATCCTCCATGATGGAGTTCAAGAATCTTGGAAGGTTGTTTTTCATTAGGACAGGTTTGCTCCGATGATGCAATAAATTATCTTTAATGTCATTGCTGTAGTTTGTCGGGGGAAAATACACCTTGATATTCTTTTGTGGAAATAACTGTTGAATGAACTCCAGGGGAGGGATGAGATCGCTGTCGGCACTAACCAATGCCACTGTGTCGGTTTTATCTTCCATACAATCAGCCAGCATCCTCACGGATATGTTCACATCTGTTTTCTTCTCCTCGGGTTTTGAAATGGATGCATTGCAGAAAGGACAAATAAAGCTTTTATCCATATATTTTCCCCTGATAATCTCAAATTTGTTTCCATTGATGAGTTTGTTTGCATTTAGGAATGAACTTTGGCGACTGTTTTTAGCCGGATTCATAGGACTCGCCGTGAAGTATATGACCTTTTCTAATATCTGGTTTTCTCCAAGGAAACTCTCGCAGAGTTTTACGACATCAATCCAATAGCATTTGCTCCAGTTCTTATCTATATTGCGAGCACGCTTGATACCGAAATAGAAATTGAATCCGTCAATGTAGAATGTAACTCTTTTTGTCATAATTCATAGTTGTTAATAAAAAAGAGCCACTGAAAAGTGGCCCGTGTCCTTACAAGAAAGTAAGGCGTTGCTTTTATGCGGCAAAAATATAAAAAAAATGATTCAATTGGTGTCGGAAGAAAAAATATTTTTGAACGTGTTGTAAAGAACGGCATTTCCCCCTTAGAACTGGAAATAGATGAAGGGCTGCAGGTCGGCGGTGACGAACTGGTAGAGCACGAAGATGGTGACCACCACGATGATGCCGATGACCCATACGGGCAGCAGGGCGAAGTTCATCCGGTACCAGCGTTTCCAGCGGTCGGGCAGCCAGTGGATGATCATGCCGAGGATAAACAGGATGAAGACAGCGCGGTAGTTGTGCAGGATGTCGGGAATGACCGCTGTATTCCAGGTGCTGCCGATGCTGTTGACCATGCTCTTGGCGGTGTTCCAGGCAGTCTCGTTGGCCAAGGCGGGGTCGAGGTTGGAGCCCGACCGGAAGAACAGTCGGGTGAAGGTGATGAAGACGAAGGTCTGTGCGATGCCCCACACCTTGTCGAGCCAGGGCACGTCTTTTCTGGGGAAGATGATGGTGTAGAGGGACTTGATCAGCGTGCCCGCGGTCAT
The DNA here is from genome assembly GCA_017649855.1 of Bacteroidales bacterium. Lineage (GTDB taxonomy): Bacteria > Bacteroidota > Bacteroidia > Bacteroidales > WCHB1-69 > F23-D06. The sequence goes on from JAGCGA010000032.1 coordinate 21,534, forward strand.
CGCGCCCGTCCACACGCAGGCAATGCGCAGGATGGGGGCAGGGAAGAGGTGGTTGCAGACCATGAAGATGGCAAAGATGCCGCCAATGACGAGCGGTTTCACCAAATTATGGCAGTGTCGCCAGATCTTGTAGCCGATGATGCCCAATCCGTTGAGTCCGCCCCAAATCATGAAGTTCCAGGAGGCGCCGTGCCATAGACCGCCTAACAGCATGGTGTTCATGTTGTTGAGATTGGTGCTGATGACCAGTCTCGCTTTTTTGGAGGCTAAGGATATGATGGTCAGCACCACCGCCAACGTGACGATGATGGAGGTGATAACGGCGCTCTTGGTGAGCATGATGATGACGAAGGCGATGAAGAGGATGCAGAAGTAAGTGCCGAAGGTGGCGTTACGGTTGCCGCCCAACGGGATGTAGAGATAGTCCTTCAGCCAGTTGGAGAGGGAGATGTGCCAGCGTTTCCAGAAGTTGCCCGGGTTGGTGGCCTTGTAGGGCGAGTTGAAGTTCTTGGGCAGATGGAAGCCCATCAGCATGGCTACGCCGATGGCGATGTCGGTATAGCCGGAGAAGTCGGCATATACCTGCAAGGAGTAGATGAACAAAGCCGACAAATTCTCAAAGGGGGTGAACAGCGAGGGGTTGTTGAAGACGCGGTCCACGAAGTTGACGGCCAGGTAGTCGCTCATGATCAGCTTCTTGGCCAAACCGTTGAGGATCCAGAAGACGGCAATGCCGAATTGTCGTTTGCTGAGAGAGTAGGGCTTGTACAATTGCGGTACAAAGCTGTCGGCGCGCACGATAGGACCCGCCACCAGTTGCGGGAAGAAGGAGACGTAGAAGCCGAAGTCCAGCAGGTTGGTCACATGCGCCACCTTTTTGCGATAGACATCCACCACATAGCTGATGTTCTGGAACGTATAGAAGGAGATACCCACCGGCAGCAGGATCTTGGAGGCGTCGAAATAGTTCTTGCCGGTCAGGTCGTTGGTCCACTGCGCAAGCCAGTTGATGACCTCGTGATTGCTGCCGACCATCGTGTTGTAGGCATCGGTAAAGAAGTAGGCGTATTTGAAATAGCAGAGGATGGCGAGGTTCAGCACCACGCCCGTGATCATATAGGTTTTGCGTGCCCATTGTCGAGGCGACTTGTCCAACAGTATGCCGATGAGGTAGTTGTAGAACATGTCGAAGATGAGGATGAGCACAAAGAGACCGCTGGTCTTATAGTAGAAGAAGACGCTGGCGAAGAAGAGAAAGGCGTTGCGCAGCAGTCTTTTGCGATGGAAGATGGTGAAGAGGGCGAATACGAGGGCGAAGAAGGCCCAGAAGTTGAACTGGGTGAACAGCAACGGGTATTCCTCGTTGAAGGAGAAGATGTTATGTAGAAATATTTTAAGATTCTCCCACGTCATCCTTACGGTCTTCTGATTTCGTTGATAATAGCTTCAAAAAGGAGGTCGCCGAGCTGTTGATAGCCGGCTGCGGTGAAATGCACATAGTCTTTCTGGGCGAGCCCTTTCTTGCGCCAAGTATTCATCGAGCGCAGGCCGCCCATGATATGGAACTGGTCCCATACGGCGCCTCCGGTGAGGTCGGCTAGCCGGTGCATCACGTCGCTGACGGCCGGGCCGGTGGGGTTGACATAGTACTTGCCTTTCTTGCCCTTCTTCCAGGTGTCGTTGTTGGACATGAAAATGAAGGCGCAGTCGGGGTTGGCTTCGCGGATGCGCGCCACCAGCTGCAGGTAGTTGTTCTTGAAGGCCACGGAGTCGAAGGTGGCTCCGTAGGCGTCGTTGACTCCGATGCCGAAGATGACGAGGTCGGGCTTGATGAGCTCCATGTCGCGGACGAAGTTCTTGCACCGCAGATAGGAGGTTACCTGCGCCCCGTTGACGCCAATGGAGGAGACGGTGATACCCGCACGGCCGTTGCGCAGCAGGATGCCTTCCACCATGAAGGTGTCGCGTGCGCTGCAGGGGAAGTGGATGGTGAAGTCTGTCACGGGCTCATCGAGGTAGTAGAAGTAGCGGTCGTGGGCCAGATCCTCGGAGTCGGGGAAATGGTAGATGGTGTCGTATTGTAGGATCGGGTCGATGGGCCATCCGTGGGCGGCGCCCAGGAGGATGATGGTGTCAGCGTAGAAGTCGTAGTCCGGGGCGTTCATCTTGACGGTGATGCTGTTGGCGGTGTCGGAGCACCAGACCGCGATGCCGCTGCCGCCCAGGGGGAACTGGTAGGTCTGATATACGTTGCGGATCAGGTTGAAAGTGGCCCGCTTGCTGATGCGGTAGTCGCTGGGATTGTTGCAGTTGCTGGCGCTGGAGTAGGGGAAGATGAAGCCCCGTGCGGCAGGCGGTTCGCCGTATTCATCCAAGAAGTGGGTGCGTAGGCGGTGGGTGAGGGTGCCTGCCTGCACATGCGAGGCGCCGAGATGCAGGATGTGGACGTTGCCCTGCTTGGCATCCAGCACATAGTTTAGCTTGTCGAAGAAACGGACCAGACTCAGGCTGTCGCGACCCCAATCCAGATGGTTGAGGTCGTAGCGAATGTAAGGATCCTCAATGCCAGAGTCCTCCACCACATCCGTGTCAGTGATCAGCACGTTGCTGCTGTCCACGGTCATCATGGTGTCGGTCACCAGGGGGATCTGCGGGATGGAGTCCTCCTGAGTGATGTCCACCTGCCCGAAGCAACGGATCGAGCAGCATAGGGCGATGAGCAGCCAGGTCAGTGTCCGGATTCGTTCCATAGGGTTTCGTATTGTTCTTGGGGTATGCTTTTGCGGGTGCGGTAGTATTCGTAGATGGTGGCGAAGTTGTCGGCCAGCATGCGGCCCACCTTGCGGGCACCCGCAGGGGTGAAGTGCACGTAGTCGGGGCCGGCAAGGCCATTGCGGACCCACGACACCATGGAGTTCTGCCCGCCCATCACCTCGTAGATGTCCCAGTAGGCGGCATGGTTGCGCAGGGCGATGGTGCGCAGGCTGTCGATGAGGCGCGGCAGCATCGGGTAGGTGCGCATGGCTCCGCCCTGACTCTTGCTCATGTCGGAGGGACCGATGAAGAGTAATGTGGCCTTGGGGCAGGCGCGTTTGACATACCGGATCTGCTGCTCGATACGGGTGAGGTAGTTGTTCAAGGACTTGTCGTTATAGATGACGGGTATGGCATTGCCGCCGAACTGCAGGATGATCATGCCGACGTTGGCTTCCCGGTAGCAGGCTCTCAGCAGGGTGTCGGTGATCAAGGTGAACTGGTCGCCGGAGGAGGCGCGCAGCGGGATGTTGTCCACCGCTACTCCGGGGCCGTTGTCGAGGAAGATGCCGTAGAGGTCGGCATTGCCGCGCATGGCGATGCGCAGAGAAGAGGTGGCACTGTCCATCTGCCAGCGGAAGGTGTGGATGCCCGTCTGTGCGGAGGTGGCCGTGTCGCGGTAGGGACTGTTGCGGTCGCTGAGGGTGGCCGACAGGTTGCCGTTACGGTCGTTGTAGAGCAGGGTGACAGTGGAGAACTTCTTGACGCGCCCGTCGGTGTCCTTGTGACGTGAGGCCACCGCGTTGAAGGTGGCGGCGCCGGTCAGCTGGTAACACTTGCACATGAGACCGTAGTTGCCCCTGGCACGGGCGCCCTCGCCGTAGGAGGTGTGCAGCACCAGGTCGCCGGAAGCGTTCTGACTGACCGCAAAAGAGGGGATGGACTGGATGACAGGCACCAATCCGGGGCCACCGCCGCCAAAGGTGCGCTGGAAGAAACGACGGATGTCGCATGAGATACGGTCCATCTCAATCTGCGAGTCGCCATAGTGCAGGATGCGAACCACTTCGCCATTGGCTTTGGCACTCGCCAGCTTGCTGAAAAGAGGGTCGAAGAAGGTGGCGTCGTTGTTCGGGAAGTAGAAATGCCCGACACCCTCGGTGATGGCCTCTTCGTACTGCTCCAGCGTGTCGCGCAGACTGTTCAGATGGGCCAACTTCACCGAGTCCATCTCCGGCACTACCTCCTTGATGTCCTTGACGGTTGTGTCACCCACCAGCACATCTTCGATGGAAGGGAAGTGAAGCTCCGCATTTCCGATCTTTACCCCCTTCTTCGGAAAGAAGAGGCAAATGGCCGCTAAAGCGGTGAGTACTAAGATGATAAATATAAGGACGCGGTACGCTTTCATTATCTTGCAAGGCTCATTTTTTGAGGGCTGCAAAGATAAGGAATTATCCGACATGCTCAACGTGAAATATTGCGTGTCGATCGTGAAAATGATAAAAATAGAGGTCCCCTTAATAGTTCTTCGGGAGAGAGATGTACTTCCCCCTCCAAGTTTCTTCATCTCTCTTTGTGTCCTTTGTGCCTTTGTGGTTCACAATCCCTCTCGCTAAGGATTTCCCCAGAAATGGCTCATCGTGATGCCGGCGGCGATGGCGGCGTTGAGCGACTCCGCGGAAGGTCGCCCAGGGTGGACCTTCGTGATGGTGATGCGCTCCGTGACGAGAGCGGCCACCTCCGGCGTGATGCCGTTCGACTCGTTGCCGATGACGAGGATGTCGTCAGGCTGGGGCACGATGGAGGCCAATGGCTGCCCGTCCATGAAGGTGCCTAGGATGCGGCGCGTCTTGGAGGCCTCCTGCAGAAATGGCACGAGTGGCAGATACGATATCTCCACAAAGCAGAAGGAGCCCATGGTGGCCTGGATGGTCTTGGGATTGTAAAACTCCACACAGTCGGGGGAACAGACGATATGTTGGATGTTGAACCAGTCGGCGGTGCGGATGATGGTGCCCAGATTGCCCGGGTCGGAGATGCGGTCGAGAACCAGCAACGGTTGCCCGCCGTTGGGAGAGGGTGGGGTGGGGCGCTTCTGTCGCGCGATGGCCATCACCTCCGGAGGGGTGCTCATGCAACTGATGCGCTCCAGGTCTGTCGGCGAACCGAAGGTCACCGCCTGTCCTTGAAAGAGCTCTGGATATTGTGCGTGGAAAGCCTCGGTGGTCAGGACCTCCTCCACGACGAAGTCTGATGCCAGCAACATCTCCACGCTCTTGCGACCTTCAACAACAAAGCGTCTTTCTGCATCGCGAAATTTCTTCTGATGCAGCTTGCGGATGTCGGAAATTCTCTGTTTGCTAATCATCTAGATGCTCAAAGGTGCGGAACTTCTCCTTGTATGCTTCCTGGATGGGAATGCCTTGTCCGGTGGTGCGGTCCAAGCCTGCCAAGACACACTCGCAGGTGGTCTTGACGATGCCCGTGCGCAGGTCGCGCAGTTGCTGCTCCATCCGGAAACTCTTATGACCGAGGCTGACGACCCTGGATTCACAGACCAGCTGGTCGTGGAAGCCGATGCTGTCGCGGAAGTCCATGCCCACATGCACGAGCACGAGGTCGAAGGTGGCCCAGTCGATGGTCATCTCCAGCACGTGCTCCAGGTAGTTGCTCCGTCCGAAGTCGAAGTAGTGACACTGCGCCCCGTTGTTGACATGCACGAAGGGGTCCAGGTCACTCATGCGAATCTGTATGGGAATGGAGAATTGGAAAGCGTCAGCCATGATGGGATAAAAAAAAAGAAGGCGTTGAAGCCTTCATTGTTCGATTAGAGAGCGTTGATTTTCTTCATCAAACCGGACTTGAGGTTGGCGGCTTTATTCTTATGAATCATACCCTTCTTGGCAAGCTTGTCAATCATGGATGTCATAGCAGACAACTTCTGTGTAGCCTCGTTCTTGTCCGAGATAGCGCGGATGTCTCTCAAGGCATTACGCATGGTCTTGGAATAGTAGCGGTTCGCCAGTCTCTTTCTCTCGTTTGCTCTAATTCTTTTGATGGATGACTTATGATTTGCCATTTCTTACTTGATTTGTTTATTGTTTTTTATGCGATAATTCAGAGCGGCAAAAGTACATTTTTTTTTCAAATAACCAACATGGTGGGATTTTTATTTTTAAATGCTATAAATCAGGAGGTTGTCTGCTTTATCCCGTAGGGGCGAAAAATACGGAGATGCAAACTTTTGCATCTCCGTAGGGTGTTGGAGCGCACAGAGGCGCAGGTAGGGCTGCCTTGGAATTAGTATTCCATGATGGGGTCAAGATCTTTGGCCTGGTCGATCATCTTCTCCAGTTCGGAGACAGAAGGGACGCGGTTGCAGAGGTTCTTGACGTTGTTCACCTCGACCATCTTGGGTTGCAGGTTGGCGGCCACGCGGTGACGGAACTCCTTGACGGTGTCCACGCCGGAGGCTTCGAGCAGTTCGGCGAACTGGCCGGCCACGCCCTTGATGCGGAAAAGATCGGCGTGGTTAGCCCATTTCAGGATGAGCTTGGGACTGATACCCGTGGATTCTGCCAGTGCATTACGGCCTGCAGGCTTGGCACATTTGGCCAGCAACTCTTCGGTGGTGTTGATGCCAGCTTTGGTTAATTTTTCGGCGTAGATGTCGCCGATACCTTCGATTTGTTCAATTTTATAAGACATTTATTAGGTTTTAAGGTGTTTTCGCTTACTCTTTTTCGGATTTTCAGCCTTCTCCGTTGTTCGCAGTTGCAACAAACAGGTGCAAAAATACTCTTTTTTTTATATCGTAAAAAGAACTGGATAGATTTTTTGCAAGTTTGTTTTTGTAACATAAAAATTTTACTTTTGCAATCTTGATTTTAAAATCTTTCACTATGGACGATAAAACTACACGTAGAATTGAGAAATGGCTCGACGGAGCTTATGATCAAGAAACCAAAAAAGAGATTAAGAGATTGCAGAAGTCGGATCCCAAAGCCTTGGAGGATGCCTTCTATTGTGATCTGGAGTTTGGCACGGGAGGCATGCGTGGCATCCTGGGTGTCGGTACGAACCGTATGAACAAGTACACGGTCGGTGCGGCAGCCCAAGGCATTGCCAATTTTCTGAAGGCTACCGTGGCCGGAACTTCCAAGATCGTAATCTCCTTTGACTCCCGAATTCAGAGTGATGAGTTCGCCCAGATCTCTGCCGACATCTTCTCCGCCAATGGCATCAAGACCTATCTGTTCGATGGTATCCGCCCCACTCCTGAGCTCTCCTTTGCTGTCCGCGAGTTGCAGTGCAACGCCGGCGTCATGATCACCGCGTCTCATAACCCGAAGGAGTACAATGGTTACAAAGTCTATGGCGATGACGGCGGCCAACTCGTTGCCCCCTACGACCGGCAGGTGATGGATGAGGTCCAGAAGGTGACCGACATCGACCAGATCCAGTGGAAGCGCAATCCGAAGCTGGTCACCATCATTGGTTCGAAGATTGATGAAATCTATCTGAAGAAAGTGCGTGCCCTCTCGCTCCATATTCCGAAGTCAGAGCGAGCCAAGAATATGAAGATCGTCTATACCCCGTTGCACGGTACCGGCATCGCCTTGGTGCCCGAAGCCCTGCGGCGCTATGGCTTCACCAATGTGACCATCGTGGAGCCACAGGCCATCCCCGATGGCACCTTTCCCACGGTAGTCTATCCCAATCCCGAGGAGCATGAAGCCTTGAAGCTGGCGCTCCAAAAGGCCGATGAGATCCAGGCCGACTTGGTGCTGGCCACCGACCCGGATGCGGACCGTGTGGGCATCGCTGTCCGGAATGCCGATGGCGAGATGCAACTGCTGAATGGCAACCAAACGGCCACCTTGCTCTTCAACTATGTGCTCGAAAACAAGCTGCAGGGCGACCATAAAATCAAGAACCCTTATGTGGTGAAGACGATTGTGACCACCGACCTGCTTCGGGATATCGCGTTGGACTATAACATCGAGTGCTACGAGGTGCTGACAGGCTTCAAGTATATTGCAGAGACCATCCGCCAGCACGAGCAGCAGGCCACCTACCTGGTCGGTGGCGAAGAGAGCTATGGCTATCTGGTGGGCGATTTCGTGCGCGACAAAGATGCGGTCTCCGCCTGCTGCCTGATCGCCGAGATGGCCGCCTGCTATATGATCACCCATCGCGGCAACCATAAACTCCTGACCGAGGTGCTCGACGACATCTACTATCGCTATGGCGTTTACCAGGAGGGACTGCTGTCGCTGACCAAGAAAGGACAGGACGGCCTCAATGAGATCCGTCTGATGATGGAGAAGTTCCGCACCCATCCGCCGCAAAATATTGCCCGCGTGGAGGTGGTCAAGATGCACGACGTGCAGTTGCAGAAGTACTTTGACTACCGTTATGGGACCAACGGCCCGTTGAACCTCCCGCTGTCCAATGTGCTGCAGTTCTTCCTGAAGGACGGCAGCAAGGTGACCGTGCGTCCTTCAGGCACGGAGCCGAAGATCAAGTTCTACTTCAGTGTCACCGCCCGGGCGAAGAGACGCAGTGAGGTGAAGCTTGTCAAAGAGGAGCTGCAGCGGAAAATCGCCGTGCTCAAAGAGGCCATGTTGGCATTCTGATTTTCTGACAAATTACAAATTTATATACCAATAACTATTATGATTAATCAAAAACTGATCAATCCCAAAAGCATCGTGATTTGCGGTGCATCCAGTGACATTCACAAACCGGGCGGCAAAGCCCTGAAAAACTTGTTGGAAAGCGCCTTCAAGGGCGAGATCTATGCTGTGAACCCCAAAGAAGACGAGGTGCAGGGCATCAAGTGCTACAAGCAGGTGGAAGACCTGCCGCAGGTGGACTGCGCCATCCTCTGCATCGCGGCCAAGTTCTGCTCCCACACGGTGGACGTGCTGACGCAGCAGAAAGGAACCCAAGGATTCATCATTGTCAGTGCCGGATTCTCGGAGGAGAACGCTGCGGGTGCTGCCATCGAGAAACACATCGTGGATTCCATCAACGCCGTGAATGGCTCGCTCATCGGCCCCAACTGCACGGGATTCCTCAACACCAACTATAGCGGCTGCTTCGACACGCCCATTCCGAAACTGGATCCCAAAGGTGTGGACTTCATCACGGGAAGCGGTGCCACCGCCGTGTTTATCAAGGAGTATGGCATGAGCAACGGCCTGAAATTCAACAGTGTATGGGCTGTAGGCAACAGCGCCCAACTCGGCATCGAAGATGTGCTGGAACATCTGGACGAGACTTTCGACCCTGAAAAGTCCAGTCACGTCATTATGCTCTATATGGAGAAAATTGGCGACCCGCAGCGCTTGTTGAAGCACAGTCGCAACCTCATCAACAAAGGATGCAAGATTGCAGCCATCAAGTCGGGCGGTTCCGCCGCCGGTTCGCGTGCGGCCTCGTCGCACACCGGCGCACTGGCCACCAATGACGCCGCTGTGGACGCCCTGTTCCAAAAAGCCGGCATCGTGCGCTGTCACAACCGCCAGGAGCTCACCACCGTCTGCGCCGTCTTCATGCACCCTGAAATAAAGGGGAAACGCTGCGCCGTCATCACCCACGCGGGCGGTCCTGCCGTTATGCTGACCGACGTGCTCAGCAACGGCGGACTGGAAGTGCCCCCGTTGAAGGATCACCCCGCCAGTCCAGCCCTGCTCTCGAAACTCTACGCAGGCTCCTCCGTGGGCAATCCCATCGACTTCCTCGCCACAGGAACAGCCGAGCAACTTGGCTATATCATCGACGCCGTCGAGAACGACTACACCGACATCGACTTCTCCGTGGTCATCTTCGGCTCCCCGGGCCTTTTCTCCAACAAGGAGGTTTATGATTTGCTCGATGAGAAGATGAAGACCTGCAAGAAGCCCATCTTCCCGGTGTTGCCCTCTATCATCAATGTGAAACAGGAGATTGAGGACTTTATCGCCAAGGGACGCATCAATTTCCCGGAGGAGTGCGTGTTAGGCAATGCCCTCGTCAAAGTGTGGAACACACCGAAGCCGCAACCCGAGAACGTGGTGCTGCCACAAGTCGATGTGGCCCGCATCCGCAAGACCATCGACAAGTGTGAAAGCGGCTATCTGGAGATTGCCGACTACAACGAATTGCTCGACGCCGCCGGCATCTCCCGCAAACGCAGCGTGGAGGTGGATAAGAAGGAAGACGCCTTGCAGTTTGCCAAAGAGGTGAACTGTGGCAAGGACACCCCGCTGGTGATGAAGGTCGTGGGACCGCTCCACAAGTCTGATGTGGGCGGTGTGACCCTCAATGTCAAGGACCTCGACACCGTCAGCAAGGAGTTTGACCGGCTGATGGCTATCCAAGACACCTATGCGGTGGAGATGTACCCGATGCTGGACGGCACGGATGTCTATATCGGCGCTATCCGCGATGAGAAGTTCGGACATCAGATCTTCTTCGGCCTGGGCGGCATCTTCATTGAGGTGCTGAAGGATGTGCAGTCCGCTCTTGCGCCCATCACCGCCGACGAAGCCAAGCAGATGCTCACCAAGCTGCGCGGCTACAAGATCTTGCAAGGAGTGCGCGGCCAGGAACCTGTCAACATCGACCTCTATGCCGACCAGATCGCCCGCGTGAGTGCGCTGGTGCAGGCCGCTCCCGAGATCGTGGAGATGGACCTCAACCCGCTGCTCGGCAACCCGCGCTATGTGACCGCCGTGGATGCCCGTATCCGCATTGAGAAATAGGCCCCCGCTGCTTAACCTATGGAAGGGACGCTCTGCACAGAGCGTCCCTTTTTATTATCAGCATCTTAGCTCCCTCTGTCCCTCAGCATCCGAGCTCTTGAAATAGGAATAAGTCCTGCCCCTAAAATAATCAGAAAATTTTAAAAATGAGTAATTTTACTTATTGCGCGATACAATAGTTTTTTTTATTATTGCCAATTGTTTCTGTAGAAATTTTAATTTTAAAAAATATACTGCTATGAAAAAGATCTACATTTTCCTGTTTCTCTTGATCTTAGCCTCTATTTCAGGCTCGTTGACAGCTCAAACTACCGTCACCATCGGTGAAGGTACCCAAACCTACTATCGACTTCCGTTGAATATGTATTATCGATATTCCCTGACCCAGGAGATCTATACGGCGGATGAGATCGGGGTGCCAGCCGGAGGCTCCATCACCTCCATCAGTTTCCACTATGCCTATAATTCCAGTTTCAATTTAGGTAACATCCAGGTCTTCCTGATGAACACATCCAAGAGCTCTTTTAATTCCAATACTGACATGGTGCCCATTAGCTTCGACAACATGGTATATGACGGCAATATGTCGGCCACTGGCAACGGTTGGATCACCCTCACTCTTGATCGGCCTTTCGCGTATGACGGCCGCAACTTGCTCGTCTGTATGCTCGACACCATCGGCGGTAATTATCCGGGCACTTCTTATACCTTTTATACAACCACCACTACAGGTACACGAGCAATTTCCTGGTACAGCGACAACCAACAGCCCAACCTCAACAACCTCTCCGCCTGGAGTGGCAATAAGGACTCTTATACTTATCGCGCCAATCTCCGGTTCGACATCACACCGAACAGCCAGGAAGTTGCTATCGGAACGAGCTATGACGGCGACTGGGCCATTACACCCTATCATGGTAATTATTCCTATTCCTTTGTGGAGCAACTCTATACCGCTGAGGAGATCGGGATACCCACTGGCGGCACCATCCATACTGTCAGTTTCAATATGAAGCCAGGTTCTCCACAGACCAACCATATCACCCTCTATCTGAAACAGGTGTCGCGGAGCACTTTTTCCAGTGGCACCGATTTTGAACCCGTAAGCACCTCCGATGTGGTGTATGAAGGGGATTGGTCCATAGCCGAAGGCTGGAACACCATCACCTTGGATGTGCCTTTCGAATACGACGGCACCAGCAACCTGATGGTGGCCATGCACGAGAACACCCCCGGTGACTCCTATCGCTATTTCCACACCACCGATAAACCCAATAGTGTCATTCTGCAAGGCAGTGATGACACGGATCCTGACCCCTATAATCTCTCCGCTTGGACGGGAAACACTGGCGTATATAGTGGACGTTCCAACATCAAAATAGGTTATGTGCCCAATTCCGTGGTGGATAACTCTGCCATCGGGGAAGGCACTAATACATTTTACAATCTTCCTGTTAACATGTATTTCCACTACTCTCTGACGCAACAGATCTATAAGGCGGAAGAGATCAACGTGTTCAATGGCGGAACTATCGACTCCCTCAGTTTCCATTATGCTTCCACGAACAGTTTTGATATGAACAATGTGAAGCTGTACCTGCAAAACACCACTAAAAGCAAGTTCACCTCCAATACCGACATGGTGCCTGTGACGGAAAGCGACCGGGTGTGGCAGGGTACCTTATCTGCTACGGGAGCGGGGTGGATCACCATCCACTTTGACACGCCCTTTAACTATACGGGCGGTAACTTGTTGGTCTGTTTCCTCGACACAACCACCGGGTATCCGGGCAATACCTATAAATTCTATACTACCCCCACCACTGACACATTGGCCATCTCTTGGTACAGTGACAATACCCGGCCAACCCTCGGCAGCACAAGTTACAGTGGTAGCCGAAACATTCATCTCTTTCGTAACAACATCCGTATCGGCATTACGCCGAACCCATGTTCAGAGCCTAGCAACCTTCAAGCCTGGGCGCATCCCTCCTCGGCTTCCCTTAGCTGGAGTAGTGGCGACAACGATCACTACAACGTGCGTTGTCGGCCGGCCCAAGTCTATCTGAGCGAGAACTTTGAAGGTGGCACCATGCCGAATGGCTGGACTTCCTTGTCTGAAAACGGCACGGGGTCCTGGCATGTCTCCACAGGTGACGATGAAGGTATTGAAACCGGAGCGGCAGCAGGACACTACAATGCCATTATCACCCATACAAGCTCTGGTAATACCACCTACCTGATCTCACCTGTACTAGACCTGAGCGGTGCCGCCACCGCCACACTCAACTTCTCCTATATCAATAAAGACTGGAGTGGAGATGTGGATTCATTAGATGTCTATTATCGTATAAACGGCGGTGCATGGCAGTTGTTGTTCCACACCGCGGAAAACCATGAGTCCTGGACCAATGAGAGCCTTACCTTGCCAAACCTCGCCAACAACTATCAGATTGCCTTCAAGATGACAGACGGCTATGGCTGGGGTGTGGGCATTGATGAGGTCCAAATCTATGAGATCTCGTCCGGAACCTGGACCGTCTACAATGGTCTTGGCAACTCTTATTTCAATCTCACCGGCCTGACCAACAATACCACCTACATCTGGCAGGTACAAGGCGGCTGCGGATCCGTCAACTCTATGTGGAGTCCTTTCGGGTCATTCACCACCAATTGTGACATGGTGCAAACCCCCTATGAGGAAGGTTTTGAGACAGAGGAAAACTTCTCCTGCTGGACTCCTATTGCCGGTACAAGACGCTATAAAGGAACTTCCTACAGTGGGTCCTACAGTCTTCTATTCAAAGGAACCACCAACAACCTCATCCTCCTCCCGGATATCGACAATGCCATCCAGGAGGTGAAGATCTCCTTCTACCTCCGTCCGGAATCCTACACCAATGCCGCTTGCGGTACTTTTGAGTTCGGATATGTGACAGACCCCACCAATATCAACAGTTTTGTGACGGTCAACAGCTATCATTACAGCGACTGGCCAAGCAACGGCTATGTCCAGAGAACGGAGTATTTGACAGAGCTACCTGACGGGGCCATCTTAGCCTTCCGCCATCATCCCACCGATTCCACATCAGGATGGTATGTGGATAAAGTGGTCATTGGAGAAGATGATGTTTGTAAGATACCCTATCATCTGACGGCCACCGATATCTCTGCAACCTCCGCCACTTTAAACTGGGAAGCCCGTGGCGATGAAACGGCTTGGAATCTGTATTACGGCAAGGCGTCAGAATCTAGCTACACCTTCGTCAGCAACATTACGAAACCATACAGCCTTACCGGTCTGGAGCCCGGCACCCGCTACAAGTACTATGTGCGAGCATTGTGCACAGGATATTCCGCCAGCTCTTCCGCCAGCTCCGAGCTCCACTATTTCTCCACGGAATGCGATGTCACCGTTCCCTACACAGAGACCTTTGAGTCAGGCGACGCCCTCACTTGCTGGACCCGTGTTTCTGGTACCCAAGAACGGAGCAGCGGCAACAATCATGATGGAAGCTATAAACTTTTATTCTCTGGCAGTCTTTCCAACATCATTGCCTTGCCGGAGTTAGACCAGCCCATCAACAACCTGCAACTCACCTTCTGGACCCGTCCGGAAAGTTGTACCAACAGCAATTGCGGCACCTTTGACGTGGGCTATATGACCGATCCTACAGATGCCTCCACCTTTGTGTCCGTTAACACTTACAGTTTTAACGATTGGACCTCCAACGACTACTTGGAGAAAACAGAATACTTCCCCGACGTACCCTCTGGTGCCCGCATCGCCTTCCGCCACAACGCCAACTCCACAAGTTGGTTCTGGTATGTGGATGATGTGGAGGTGACGAATCCGGGCTGTATGGCGCCCCATCAGTTACGAGCCACTAACATCTCCAACACCTCTGTCACTTTGGACTGGACACCCCGTGCCGGTGATTCTTATTGGAAAATCTACTACAAGAAAACCACGGAAAGCTCCTATTCCAGCACCATCGTCGCCTCCCATCCCCATATGCTTGACGGCCTGACGACGGGTGCAACGTATGAGTTTAAGGTGCAGACTCTCTGCACCACCAACTCCAGTAGTATCACTGATCCCATCACCGTCACCACCGGATGCGGTTCCAATCCCATTCCCTACGCTTACGATTTTGAGACCGTTCCGCCCATGGAGTGCTATTCTGCATTGTCCGGCAGTTTTGATCGACGACTCAATAGCTCCTACAACCATACCCCTGGCGGTGTAGGATACATGAATTTTTATGGCAATTTGACCCGAGTCGTCACCTTGCCGGAGTTTGACCAGCCCATCAGCAATCTGCAACTCTCCTTCTGGACTCGTCCGGAATCTTACGCCAATGCTGTGTGTGGTACCTTTGATGTGGGCTATCTGACCAACCCGACAGACACTTCCACCTTCGTGGTGGTTAACACCTATCGATACAACGATTGGACCTCTAATACCAATGTAAACAAAGTCGAGTATTTTCCAAATGCGCCGGCCGGTTCCCGCATTGCCTTCCGCCACAACGCCTTGTCCACCTATTGGTATTGGTTTGTGGACGATGTGGAGGTGACAGAGGCTCCGGCATGTATTGCCCCCTATCATCTTGCCGCCACTACTTCCAGCACCTCCGCCTCGTTGGACTGGACTCCCCGTGGCAACGAGACGAGTTGGACTATCTACTATAAAAAGACTGGTGCCTCCTCATACTCGTCACAAAGCACTACTTACCATCCCCGCACCATTTATAACTTGGAAGAAGGTGCTCAATACCAATTTTATGTAAAGGCATCCTGTGGTAATTATGTCTATAGTGCCCCTTCTGACACCGTCACCTTTACTCCCACGTGTGCCCAAACCATCCCATACGCCTACGATTTTGAAAATTCTGTGCCTTTTATGTGCTGGAATGTCCTTACCAGCTTTTCGGATCGTTCCTCCGGCAGCTACAACCACACTTCTGGAGGAAACTACTATATATATTTTGGCCATGCTTATCGCAACATTATTGCCATGCCGCAATTTGATCAGCCTATTAACAACCTGCAAGTCACTTTCTGGACCCGTCCGGAATCAAACAACAGCAATTGCGGCACTTTTGATGTGGGCTATCTGACCAACCCGACAGACACCTCCACTTTTGTGGCAGTTAGCACCTACAGTTATAATGATTGGTCCTCCTCCTCCTACCAGGAGAAGACCGAATACTTCGCCCAAGCGCCTGCTGGTGCTCGTATCGCCTTCCGCCACAACGCCAACTCCACAAGCTGGTACTGGTTTGTCGATGATATAGTGGTGACGGAAGCACCTGCTTGTATTGCTCCTTACCGTCTGACAGCCAATGTCAATGGTACTACTGCCATCTTGGATTGGACCGCCCGCGACACTGAGTCTTCGTGGAATCTTTATTACCGGAAGGTGGGCGATGCCAGTTTCACAACTTTGAATCAGATCACCAAACCCTATACGCTCAACGGGTTGGATGAGCGCACCTCTTATGAGTACTATGTGGTGGCATACTGCGGGAGTAGTTCCACCAGTATTCCCTCTGATACTTGTACCTTCACCACAACTTGTGCCCCTCAATATCTCCCGTACACCTACGGATTCGAGACGCAAGATCCCTTTGCCTGCTGGTATCCAGTGAAAGGCACAGTGGCAATAAGCAGTTCCTATCACCATACAGGGGTTAACGGTCTGCAATTCTCTGGAAGTAACCCCCGTATCATTGCTATGCCAACACTCGAGCAGCCCATCAGCAACTTGCAACTCTCCTTCTGGACCCGTCCGGAAGCAAGCCCCAGCGGTACTTTTGACGTGGGCTATATGACCGATTTGTCGGATCCTTCCTCTTTTGTGGTGGTCAACACCTATACTTATGACAACTGGTCTTCTTCCAACACTTACCGCAAGAAGACCGAATACTTCGATGGTGCGCCCGCCAATGCCCTCATTGCCTTCCGTAACAATAGCTCAAGCACCGGTTGGGATTGGTTTGTCGATGATGTGGAGGTGTCGTATTATAGTTGTAAAACCCCCCATCAGCTGACACTCAACAGCTCCACACCTAACTCCATCACCGTGGACTGGACTGCCCGTGCCAATGAGACGGCCTGGAAGCTCTATTATCGCAAGACCAGCAACTCCTTCTACACTACGGTGAATGTCACCTCCAAACCTTACACCCTCACGGGATTGGAGCCCAACACTGCATACGAATGTTATGTCAAGGCGGATTGTGGAGGCGGCCTCTTGAGTAATCCTTCTGATTTTCTCTCCTTTATCACCGAGTGTGACGAGCAAACCATTCCTTACCAATATGCATTTGAAGAGGACGTCCCGTACCGTTGCTGGCACGCCTTCAATGGTAATGCGAGACGGAGTTCTGCATCTAGTTCCTCAGGATATGAAAACCATACAGCCGGAGGAAATTATTCTATGGTAATTGAATATGGAGATGTGGTACGTCTTCCTCAATTCGACCAGCCCATCAGCGACTTGCAGATTTCTCTCTGGATTTATCCCGAATATTATAGTAGTAGTTATGTAGATACTTTCTCCATTGGCTATCTCACCAATCCCGACAATGCCGAATCATTTGTGGAAATTGCCTCGTATGTCTCAACCGATTGGGAAAACAGAGAATTTAAGTTGAAAATGGCACATTTCATTGGGGCTCCTGGCAATGCTGTTATGGCCCTCCGCTCCAAAGGTCACGGCAACAAGTGGTATGTGGATGATGTGGAGGTGACCACCTCTTCAGCCTGTCCTAGGCCCCAGCATTTAACAGCTACGGGTGTCACCGCCTATACTGCCACCTTGGGATGGACCTCCTATGGCGGTACTTCTACATGGAACCTCTACTACAAAAGACTGTCGGATGTTGGATACACCGAAGTGGCGAATATCACTCATAACCCCTACATCCTTGCAGGCTTGGATGCCAGCACAGAATATACTTTCTATGTCCAGGCGGTTTGCGGTAGCGATAGCCAAAGCGAGCCTTCCGAAACAGGCACCTTCATAACGGATTGTATGACGCCTAGCCTGCCTTATACCTATGACTTCATGGATCCAGGTCCTTACAACTGCTGGACTGCTTTGGCATCATCAGGTTCCGCCTACCGTTACAACAGTTATGACCATTCTCCCGAAGGCAACGGATACTGTCTCTATTTTTATAATGCTGTCATGGCACTACCCGACTTCAACCAGTCCATTAGCAACCTGCAACTCTCCTTCTGGGCAAAAACTCACAGCTCTAATAATATTCTTGAAGTGGGTTACCTCACGAACCTGTCTGATCCTACCACCTTTGTGCCGGTCGCCTCTTACAACAGCAATGACTGGAACAGCAACAACTATCCATTCTATCACATTACAGAGTATCTTGACGGTGCGCCTGCGAATGCCTATATCGCCATACGAAGTAGCAATGGATGGTATATCGATGATGTGGAAGTGACAGTGAGTCCAGGTTGCAAGCCCCCTTACCAGCTGACCGCTACGGACATCACCAGCAACTCCGCGATCCTGAACTGGACCGCCCGTGGCAGCGAGACTAGTTGGAATCTTTATTACAAAAAGAGCACGGAAAACAGTTACACGACGATATCCAACATACATACCAAACCATATACCCTCACAGGTTTGGAGGACAATGTAAATTATATATTCTATGTGACGGCTGTCTGTGGATCTGCCAGCATCAGTACACCTTCCGCTACCAAATCCTTTACTACCCTCTGTGGAGTCAAATCCATCCCTTACGTTTACAATTTTGAAGATACTGCACCTTTCGGCTGCTGGATCCCTGTATCTGGCAATGTAACACGTCTATCAAATAGTAGTTACAACCACACCCCCGGAGGACAGTATCGCTTGGATTTTCGAGGCAGTTATTCCAACACTATTGCTCTGCCTTCATTTGACCAGCCTCTCAGCAACCTGCGGCTCACATTCTGGACCCGTCCTGAATCATACTCTGCTAGCTATTGCGGAACCTTTGACGTGGGCTATATGACCGATCCGGCAGATGCCTCCACCTTTGTGGTCGTCAACACGTACAGCTACGATGACTGGACCTCCAACACCTACTTGGAGAAGACCATACAATTTACGGGCGCGCCCGCCAATGCTCATATTGCCTTCCGCCATAACGCCAACTCTAGTTCGTGGTATTGGTATGTAGATGATGTGGAGGTGACGGCTGGTTTGGAATGTGCCTCTCCTACTGACTTGGCTGCCACTACGGTCACCAGCAACTCTGCCACGTTGAACTGGACTGCCGGTGGAAGCGAGACAACCTGGAACCTCTACTACCAGAAAACAGGAGAGACGTCATTTACTACGCTTAACAATATCACGAAGCCTTACACCCTCACGGGATTGGAGGCCAATTCCAGCTATGAAGTCTATGTGACTGCCCGGTGCGGGTCTGATAATAGTTACCCCTCAGAACACCTCACCTTTACCACACCATGCGCAACTTTTTCCATACCGTATAGCTATGACTTTGAGACTCCCGAGCCGCTCAGCTGTTGGAACTCTGTTTGGGGAAGCGGTTATGATATCACCTACTTCAGTAACATCCCAGATAATCACTTCTTACGTGTGTTTAATGGTATAGTCACCTTGCCTCAATTCAATCAAGCTATCCAGAATCTGCAACTTAAATTCCAAATCCGTCCGTACTACTACACCAATAGTTCCTCCGGTACCTTTGACGTGGGCTATCTGACCAACCCGACGGATGTTTCCACCTTTGTGGTTGTCAGCACCTACGATTACAGCGAGTGGACCTCTGCATCTTTCATGCAGAAGGTCGAGTACTTCACCGATGCGCCGGCCGGAGCTTGCATGGCCTTGCGGAATAATATAACCAACAATAGTTATTATTGGTTTATAGATGATGTGTCGGTGACTGTTGCTCCCAGTTGCAAAGCACCTAACCAGCTTGTTGCCACAAACATCACCACCAACTCCGCCCAACTGAATTGGAATGTCCGTGGCAGTGAAAGCCAATGGGTCCTTTACTATCGGAAGGTGGGTGCTACCTCTTATTCGGCCAAAGCGATCTCTTCCAAGCCTTACACCCTTACCGGTTTGGAGAGCGGCACCCTTTACGAATGTTATGTGAGAGCCGTCTGCAGTTCAACCTCCAGCAACGACAACGAGCTGTACTATTTCTCCACAGAATGTGAAACCTACCCACTTCCTTATGCGGAGAACTTTAACGTGTCCCCAACTACTAAAATGAAATGTTGGACAGAAGTAGCCGGTTATGTAAATTACTCATGGGCCAATGATTCCCCTGAAAACCTGTACTTATATTTTACTAACACCAGTCCTCGGGTGCTCGCCTTGCCAGCGTTTAGCCAACCCATCAGCAACCTGCAGCTCTCCTTCAAGACCCGTCCAGAATCATACAACAACAGCAACTGCGGCACCTTTGACGTAGGCTATGTGACCGATCTGACGGATGCCTCCTCCTTCGTGGCAGTCAACACCTACAACTACGACGATTGGAACTCCAACACCTTCCTTGAGAAGATCGAATACTTCACCGGTGCGCCTGCCGGTGCCTACATTGCCTTCCGCCACAATGCCAACAGCCCCGTTTGGTATTGGTATGTGGACGATGTGGAGGTGAAGGTGGCTTCCGGCTGTAAAGCTCCGTACCACCTTGCCGCCACCAATGTCACGGACGGTTCAGCTACACTGAATTGGACACCTCGCGGTAGCGAGACCGCCTGGAAGCTGTACTACAAGAAAAGCACGGACAGCCTCTACACTGTAGTGAACAATGTTCCCAAACCTTATATGCTTACAGGTTTGGAGACTAGTACTCTTTATCAATTCTATGTGACGGCAGCATGTGGAGGCAACACGACCAGCGATCCTTCCGAAACAGCATTCTTCGCTACCGTGTGTCCTGATCAAATGCCTATTCCTTACTATTATGACTTTGAGACAGCTGAGCCACTTAACTGTTGGAATTTCATCTCTGTGTCTAACTATGGACGCGCCACCAGCAGTTACCTCTCCTCTGAAAGCTCTACTTTCTTAGATGTGTATGGGAGCGAAGGAACGGTGACACTCCCGAAATTCAACCAACCTATCCGGAATCTGCAACTCTCCTTCAGGCTCTCTCCAAGGTATAACTCCAGTGCCTCGGGTGATTTTGAAATTGGCTATGTCACCAGCTTGGCTGTAGATACCGCCACCTTTGTGCCGATGGCCATCTATGATCCCGAAGAATGGTCCTCGACTACTTTGATTCAGAAGATTGTGTACTTTGATGGGGCTCCCGATGGATCGTACATCGCTTTCCGCGTCAACAGCAACAGCAGTTACGATTGGTTGTTAGATGATGTGGAAGTTACGATGG
Organism: Bacteroidales bacterium; assembly: GCA_017649855.1. Taxonomy (GTDB): domain Bacteria; phylum Bacteroidota; class Bacteroidia; order Bacteroidales; family WCHB1-69; genus F23-D06. The sequence continues at coordinate 42,439 of JAGCGA010000032.1, forward strand.
TTCCCAGTTGCCTCACCGTCCAACCGTCTGTCTCCAACGTCACCTCCACTTCCGCCACTATCAGTTGGACCCCGCAGGGCAGTCATGCTTCCTGGAATATCTATTACAAGTCCTCTGTTGAGAGTGAATACAACGTGGTTTCGAATGTTACCTCCAACCCATACATCCTCACTGGCTTGTATTCTGGTGCTGCTTATGAATGCTATGTGGAGGGTATTTGCGATGATGGGACTTACGGCGATTCGTCCCCAAGCATCTATTTTGTCACTGAATGCGGAACAAACACCGCGGTACCTTACTATTATGACTTTGAAGATGTGTCGCCTTTCTATTGCTGGATACCTCTTGCAGGCCAAACTTCAATTAATAGCTACAGTAGTTATAATCACACGGAAGGTGGATCTTATAGTTTGGAGTTCAACAATGTCAATTCCTATATCGCGATGCCTAAGTTTAACGCCGCAACCAACACCTTGCAAGTCTCCTTCTGGTTACAACGACCTTACAGATATGGGAATGGTTTTGAGGGCAATGGCACCTTCTCGGTAGGCTATTTGACCAATCTCGCCGACATCAACTCTTTTGTGCCTGTTGCAACCTATAACTATGACGAATGGGATTCCACCGAATACAAACAAAAGGTGGTGCAAATGACCGATGCCCCCGCACAATCCTATATCGTATTTCGCAAACAAGGCATGACACCCACAGGATCCTATGTGGTTTGGTTCTTGGACGATGTGGAAGTGACACTGATTCCTGTGTGCGATGCTCCTGTGGATCTCGATGTTGACAATATCTCCACCGAGTCGGCTACGCTGTATTGGACATCGGAGAACGGTCCTTGGGATATCATGCTTAATGAGACTCTCATTGAAAACGTCCCCGGCAGTCCCTACACCTTCACGAATCTGACATCCAACACTACCTATCAGGTGAAGGTGCGCAGCTTCTGTGAGGGTGTTGGAGAGAGCGAATGGAGTGAGGTGATCACCTTTACTACCGAAGCACACATCATCCCATCCTATATCACCTTCTCGGGTAACACCGCTGTCTGCCCAGGCGAAAGCACGACCATCACGGCCGGCTCCAATGTGCCAGGTACTTACGTATGGAATACTGGAACCACTGGCCCGCAAGTGACCCTGTCGGCAGGCACCTACACCGTTACGATCACTACGAGCACGGGAGACCAGCTCTCCTCCTCTATCACGATTTTTCAGTATCCGACCTACGCGCTCAGCGAAACCAGATCGGTATGCCCCAGTTCTCTGCCGTACACCTGGAATGGCAAGACCTTCACGGCTGCGGGCACCCAGACGGCTACCCTGCAGACGGTGCACGGTTGCGACTCTGTGGTGACCATGACCTTGACGCTGAAACCGACTTACAACGTCACGGATGCGGTGACCGTATGTGAATCCGAGCTGCCGTACACCTGGTACGATCTCGTCTTCAGCGAGGCCGGCACCCAGACGACAACGTTGGAGTCTATGGATGGCTGCGATTCCGTGGTCATGATGACGCTTACGGTCAACCCGACCTATAACGTCAGCGAGACCCGTTCGGTTTGCCCCGGCGCTCTGCCATACACTTGGAACGGCAAGACCTTCACCGGCGCGAGCACGCAGACGGCCACTTTGCAGACGGTCAACGGTTGCGACTCTGTGGTGACCATGACGCTGACCATCAACAACGCCTTCAATATCACCGAGGAGAGATCCGTTTGCTTGAGCGAGATGCCATATGTATGGAACGGCAAGACCTTCACCAATGCGGGCACCCAAACGGTTACCTTGCAGTCGGTGGCCGGTTGCGACTCCATCGTGACGATGATCCTGACGGTGAATCCGACCTACAACGTCACCGATGCGATGGCAGTATGCCAAAGCGAATTGCCGTACACCTGGAATGGCAAGATCTTCACTGCTGCAGGCACGCAGACCGCTACCCTGCAGACGGTGAACGGCTGCGACTCCGTGGTGACCATGACCTTGACAGTAAAACCGACCTACCATGTCACGGATGCCATGACCGTATGTGAAAACGAGCTGCCGTACACCTGGTACGATCTCGTCTTCGCCGAGGCCGGTACCCAGACCACAACGCTGGAGTCGATGGATGGTTGCGACTCTGTGGTGACCATGACCCTGACGCTGTATCCGTCCTATGAGGTTACGGAGAGCCGGACCGTTTGCCCCAGCGCTCTGCCGTACACTTGGAATGGCAAGACCTTCACGGCTGCGGGCACGCAGACCGCTACCTTGCAGACAATCCATGGTTGTGACTCCGTGGTGACGATGACGCTGACCGTCAATGACGCCTTCAACATCACCGAGGAGAGAGCCGTTTGTCTGAACGAGATGCCGTACACCTGGAATGGCAAGACCTTCACCAATGCGGGCACGCAGACCGCCACCTTGCAGTCTGTGGCCGGTTGCGATTCCATCGTGACGATGATCCTGACGGTGAATCCGACCTACAACGTCACCGATGCGATGGCCGTATGCCAGAGCGAACTGCCGTACACCTGGAACGGCAAGACCTTCACCAATGCGGGCACCCAGACGGCCACCCTGCAGACGGTGAACGGCTGCGACTCCGTGGTGACCATGACCTTGACGGTGAACCCGACCTACCATGTCACGGATGCCATGACCGTATGTGAAAACGAGCTGCCGTACACCTGGTATGATCTCGTCTTCAGCGAGGCTGGCACCCAGACGACAACGCTGGAGTCTATGGATGGTTGCGATTCCGTCGTGACGATGACCCTGACGCTGTATCCGTCCTATGAGGTTACGGATAGCCGGACCGTTTGCCCCAGCGCATTGCCGTACACCTGGAATGGCAAGACCTTTACAGCTGCGGGCACCCAGACGGCTACCTTGCAGACAATCCATGGTTGCGACTCCGTGGTGACGATGACGCTGACCGTCAATGATGCCTTCAACGTCACCGAGAACAGAACAGTTTGTCAGAGCGAGTTGCCGTACACCTGGAATGGCAAGACCTTCACCGCTGCGGGCACGCAGACCGCCACCTTGCAGTCTGTTGCCGGTTGCGACTCCATCGTGACGATGACCCTGGCGGTGAATCCGACCTACAACGTCACCGAAAACAGAACAGTTTGTCAGAGCGAGTTGCCCTACACCTGGAATGGCAAGACCTTTACGGCTGCGGGCACCCAGACGGCTACATTGCAGGCGGTCAACGGCTGCGACTCCGTGGTGACCATGACCCTGACGGTGAACCCGACCTACAATGTCACGGATGCCATGACCGTATGTGAAAACGAGCTGCCGTACACCTGGTACGATCTCGTCTTCAGCGAGGCCGGCACCCAGACGACCACGTTGGAGACAGTAGATGGTTGCGACTCCGTGGTCACGATGACCCTGACGCTGTATCCGACCTACGAGGTTACGGAGAGTCGGACCATCTGTCAAGGTGAGTTGCCGTATGTTTGGAATGGCAAGACCTTCACCGCCGCGGGTACCCAAACGGCTACCTTGCAGACGATCCATGGCTGTGACTCTGTCGTGACGATGACGCTGACCATCAACAACGCCTTCAATGTCACCGAGAACAGAACTGTTTGCCAGAGCGAGCTGCCATATACTTGGAACGGCAAGACCTTCACCGCTGCGGGCACGCAGACCGCCACCTTGCAGTCTGTTGCCGGTTGCGACTCCATCGTGACGATGACCCTGGCGGTGAATCCGTCTTACAATGTCACGGAAAGCCAGACCATCTGCCAGAGCGAGCTGCCTTACGTTTGGAACGGCCAGACCTTCACCGCTGCCGGTACGCAGACGGTCACCTTGCAGGCAGTCAACGGTTGCGACTCCGTGGTGACCATGACCTTGACGGTGAACCCGACCTATAGCGTCACAGTAAGCCAGGCCATCTGCCAGAGTGAACTGCCGTACGTCTGGAACAATAAGATCTTCACCGGTTCTGGCACGAAGGTCGCAACGCTCCAAACGGTCAATGGTTGCGACTCTGTTGTCACCATGGTCCTGACGGTGAACCAAGCTTATACGGTCAATGATTACCAGACTATTTGCCAGAATGAACTGCCGTACACCTGGAACGATGTTACCTTCATCAGCGCAGGCACGCTGATCGCTAACCTGGAGACGGTCAATGGTTGCGACTCCGTGGTGACGATGACCTTGACAGTGAATCCGAACTATAATGTTACGGACAACCGGACCATCTGTCAGAACGAGCTGCCGTACACTTGGAACGGTCGGACCTTTACCGCTGCAGGCACCCAGACGGCTGCCCTGTCGGCGGTCAACGGTTGCGACTCTGTGGTGACGATGATCTTGACGGTGAACCCGTCTTATCAAGTGACGGCCAGCCAGACCATCTGTCAGAGCGAGTTGCCGTACACCTGGAATGGCCAGACCTTCACCGCCGCGGGCACGCAGACAGCTACCCTGGAGACGGTCAATGGCTGTGACTCTGTGGTGACGATGACCTTGACGGTGAACCCGACCTATCAGGTGACGGCCAGCCAGGCAATCTGCCAGAGCGAGCTGCCGTACACTTGGAATGGCCAGACCTTCACCGCCGCGGGCACGCAGACGGCTACGTTGCAGACGGTCAATGGCTGCGACTCTGTGGTGACGATGACCTTGACGGTGAACCCGACCTATCAGGTGACGGCCAGCCAGACAATCTGCCAGAGCGAGCTGCCGTACACTTGGAATGGCCAGACCTTCACCGCCGCGGGCACGCAGACGGCTACATTGCAGACCGTCAACGGCTGCGACTCTGTGGTGACGATGACCCTGACGGTGAATCCGACGCCCGTGACTACCCTCTATGATACGATCTGCGAGGGTGAGCATTATGCTCAATACGGCTTTGACACAATTCCGGGATCATACGGTACCTATCAGCTGCAGAGAGTACTTCCTAGTGCACTCGGCTGCGACAGCACCGTGACCTTGATGCTGACGGTGGGCAGATCCTATCTGATTACGGAAGAGGCTACCACCTGCGACAATGAACCGTATGAATGGCATGGACATACCTATGCTGTCGCCGGTGTCTATTACGATTCTCTCCAGACTGTGAACGGTTGCGATAGTATCTGTGTACTCACGCTGACCACTACGCCGTCGTATGAGATCCATGTCTCGGATACCGCCACGCGGATGCATGAGTATGTCGGCTACGGCCTCACCTTGATGCCAGTTGACACAGGTGTCTTCGAGTATGAGGTTCAGAACTATACCATCAATGGTTGCGATAGTGTCATCTATCTCACCCTGTTCGTCCAGAATAATACGGGTATAGTGGACTATGATGAATCAATACCCGAGTTCACCCTGTTCCCGAACCCGGCGATCACCTATGTGAATATCACGGGTGATCTGATGGAACAGGTGTATGTGTATAACGCCCTCGGCCAGCTGATGATGGTGGTCGATGCAGAGAGCGATACCCATGTACATCTCGAACTCCACGATTATCCGGTCGGACAGTATGTCGTCAACATCAAGCTGACTGATGGCCGAACCGTCCAGAAGAAGATGATTATCAGGCGTTAACCGAACGCCTGATAAAGGAAAAGGGAAGCATTGAAAAATGCTTCCCTTTTTTTGTTCGTCGGGGTGATCCGACTCGAACGGACGACCCCTTGCACCCCATGCAAGTGCGCTAAGCCAACTGCGCCACACCCCGAACGTTTGAGGCCGCAAAAATACACTTTTTTTCTTTCCGTTTCACAACGTTGAAAATTTTTCTTTTGGTAGCTGTGAATCCTCTTCTTGGCTCTTGATTGTTAGCTTTTTATGGGATAATCAGGCTCCTACAGGAGCTCCATGCCCTCCACCAATGTTTCTGTAAATTGTGATAACACCTTGTTCAAATCACTCACTCGCCGTTGCCACTCAGAGATGTCCACGTCCAAGTGGTCGGAGATCACCTTGTAGGAAACGAATGGTTTGCCGTATTGCTTGGCGAAGGTGTACAAGACGGATGACTCCATGTCGAAACAATCGGCTTTCTCTTTAAGACCTTGCAGGAATTCTGGTTCATACACTTTTGGAGAGACAAAACAATCGGACGAAAAGAGGGTGGCCTGTGGGACATTCGGAAGATGGGAGACGGGGAACTCGTCAAGCAACATGGGCTGCTCGAGAAAGGAGGATCCGCCGGTGATGATCTTGCGGATGTTCACGATACTGCCTACGGGTAGGGTGTGGGCTCCGGCCGTTCCGATGTTCAGCATGGTGAAATCTTCATCTTTATGCTGCTCCATGAAACGAATCATCGACAGGGTCGCATTCTCCCGTCCGATACCAGTCAGATGTACTTTCGAGACGATGGGCTTCACCTCGTCTTCCACAGCGGCAAATAGAGCTATTTTCATGTCAGTTGTCGTTAGATCGATTAGAAAATAAAGGCCAACAGCTAGCATCACAATCCCTGCACCGACTTCTCCAGTTCGCGGGCGTTGGTGAGGAATTCCTCAACGGTCATCTCCCGCAGGAACATGAGTCCGTGGGTGGCGCGGAGGATGGGATTACTGTGCTCAAAGAAGAAAGGCTTGCCTAAGAGCAGCTGCACATTACGCAATTGTTCCACCCAGATGCTCTGCGCCAGCGTGCTGAACTTGCCATCCAGTTTGTAGCTTGGGAAGGAGGCATCCACCTGACTCAGATAGCAGTGCTTGAAGGCATGGCTGAAGGCGCTCATGTCGTTCAGCGAGACGGGGATGATATGGGTGGCCTCTGAAGGGTTGAACTTGTACCACACGTTGCGGTAACCCCAGATCTTCAGGTTGGAGGTGTCGGTTTCTTTGCTCCACAGGCGGATGGCGTCAGCAACGGCTTGCAACACCTTGTAGTGGGTGTCAGGACCGCTGCCCTCGGGATCGAAGGCCAAGGAGATAATGTCGGGCTTGATGGTCCGCAACTCATTCAGGATGGGCATCACATCGCGCTCCCGGTTCGGATTTTCCGTGAAGATATCGCCCTTGTAAAAGCCCAGGCGCAGATGATGCACCCGCTCTTCGGTCATGCCGAAGTGGGCCCATACCAACTCTTCCTCAAATTCCCGGATCATGCCCTTCAGCTTTTGGATGTCGGTGGGCATCTTCTCACCGTCGTAACAATGACGCGTGAACTCGATCAACTCCACAATCTTCTTGTCCAGTGCTTCCACAGAATGGATGTCCCAGATCTCCACGATGTCGCGCACCAGACGGTGGGCAAAGCCTCTCATGAACTCCGACTTCTGCTGGGATGCGATCTTGATGAGGGAATGATAGACGTCTTTCACCCGTTTCATCTTGTAGCCTTCCGTGAAGAAGTTGGGGTAATAGACCATCTCGATTTTACCTTTTCGGAGCAGCCGTAACGTGTTGCTGAGGTGCAGGATCAGAAAGCGGTTGGTGACCGCGTTGAATCCGGAGGTCATGATGGAACAGTGCAACTCGTTGGACGGATCGGCGGCAATGTGCTGCAGATAGGGCAGCATGCCCAACAGGATGTCGTCATGATGCGGGGCCGTATTGTAGATGACCTTTCCGTGAACCGGCTCCATGCCTTTTTCAATCTTTTGGGTGATAGATTGGATTGAGTCTTGTACGGAATTCAAGCCTGCCTGGGGAATCATCCGGCAATAGGAATCTTGCAGAATGTCCTCCTCCGTCAGCTTGTCACTGAACTTGTCCACCTTCTTGCAGAGATTGATGATGGCACGGTCGCTCTTTGCCTGCGACCAAGGAGTGCCAGTGTAGTATTGATGGATAGAGTCTTGTAGGGTGGAAGCGGCGCCTGTGGTCAGATAGAAACGGGCATTGGGCATGGTGGCCAGCACAGAGGCTGGGTAACGGTTGGAGGGCTTCTCCTCCAGTGCCAGTTGCACCATCTCGGCCTTGGCCTCACCGGCGGCAAAGATGATGGCTACGGCGTCTTTCTTGAAGCTGATGGTGTGCAACCCGATGGTGATGACGGGCCTGAAGCGCGACACCTCAATGCCGCCTAGGTCACCTGCCGAAGCAGCCTGCGTCTCGAAGTTGGTGGCCGTCAGCCGGGTGGTGGAATGGAAATCGCTCCCGCGCACATTGAAGGCGATGTGCCCGTCAGGACCGATACCGCCCAAGAAGAAGCCGATGCCGCCCATGTCGATAATTTTCTGCTCATACTGGCTGCACCATTCGTCAATCATGAAGATAGAACGCTGTTGCAACACCTCTTCCGGGGTCTTGGCTTCCCGATAGCGAAGGGAGAGGTCCACCTTGTAGTCGGGAAAGATCTCCTCATAACTCTTGCCGTCAGCCAAAGGTATCTCGTCGCAGTTGATGAAGATGCCCTTGGAGGCGTCCAGGCCAAAACCTTCCACATAGAATTTCTGCACATAGTTGTAGAAACTGTTGTGTTGCTTGGGACTGATAGGGTAGAACTCGTCGATCTGCACAAAGCGCAATCCGGAAAGGACGGGCTTCTCTTGCAGCAGTAAGCCGTGCTCTTGCCGGAACTGGGCTCCCTGCGGGGTGTCCCATTCAGCCAATATCCGCTTGACCCAGGTGATGAAATACTCGGGAGTCTTGCCCGTAGGCAGACTGATGACACCATCGGGATTGTCGGCTGCCCACTCCAGAAAACGCAGGGCGGTCAGCAGACCTAAGGTTGGGAAATTGTCCACCGTGATGTAGGGTATGTTGGTGGGGAAACGATAGTTCTTGTCTTTCAAGAAACTTTTTTCTACAGCAGAAAATTGTGTCATGTTATGATGTTATTTATATAGGAATCGTTTGATACTCTTCTTGGGTGTCTTGTCAAATTCGTCTTTCTGAAGCTCGATTTTGGAGATCTGACTGTATTTGGGCAACAGGTTGTTGATTTTTTGCAGGTTTTCTTTCATGAGTGCCACAATGCGGGAGTCGAACTCCAGGTTGCCGTCTTTGGCATAGTCGGGGAACACCAAGGCGACCAGTTTACCTTCACGTTCCACCACGACTGACTCGACCACACCCTCCATGTTGTTGAGCTTGTCTTCAATCTCTTCCGGATAGATGTTCTGGCCGGAGGCACCCAGGATCATGTTCTTGTTTCTTCCTTTGATGAAGATGTTATTGTTCTTGTCGATGAGGCCGAGGTCTCCGGTGCGCAGCCAACCGTCTTCCGTGAAGGCAGCCTTCGTGGCCTCTTCATTCTTGTAGTAGCCCATCATGACGTGCTCGCCACGGATGAGGATCTCACCCACCTCGCGGTAGGGGTCTGCCGAGTCGATCCGGATCTCATTGTTGGGCAGGATATGACCGCTTGAACGTGGCACGAAGTCTTTGATGTGACAACCGCCAATCAGAGGGCCGCATTCGGTCATGCCGTAACCCACCACCAGCGGGAAGCCGACATTCAGCAGGTTGCGCTCTACATCCTCGTTGAGGGCGGCGCCGCCCACCATGAAGTACTTCAACTCGCCGCCGAAGGCCTTCATCAACTTGTTCTTGATGACCTTCTTGATGACTCGGTTGAAGAGGGGCACATACATGATGCTCTTGATGACCTTCTTGTCGAGTACGGGCGCCAGACTGCGTTTGTAGATTTTCTCGATGACCAGCGGGACCGTCACCACCTCGTAGGGATGCACCTCGGCGAAGGCTTTCATCAGCAGGGTAGGGGTGGGGGTCTTGGTCAGGAAGTAGATGTGGCATCCATTGGCCAGCGGATACAGGAACTCGGCCAATTGTCCGTACATGTGCGCCAAGGGAAGCATGGAGACCACCTTCCAGCCCGGTTTGTTGGGCAGGAATTTCAGTCCGGCCTCGATGTTGGAGGAGAGGCTTCGATAGGAGAGCATCACCCCTTTGGGCGCTCCCATGGACCCCGAGGTGTAGTTGATCATCAGCTGATTGTCAGGGTTGCGCACTGGGAAGCAGAACTGCTCGCAGTCCACCACCGGAATCTCAAAGTCCTCCAGCGATATGGACTCGGTGGCAGAAAAGAGGGTGGAGAAGTCGGTCAGCGAGATGATGGTCTGCAGCTGAGGGAGCATCTCCCGGATGGGGTCGCCGTCCACCAAGATGTTCTTGTAGGCTTCCTCTTCCAAAATGCCCTTCAAGACGTAGGGGCCGATGAAGAGGGCTTTGGAGTCGGAGTGTTTGAGCAACTCCTTGATGTCGTCGCCATGAAAGTCTTGCAGGATGGAGACGATGATGCCGCCGTAGGAGGCGATGGCGAGGTAGGCGACAGCCCAGTTGGCGCAGTTTCGGCCGCAGATGGCAATCTTGTCGCCCGGCTGGATGCCGATGGTGCGGAAATAGTTGCCGATGCGCTGGACCTGTGCCGCCACGTCGCCGAAGGTGTAGCTCACATCACCGTTATAGTCGGTGAGTGCCGGCTCGTTCCATCGTGCAGGGAAGACTTCGTTGAAATATTCAAAAAAGTGTTTGGTCATTGTCGTGTTAAGGGTTACATAGGTTTGATTTTGCGGGCCAGCTTGGCGCAGAGTCCCGGGAAGAATCGCTTGATGTGAGCCATGATGAGCTCGCCGCTGCCCACCAGCTTCTCCCTCTTTTCCTTGGCGATGGCCTTGAAGATGATGCGGGAGGCCTTCTCGGCGGTGATGCCGCCCGCCTGACCCGCGTCCATCTTGCCGTGCTGCCGTCCGTCTTTCTCTAACGAGTTGACGGATATGTTGGTCTGCACGCGCCCCGGCGTGAGGATGGTCACCCGGATGTTGTTCTTGAAGTTCTCCGCCGCGATGGTCTCGAAGAAGCCGTACAACGCGTGCTTGGCCGAGGAGTAGGCGCAGCGCAGCGGGAACCCGAAGAGCCCGGCAATGCTGGTGGTCACCGCCAACTGGCCGCCGCCCTGCTCAATCATCTTGGGCAAAACGGCTTTTGTCAGGATGACCGGCGCGTAGAAGTCGATGTCCATCACCTTGCGGATGACGGCCATGTCGGTCTCCACGGTGGTGCCGCGCTGGCTGATGCCGGCGTTGTTGTAGAACAGGTCGATGCGCCCATAGGCGTTGAGGGCGTCGTCGGCGAGTTGCGGCAAAGCATCCGTCTGCGACAGGTCGAAGGGCAGGCAGGTCACCGCCTTAGCGCCTAACTTCAGGCACTCCTCGCGCACCTGCTCCAACAGGTCGGGCTCCAACGCGGTGAGGATGAGCCGTGCACCAGCCTCGGCAAAGCGGAAGGCCACCTCCTTGCCCATGCCGGAGGAGGTGCCCGTAATCCAAACTACTTGGTCGGTATAGTCGTTCATATATTAATAGTGATTCAAAAGTGGTTGTATAATCGTCTATGGGGAGCATAAGTTTGCTTGCACAACAAAACCATTCGTCCCGTCAAAACTAATAACTGTTAGCTAACAACTGCTAACGGTTAACTAAGCTTCGTCTATCATCTTCTTGAAGAAGGTGGCCCGTGCGGCTCCCTCGCCCGTGTTGAGGAGGACCAGTTCGCCATTGCGGATCTGTCCCTCTTCCAGGGCCTTGTAAAAGCCGGCGAAGCAGACGATGGAGGCGGGTCCGAGGTAGATGCCGCGCTCGTCCTTGACAATCTTGCCGTAGTGTGCCAACTCGCTCTCCTTCACACGCAGGAAGGTGCCGCCGCTCTTGCGCACGATGGGTGCCACGATAGGGTACATGCCCGGGTTGCCGGCAGTGAGGATGGACACGAAGGTCTTGGGGTCTGCGATGATGGGGTAGTCCTTCTCATAACCTTCGGGGAATCCGGCCTCCACCGCTTTGGTCCAGGCCTGCACCATCGGGTCGCAGGTGTCTTGCTGGATCAGCAGCATGCGGGGCAGCTTGGTCTCCGGGAAGGTGGTCTGCAGATCACGGATGCCCTTGTCCAAGGCGATGGGACCCGTGCCACCCGCGACAGCCTGCATGTACACGTCGGGCATCTTGCCCAGCTGGCGCAAGTACTCGAACACCATGGTCTTCTTGGCTTCGACACGGATAGGATCGATGTTGCCCGTGGAGATGAGCACGTGGTTCTTTTCGTGGAAGTCGTTGGCCTCTTTCTTGGCGAATCCGTAGTTGCCGTCGCATACGATCACGGTCTGGCCGTAGGACTTGATGGCCTCCACGGTGTCCTCAATGGCATCGTGAGGCATGAAGACGGTGAACTTGATGCCGGCCTCGGCAAGATAGCGGGCGTAGGCGGTGGCCGTGTTGCCGGTCGAGGCTACACAGAACTCCTTCACACCGTTCTCCTTGAAGAGAGAGGCGGCCAAGGAGGCGGCAATGTCCTTGAAGGTGTTGCTGCCGCCGTTCAGGTCGTTGCGATAGACCATCACCTGGCAGTCGATGCCGTATTTCTCTTTCGCTAACTTCTCCAAGAAATCCCACTCCTCGATGGGGATGGCTCCTTCGCCGAAGGAGACGATGTTCTTGGGGTCCATCACCGGCAGGAAGTCGAAATAATGGTAGAAGTTCTCGGGCTTGTGCTCCGGTTTGGTCAACTCCGTGATCTTGTGATAGTCTGCGGAATATACGACGTCAGCGCGCTTGCATCCGCATTTACACTGTTGGTTCTGAGAAAACCAAGTGGCAAAGTCGGGGATGACTTCGCCACATTGGGTACATTTCAGTTCGTATTTGTTCATGTAACTATTATCTCTTAACGGTTATCTCTTAACGGTTATCTCTTAACTATTTGATCAGCGCCATGTCCGGCATGGGCTTGTCGTAGTCGCCCTTGGCCAGTCTCTCCTTGATGTCGCGGAAAGCGTTCAGGGTGTAATTCACGTCCTCCATGCTGTGGGCAGCGGTGGGGATGATGCGGAAGATGAGCATTCCCGGAGGGATGACGGGGTAGGTGACGATGGAGCAGAAGATGTTGTAGTTCTCGCGGAGGTCAACGGCAATGTTGGCAGCCTGGTCCACACCGCAATACAAATGCACAGGGGTGACACATGCCTCTGCCGGCCCGATCTCGTAGCCGAGCTCGCGGAATCCTTTCTGCAGGGCGCGGGTGACTTCCCACAGATGGGCTCTGAGCTTGTCGCCCTCCTCGCTGCGAATGATCTCCAGACGTTTCAAGCAGCCGACCACGATGGGCATCGGGAGGGCTTTGGCATACATCTGGGAGCGCATGTTGTAACGCAGGAAGCTGATGATGCTCTTCTCGGAGGCCACGAAGCCGCCGACGGTGGCCATGGACTTGGCGTAGGCGCCGATATAGACGTCGATGTCGTCCATCACGCCGAAGTGTTCGGAGGTTCCTCTGCCGTGAGGTCCCATCACACCGAAGCCGTGGGCATCGTCAATGAGGATGCGGAACTGGTATTTCTTCTTGAGAGCCGCAATCTGATCCAGGATGCCGAGGGCGCCCGTCATGCCGAACACGCCTTCGGTGATCAGCAGCACGCCGCCGTTCTGCTCGTCAGCCATCTTGCAAGCCTTGGCCAGCACCTTGTCACAGTCTTGGATGTCGTTGTGGCGGAATTTGATCTTCTTTCCGATATGCATGCGGATACCGTCGCGCAGACAGGCGTGGGCCTCTGCGTCATACACGATGACATCATGGGGGGATACGAGAGAATCGATGGTGGACATGATGCCCTGATAGCCGAAGTTGAACTCGAAGGCGGCCTCCTTGTGCTCAAACTCAGCTAACTCTCTTTCCAGTTGCTCGTGGAGGGCGGTTTGTCCGGTCATCATACGGCTGCCCATCGGGTAGGCCATGCCCCAGCGGGCAGCACCTTCCGCGTCAGCCTTGCGGATCTCGGGATGGTTGGCCAAACCGAGGTAGTTGTTGATACTCCAGCAAAGCACATCCTTGCCGTTGAAACGCATGTGCGGACCCAGCTCGCCTTCCAACTTCGGGAATGCGAAATAACCGTCTATCTTTTCACGATATTGTCCGATCGGACCACCGGATGATTCTTTGATTCTTTCGAAAATGTCTTTCATAAGATTGGTATAATTATGGGTTAATATTAATTTTTTCCTTCTTCCGCCTTCCGCTGCTCTATCTTTTCATACTCCTCGAAGAACTGCGGCAGGTTGAACATGTCGATACGCTTGTTCAAGATAATCCGATGGTCTTTGTTGTCCATCACATACATGGCTGGGTTTCCGGTCTCGTAAATGCCGAAGTAGTCCAGATAGTCCATGTTGCCTTTGTTTCCCCCTACGTTGATCCAGGGGTAGTTGTTCTCTTTTACATACTTCTTCCAAACGTTCAGATCGGCATTGTCACCGATGGCATACACGTCGAAGTTGCGCCGACCGATGCGCTCCAAAGAGTCATACACCTGGCGGAGGTTTTTGGACTCCTTCTTGCAGGTCGGGCAGGTCGGATCATAGAACCAAAGGACGGTGTATGGTTTGTTGGAACGGTAGGAGGATTTCCAATCGGCCGGGTTGTCCGACATGTTGGTGTCCGGGATGATGAGCTCCGGAGCGATCTTGCCAATCAAGGTGGGTTCTAACCGATTCACCCGCTTCTGGTATTTGGCCAGGATGTCCTCATCCAGCCAGTAACACTTGCCAGCCAACTGGTTGGTCTTGGCAATGTGACAGAAAACGGCGTCGTGACCGATGATTTTGTCGGTCTCGAAATTATAGGAGAGCCAATCCACACAATAGTGGTACATCAGGGTGTCCTTCTCTGTTTTCGCTAAAAACAGGTCGATGTATTTGTTGAGGGTGTCGGCTTCTGTGTGATAGATGAAATTCAGGAAGTAGTCCTTTAACTTTGGCTCAAAGGAGGGGATGTAGATGAATCGATGGTCGGCCAAGTCCACGTTGTCCCAATAGTGGTTCTTGTAGTAGTAGTTCTGCGCCACGCGGTCAATCTCCCCAGTCTCTGTTTTGAACTCCGGCACATCGACGGCTTGGTAAGACTTCTGCATCTTGGAGAAAAGATAGTTGGGATGCTTGGCGATGATCTCGTCGTTGATGAAGTGCATCATCTCGTCGTTGAGGCTGACAAGCTTTTGCTGGTAGTAGTCGGCACTGTCTTTCAGCCCGCTTTCTTCGAAGGCTTTGCGCTTCTTTCCCCAGTCGCTGGCCAACCTCTGGGCCTGGGTGGTCTTGCGCTGGAACTTCAGCATCTCCTCGTTCTCCGGGGAGTTCTTGGTGTAGAAGTTGTCCACATTGCCCGTGGTGTCCAGATAGTATTCAAAAAACTGGTTATTGTCGATGATAAAGTTGAGGTACAACTTCTTCTTCTCCGAAACCAAGGAATACATGCCATCATCGTAGGGCTTCTCTCCCTTGAACACAAATAGCCCGGGGGAAACCGGCGGCAGAGAGTCCTTGATGATCAGCTTGTCGTTGTAGTGGATGACCAGATACAGCAGTTTGTCAGGCGAGTCTTTGATGTGGAAAATAAGCTCGTGACCTTTTTTCGGTACGACATTTTTGCCTCTCTGAGCTTGGAGCTGGCTCAGTGAGAGTACCATGATGAAACCTACGAATAAAAGTATCAGTTTTCTCATAATCTATCAGTTCTTGGGATGCTGTTTAAAAAAAGTTTCAAGTTCTTCTAACGTAATTTGCCGTTCGATTATTGCAGAGGTTTGGTTGTCTATCAAGAAAATGACCGGTGTGGTCATGATGTCAAAATACTCGATGAAGTCGAGGTTGGCCTCGCCCATGGAGGTGCTCAGGTTGATCCAGTCCCATAGTTGGTGTTCGTCGGAGAAGATTTTCCATCGTTCGAAATCTTCGTTGACCTCCACGGCGAATACCTCGAAGTCGGCGATGGTGTCCATCCGTTGGTACATCTCGTGCAGTTGCGGGGTCATCACCTGGCAGTGGTCGCAGTCGGGATCCCAAAACCAGAGCACGGTGTAGCGGGTGTCGATGTCCTTGGTGGAGTGGGCCTTGCCTTCGATGTCATGGGAGACGAGCTCCGGAATCTTGGCGCCGGGGATGATCTTCCGGGCGCGATCCATCTTGCGCCACACCAGGCGGGCGCGGTCCTCCCGAATCCAGTCATGGCCGACATCGTCGTAAAGATGCACCAATAATGGATCGTA
Source organism: Bacteroidales bacterium (assembly GCA_017649855.1). Taxonomy (GTDB): domain Bacteria; phylum Bacteroidota; class Bacteroidia; order Bacteroidales; family WCHB1-69; genus F23-D06. The sequence continues at coordinate 58,413 of JAGCGA010000032.1, forward strand.
GTAGGGGTCTCTCAGGTCTTCTATGGTGGTGAAGATGAATTCGGTGAGGGAATTTAAGGTGGCGCAGTCGCAATGGCTCAGCACGGTGTCCACCACAGCCCATTTCTCTTCCAGGGAGACGTCGTAGTCGGACAGGTACTCGGCAATGGTTCGGAAGAGGTATGGGGAGACATGCAGCGAGTAGGCGCGATGCAGGTCGTAATAGCGCAGCCATTTTGAGAAGAAGGAGATGTCCACCGTCTGCTTGAGCTGGGAAAAGTAGAGAATGGCCTTGATGTGGTTGAAGTAGAAGTCGGGAGAGGTCTCCAAGGCCACCTCAAGATCCTGTGGGAAGACATGTCCGGTGTTCAGTTGCTGGATGAAGCGATGCAGTTCTACGGTGTTCTCCCCGTCCTTGTTTCCCAACACGGTGACACCCTCTTGGGCATTCGACGGCCAGATGAGAGTGAAGGTGCCTTCGTCGGAGATAAGATCGACAGGGCAGCGGAAGCGGTGGTCTTCGCTGACGATGGTGTATATGCCTTGGGGCACCCAGCGCCTTTTGCTTTTGAACTTGGCGGTGCCCTTCTTGATGACAGCGCTGTCGATGAGCTGGTAGGTGTCCAGATAAGTGCCCCGCAGGTAGGCTTTCCCCTCAAACGGGAGGTTCTTGACCGTGATGTTGTAGCGGGAGAACCCCTCGACACACTGGGCGTGCAGGGATCCCAACACGCCAAAGAGCAGGAGGCCGGTGATCAATAGGATCTTTTTCATTGGGTAATCTTCTTGATGAAAGTCATGATTTCGGAAGCCAAGGCCTCGGCTTCGGCTTCGGTGGCGGCTTCCGTGTAGATGCGGATGATGGGCTCGGTGTTGGAACTGCGGATGTGCGCCCAACTCTTGGCGAAGTCGATCTTCACCCCGTCGATGCGGGAGACGGACTCGTCGGCGTAGTGCTGTGCGACAGCGTCCAGGATGCTGGGCACCGACATGGTGGGGTCGAGCTCTATCTTGTTCTTGGAGATGTGATAGTCAGGGTATTTCCGGCGCAGCTCCGAGCACTTGCATCTCTCGACGGCCAGATGCGACAGGAACAGGGCGATGCCCACGAGCGCGTCGCGGCCGTAGTGCAGGGCAGGGTAGATGACGCCTCCATTGCCTTCGCCGCCGATGATGGCGCCCGTCTCTTTCATCTTCTCCACCACATTGACCTCACCCACGGCGGCGGCGCTGTAGCTGACGCCATGCCATCCGCTCACGTCACGCAACGCGCGCGAGGAGGAGAGGTTGGAGACGGTGTTGCCCTTCTCGTGCTTCAGGATGTAGTCGGCAACGGCCACGAGGGTGTACTCCTCGCCGAACATGGTGCCGTCTTCCTGCAGGATGGCTAAGCGGTCTACGTCGGGATCCACCACGAAGCCCACATCGAAACGACCCTCTTGACGCATCACCCCTGCGATGCCGGTCAGGTTCTCAGGAATGGGCTCCGGCGTGTGCGCGAAGATACCGTTGGCCTCGCCGTTGAGAACGGTCACGTCGGTGACACCCAGCTGCTCCAATAGCGGGGGCAAGGCTAATGCGCCCGTGGAGTTGATGGTGTCCAATACAACTCGGAAGTTCGCTTTTGCTATGGCATCCCTGTTGACCAAAGGAAGCGCCAAGATGGCGTCGATATGATGCTGGATGGTGTCGTCAACTTTTTGATATTTACCCAGATGGGAGATGTCGGCATAGCCCACATGGTCTAACTGTGCCGCAAGCTCCAAGAGGTGCCGGCCTTCAGCGGCGGAGATGAACTCGCCCTTCGCATTGAGCAGTTTGAGCGCATTCCACTGCATCGGGTTGTGGCTGGCGGTGATGATGATGCCGCCGTCGGCTCCGTATTGCGTCACGGCCATCTCGGTGGTCGGGGTGGTGCTCAGACCGGTGTCTATGACATCCACGCCCATGCTTTGCAGGGTGCCGCATACTAACGTGCTGACCATCTGGCCGGATACGCGGGCGTCGCGCCCCACGACCATCGTCAGTTTCTCTTTCTTCGTCTGCTCTTTAATCAGGATGGAAAAGGCGGTGGTCAGTTCCATGATGTCAGCGGGCGTGAGGTTGTCCCCGCATCGGCCCCCGATGGTGCCGCGAATGCCTGAAATGGATTTGATGAGTGCCATACAACTATTTTATATAATAGGGCGCAAAAATATAAAAATATCGCTTATCTTGAAAGGTTGCGAGGGTGAAAAAACAAGGGACTGGAATTCAAGAAAAAATGTATCTTTGCTCCTGCAAAATTCAGAGCCGGCCTGTGTCAGATCATGTGCCTCTGCATTGCTATTTGACGAATAATCACAAAATCATATTTCATCATGAACCCTAAAAACTACATTGAAGAAAATCAGAAACGCTTTTTGGAAGAGCTTTTCACCCTTTTGCGTATCCCCTCCATCAGCTCGGAGAGCGAACACAAACCCGATATGATCCGCTGTGCGGAACGCTGGCGCGAGCTGATCCTGGCCGCCGGTGCCGACAAGTGCGAGGTGATGCCCGCCGAGGGCAACCCCATCGTCTATGGCGAGAAGATCATCGACCCCGCCGCCAAGACGGTCCTCGTCTATGGCCACTATGACGTGATGCCCGTGGACCCCATCGAGCTGTGGAACACCGAACCCTTCGAGCCGGTCATCAAGGACGGCAAGATCTGGGGCCGCGGCGCCGACGACGACAAGGGCCAGTCCTTTATGCACGCCAAAGCATTCGAGACGATGATGCAGACCAATACACTGCCCTGCAACGTGAAGTTCATGCTTGAGGGCGAAGAGGAGATCGGCTCCCCGAGTCTCTCCAAGTGGATTGTGGAAAACAAGGACCTCGTCAAGGCAGATGTGATCCTCGTCTCCGACACGAGCATGATCGCTTCCGATGTGCCCTCCATCACCACGGGCCTGCGCGGCTTGTCCTATTGGGAAATCGAGGTGACGGGCCCGAACGCGGACCTGCACTCCGGCATCTTCGGTGGCTCGGTGGCCAACCCGCTGAACACCCTCTGCGAGATGATCGCCCAATGCATGGACGAGAACAACCACATCACCATCCCGCACTTCTATGACGACGTGGTGGAGTGCTCCGACCGTGAGCGCGAGCTGCTCAATATGGCTCCGTATGATGAGGAGGAATACAAGAAGTCGCTCGGCGTGAAGGCGTTGCGCGGCGAGAAGGGCTACACCAAGATCGAGCACGTGGGCATCCGTCCTACCTTCGACCTCTGCGGTATGTGGGGTGGCTACACGGCTGAAGGCTCCAAGACTGTCCTGCCCTCCAAGGCTTATGCCAAACTGTCCTGCCGACTGGTGCCCAACCAAGACCACGAGAAGATCGCCGATCTGGTGAAGAACTATTTCGAGCAGAATGCCCCCGACTATGTGACGGTGAAGGTGACCTCTCTGCACGGTGGTCAGGCTTACGGTTGCCCGACCGACCATCCGGCCTATAAGGCTGCGGAGGCTGCCTATATGGACACCTACGGCAAACTGCCCATCCCGATGCGCAGCGGTGGCAGCATCCCGATTATCGCCACTTTCGAGAAGGTGCTCGGCATCAAGTCCATCCTGATGGGCTTCGGCCTCGGCGAGGATGCCATCCACTCACCCAACGAGAACTACCGTCTGGATCATTTCTACAAGGGCATCGAGACCATCTGCGCCTTCTACAAACACATCGCAGAGTAACCGGTTGCCTAAGGTGATTTCCAAAGGATGCTCCCGACATAATCTAAAGACAGAACAATGAGAAAAACACTGTTTGCTATTGTGGCACTGGCTCTATGCTTGATCTGCACATCTTGCCGTCATTCCCCAAAAGGATCTGAAAAAGGTGCCGGACAAGGGAATGTGGAGGCGGTGCCGCAGCCTGTCTTGGTTGCTCCAGACCTCGTCTTCTTTGAACTCCACGGGCCTGTGAAGAAGATGAAGGAGGACTTTCTCGTCTATGAATTTGACGAAAAGGGTAATCTGACCAAACATGATGGGGTATTTACCTTCTCCCGGGACGAGAAAGGCCGAATCGTCAAGATGGACGGGCATGAGAATCACGTCACCTATCTGTGGGATGCTGAGCGACCAGTCGGTAGCGAGGCGGCCGCCGAGGGCATGACATTGTTGGAATCCTACACCTACGACGAGCGTGGCTTTGTCGTGAAGATCAAACACACGGAGGATGGCCAGGTGTCGTACGAGACGCTCACCTATTCCGGTTTGGACACCTATGGCAACTGGACCCTAAGGAGCAGTGAAGGTTACAAATATGGCCGGGGTTCCGCGTCAAGGGAGATTGAATACTACGAGTAGGGCAATATCATTTAGTTCTCTCGCCATACCCGACCGGTCTCAGATCTGAGGCCGGTTTTTTGGGTTATGAAGATGTCACTCTTTTGTCAGATACATCACCATCCGTCCGGATTCGTACAATTCTATGGTAATATGGTGGTACGACCACTTCAGATATTTGATTTCCTCATCTGATTTGACAGGCTCTTTGCCGGTCAAGCGAGTCAGAATTTGGCGTACTTGCGAATGTTTTTTCCCCACATTGTCTATACTTCCAGAACTGCGCCAGGACGAGTTATACACATTGGTCTTTATCCACTCAAAAAATGCGCCCATGACCATAGAATCGCTTTTATGCACACAATAGTCCACAGATAAGGTCTTTTTAGCATCGATTACGGTATAATAGCTGTATTTTTCATACTCGCCTGTTTGATATTCGTCAGGATAATAATACTTGTCCAAAGCTTGGAACTCACCTTGGCAAGTGGCCTGTAACGACTTCTCCACGCTGTCTGTCTGGGAAAGCGTCAGATGGTCAAGATGATTCAGGAGAAATTGGAGCAATGGTTCGATGTTGTCTGTGCCTATATGAGGCAGAGAATCCTGATTGTGGATAATGTGGCAGATGTGGATGAGCGTATCCTGGATTTCCAACACTCCGTAGGAATTCTTATCCTCCTCGAATTGCAAAAAGCATTGGTTTGGAGCTGGATTTTTACCTCTGAAGCAATCGTGCCATTGAAAAAAACTGTATGGATGCCCTAAATCGAATTTTTCAATCAGTTTTCCGTTTTCGAGTTGGGCGATGTATGTTTTCTCCTTTGAATTGATCAGGTAGTAAATATTCCCATTTGTCAAGAATGCGTCTGACAATACTGTGTCGTATGTTATTCCGCCCCACCAATTGCCCTCATCATATCTGCCTGTGAATTGGAAAAGAGTAGGGACAGGTTTGACATTGATGCCGCCGGAGCGATAAAGGCTTTCTAAAAAAGCGTGTTCGTCTGCAGAAGCATCTTCGTATGTAAAGCCCTTTTCACATAATTGTGTTTTCCCTTCCAAGGAAATCAAGGTGTCCACTTTGCTGACCCGAATGAAATAATAGACATTGTCTTTTTTGATGATGCGCGACAATCCTCTAGGCATAAGGTGCTGGGGGAAATATTCTTTAACTCCAGGATAGGAAGGTTTTATAGTAACAGAGGAACTGCTTTCCCAAATGTCCGTGCTCACTTCTTGCGTGTTCTGCAGAACGTCAAGGTGTGACGCTGTTTTATCTATAAACCAGGTGTATTCTCCCCATTCACCAATGTCAACGAATGCAACGCTGTATAGGTCATCCTCATATATTACATTGGAGATCACTTCAACGGGTTCCCAATGCCAAGCAGCCATATCAAAATAATAGCCGTCCTGTTCATTGCGAAGATGGTATGGCCTTAGGAAGAGCGTGTCGTGTCGCGTAAAAAGGTCGCCATAATAGTTTCTTTGAAAATCTTTGGGCAAACTTACCTCTCTAATCTCATTTCCATCTTCTGAAATGACGAGCAGTCGGTTTTTCCATAGCCAATGGTCATAGACTTGTGTGTTTTTGAAAATACAGAAATAATAGCCGTGATATTTGGCGGCCCATTTCATTGTGAAATCCGAAATCGGGCTTATGAAATCAGAGGCGTTAATCCGTAACGTGTCCTCCACCACCCGGAACTGCTGCGCGTATGAGGCGAAAGACAGCGCGAGGAATACGATGAGCCATTTCAAGCGTTTCATTTTTCCGATATATAGCGACTTCTGTGTATTCACACTCCACGCCGTATCTGCGGATTATGCGAAGTCGTTAAACATGATCCGCGGATATCGACGCTGCAAAGATAGCAATTATCTGTATCCATTAAGATGCAATGAATGGAAATGGTTGCAGAGACGGGATGGTTCTTAATGCAAAATACACCGACAATCAGAAGATTATCGGTGTATCTCAAGTGGAGCCGGAGGGAGTCGAACCCTCGTCCAAACTAGCCGCAAGATTGCTTTCTACAAGTTTAGTCTTCGTTTGATTGTCGGCGACGGCATGGTACGAGACGGACCTGGCCGCCGCTTATCTCCTGAAGTTTCGCGCCTGCTGCGGAGCCAGCATTTGCTATCTGTCCTTTTATGACACTTCGGACCGGACGTTGGACGGAAGAACTTCCGGGGAAGCGCCCGCGGCAACAGACCTTGTCTGGGCGGCGGGATCCGCGGCCGTTAGGCTGCGAATGCATAAGAAGTTTCGCCGTTTATTGGCATCGAGAGTTGAATGTTAACGGAATTGGCTCACAATTTCCGACCTGCTTACAATCCCCCGAACTTGCTGTCAAAACCAAACGACCCCGGGGAAAAGAAGGAGAGGATTATTTCACCTCTCCCTTAAGTTGTAAAATGACTCTGTCGGTGTTGGCGTTGGAAAGCACCGTCAGACGCTTGCTGATGAGACCCACATTCTTGGCAGAATAGCGTGCCTTGATGGTGCCCTTCTGTCCCGGCATGATGGGCTCTTTCGACCATTCTACCGTGGTGCAGTCGCAAGAGGAGATCACATCGTCCAGAATCAACGGCTTCTTGCCGATGTTCTTGAAGGTGATGGTCACCACTTTCACGTCACCGACTTTCAATGTACCAAAGTCCACGTATGACTTTTCAAACTCTATTTCGGCACCCGTGCCAGTGTATTTGGTCGTTGACGTGCTCGTCGCCGAGGTCACTGGTTTGGACGATTTTGAGGTGGTCTTCGACTGGGCTTGCGCGCCAACGAAGAGACCGATGATCAATCCGAGGATGAGAATCTTTTTCATTGCTATGGATGGTTAGAAATGGATAAATTATCTGGTTTCAGAGCTTTTAACGCTACTGCCCTCGTTCTCAGGAGCGGCTTCCAGCGGTTTGGCAGCCACATTGCCCTTGATGCTGAGGATGACGCGGTTGTTGGTGGCGTTGGACTCTACCGTGATGGTCTTGTTGATGGCACCGACACGGTTGGTGTTGTATTTCACCTTGATGACAGCCTTCTTTCCGGGAGGGATGGGATCCTTAGGCCAGGAAGGAACGGTGCAACCACAAGAGGAACGGCAGTTGGTCAGGATAAGGTCGGCCTTGCCCGTGTTCTTGAAGACGAACTCGCATTCCCCATTGTCGCCTTGGGTGATGTTGCCATAGTCATGGACTAAATTCTCGAAGGTGATTTCGGGTTCTTTAACTTTCTTGTTGCTTTTCTCGGTGGCGGCATCTTGTGCCACGCCAGCGAAAACAAATGCTAGAAGCATGCAAACACTCAGTAATTTTTTCATGATGTTATTAAATTTATAGGTTTTTTCAATTTTGCAAAAACAGATGTATGGACAATTTTGAAAAGGGTAAGTTTAACGGTCCTCCTTTTTTTTGATGATATGCTCCAATGCCAGGCGGTAGCTGTCGAGGCCGAAGCCGCAGATGGAGCCCGAGCAGTGCGCTGCGATCAGGTCTTGCTGGCGGAAGGTCTCCCGGTTGAAGATGTTGCTGATGTGCACTTCAATCACGGGGCAGGGGGTCGTCCGGATAGCGTCGGCGAGGGCGATGGAGGTGTGCGTGTAGGCTCCGGGGTTCAGGATGATCCCGCTGTAGTCGCGAGCCTCCGCGATGGCTTTGGCCAGGAGCCCCTCCTCCTCTTCCTGCAGGTAGTCGATGTCCACCTCCGGGTATTGGTTGACCAGCTCGCGCAGGTAGTCCTCGAAGGAACGGTGTCCGTAGATGTCCACCTCCCTGGAGCCCAGTTGGCCAAGATTCACGCCGTTGATGATGAAGACCTTCATGCCCTTTACAGTGTTGTTTATTCATAAATCAAGATGAACACATCCTCGTCCGCCTTGTGCATGTTGAGTTGCTCCCGGGCATATCTCTCCAGCAGGACAGAGTCCGACATGAGTTGCTCGTAGGTGTACTCATTGCTCACCTGGTGCCGGGTGTTGACAATCTTCTTTTCCAGATTGGCAATCTTCCGGTTCAGCTCCTGGTGCTTTTTGTAGGCATGGTCCGAGAAGATGATGTAGAACAGGAATGCGACGATGGTGACGGCATACACGATCCAAATCACTCTCTTCTTGTGCCTGGCGGGTTCGGTGACGGTGTTGTTATCTTGCATAGTTTACAGAACGTGTTTCACGTATGACGGTGATTTTGATTTGTCCGGGGTAGGTCATCTCGTTTTGGATCTTCTTGGAGAGGTCCATGGAGATCTGGTTGGCCTCGGCATCGGTCACCTTCTCGGCGCCCACGATGACGCGCAGCTCACGTCCGGCCTGGATGGCGTAGGTCTTGACGACGCCAGGGTAGGTGAGGGCGAGGTTCTCGAGGTCGTTGAGACGTTTCATGTAGGCTTCCACCACTTCGCGGCGTGCGCCCGGACGTGCACCCGAGATGGCGTCGCATACTTGGACGATGGGAGCGATCAGGGTGGTCATCTCCATCTCATCGTGGTGAGCACCGATAGCGTTTACAATCTCCGGACGCTCCTTATATTGCTCTGCCAGACGGGCACCGAAGAGTGCGTGCGGCATTTCGGGCTCTGTGTCAGGCACTTTGCCAATGTCGTGCAACAGACCGGCCCGGCGGGCAATCTTGGGGTTCAGGCCCAATTCGGCAGCCATGGCGGCACTCAGGTTGGCCACCTCCTTGGCGTGCTGCAACAGGTTCTGGCCGTAGGAGGAACGGTAGCGCATCTTACCGACCAGTCGCATGAGCTCGTGCGGCATGTTGTTGATGCCCAAGTCGATGCAGGTGCGCTTGCCCAGCTCGGCAATCTCTTGCTCGATCTGACGCTTCGTCTTGGCCACAATCTCCTCGATGCGGGCAGGGTGGATACGGCCGTCAGAGACCAGCTTCTGCAGGGACAGACGCGCGATCTCACGTCTCACAGGGTCAAAGCTGGACAACAAGATGGTGTCCGGAGAGTCGTCGATGATGACGTCCACGCCGGTAAGGTTCTCCAAGGTCCGGATGTTACGTCCCTCACGACCGATGATACGGCCCTTGATCTCGTCATTCTCGATGTTGAAGACCGACACGGTGTTTTCCAGGGCAGTCTCCACACCCGTTCTCTGCAAAGCATTGATGATGACCTTTTTGGCTTCCATGTTGGCAGTGGCTTTGGCCTCATCCATGATGTCTTTTACCAATACCATGGCGTCGGCCTTGGCCTCTTCTTGCATGAGTTTGACCAACTCCTCTTTTGCTTGGGAGGAGGACATCTCGGCAATGGCCTCCAACTTGCTCTTCTGTATCTCGGTTTGCTTTGCTAAGTCTTTTTCTTTTTGTACGTTCGCTTGAAGTTGTTTCTCGAGTTTCTCTTGCAGATTGTTGGTTTCGTTCTGTTTCCGGTTCAGGTCTTCCAGTTTTTGGTTGAGGTTATTTTCTTTTTGTTTCAGGCGGTTTTCATCGGAGGAGAGTTGACGGTTGCGTTCGTTGACGGTCTTTTCGTATTCGTTTTTAAGCTGGAGGAATTTCTCCTTTGCTTGCAGAATTTTCTCTTTCTTCAGTAGTTCTCCGTCAGCTTCGGCTTTTTTCAAAGCCTCCTGTCCCGATTTTGTCAGTTGTTTGTTGAGAAATGTGTAGGCTGCCAATATGCCGGCTGCAATACCAATCACCAAGCCTACGATAATCCAAAGTGCAGTGTTCATAAATATATGTAGTTTAGTTAATTAAATGATTAAATAATGAATAGTTTCTTTGACAAGTCGATTGGGAGGGAGGGATAAAAAAAACTGCATAAGCCCCATAGGGTTTCGAAAAACTCCTATCGGTTATGGTTGAAGGTGCCGTCTCACGTCGAGCGTCCCGCGGGTGTGAACCCTCCTTGCGGAGTCGGGCCTGTTCTAGGCGAAACAAGCGTCCCCTTCAGTTGTTTTACTGTTGAGTTTAACAAACGTATCCGGGCTTATGCAGGTTTTCGTGTCAAAGAACGCAGTCTGTTAATGCAAATTCTCTGTAAGTTGTTGCAAGGATTCCATCATAGGAATCAATTCTTCATCATATTCTTTCAGTCTCTGTTCGTCAGCAAGCCATTTCACCACAAAATTTACCAATAGCATTGATAACAGGTCTTGTTGGTCTCTATATGTCCAAATTTTTGCAAATTCCAGAAAATTCTCATTGATAACTTTTTCTGCTTCTCGGAAGTAGTGCTCCCACTCTTTTTGGATCTTCAGGGACAGCGTTCGCTGTGCCACCTGTATCGATATCGTTATTTTTTCCTCTTCCATTGCTACTTCGTTGTGAGCAGATTGATACATTTATCTATCTCCTGCACCCAATCTTTAATTTGCTTTTTTATTTCTTGTTTATGTTCTTTATTTATTAATGTTTCTGTTATTGTTACTAATTTTATTCGTTCTTTCGTTTCATCCAACAGGTGCTCCAACTGCTCTTGCTGTTCTCTTAGCTGCTGGTTTTCGCTTGCCAAGCGGGCATTCTCCTGCTGCAGCACTTTCATCCGTTGGGCTCCTTCCTTCACATTGTATTCTATTCTGTTATAGATGCTTTGAAATGTAGCCATGATGATGTCAGATGAACGTGCAAAAATACAATTTTTTTAATGAAAATGTCATTTTTTTTATGTCCCAACAGGGGGTTCTCCATGATGACGAGCCCTATTTCTTTGGCAGTTAACATCTTATATTTTATTGTAAACATATATATGTTTTTATTTCTTTTATATTTTACGGCGGATGTTCTTAAAAAATGTTGATTTTTTTTGTCGTTTTAAAAAAAAGACTATTTTTGCAGCGTAAAAAGCAAGTAAAACATTTAAACTTTAAAGGAGACCGACTATCGATAAAATTCTACTTTTTTAATTTAAAAAGAAAGGAGTTTATTATGAAAGCTGACAAGCTGTCGGACAACGAGTTGGTCTTGCGATATCAATCCGGTGATGAGAGTGCTTTAAAGGCGTTGATCCAGAGATATGAGAAACGTCTCTTCTCCTATATTCTTGTCTCAGTGAAAAATAAGGAGTTGGCCGAGGATATTTTCCAGGATACATTTATCAAAGTGATCCATACCATCCGTTCGGGTAATTATTATGAAGAAGGCAAGTTCTTCCATTGGATCATGCGCATTGCCAATAATCTGAAAGTGGACTACTTCCGCCGTAGCCAGAAGATTCCGGTCATGTCTGCCACCGAAAACTATGATGCGTTGGATTTCCTCACTTCCAAGGAGGAGTCTGTGGAGCAGACAATGGTGCGCGAGCAGGTGTATGAGGACTTGGCGCGCGTGGTGGACCATCTGCCTGACGAGCAGCGGGAAGTCTTGATGCTCCGTATTTATAATGATTACAGTTTCAAGGAGATAGCCGAGGCTACGGGTGTGAGCATCAACACCGCGCTTGGACGCATGCGCTATGCCATCATCAACATGCGCAAGCTGATCAACCAGCATCAGATTTCGGTGGAGTTATAAGATGCCTTTGTGTTCGCCTGACGGCGGGCACATATTGAAACAATACAGTCTGGAGGCCCCTATATTGGAGCCTCCTTTTTTCATGCCAAGGGCTTTTATGAGTGACTTTGGCGTTGCTTTCTGTCCCTACTTTGGAGATTTCCAAAAAATATGTACTTTTGCGCCCTATTTTATAAACCTTAAAATATAGTTTTTTTATGGCTACAACTGCTGATTTTAAAAATGGCTTATGCATTGTACACAATAACGAATTGTGGACCATTGTTGAATTTTTGCACGTGAAACCTGGCAAGGGCAATACCTTCGTCCGTACCAAACTGAAAAACATCAAGTCCGGTCGTGTGCAGGAGTTCAGATTCGATGCCGGCATCAAGGTTGAGCTCGCCCGCGTGGAGCGTCGTCCTTACCAGTTCTTGTACAAAGAGGGTGACACGACTTATAATTTCATGCACAATGAGACTTATGAGCAACTTGCTATTGAGAAGGATATGATCAACAATCCGGACCTCTTGAAAGAGGGCCAGCTCGTTGAGGTGATGTATCATACCGATACCGACACCCCGCTCACCTGCGAACTTCCTCCGTTCGTGGATCTGGAAGTAATCGAGGCTGATCCCGGCGTGAAGGGCGATACGGCCACCAACTCCCTGAAACGTGCTGTCGTGGAGACCGGCGCTGAGGTTTATGTGCCTCTTTTCATCAATGTGGGTGACAAGATCAAAGTGGATACTCGCAATAACAAATATTCTGAAAGAGTAAAAGAGTAATGATTTTTCCTGCTCCAATCGCTCTTGAAGACCTCCTGAAAATACTCCGTAGATCCGTCAAGGTGATCGGAACCCCTCAGGGGCCAGTCAAGGGCTTGAATGAATACCATTCCGTTCAGGAAGGGGAGTTGACATTTGCCGATTGCGACAAATATTACCGCAAGGTTATGGAAAGCAAGGCCTCCTTTGTTCTGTTGAACAAGGAGATGGAGACTTGTCCGGAAGACAAGGTGGTGATTATCAGCGAGGATCCGTTGCTGGACTATCTCGATGTGGTGCACCATTATGTGGAGTTTCATCCCCAGACTTCTGCCATCCACCCGGATGCGGAGATTGGGGAGGGCACCGTCATCCAGCCGTTGGTCTTCATCGGCGAAGATGTCAAGATCGGCAAGAACTGCATCATCCACTCCAACGTCAGCATCTATGGGCATACGGTCATTGGCGACAATGTGGTGATCCACTCCAACACGACCATTGGCGGTGATGCCTGCTATTTCCAGAAACGTCCTGACCGTTGGGTGAAATTCGACTCCTGCGGTCGTGTGGAGATTGGCAATGGTGTGGAGATCGGTTGCAGCTGTTGCATAGACCGCGGCGTGTCCGGTACCACCTACATCGGTGACGGCACCATCTTTGACAATCTTGTCCAGATTGGCCACGACACCCACATCGGCAAGCGCGTCCTGCTGGGTGCCCAATGCGGCATTGCAGGCTGCTCCTTCATCGACGACGACTGCAAGATATGGGCCAAGGCCAGCGTGAACAGCAATGTCTATATGGCCAAACACACGGTTCTCTATGCGCTGTCGGCCGTTGACAAGAGTATTCAGGAGGAGGGCCGGACACTCTTCGGGGTCCCGGCTGACGACGTACAAAAAGTGTGGAAAGAAGTCGCTTACCAACGAAAACTTTCCACACTGTTCGAGGAGGTTGCCCTCCTGAAAAAAGAGTTAGAAAGCAGGAAATAATCCTGCTTTCTTTTTTTTAACGGGAGGCCTTTGCCTCTTTGATCTTGGCTTGAACACCATCGATCTCTACCTGCTTCTTCTCTACTTTCTCTCCAAGTTTCTCGATTTTCTTCTGGGATTTCTCGATGTTCCTGTTGATCTTTTCAATCTTCTTGTTCTCCTTGGCTATGGCCTTGTTGTTTTTGGCAATCTCGTTGTCGAGGCTGGCTTTCTCTTTCTGCAGTTTGGCTAACTCAGCTTCCAGAGCTTCAATCTGCTGGGAGATGGCGAAGGAAGGAACGGTGGCCAGGAAGTCTTCCAAGAAGTTCTTGACTCTTCTGGCGATGTCGGGGTCGGTGGAGGAGGTGATAGCGTTCATATTACCCTTGGTGATGATGAAGCTGATCTGGGTGGTTTTGTTTTTCTTCTTGCCGAACTCGCTCACCTGATAATAGATGTCGTAGCTGTCAGGGCCGAAGGTGGCGCAGGGTTGGTTCAGATAGGCTCTGAAGCTGCCCTCTTTGCTGGCTTTCAACTGGAATTCTTTCTCCAGTTTGGTGCGCATGGCCAGGTCAACCACGTCCATGGTGTAGCCGTTGATATTGGCCAGATAGCCGCTCACCTGAGTCTTGTTGAACTTGACGGTGGATTCTTTAACATTCTGTGCGCTGGCGAAAGAAACCAGGCAGATGGTCGTAAGGAATAAAAGTAACTTTTTCATACGGATATTATTTTGTAGTTGATAATAATTTCAATTGGCTGCAAAAATAAAAAAATATACTTTTGCCGCATCAATTATGTCGCAAATATCGCATTTTTTATCGCAAATGTCTTTTCCAGTCTATCTGGCTCCCATGGAGGGCGTTACAGACAGGGCCTTCCGGCTCCAGTGCAAGCGCCAAGGGGCGGATGTGCTGATTTCGGAGTTCATTTCCTCGGATGCTTTGTCGCGGGAAGTGGACAAAAGTATGCGTAAGATGTGTTTTGACGAGGAGGAGCGTCCCTTCGGAGTGCAGATCTTCGGGCATGACGAGCACTCCTTGGTGACGGCGGCCCGCTATGCGGAGGAGCGTCGTCCGGACTTCATCGACATCAACTGGGGCTGTCCAGTCAAGAAGATCGTGAGCAAGGGGGCGGGTTCTGCCATTTTGCAGGACATCCCGAAGATGGTTGCGCTCACCTCGGCGGTGGTGAAGGCGGTCGGATTGCCTGTCACCGTGAAGACGCGATTGGGCTGGGACAGTAGCAGCAAGCCCATTGTGGAGGTTGCTGAGCGACTGCAGGACATTGGCATACAGGCGATTGCGATACATGGCCGCACGCGGGCCCAGATGTATGGGGGAGAGGCAGACTGGTCATTGATCGGGGCGGTGAAAGAGAATCCCCGCATGACGATTCCCGTCATCGGGAACGGCGATATCAATAGTGCCGCCAAGGCGGTCGAGTACAAGGAGCGCTATGGGGTGGACGCCGTGATGATCGGGCGCGCCGCCATCGGAAACCCTTGGATTTTTGCCCAGGTCAAGGCGCGCCTGGCCGGATTGCCCGAGCATGTCCCCACCTACGAGGAGCGCGTGGCCATGGTGCTGCAGCAACTGCAGACCACAGCCGAGGAGAAAGGGGAGCGCAGGGCAGTGCTCGAGATGCGCAGCCAATATGCCGGCTACTTCAAGGCCATCCCTCATTTCAAGAGCACCCGCATGCAGCTGATGGCAGCCACCTCCATAGAAGAGTGTGCCCGCCTGCTGAACAGTTTTGTTGTTCCCCGGGAGCCCTGAGTCCGTCCGATTCCAACCCAACCCTTTGCCATTTTGGCTGTTTCCGTACCGGAGAATTCTTCCCATTGAAGGCCCTTGACAATGTCTGCTGGATATTTGTAAACAATTGTGTTGCAGTTGTTTAAATGGCTGTGTTATTTTTTTTTCCTCCTGTTTGAGTTTTTCTCATTTTTTTTGAGAAAGGATAAAGAAAAAAATGTATTTTTGGCTCCTTATTTTTATAGTGAATAATATACACTAATTAGAGTAATAATATAAAAACATAACAACAAAAATGAAAAGGATTTTACTCACTCTTGTCACGCTGATTGCACCGTTTGTGATCTTTGCTCAAATTGCGCAGACTTCCATCGTCTTCGAGGAGTCATTTGACCAATCCACCGTGCAGATGACCACTACATCCAACCACGATCAGACGAATGGTGACTGGCACAAGGACAACACCTTGCATGTGTCTGGGACCTCTTCGTTCCATACGCCTGTTTACCCCACATCTACCAACTCCAGTGCCACGACTGCGGATATCCCGTTGACAGATCCCACCATCTCGAACATCAATCACATCTACCTGGAGTTCGACCAGATCTGTAAGGTGAACAATTTGGATAACGCTACCATCTACTATGCTGTGGCGTACGGTTACAACTCTGACGGTGACTTGAACTGGAGTACTTGGAACCAGTTAGTGTTCACCAGTACCAGCCCGTTCTATTTCGGCTCAGGTACCTATACGGGAGGTAAGTTCAATGCGAACTGTTACTCTAACTGGGCGGCTAACAACAACAATACCGTGCCGACCAACGTTTGGTGGCATCATGAGTATTTTGACCTGTCCAGCTTCATCTTCCAACAGGGTGCAACCCACTGTAAATTCCAGTTGCGTTGTAACAAGATCTCTCCTTCTTCATCCGGCACGGAAGTGTGCGCAGGTTGGTATATCGACAACTTCAAAGTCATCCTTTCCAACTGCGAGCTGGAGCGTCCTACCATCCAGCTGACTGCGCCGATCTATGTGAATAAGAACAACAACATGCTGAACAACATCGGACCTTACACCATCCATGCCACACTGCATGACAATGACACACTCAATCTGGACTCCCTCTATTGCAAGTATAAAATCAACAGTGGCGCGTGGACCACTTGTCCGAATGTTATCAACACCAACAACCTGACCGCTTCCGGTCATAACGTGACTGCCCAATGGGATTTCCCGACCATTTGTTATTATGATACAATCTATTATCGCATTCATGTGAACGATGTGCACGGCAGTCAGGCACAGTTGGATACGCCGATGATTGCTTGGCATAACCAAAACAACATACAGAACAATGACTGTGCATTGGACAGCACGGCCACCTTTGCCCCATTCCCCCATTGTTTCATCACGGGTGATGCACAGCCGGTAACGCTCCACTTCAAGAACAAGAGTGACGCTACCCATTCTCAAAGTACGGGTAGCCCATATCAGACGGCCTTGAATGTGACCTTGAAGGTTGAGAATGAAAACCATGTGGTGACGCATACCAGCTCCCATTCCTGGACCGGTTCCCTCTGCTTTGACGAGCCGTCCACCCTCTCTTTGGGTACCTTCACGCCTAGTCATGGCTACAACTATGTTACCATCTACGTCAATACGCGTAATGGTCAGGTGGATGGCAACCATTTGAACGATACCATCCGTTTCAGAGGTTATGCCTGCGATAGTCTGTTGCATGGCGACTATACCGTCGGCGGTACCAACCCCGATTTCGCCACGATGGCGGATGTGAAAGCCGCGTTGACCTATTGCGGCGTGGATGGTCCCACCGTTTTCCATTTCCGTCCCGGCACCTATCAGGACTTTGACTTCACGGAGAACTTTATCGGACAGTCGGCCACCAACACCATCACCTTCCAAGGCGACAATGTGAACACGGTCATCATCACCAATAACCACACCGATGCGGGTACCAACCTCTTTGGTGCAGTCACCTTGGTGAATGTCAACAACTTCATCTTCCGCAATCTGACCCTGCAAGGCAAGAACAATGCGGTGTCCAGAGGTGTGGTCATCAGAGGCAATGGTTCCACGAACATCACCTTCGACGGTTGTCATATCACGGCTTACAACACCAACTCCACGGCCAACACCAGTTTTGCCATCGGTCGTTCCGTAGCCGCCACCACCATTCCGGATACGGTTACCATTCAGAACTGTACCATCACGGGTGGTAACTACGGTGTTTACTACTATGGTTCCAACGCCCGCAAGAATGTGTTGAACATCACGGGCAACACGGTTCGTTCCTGCTATCGTGGTATCTACACTTATTATAGTACCTCCACGATTGCCAACAACCATGTCAGCCAGGTGAGCATGTCGAGCCCGCAGAACTTCACCGGTATCTATGTGGACTATGTCTCTGGCGCCGATATCAATGGCAACACCATCGACAGCACCTATGATGTGGAATACGGTATCTTCTTCCGTTATGCCACCTTGGCAGACTTTTATATCCGCAACAACCATGTGAAGGTGGGCAACTCCAATTTCGGTATTGATATTGAGAACAGCTCTTCCACCACTGCCATTACCGGTTATGTCTATAACAACGAGGTGATCCTCTACCCGGTGACGGCTGCCGCCTCTTACGCTATGCAAATCAAGACCAGTAACCTGTTGAAGGTCATCAACAACAGCTTGTATGTCAAGTCTGATGCTCCTTATTCCAACACGGCGGCATTGCGTATTGAGAACAACAACAATACATATTTAGATAATAATATCCTTATTAATAATGTCAACTGCAGTGACAACACGAATTATCCGTTGTATCTGAATGCCAACTCCACGGTCACGGGTGCTTACAATGACTTCTACTCCAATTCTGGCATTGTAGGTTACAAGACGGTGACGCGCAATACGGTCGCTGAGTTGGAGAATGCAGTGACCACGTTGACGAACAGTATCAGTGAGATGCCGGCCATCGATAATCCGACCAGCAGTTTGCTGCCCACTGCTTTCACGGGCTTTGAGTGTCCGCGTATTGCTCCGGTTAATGCGGATATCCGTCAACTTGAGCGTTCTGCCCTGACCTACATGGGTGCCTATGCAGCGTTGATCGCCTCTGTGGATGCTTCCATCGTGGCCATGACCAATCCTGCCTTGGGTTCTTGCCCGCAGAACAGCTACAACGTTACCGTGTCCATTGCCAACAAGGGTGCTGAAGCCTTGAGCTTTGCTTCACATCCGGCTACCATCACCATCCATTCCGACAGCCTGAACTTGCATCAGACGGTGACTGTCAACACGGGCAATATCCCGGTGCTGGGTTTCTTGTCACAGGTGGTTGCGAACAATGTCAACATTCCGGTGAACCAGATGATTGACCTTACCTTCATCATCACCACCAATGGCGATAACAACCATGCCAACGACACCCTGCATACGATGTTCGTGATGGAGGCTGCCATCCCCGACTACGAGGAGGTCTTCTCCAACGGTACCCAGCAGACATGGACCATCGAGCAGTTGAGTGGTGCTGGTAACTGGTCCTTCCAGGAGGGTACGGGTGTCAACCCGGCCATCGCTCCTGTCTATGGTACGGGTCGTCTCTTCTTCAACTCCAAGACCTTTGCCAATGCCACGCAGTCTCGTGCCATCATGCCGGTGGTGCAGCTGGCCAATGCTGTGAACCCCATCTTGGAAATGTGGTTCGCTCATGACAATGTCTCCAATAAGACGTTAGAGGGTGTTACCGTGAAGATCTCTACCGATGGTGGCAACACCTTCACCAACCTGATCCCGCAAGGACAGACGGCAGCGCTTGTCAAACGTTATTTGAATACGGCCACCACGCCTACGTGGACGCTTTACACCTATGACCTTTCCAACTATGTATCCTCCGGTTGTGTCTATATTGCCTTCGACGCCTATTCCCAGGCTGGTAACAATATCAATATCGACCGTATTCGTTTGAGAAGTCTCTTCGACAACGACCTGGCGGTGACCAACATCTATGCCCAAGGTGAGACCCCGGCACAGTTGGGTATGGGTAATGTGATCAGTGCGTTGGTGCGTAACGAGGGTTATCAGACCCAGACCAATGCCAAGGTCTATTTGACCGTCACAGGTGCTACCGAGACCTATACTGACTCACTGACGATTCCGTCCTTGGCTTCCGGTGCTGAAACGCTGGTGACCTTCCCGGATCATCACTACAACGTGACCGAGGTGAAGAATGTGGAGGTACGTTCCCGCAATGACCAACACAATGTGAACAATGCTCAGAACTGGCGTATGGTGACGACCACTAACATCGCCAACTATGCCGACACCTCTGAAGTGGGCCTGATGACGGGCGATTATAATAATGTTATTCGTCCTTGTGTCCGTTACAAGCTGGCTGAGCCGTTGTGTGTGACTGCCGTGAAGTACTATTATGACAACACCTATATTGCCAATCCTTCCAACGGCATGAGAGCATTTGTCTCCAATGCAGCTGGTGAGATTGTGGCTACTTCTGCCCTTGTCGATTTTGAGTCCTTGCAGCAAGGTGCTTGGAATATCATCCCGATTGAGAACTTTGCTTTGACCAACATGAGCGGTGAGTTTTATGTGGGTATTGAGATGCTCTCCAACGGTGACTATCTCTGCTCCCAAATTGAGACTCCTCTCCGTGATTCCACCTTCTTCTATCTGGCTAATGGTGTTTATACGCCGCAGACCTTCGGTCGTTTCATGATCGGTGCGCAGGTAGATACACCGTATGTCAAGGATATGGCACTGCTCGAAGTGTTGAATCCGACTACCCGTTGCGACCTGGGACATGAGCATATCACGGTGGCCATTACCAATAACGGCTTTGAGGACATCCCTGCCGGTACGATATTCCACTATACGGTGAATGGTCTGCCCACGGTGACAGACACCATGCAGGTGGCGCTGCCCAGCCATGCAACCTCAGAGTTCGCCTTCCCGACCATCTTCGACTTCACCAACCAACAGGTGGATATTGACAGCAACTACAGCATCCGTGTCTGGGTTGACCGTGTCACGGGCGACAGATTGCAGTTCAATGATACGATTGCTGTTGACATCGTCTCCATCGGTAAATCCCACACTCCTATTGTGCAAGATACCGTCAACATCTCTTATTCCACCTCTGGTGTGCTGACGGCCCAGCTGCCTTCCACCATCCAGACGGGTGAGATTGGTTGGTATGCGAGCACAGGCTATGAGTCTTGGGAGTTGCTGACCTACACCAACAACTTCACGACGCCGGTTATCTACTTCGACACTACCTTCTATGCTACCGCTAATCCAGGCTTCATCTTCGACACGATTGTGGGTGATGGTACTTTGACGGGTGCGCAGCCGTTTGTCTTCACAAATGGCTATTCTCGTGGCCGTATCATCTATACCGCCGATGAGATTGGCATGCATGGTCCTATCACCAGCATCGGATTGTATGTGACTACGGCTTCCAATGCCACCGCATCTGCCGGTATTCCAATCAAGTTGTACATGAAGACTACGGATCAGAATACCTTCCCGACCACGGCTAACTTCAACTGGAACGATGACATCAATGGTGCCACACTGGTATATGATGGTCGTATCTATTTCAATCAGACGGGTTGGTTTATGATTCCGCTCATGCACTCCTTTGATTTCGATGCTGACAACCTGATCGTCTTCACCGAAACCAACTGTGCTGATTATTGTACTGGTACGGGTACCCAGTGTAACAACTGTGGTGCCTATGTGTCTGGCGGTGCCAGCTATCCGGTCTTCCAGATGACTACGGTTCCCAATGGTCTTGTCCAACATAAAAATGCCAACACGGAGACCATGACGGGTACCTACACCAATTTTGCAAGACGCTTGAATATGCGTTTCAAGATTGCTAATCTGGAGTGTGGTAGTGAAAAGATTCCAGTTCATATTCATGTGCCTGATATCCCGACCTACGATGTGCAGACGATGGAGTTGGTATCCCCGACAGGTGGTTGCGCCATGGCTGCCGATGAACATATCCAAGTCAATGTGAAGAACCTCTTGAATACTGCCATCCCGGCGAATAAGGTTGTGGTTTATGCCACCATCAATGGCAACACGATCAGCCATACGGTGGATGAGCCTTTCGCTCCCGAAGAGTTGAAGACGGTGACCTTCACCACTCCGTTCAACTTCACTGCACCTACGGCCAACGTGACCTACAACTACACGATCTATACCAACATGCCTACGGAGACTGTGGTGTACAGAGGCAATGACACCATCACGGGTCAGTTGGTTTCTACCTATACTGCTCCGCTGCTCGATCAATACACCTACACTGGTAGCTACACGCAGCCGTATGTGATCTTGCAACCTGAGCATCGTTTGAGCAACGTGACGCAATACTATTTCTATGCTAACGAGAATGATGCCACACCGATTCATACGACTACCACGGCTGCTCCGTATTATACCACGCCTGCTCTGTATGACTCCGTGACCTATTGGGTGGCCGGAAAGACTCAGTCGAGCAACTGTACCACGAAGCGCAAACCGATTTACATCAATGTGTTCCGTCCGCAATATGACTTGATTACCAATGAGTTGGTGGCCCCGGTTTCCTATCAGTGTGGTCTTCCGAACAGTCCGCAGTTGCAGGTGAATGTGGGTAATACAGATACTACCTCTACCTCTGTGATCCCGGCCGGAACCTTCAACCTGACGGCCAACTTCACGGGTACCCATACGGCTACGGGCACCTCATCTGTCAACGTGCCTATCTCCTCGTTGCAAAATGCCACCATCACTTTTGCCAACGGTATCAACATTGGATCTGCCACTCAGAACAACTCTTATACCTATCATATTTATAGTAATCCTGCAAGCTCTATGGGTGTGTATCGTTTGAATGATACCATCTCCGGACGCTTGTATATCCCTGCCAACCCGGTGGCTCCTCCGGCCTTGACCTACACGGCCACGTATGGTATGCCTTATACCATCACCCCGAACAGCAATGTCTTGGATTACTATTATTTCTATCAGAACCAGAATGACAACACCCCGATAGGTCAAGGTAGTTCCTTCACGACCGATCCTGTTTACTCCTCTCCGATGGTATTATACTACAGCGGACGTATTGAGGATGATGACTTTGACACTTTGGTTCAAGTGGGTACGGGTACTTCCGGACAGTCGTATCCGTTCACCTTCACCAATGGTCACTCCTATGCCAAGGTTCTCTACTCCGCTTCTGAAGTAGGTCCTGCCGGCAGAATTGACACTTTGTTCTTCTCTGTGCAGACTGTCAACACCAGCGGTTCCTCCATCCCCGTGAAGATGTGGTTGAAGAACCATACGGATGATATGGATCAGATTGCCAATGCGGCCACCTCCATCAACTGGACCACCGAGACGAATGGTGCCACGTTGATCTTTGACGGTGAGTTGGAGTTTGCCACCCTCAACTGGTTCGCCATCCCTGTTCCTGGCGGTTTTGACTATAACGGAAAGGCCCTCTTCCTCTATGTGGAGCACAACTGTGGCGATGCCAGCTGTGTGACGAACAATGGTATCAACCCGGTGCCGAAGTTCCACAACACCTCCATCCAGAAGAAAGTGCTCTACAAGGCTCAGAATACGGCCCTGACGGCTGCCTCTTCCTTCGCATTGCAGAACAACCGCTGGAACACCCGCTTCAAGATGAGCTATACTTGTGAGTCTCCGAAGTCAACCATCACCATCAACACCAATGTTCCGCAACATGATGTGGGTGTGATCGCCATCAACACGCCGGTGACTCCGAGCAACACCTATACGGCCACCAATCCGGTACAAGTGGTAATCAAGAACTTCGGTTCTCAGGCTGCTTCAAACTTCCCGGTATCCTATCGCTTGGCCAACGGCACGCCTGTCAGCCAGAACTACACGAGTTCTTTGGCTGCCGGTGCCACCGCCACGGTGAACTTCACCACCTCCTGCGATTTGAGTGCCATTTACTATGATACTCCTTTCCAGGCTTACACCGGCCTTACCAGCGATACCTATCATGGCAACGATACCACGACCATCATGGTTCGCAAAGAGGATCCTTGTATCTCCCGTCCGTTGTCACTGGCTACTGGCGCCGACATTTCCAATGTGACCTTCGCTGGTATCAACAATGGTCCGGGTACGCCGTACACCAACTACACTCCTGCCGGTGACGGCCTCTATACTGACTATACCGGTACGGTTGCTGCTGGCGAGTTGGTGCAAGGACAGACCTATCAGTTGGCTGTCACGCACTCCTTCACCGCTACGGCTACGGCTACGGTCTACAAGACGGTCTATGTGGACTACAACCGCAATGGAGTCTTCGAGACCAACGAGCAGATCTTCACTTCCGGTGCTGTGCCGGCGGGCCAAGCTAATGCCACCGCCAATGCTACCATTGTGGTGCCGACCACCACGGCCCTCGGTCTTACCCGCATGCGCGTTATCTGTGCTGCCGGCAACTATACCAGCGCTTGTGGTACCTATAACTACGCCGGTGAAACCGAAGACTATGCTATCCTCCTGTCTCCGCCAGTGACTACCGATATGGGTATTGTGAATTACATCCACCCGGTGGGCAATGTTTGTCAGGACAACAATGCAACTGTGCGCGTCAGAGTGAGAAACTATGGTTCACAAGCTCAGACGCTCTCCATCGACAATCCGTTGACCCTGACGGTGACGGTTACCGGTGCTGCCACAGGCACCTACACCACCAGCCTGACCTCAGGTACTTACCAACCGTATCAGGATATTATCATGTCGATTGAAAATGTCAACTTGGGTGCTGCTGGAGATTATACCTTGAATGCCTCTATCGCTTATAGCGGCGACCTCTATGTGTCCAACAACACCATGATTGGCAATGCCCATGTGGATGCTGGTGCTGCTGCTATCCCATATCTGGAGAACTTCGACTCCGGTACGGGTTCAGATGGTGAGTACTTCTTTACGCCTGACTGGTCTGTGAATATGTCCGCTTCCAACTACAAGTGGGAAGTCTTCCAGGCTGCCAGCCCGAATGCCAACACCAATGGCGGTCCTGCTCATGATCATACGCAGGCAGGTACCGTCTTTGAAGCCTTCGGTCGCTATGCATCCGTCCAAGGTGTCAGCGGTTCCAATAACGCTACCAAGTGGACCACCTTGACCTCTAAGTGTCTTAACCTGCACTATCAGAACGGCTATCCTGCTGAGCTCTCCTTCTACAAGTATTTCACAGGACCGAACAACTCTGACTTCCAGATGACGGTGGAGGTTGGCTCCGGTGGCAATTTCATTCCTTTGGATACCCTTACCAAAGCCGATGGCGAAACCGGCATTTGGTCCAGATATGTCATCGCATTGACTGGTTACGATGAGGTGGGTCAGATCAGATTCAGAATGACTGGCCAAACCAACAAGATAGACCCGTCTATTGATGATGTTAATGTGACCCCGGGTCTTCCGGATCTTGCTGTTGACAAGGTGGTTTATCCGTATGACTTCAACGATGCTGAGCATTCAGGCGAGTGTCTGTCCTTGACAGATACGGTACATCCTATTGTCCGTTTCTACAATAATGGTGACTCTCCGATCTCCGAGTTCGACGCTATGAGCGAGTTGGCCGTCGGTATCCTGAAAGATACGATTGTTGAGCATGTGGTGGCAACCATCATGCCGGGTGAGTATTATGACTACGAGTTTACACAGGGCTTTGTCATCCCGGAGAATGTTTACCACTGTCAGATTGCAGCCTTCGCGATTATTTACTTGGATAAAGATCTTACGAACAACACCAAGCGTGTGATTCCGTGTACTTCCTTGGATGTTCCGAATTACGAAGCTGAACAAGGTATCGTGCTGTATCAGAATATGCCGAACCCGGCCGAGAACCAGACTACCATCGTCTGCCTGCTTCCGGATTATGGCAAGGCAACCCTGCAGATCTACTCCGCTATGGGTCAGCTGCTCTACACCGATGCACAAGACGGCGTCTTCGGTCAGAACCAATTCGAAGTCAAGACTTCTGACTGGTCTGCAGGTGTGTACTACTACACCTTGACATTCAAGAACGCTACGTTAACCAAGAAGATGGTTATTCAAAAATAATCCGTCTTTTTAACATAAGTAGGACTACCCGATTGAGGTCGGGTAGTCTTTTTTATACCATAACCTATTAGATGATGAAGATACTGAGATTGGCAATGATATGCCTGATGATTTTCGGTGCCGCGCAGGCGCAAGTGAGGCCGGGAGCGTGGCGTTTAGACCGTTACCTGCCCCTGCTGGAGGGCAAGCGTGTGGCGGTGTGTGGCAACCAGACCTCGTTGGTGGATACCTGCCGCTATGAAACCCTTTCTGCCGACTCCAGCGTGCTCCGGATAGACTGCTCTTGTGGCTCCCTCCGCTCTGCAGAGTTGCCGCATTTGGTGGACGTCCTGTTGGCCAATAAGGTGCAAGTGGTCAAGATCTTCTGCCCGGAGCATGGCTTCCGGGGCAATGCCGAGGCGGGTGCCCATATCGCCTCTGGCGTTGACGAGCGCACTGGGCTTCCCATCATCTCCCTCTATGGCAACAACAAGAAGCCACAAGCATCCCAGCTGTCGGATGTGGATGTCTTCGTCTTCGATTTGCAGGATGTGGGCTGCCGCTTCTACACCTATATCTCCACCTTGCATTACGTGATGGAGGCTGCGGCCGAACATGGCGTGGAGGTCATCGTCCTGGATCGCCCCAACCCGAATGGCTATTTCGTGGACGGACCGGTGCTCCAGCCCCAGTGGCGCTCCTTTGTGGGCATGCACCCCGTGCCGGTGGTCTATGGCATGACGATAGGGGAGTACGCCTTCATGATCAATGGGGAAGGATGGCTCTCCGAAGGCCGTAAGTGCGATTTGACGGTTGTCCCCATTAGCGGATATACCCATCAGACGCGCTATACGTTGCCCGTGCGGCCGTCGCCCAACCTGCCCAACGACGAGTCCATCTATCTCTATCCCTCCCTCTGTTTCTTTGAGGGTACTAACGTCAGCATTGGGCGGGGCACGGACTATCCGTTCCAGCTCTATGGTTCCCCCTCGTTCACGAAGGGAGACTACACCTTCACCCCGAAGCCCATTAAGGGCGTTTCGGAGAATCCTCCCTGCAAGGGACAGCTCTGCCGGGGCTATTTTCTCTATTCCTATGCCCATGACTCTCTGCAAGGCTCGAACAGCCTTAATTTGGAGTATTTGCTCAATGCCTACCGCTGCACGCCTGACAAGAGCACCTTCTTCACCAATGCCGCCTTTTTTGACAAACTGGCTGGCACCGACCAACTGCGGAAGCAAATCATACAGGGTCTCACGGAAGAGCAGATCCGTGCCTCTTGGCAAGCCGACCTGGACCGCTTCAAGGAGGTCAGGGGGAGGTACTTGCTATATGAGTAGTTAAACTTGTCAGTTAGGAGTTGTGGCAAATAGCGTCAATACTGAGGGTTAAGAAACTAAGAAATTAAGAAACTAAGAAATTAAGAAACTAAGAAGTTAAGAGAGTTTAGCTTCTTAGCTCCTTCATGGGTCACTCCAAAAGCCTTGGAACGAGAAATTGCGAGGTGATTGTCAAAGTCAAAGTTCAAAGTCAAAGTTATTTAGTTCGTCATCAATCCTCCTCGTCAAAATCCTTTTTAGCCCAACACCAGAATGCTCCAAACAGTACGATGGGTACGATTAACCACCAGTCCTGAAGGATGTCAGACCAACTTTGAGGTCCCATTCCTAGAAAGCTGAAATAGTGCGTGGGAAGGACGATGATGCAAAAACTAAGTACCAGCATTAGAAAGAGATACAACCACTTCTTTGTCTTTTTGCTCATTTTTTTCTTTTTCATGCTCGATAGGTTCTTTGTCTTGGATGGGTTAGAGACGTTCCATGGAACGTCTCTACAGGGGGTCCCCGTTAATCGTCTTGCCGCTCGTTTTCTTTCAAACTGCGAGGATGCAGTCTGCTCCGTTTCGCTAACTCCCAACTGACAACTCTTAACTGCTCTTACCACATTCCATCAAACACGGTCCAGAGGTGGTCGCCGAGTCTCCAGGCAGTCTCCACAGCGGTGTTGCCGCATTCGTTGGTGAACTTGGTGAGCAGTTTGATGGCTTCCGTTCTCTGTCCGTTTCTTAACAGCCGCAGCGCCTCGGTCTCCACCGCGTAGTGCTCTTGGATGAACTCTTTCTCCAGGGGCTCCCACGTCTGGTTGATGACCATGTGCATGTCACCCCACCGTTGGCAGGCGATGGTGCCCACGCGGTTGAAGGCCCACCAGGCGGCCTCCTTGCTGAAGCCGGTCTCGCGGCCGTCGGTCTTGTAGGTCGATGGCAGGTCGGTGACGTTGGCATAGATGGGCACATGGATGGAGGATGCCACGTTGTCGAGAGCGAACCAGCACAAGGCGCCCACCTCATCGGGCAGGTCGGCGCGGCACTGGATGATGGTACCGTAGACGGTGAAGTGCACGGCGATGTTGCGCTCGCCCAGCTCGTTCCAGCCACCGTTGATCCTGTGGAGCTTCAGCTCGTCGCTCTTCATGAAGGGGTTAGCCATGGGCGAGATGACCTGTTTGCCATCCTTGTCGGCCACGGTCAGGGTCTTGCGCATATCGTAAGGAGTGCCTTCGTAGTAGTCTTTGAAGACGCTCATCATCTTCTCGATGGTCACCAAGGAGTCGGGTTTCACGGAGAAGGGGTAGTTCTCGGCGTTGGGGTCGAGGTGCAGGGAGGGGGCGAGGAGGTCGAAGACACGCCACTCTCTGCGGCGGCAGGCGATCATGGTACGGCTCTGCGGCGCGTAGGCGTAGGCAAAGCGGAAGGTCTCCTTGCCATCCCACCAGCCGTTCTCCTTGGCCAACGAATAGACATTGTCGGAGGCCATGAAGTAGTCCTTGTCTTTGAGGTTGATCTCGCGGATGGTGGAGGCGTTGGCGTTGACGGCCACGTGGTCGTCGGGCACGCGCTGGGCGGCCCACACGGCACCCACCTTGCCCTTGCCGGGCCCTAAGATCTCGAGATGCCAGACCTCGTTCTTGTCGGCGATGGTCAGGCACTCGCCGGCATCTATCCAGCCGTACTCTTTCAGCAGGACGCCTGCCGTGCGGATGGCCTCGCGCGCGGTGGTGCAGCGCTGCAACAACAGCATGCAGAGGCGCTGGCAGTCGATAAGGCCGCTGTCAGACTTCAGCTCTGCGCGTCCGCCGAAGGTCGATTCGCCGATGGCTAACTGATGCTCGTTGACACACGGGTAGGCGGTGTTCAGGAACTGGTAGGTGTGCGCTGCCTGCGGGATGTTCCCCACGGGGATGTCGGCGTAACGGGCCATCTTGCCGGGCTCGTTGGGAGCCCACACACGCTTGTAGAGGGTCTGCCGCTCGCCCTGGCCATGGTCCTTGGCCGGCTCCACTAGGATGTTGGTGCGCGACCGGTGACTGTCGTCGGTGTGGGAGGTCATCACCGAACCGTCAGCTGAGGCCTTCTTGCCAATGGTGATACTGGTGCACTCCATGCCCTCCGTGATGGGGTCCACAATCTGCGCCGACGACATGTAAATGCCGATGGCCATAAAAAAAACAATGATTAAAATCTTTTTCATATGCATAATATTTCAAATTTTCTACAGACATGAAACCCCTACGGGGCTGCTCAAGGAATAACTATCATCTATTATCTATTAGCTATTATCTATCATCTGTTATTCTACCCAGCTCTTGCCCCTGCGGGGCTGCTCAAGGAATAACTATTAACTATTAACTTTTAACTCTTAACTCTAACTCCCCCTCATTCCTCTCCTCCATCCTCATTCTCTCCGCTCCGGCTCTTGGACTCCAGTTCCATCTTGCCAAAACGGAAGGTGATGCCTGCCGAGATGAAGCGGCTGTTGCGCTTGGTTGTCGAGGTAGAGATGAGGTACGGGTTGTTATTCTGGCTGGTTGTCTTGTTCCAGTTGAAGATGTCTTTCACGTCGAGATGCACCGAGATCTTGCGGTCGAGGAAACTGGCGCGGAGGCCGGCGTCGATGGAGTAGCGTGGCTTGGTGGTGGTGAACAGGGAGATGCTCTTGGAGCGGTAGTTCGCGGAGGCGAAGACCTCCAGCACCTTCCACAGCTTGGCCCAGTAGTTGATGCGGAAGCTGTAACCCAGGTTGGAGAACTCGCGAGGGTCGCTCTCGTTGCGGAACCGGTAGAGCGAGTGGTCGTAGTAAACGTTGCCGTAGAAACGGATGCTCATGAAGGCCTTGAGCCGGTAGGTGACGTTGACCTCGGCGCCGGTGTTGAGCGACTTGCCCGCGTTGACGGGCATGGAGAAGGAGACGATGCGTCCGAAGAAGTCGCTGTATGCCACATCGCTGAGCGAGGAGATCTGCCTGTCGCTGTTGCGGAAGTAGGCGGTGACGCCCACAGAGCCGAACTTCTTGAAGAACTTGGTCCAGCCGGCCTCTACCATGTTGGTGTAGGAGGGCAGCAGGAGCGGGTTGCCCGTGGAGTAGCTCTCTTCACCGTAGTTGATGAAGGTCGAGAGTTGCGAGGCCGAGGGGGTCCGCACGCGCCGCGTGTAGCTGAGCTTCAGGTTGTGCATGCTCTTGGTGCGGTAGGTCAGGTGCAGGGAGGGGTATAGGTTCCAGTAGGTCTTGCTGACGTTGTCCTTGGGTGAGTTGAGCAGGTCGTAGCGGTAGTTGTTCACTTCCGAGCGGAGGCCCGCCTTGATGGTGAAGCCGCCGAACTTATGCTGGATGGTCACGTACTGGCCGGAGCCGAAGTTTTGGTTGCGGGAATCGACAAAGCGGATGGAGTCCAGGACAAACAGATCGTCAGACAGATAGACGAGCGTATCTTCACGGGAGGTGTTTCCGCCTCTTCCGTAGTTGCCGCTGATGCCCATCGAGATCTCCCCGTTCTTGTGATAGGGGATGGTATAGTCCACACTCGCATTGAAACTATAGTTGAATAACTTGACAGTGTCAAAGCAGTACTTGTCCAGATAGTCTTGTGTGAGATAGTCGCGGAAGCTGTGCGATTTGGTGCTGCCGGCGTTGAAGTTGGTGTTCAGGCTGGCGTCTATCTGGTGTCCCTCCTGGTTGAACTTGTGGCGGAACCAGATGCCGCCGTAGCCGTTGGCACTTAACGATCTGCTCTCCCCATCATAACCATAGTCGAAAAGTTCTGCTTCGCGATCATCTTCGGGGTACATCTCATAGCGCATCTGGTGTGCAGTGCTGAAACTCCATCGACGGTTAGGATGGGTGCCGAGCCAGAAACTCAGCGAGTTGGAGCTGTCGATGGTGTAGGAGCCGTTGAAATGGATGTTGCCATTGATATTGCGGTTCCGGTTGAAGGTGGTGTCTATCTGGATGCTGGCCGTGTCAAGATCCTTGTTCAGACGGGTCAGATGGCTGTGACTGTTGGTGCGGTTGGCAGCATAGCTGGCGTTGACGTAGAGGCTGAGGGACAGCTTCTTGTTGGCCCAGACGTATGAAAACCAGGGTGACACGTTGGGGCGTGAGGAGCCGTTGATGCCGAAGCTGATGAACTGGTTCTTCTGGATGGCGGCGGTGGTGACGATGTTGATGATGCCGCCGTCGGTGTTGGCGCCGTACTTGGCTGAGGGGTTGGTGATGACCTCAATGCGTTCGATGCTGTTGGCGGGCATCTGCTGGATGAACTCCTTGAGGGTCTCCGCGGTGAGGTTGGAGGGCTTGTCGTTGAGCCATATCTCCACGGAAGAGACGCCGCGCAGGGTGATGTTGCCTTCGATGTCAACCTCCACGCCCGGGGCATTCTGCAGGGCGTCGGCGGCGGTGCCCGTCTGCACCATCGGGTCCTCCGACACATTATAGAGCGTCTTCTCACCCTCCATCATGTAGACTGGCTTCTCGGCGGTGACACTCACCTCGCCCAGCATGGTCGCGGCCTTGTGCAGCCAGATGTTCCCTAGCTGGATGTTGCGGTCACTGCCTCCGACAGTCACGGGGACAGTCTTCAGCTCGTAGCCCACCAGCATGACTTTCAAAAAATAGTTGCCCGCGGGGATGTCCTCCAGCAGAAAACGACCGTTGGTTTCGGAGTAGGTGACGGCCACATTGCGCATGGAAGAGTCCGTGGTGGTGAGGCCTACCGTGGCGTAAAAGATCTTCTGCCCATTGGCGGTGTCGCAGACCACTCCTTGCAGGCGGTAGTTCTGAGCCGACAAAGTCTGAAGGAGTCCTGCCAGCAGGGCGAATATAAGGTATATCCTAAATTTCTTCATGAAGGTTGGGAATTAAAAAGCGCAAATGTATGATTTTTTTTTATTTTTGCGCCCTCATTTTTGCGGCTTGCGGATGTGGCGTAATGGTAGCCGCGCCAGACTTAGGATCTGGTGGCGAGAGCCGTGGGGGTTCGAGTCCCCCCATCCGCACTTCACGTTCCCATAATCCAACATAATGATGAAAATCAAATTTCTAATCGCCGCTCTTTTAGTGCTCCTGATATGTCAATCCAGTTGCACGAAACATAGAAAATGTGAATGTCTTACCCAATATACCAACGTCTCGGGTGTTTTGATTGCTTATGAAGAGCCTCTAAGATTTGGTGTCAATGGGCAATATCCTGTTTATGGATGCATATTGCCTGGAAATCCTTCGCAAGAAGAAATTGAACATGCTTTGGAAGGGGTGTTGCCTTCTGGTGGAGAAGGAGTGTTGTACCCTAGTGGAATTAGTTATTTTCTCTTGGCAGGTCCATATCACAACTATAAAAGATATCACCTGCAATTGGTGAATGTCGCATTGGGAGAGAATTTACATAATTATTTCGATCAGCCTGCGACATACAATGTTTTCTGTATAGAGAAAGAATAGGCCT
Source organism: Bacteroidales bacterium (assembly GCA_017649855.1). GTDB lineage: Bacteria > Bacteroidota > Bacteroidia > Bacteroidales > WCHB1-69 > F23-D06. The sequence goes on from JAGCGA010000032.1 coordinate 90,543, forward strand.
CAACCCTGCTGTGAAGAATCCTATTATAGGGATTCCTTGGAGGTTGCTTAGATGTTGCTTACACTGGCAGGCTCGTCGAACCATTCCGCAATGGTGGCGTTGGCCTTGGCGATAATCTCCGGCGTGATTTTGTCTCTCACCTTGCGGATGACCAACACGATGGCGGTGGTCTCATCCATGACGCCTAACAGCTTGAAAACCCGCTGTGGAATCAGGTTGATAGGGGAGATGACGTAAAAGATGCAGCCGTAGATGAGCATCCGGTCGCGGGAGGTCAGCGAAGGGTCTTTCAGGACATAATAGAAAATCAGGAGTGGCTTGGCGGCGATGCGGCCGGCTTTCTTGCCGTAAATCAGAATCTTGTCCTTCACCGACCGGTACATGCCTTCCCAGTCGATGTTTTTTAACCGGTCAATCAGATGCTTGGGGTCTCTTCCCGTGAGGATGTACACGAAAATCAAAATCAGGGTTGTGGTAATCATTTGCGTTCGTTTTTGAAAAAGAATAAAGCCTATAGAGTGGTTGGAAAGGCGATAGTTTAAAGATACGTGAAATCATACAATTACTATGCCAACACTATGCATGTGGAGGTGAGTTTTTTCATTTGTTGGTGCGTATCCGTAATTTATGTACCTTTGCAGCGTTTTAAGATTTTGTCAGTGACAACGGATAGAAAGGGAAAAGACATTGTTCAATAAGATCATCAACACTTTCGGTACGAAGATAGCGGCGGCCATCCTCAACTTCGCGATTGCGGTGGTCATCTCGCAGATGCTGGGCGACGTGGGCAAGGGGGTGCAGTCTCTCATGCTGACCACCATCTCCTTCATCCTGATCTTTGCGGAGATAGTCTGTGGCGAGAGTGTGGTCTTCTTGGCATCACGCCATCCCTTCTCCAAGATTTTTGTCCCGTCGGTGCTTTGGGCTCTTCTCATCTCCGTGGTGATGGGCATCGGGGTGGCATTGTTCTCCCCGGGAGTCTCCCCGAATATGGTCGCCCATATCGCAGTGCTCTCGTTCATTGCCTCCGCCAGCGCCATCAACTTCCGATTCCTGATTGGCAAGGAGGAGATCCGGAAGGCCAACTATAACACTTTGTTGCAGCCGGTGCTGATAGCGCTAACCGTCATCATCTACTATGTGGTGCTCAAGAAGAGCGACATCTATGGCTACGTGATAGGACTCTACTTGGCTTACGGATGCTCTTTTTTGTTGGGAGTCTGGATGTTGCGAGATGAGTATAAGGCATTGCGTCTGTTTGCGCTGAAGGAATACAAGGCGGTACTCGCGGATCTCTTCAAGTATGGTTTCCTGAACCAGACGGGCCATTTCGTACAGTTCTTCAACCTGCGTTTGAATTACTATCTGCTCTATGCCTACATGGACGAAGGCCGGGTGGGGGTCTATTCCAATGCAGTCTCCTTGGCCGAGGCCATCTGGATCATCAGCAACAGTATCGCCTTGGTGCAGTATGCCCGGATTTCCAATGTGGATGACAGGGCTTATTCCCAAAGACTGACCTTGCAGCTGGGTAAGATATGCCTGCTGGTCTCTTCCTGTGCGGTGCTGGCACTGGCGTTGCTTCCTTCGGCATTCTATTGCTTTGTCTTTGGACCCGAGTTTGGAGAGATGTCAGGGCTGATACGCATCTTGGCTCCGGGGGTCTTGCTCTATTGCATCTTCTTGATCTTGGGGCACTACTACTCCGGCACGGGCCGCTATCAGATGAACACCTTCGCGGCCCTCTGTGGTCTGCTGATGACTTGCGTGTTGGGCTTCACGCTTATTCCACGCTTTGATATCCGTGGGGCTGCCCTCACTGCCTCCGTGGCCTACTCGGTTAACGCGCTCTTCCTGCTCGTCATGTTTGTCAGAGAGTCCCGCTTCCGCTGCCGGGACTTCCTGCTGACCCGTCAGGAGTTGAAGGATTATCTGACAGAAGCGAAGAGACGCTTGGGCGCAGAAAAGAAAAAGGATTACGAACTACGGCAAGATGCCGAAAAATAATAGCGTATGAAATTATCATCCATAAAGAAAGGTTTTAAGGCGTTGGGGCTGGTCTGCCGGCATCCATATCTGCTGAATGCTGTCGTCAACGATGAGGGCGTGCGCCACGAGGAGGTGGTGAAGCGATATGGGCTGCAGGACGGATTGCCCGTGGTGGAGATCCAGAAGTTGTTTCCAGACTTCTCCGAGAGGGTGTCCCCGTATGCCTATCTCTCCGGAGCGACCATGCCCATTGACCTGGCACTGCTTCGGATGCTGGCGCGGCGCCAAGGGGTGCGCGACTACTTCGAGATTGGCACGTGGCGCGGGGAGAGTGCCGCCAATATGGCCGCTGTGGCCGAACACTGCACCACCTTCAATCTGCCCAAAGAGAAGATCGTGGAACTGACCCACAACGAACGCTACGCCGACCTCCATGGCTTCTTCTCCCAGAAGCTTCCGAATGTGACCCATCTTTATGGCGACTCGCAGACCTTTGATTTCACCCCCTATCACCAGGCTTTTGACATGGTCTTCATTGATGGGGACCATCATTACGAGGCAGTGAAGAGGGACACCGAGACCGCCTTTCAGCTGTTGCGCGATGATCATTCAGTGATTGTATGGCACGACTATGCGCTGGATCCTGAAACTGTCCGCTGGAACGTGCTGCTGGCCATTCTGGACGGCGCCCCCGCCGACAAGCGCAAAAATCTGTACCATGTCTCCAACACGCTCTGTGCCGTCTATATCCCTGAAGATCTTCCGACGGGGCCGCTGATGCCATACGAAAAGCCTCAGAAATATTTTGATGTGACCATCGAATCGCATCCCTGCCAATCATAACCAACCCAAAGTCAAAGTTCAGATTATAGTTTTCTCTGCTCATGAACATCCTTCATCTCTTAAGCTGGTTTCCAACCCCTGACGATCCCACGCTGGGCAACTTCTGCATCCGGCAGATTGAGTCTTTGCCCGAGGAGTGCCATTCCGTCATCTTGTCGGTCTATGCCGACCCCAAGGCGGAGGAGACGAAGGTGGTGGAGATGAAGGCGGAGCGATACACCCATGTGCAAGTGCGTTTCCCGGCGCCTCGTTTCCCGATAGAGACCGTGCGCAAGGGATGGCGCAAATGGCGCATTTACCGGCTCTACCAACGCGGCCTAGACTATGTGCGAGAACACTATTTCGTTCCTGACCTCATCCATCTTCATGTGGCATATCCTTTGGGCCGGATTGTGCTCCGCTGGCATCAGCGTTATCAGATTCCGTATCTGTTGACAGAGCATTGGACCATCTACCAGCCGCAAAACGATGCCCTGTTGAAAGGTCGTCTCCGAAGACGGGTGGTGCGTATCGCCAATGCTGCGGGGGCTATCCTGCCGGTGAGTGACGACCTGCGGCGCAATATGGAGCGGGTGGGGGTGCGCAATCAGTTCCAGGTCATCTACAATGTCGTGGACACCAGTCGCTTCGTCTCCGCTTCTCCTTCCAGAACGGATGGCAAGAAGAGACTTCTCCATATCTCCACCCTGCGTGACGAGGCCAAGAATTTCTCTGGCTTGCTGCGCGTGATGGAACGGATGAAGGAGGTGCGCCAGGATTTTGAACTCCATGTCATCCATGACTATCCTGCCCCTGATTTTGAAGAATTTGTGCGCCAGCATGGCCTTTCCGACTATGTCATCTTCCATGGTCGTCAGACATCCGAGGGGGTGGCCCGCTTCTTTTCGCAAAGCGACCTTTTTGTGCTGTTTTCCAATTTTGAAAATCTCCCCTGTGTCATCGTGGAGTCGTTTGCCTCGGGAGTGCCGGTGCTTTCCACGGATGTGGGTGGCATAGCCGAAATCGTCAGTCCCGAGCGCGGCATGCTGGTCCATGCAGGCGATGAGGATGCCCTCCTGAGCCGACTGCTATATCTGTTGGATCATCTGGATGAATACGATACTGCAGCCATCCGGCAATATGCCGTTGACACTTTCAGCAAAGAGGAAATAGGAGGCCAGATATACCGGCAGTATCAAAAACTATTGAAAGTACTCTAGAGAGATTCCAAAATCGCTGATGCCTTTCACCTCGTCTTCCCGCATCCCTTGGGTGATGGAGAAGGTATAGGTGCCGTTGAAGGGGAAACGGACTTTCGGCTGGAAGAGGAACTTGTTGTCCTTGATGCGGCCTTGCCCTTTGCCGGTCCATTTGCCGTAGGGATCACAGAGGATGAAGCCCAGTGTGTCCTGCTCGGAATGGCCGTCCGGGTAGGTGGTGCGCATGAAGACGTAGAAGTTCTGTGTCTCAAAGTCGGTGGTGTTCCGAAGGTGTATGTACATGTTATAGTACTGCATGGAGTCCTCGATGTTCACCGTGAAGGAGAGGGGCTGGTCGATGGCCCATTTCTCGCCGGGGATGGACTGTATGTCACTATAGAAGACATTGCGCTGGCAGCCGACCATGAGAAGTAGAAAGCACAGCAGGGATAATATAAGATGATTGATTCTCATTGTGTTATGCGTCTGTAAGGCGTTTAAGCTCGTCCGCGTTGTAGTTGTTGCCTTCGTCGAACTTCTTCTGGTTCACAATGGCAAAGTCTTCCAACTTTTCCGGGATATTGCCTTTTTCGTTCATCTCGATAATCTGTTTCACTTTGTCCAAGGGGATGGCGAAGATGTTGGAGGAGTCGTTGGCGTAGGTGTACCAGACAATCTTTTTGAAGATGTCGATTTTGTTATAGATGCCTTTGCCTTTTTTGGTCTTGAGTTGGACATTCGAAGAGGGGAAGTCGCTCAGCTCTTTCTTGTAGGTCTCCTGCTCGAAGTTGAGGCAGCATTTGAGTTTGCCGCACATGCCGGCGAGTTTCTGGGGGTTGAGCGAGAGCTGCTGGGTGCGGGCGGTGTAGGTGGAGACAGACTGGAAGTTGGAAAGCCAGGAGGAGCAGCAGAGTTCGCGGCCGCAGGAGCCGAGTCCGCCCAGACGGGCAGCCTCCTGACGGACACCGATTTGGCGCATCTCGATGCGGATGTGGAAGTGCTCTGCCAAAATCTTGATCAGCTCACGGAAGTCCACCCGCTCTTCAGCGGAGTAGTAGAAGATGGCCTTGGTGCCATCTCCCTGATATTCCACATCGTTGACCTTCATTTTCAAATCCAGATCCCAAGCGGTATATCTGGACGACAGCATGGTGTCGTGCTCTTTCTGGACGGTGGCGATCCACTCTTCAATGTCTGCGTAACGGGCCAGGCGATATAGCTTCTTCGTCACGTCGGCAGGGTTGATGTGCTTGTGTTCCAGTTGGCGCTTGACTTGCAAACCCAGCATGGAGATGATGCCGATGTCGTGGCCGGTGTTGGCCTCGACTGCTACGATGTCCCCGACTTTGAAGACATGGTCGGGAGGAAGGAGGAAGAAGTCCTTGTGGCTGTTCTTGAAGCGCACCTCAGCGATAGGGAATTCCAGATAATCCAAAGAGATGTCCAGTTTCTCTATCCAGTCGTGGGAGGGTAGCTTGCAAGCATTGTAGTTGTATTGTCGGCAGTGTGAAGACTCCGGGTCTGGCAGGTCGCTCAGGCCACGGGTGAGGAAGATGTTGCTGGAGATCTTCTGGGACTCGGTGGACATGCCCGTGCGGACATCCATGTCCAGATATTTCTCCCAGTCCTCTTCGGGGTTCTGGTAGGTGTCTTCAGCATCGACGACCTTGCCCGGCTTTTTGCTCTTGTAGGTCCTGGCAATCTGATCTGCTTCTTCGTTGTCGATTTCTTCTTCAGTGGCCTCTTCAACTGCAGTGGGGACCTCCTCGTCTTGGAGGCGGGGCGCTTCAGTCACCGGCTCTTCTACGGGAGCGGTGTCTTGTGCCGTTTCAGGCTGTGCAGGCTTGTTCTGGCCGTTATGATTGTTATGGTTGTGACGATATCTTTTCTTGTTGTTATCTTTCATTCAAAAGGTTCTTTTTCGGGCTGCAAAAGTACAAAAATATTGTGAGATGGGGTCGCTCCGCTGCCGGGAATTTTTACCTTCATGCTGCCTGGCGCTAAAGAGTTCGTGTTTTGGATTTCGGGCGGGTTGTTTTACCATCTCCAGGAGGTCTGAACCCTCAGCTCTGTCTTGTGCGGTTTGTCGATTTGGTTAAGCCCGCTGCTGATGGTTGTGCGGTCCAGATAATAGGTCTGTCCAACCCGAATCCAGCAGGAGAAGGCTTTGTACTGCAGCCGGACGACCAGATAGCCCCGTATTCCTTTGTAGTAGTAGGAGCCGATGGTGAAGGCGTAGTAGACGTCATCTTCGTAAGCATACAGCCGTTCCTCATAGCGCTGGGTGTCGAAATAGGCGATGCGGCCGTGAAAGGCCAGACGCTCTTTCCAGCATTTGTGGCCGAAGTCCTGATAGAGTAGCAGTCCGGAAAAGTGCTCGAAGGGTTGGTCATAGACGTTCAGTTTCCAGACCAAGCCCGACTTGCAGGTGAGTCCTTGGAGAGGCTGGTATTGCCATTGGAATCGCAGACGGTGCAGATGTTGTTCCCGGACCCGCTTGTAGTGAAGGTCTTCGATGTTGATGGGCTTGTCGCGATATTGGTACCCTAGTGTCCAGTGGCTGTTCCGGGATAGGGAACAGGTGAGGGTGGCGCCGGCATCCAGGATGCTGGCGGGCGCGTCCAACCGGTAAGAAGGATCATGCAGCTGGTAGTAGTCGAAATAGCTTTTGAGTTCCAGCCTTCGGGTGAGGATGTGCTGAAGGCTGATATAGACTCCGCTTTCGCTGTGGTTTTGGCTGTTGGCGCCGAGCGCATTGCCTAGGGGCGCCTCATAGTCGGGGTTGTAATGTCGCAGGATGACGGCCAACTGGGTGATGGCCGAGAGGGGTGCGACGATCCCCTGCAGCATGGCGGGTTTTCCTTGCGAGGTGATGGCCACTTCGCCGAAGAGGAGGATCTTGCGGATGGTCGTCTGGTAGTCGAGACCCACCGTGAGACTGCGGAAGGAGAGGGGAGGGTGGCCGGGCGGCCGCGGGGTGAGGGTGTCCCGAAGGAGCAGGCAGGCCACACGGCCGCCCAAACGGAAGTGCCGATGGGTGTAGGCCACGTTGGCCCCCGTGACATGTTGCGTTGTCCCAAAGCGATTTCCCCAGAACAACGTTCCTTGCAGCGAGGTGCTCCCCAAGGTGGCCGCCGCTCCCCGCAGAAAGTCCCCCTCGTTGGTGGGCGCGATAGCCCGGATGCCCGTGCTGAAGCGTCGCAACTGGCTGATGTCCCCACCACGGCCCGACAGCATCGCACTGCCTAGCACCAACCCCTGTCCGTAGTTGAGCCGATAGTCGCCCACCACCGCCTGCCGGAGCAAGCCCATGTTCTTGAGGGAGAGACTGCCACTGTAGAAGTCGAAACCATAACGTTGCGCGCCCCGGAAAAACTGCTCCCCGGCATCCTTCTCTCCTGAAATCTTGAGGGCCAGCTTGTCTTGCGATTCGAAGGTGTATCGGAAGCACAGATGGTCCCGCGAGCCCGGATAGTGACTGCTGCGCGCGGTGTCATAACCGGCCTGCCGCTCCAGCACCCAGCTGTCGCGCAACGTCAGGGTGCTCCGATGCTTCTTCCACAGATTCCGCCAGAACTCCTGCTTTACCGGCACGGGCTCAGCCACTACCCTGTTCCTTAGCCGCTGTACGTCCTGCTCGCTGAAACCGGCGATGGCCGCCAACTCGTAAATGCTGACCAGCGGCCCTGTCTCTTCCAGGTATAACTGCAGCTGATAGTATTGATAGTCAGATAGCTGCAAACGCTGTATCGCTGCCTCGTAAGATAGCGCGTTGAGATTCATCTTGCCGCTGTCATCCTCCAGGAGCTCCAAGATCTCCTCGCTCGCAGCAGTCTCTTCCGCGGCCTCCCCGACAGCCTCCCAGCGCTGTTCCATCTGCTCCAAGAAGTAAAGGCTGTCGGTCTGGCCGATGGCGGTCCCCATCATCAAGCATATCGCTATCGTGATGCTGTGCTTCTTCATGACGGCTTGGCTTGACTTTGATACAGTAATTCGATCGATGGCGTGATCCCTGTCCGATAGTACCAGTCGCCCTGCACGAGGAGCCGCAAGGTGCGCCAGCCGACGGATATTCCGACGCCACACCGCATGTTGCTGCAGGTGAGATGGAACGATACCGCCCGTTTGGGTGTGTAGTGCGCCATGCTCCCTATCTCGAACCCTATCGGCAACCGCTTCTCGATGTTCAGGTCTAACAGAACCGTACGCCCTGCAGCATAACGCAGCATCACGTTGAACGACATGGGGATCACCTCCTGACCCACGATGCCATATTTCATGCGTATGGGATTGTACAACGTCACCGCTAATAGCAGCTTTTGACTCATCTGATAGGCCATGGAGAGGTGGATGGTGAAGGAGTGCACACCTGGATAGTGGCGGGCATGTCGCCATAGGTAGCATCCCTGCAGGACCACGCCTACCTGCTTCCCGAACCTCCGACCGTATCCGAGTCGGCACTCCATCGTCCCAAAGCCGGTGAATCCAATATGCCGGATGCTCCACAACAAGCCGTTGCCTTGGAAGGTATGACTTCCCGCCCATTCCATGTCTGAGATCTCCTTGGTTAAGAAGTGAGGCTGATATTGACCATATACGACGTGCCCATTCTCCCAAAGGAGGGTGGCGGGGTGGTGGGCAAGCAGGCAATGTCCCGCCCCAAACATGCCCTGACCCGATGCCACCCCTGATAAGAGTATGCAGAAAAGCCCCAGATAGTATTTTGTCCGCGTCATAGTCGTTTGTTTTTCCAGCGGCAAAAATACGATGAATTTTATTTAATTGCAAATAAAAATCAATAAATTATTTAAATTTACAATTGATAGTAAAAGATAAAAAGGGGGTATGCCTATTGGCACAGACTCTCCTTTCGCGGTGGGTGGGCCTAGTGCAAGACCGAGGCAAGGATCTCCACGGAGGTGATCTGGCGCAGTTGGTCGTTGTGAATTTGGTAATAGCGGATGAGGTAATGGAGCAGGTTCATCCGGACCTGTCGGGTTGTGGCGGGGGCCGATTCTGTGATGAGCTGGTGGAGGTACAGGCTCTCTTCCGCCGGCATGGTGTCCTGCTCGTCCCACAGATAGGGTTGGAATTGTCCGTTTTGTAGGGAGAAGTAGGGATTCTGCGCAGAGTAGTTGTCTTCGGGAACAATACCTAGAAGGATGCTCAGGCGGATCAGAAACTGGAGAGGCAGGATGTTGAGTGTCACCTCCGGGGAGGTCAGTTTCAGGATCTCTTCTTCCAGAAAATGGAAAAGGACAGGGTCTTCGCCGGCGTCGTATAGCAGCTTGTATAACAGCTCGCAGTAGAACATCCGGATGGTGGTCACCGCCGGGTCGAAGTCGCATGGGGAGGCGTCGTGCCGGAGATCGGCATCCTTGAGGTATTTGAGTTTGTTGAGGTAATGGTCGTCGAAGGTGATGTTGAGCAGAGCCAGCGGGGCAAACAGGGAGGCGCGGAGGTTTTTCTTCTTGGAGAAGGCGTTTTTGATGATAAAGGATTGGGTGCCGTGTTTCTCAGTGAAGAGTTTGACGATGATGGAGGTGTCGGAGTATTTGGTGGAGTGAAGCACTATGCCTTGGGTGGAGACATACATGGCCGTGAGTGTTTGTTAGTTGATAAACAGGAACTTGCCGGCGATGTGCTCTTTGCCGTTCTCATCAGACACCATGACATAGTACACGCCGGTGGCGGGGCGTCGGCCGTAGAAATCGGTGCAATTCCAGACCACCTGTCCTCCGTTGCTGTAGCCTTGCCAGATCAGTTTGCCGAGGGAGTCGGTGATCTTGCAGAGGGAGTGCTCTTTCAGCCCGCGAATGGCCACCACGCCGGAATAGTCGTGGCGCACGGGATTGGGGTAGATGAACAGTTCGTCCTGGTATTTCTCGAATCCCCGGATGGCATCGCCCCGGTAGCTGACGAGCCCTTTGTCGGTGGCAAAGAACACTTCGCCGCTGATGTCGTCAATGCAAATGTTCTTGATGCTGTTGGATAACAGGGGATGGTCTTCGGCGGTGAAATGAAGGAGTTGGGTCTGCCCGTCTTCGCTCATCAGGAAGACGCCTGCTTTGCTGGTGCCGATCCATTTCCGGTTGGCACCGTCCACGGCGATGGCGGTGACCTCTTCCCACTCGAACAAGACCGACACATAGCCATCCTGTTCGAGGAGGATGTTGCGCGGAGTGGCCGTGCCCTTGAAGACATTCTGGGGGTAATAGATGACCTTGACCCCCTTGTCCGTCCCCAGCCAGATCTCCCCATCCAGATCCTCGGCGATGCAATAGACGGTGGAGGAGGCGACCTCGGCGGTGGCATTCATGCTTATCCCGATGAACTGGTCGTCACCGGGGTTGTCGTAGGTGCCGTTCTCGTTGAAGGCAACCAAGTTGTATCGGTTCAGCGAGGAGTTGCGGGGGAAGGTGATCCATTTGTACCCCCGGGAGTCCACCAACACATCCTTAGCCACAACGCCGAGGGGCGAGGAAACCAGCACCCCGCGAGTGATGTTGTACTCGTGCCAGGTTCCGTTGGGCTCCAGCATCTTCAACATATTGTCCGTCTGGCTGTTGGTAATCCATAAGTTGCCTTTGCTGTCGAAGTCCAGACCCGACACAAAGGTGAAGCCGTTGGCGTTGGGTTCCAAAGGTGAGTTGTCGTTGAGGTAATGGACCACGGGCCGGTGCTTGTCACACTTGAAGAGCCCCTCGCCCCAGGAGGCCACGTACCACTCGTCCTCGTTGTTCGGGTTGATGATGACATTGACCAAGTCGGAGACGGGCAGACTGTCGGTGAAGTTGACAAAGTCATTGGCGTTGGAAGCCCACTGCTGGTTTTGATACCAGCTGAGAGAGGGGAACAGGAATCCTTTGGCATAGGTGGAGTTGCTGTATTGGCCGGGCACGATGGCAGTGATGCCGTTATGGCTGCACATCCCCAGCACATTGTTGCTGAAAGGTCCTGAAGAAGTGTAATATTTTTTGTAGAAGTAAGTCCGATTGCACAACACCAACCCGAGAGACTGGTCTGTTACCCAGATGTTGTCCTGATCCAACACGGTTTCCATGGCTTGCGGGTATCCGCCCTCTTCGGGATACCAGACAGCGGTGAAGACCTCCTGCATGTCTGTGTTGAACACTTGGACGAAGTCCCAATTGCAGATGGCCATCTCGGTCCCGTTGCTGTAGAGGTCGCGCACGTCTTGAAAGGTCAGCGTTGTGGGTGTCCAGCTCCCTTGGTCCAGGGCGTACAGCGTGTAAAGAGTCTCTTCTGCCAAGATGTCAGGCTTGCGCACGGCGAACAGGGTCTCGCCGAAATAGCAAAGCTGTCGGAACTCCACTCCGGAAGTCTCAGGCGCCAAACGCCACTCCCCGAAATTGGCAGGGTTTACATAACTCCGGGAGATGCTGAAGATACCTTTGTCGGTGCTGATGACGTAGTCCGTGGCGGTGATGGCAAAGTCGTAGGCGTGGTACATGACATTGCTGGTCTTGGTGAACCAGGTGTCTTCGATCAACAACTCATCGATGTTGATGATGACCACCCCGAAGGGATAGACCAGGTAGGCAAGACCATCGCTGCAGTGTATCTCGGAGAGCTCTTTGGAACTGGAGATTTGCCGCTCCTTGATGTTGTTGATGTTGAAGAGCTTGTCGTCTTTGATGAAGTCCAGGTTGCCATTGATGTAGCTGACGATAAGGGTCTTGGTTTCCACATCATAGTACACCTTGTTGATGTCCACGTCGGAGAGGCCGTCCACTTTGGTCCAGGAACTTGTGGCTGGGCGGTCGTCATTCATGGTGGACTTCTGCAGGAGCATCAAGCCGTTTTCGGCGGCGGCATATACATAGTCGTCGGTGACAGCCAGAGAGTGGAAGCTGTGCAGCGGGATGTGGGTGCTGAACTTGCCTATGGCCGACTGGCAATGCAGGGCCAGACAGAGCATCATACAACCTATGGTTAGCAATAATCGATTCATATCATGGATGTTTTGTTGATGGATTTTTTGAGCATGTGGGCAGGCAGGATGGCAGTGAGGACGTTGATCAGCAAGATGGTGATCAAGATGAGCAGGAGATCGGTAAGGTGCATCTCGACCGGATAGTAGGGGATGGCATAGTAGCCGTCGCCACCGCCCAGCTTGATGAGGTGGAAGGTCTGTTGCAGCCAGCAGACGATCACGCCGAGGAGGATGCCTAAGATGCCGCCGATGAGGGATACGGCCATGCCTTCGTACAGGAAGATACGCTGGATCAGCGATGGCGATGCCCCCAGACTGTAGAGGATGGCATTGTCGCGCTGCTTCTCCAGCACGAGCATGCCGATGGCCCCGATGATGTTGAAGGCAGCCACAAAGAGGATGAAGGCCAGTATGATGTAGGTGACCAGCTTCTCCGACTGCATGGTCTTGAAGAGGGTCTCCTCCTGCTGTTGCTGATTCTTGACGACAAAAGAGGGCCCGACGATGGTCTCTATCTCATGTTGTAGTTTTTTGACATCGGCAGACGGATTCGTGTAGATGGCCATGGAGGTCGCCTGATCCTGATAATGCATCAGGTTGCGGGCGAACTCGATGGGACAGACAAGATAGTTCTGGTCGTGGTCGGTGTTGGAGGCGAAGACGCCGGTGGGGTAGAGGTAGTCGGTATTGAAGGCGCTGGCGGGGTCGGCGAGGTTCTTTTTGGTGCGCTTGGGGTAATAGACCTTCAGCAGGTCGTAGCTCTTCAGGTTGACGAGCAGCTTGCCCGCCGCCACGGTGCCGAGGTTGGCGCAGGCCTGCTCCCCGTAGTAGGGGCGCGCGTCCCCGTCCACGAGCACGTCGGCATACACCTGCATCGTGCGCGAGCCCGTGTCCACGCCGATCAACTGCAGCAGCTCCTGCCGGTCTTGGTAGGTCACCAAGGCCAAGTCGCTGACCATCTCGTCCACCTCGGTGACCCCATCGAGGTGCTGGAGCTTCTCCATGGGAAACTCTGCCGTCTCAAATGACTTGCCCTCCCGGAGCGTGATCATGAAGTCGGGGTTGTTGTCGTTGAACCAGCCGCTGATAGTCTCCTCCAGTCCGTTGAAGACGGAGAGGACGATGACCAATGCCGCCGTGCACACCATGATGCCCACCATCGAGACGATGGAGATGACATTGATGATGTTGTGTTTCTTGCGGGACACAACATATCGCTTGGCGATGAAAAAGGCGGTCTGACGGCTGGCAGATTTCACGGCTATTGTTTCAGCAGTTCGTCAATGTGTTCGATATAGTCCAAGGTGTCGTCCAGGAAGAACTCCAGCTGAGGCACTACGCGCAACTGGTTGCGGATGCGCTGCCCCAAGCGGAAACGGATGTCCTTGGTGTTGGCGCGCACCGCAGCCACGATGGCCTCTTTGTCAGGCGCCATATAGACGCTCAAATAGGCCCTCGCAATGGAAAGGTCAGACGTGATGGTCGTCTTCGTCACCGTGATGAGGCAGTTGTAAATGTTTCGACCGTCGGCTACAAAGATGTTGGCCAACTCTTTTTGCAATAATGCTGCTATCTTATTCTGTCTTGTCGTATTCATACTAAAATATCCTATCGTGATAATCAGGCGGCAAAGATACGCATTTTGTTGGAAATAGCGATTAGGAGTTGTTGGGTGGGAGGTGAGGGAGTTAGAAGTTAGGCAAAGTGAGACTAATTGTTTTGAAGCCAACGATACTTGGCTTGTCACGATGCCATCCCGAATTGCCCCGGAGAGGCGTGATCTCAATAACCCCAGACAAATGGTGAACGATGTGATCGCGAGAATCGGCAGCGAATACTTCTCTTTTCTTCGGGCCGGTAATGATGAAGCAAGTAGAAGATTTTGGAGAGTAGGTTCGTGTGTAGAGTTCATTACACAACGTATCAAAATTATTCCTCAAGTCGGTTTCAAACCTTTGCTGATAAAGTTTGAATCGTTTGTGGCGGCGAGCATCAAGCCAAGCCTGACTCAGGCGGCCGTTGTCCTCTTGGGTGTGTGGGGGCGGAACAAGGGTTAGTGCTGACTGGCACGCACCGCACGCACAGGATATCCCTCATAGCGGTAGCTGGCGGAGGCGTACATGCCCTCGCGACCCGAGCTGAATCCGAAGGCCCACGCGAGCCCCGGGTAGTCCAGGTACAGCGCACTCGACCAGTAGAAGCCGAACTCACCCGTGCCATCGATACTCGGGCCGAAGGGGGCGCCGGCAGCGGGCAGGAAGAGGCTCTTACCATTGGATCCGGTCAGAAGGTGGCCGTTAACCCCATTTAGAACAATCCAAATGCTGGTAGTGTAGTCTATCAACTCTTCCCACTCGTTTTTAGTCGGTGTGCGGGCTCCACCGCCAAGGTTAGCCGTGGCGGCATCGTCAGAGGCCTGAAGGATGGTCTGGTTGTCTGTAAAGCCGTTAAGACCGTATGAAGCCTTATTGCAGTATTTAGTGAGCTTACCGTCGTCATTGCCGAATGCGTAGGTGCTCCAGCTATAGACATTCTTCGGGGTGGTCTCGCCCCAAGCGTAATAATTACCATAGTCCTCGAGGGCGCTGGCACCCACATTCCGATCTGCCCACAAGAGACCGCTCGGCAACCCGAGGTCAACCCAAACAACAGAAGACGAGTTGCCGCCATTATTGCCACCATTGTTGCCGCCATTGTTGTCGCCATTGTTGTCTTCTCTGTCGCAGGACTGTAGCCCCACACCTAACAGAATTGCAACCATAAAAAATAAAACTGATCTTTTCATCGCAAAATATGTCCGAGGACCTCGGTTTTCTCTTAATCATGACGTTCTCATACCCTGCGAGGTCCTTTGAACAGGATATGGGAAAACATCGCTGCAAATATATAAATATTTTACAAATGTACAAATATTTTATTGATTATATTGTTTATTTATTAATAAAGTGAAATTTTTTGTGAGAATAACCGAAGTTTCGTTTATTTTTGCAGGCATGTCGGAGGTGTGCGGGGGACGACACGATGGGCGAGCGGCCGTTTGCGGATAACGCGTGCAGATGGGCGGAATCCCCGTGAATGGCGGGGGCGATTGGGAGTTAGATAATAGTTAATAGTTATGGGTAGTTCGGGGCTAATGGCTAATAGCAAACGGCCAAAGTTCAAAGTTCAATGTCAAGGTTAGGAGGTTAAAAGGTTAATAGGTTAAGCGGTTAGAAGGTTAACGGGTTAATGGGTTAATGGGTTCAAAGTCAAAGTTCAAAGTTCAATCTCAAGGTCATGGTTTTGACGGCCAACAGCTAACAGCTAACGGCTAACAGCTAACAGCCAAAGTTCAAAGTTTTTTTATATTTTTGCCGATTCTTCGATTATTCCGTGCATGATGATGGGGGAATTCAAAATCATATGGAAATCTATAACAAAAAAAATCATATCATGGCATACGCACAACAATCTACCAGCAAATTTTTCAAATGGGTGCGCTACTCCTTTTTGGGCTTGGTGGTGCTCATCACCATCTTCAGCTCATTCTATACGGTGAAGTCCACCGAGCGTGGCGTGCTCTCCACCTTCGGCAAGATCCAGGACAAGGCGGTCGGCGACGGCTTGCACATCAAGATCCCCTTCATCCAGCATGTACAGAAGGTCAACGTGCAACAGAAGAAGTTCGATGGCACCGAGAACTCCTACACGCGAGACGTGCAGACATCCGAGGTCACCTACACCATCAACTACGACCTGGTGACCGACAATGTCAGCTTGCTGATCAAGAAGGTGGGCAATGACTACCACACGCGCATCGTGGAACCCTACATCCGCAGTGCCGTCAAGAGCAGCTTCGGTAACTTCAACGCCACCCAGATTGTGGAGAACCGCGACAAGGTGCGGGCCCAGATCGAGACGAAGCTGCGCGAGACCCTCGACAGCCGGTATTTCACCAATATCCATTTCCAGCTGGTCAACATCGACTTTGACGACCAGTTCGAGACAGCCATCAAGGAAAAACAGGTGGCCGAGCAGAACGCCCTGAAGGCGAAGAATGTGACCATCCAGATCGAGGAGCAGGCCAAGCAGACCAAAATCAAGGCTGAAGCCGAGGCGGAAGCCATCCGCATCAAGGCCAACGCTTTGGAGAAGAATCCCAAGTTGGTGGAATATGAGGCGGTGCAGAAGTGGGACGGCAAGCTGCCCGAATACACGGGCGGCGCGGTGCCGTTTATCAATATCAAGTAAAGAATCTTATCAACTATAAAATTTGTAATCCATTATGTACGACAACGATAAAAGAATAGTGGTGACTATGGATGCCGGCGGTACCTTCTTCCGCTTCGGTGCCATTCAAGGCAACAAACCTATGATGGAAGAGATTACTTTCCCTTCCGAATCGCGTAATCTTGAAAAATGTCTGAACACCATCGTGAACGGCTTCGGGGCTGTCATGTCCCGCCTGCCGGAGAAGCCCGTGGCTATCAGCTTCGCCTTCCCGGGACCGGCCGACTATCCAAACGGCATCTTCCCGACCCTGCTGACCAACTTCCCCTGCTTCGCGGAGGGAGTGGCGCTGGGACCGTTCCTCGAGTCCAAGTTCAACCTGCCGGTCTTCATCAACAACGATGCCGACCTCTTCACCTATGGCGAAGCCCTGGCGGGCCTGCTGCCCCATGTGAACAGCGTGCTCAAAGAGCGGGGCAGCGCCAAGGTCTATCGCAACATGGTCGGCTTCATCCTCGGCACCGGCTTCGGCATCGGCATCACGACCAACAACCAGATGTATATCGGTGACAACTGCTGTTCGGAGATCTACTGTACTCCCAACAAGCTGGAACCCGAACTCATCGTGGAGGAGGGCGTGTCGGCGCGTGCCGTGTTGCACAACTATCGCCTCTTCGCCAACGATCCCAAGGCGGCCGACTATACCGACTCGTACGACATCTACCAGATCGCCGACGGCACCAAGCCTGGCGACCAGGCCGCGGCACTGAAGGCCTTCGCCCGTTTCGGGGAGGTGGCCGGCAACACCATCGCCAATGCGGTCTGCATGCTCGATGGCATTATCGTGCTCGGCGGTGGCGTCTCCAAATCGCACAAGTTCTATATGCCTGCCCTGCTGCGCGAACTGCGCACGAAACTGACCACCCGCACAGGCATCGTCATCCAGCGCGTGCCCTCTTACGTCTATAACCTGGAAGACGAGGCCGAACTTGACCGCTTCATCCAAGGCGAACAACGCGAGATCCCCGTCTTCGGCACCGACCGCTCCGTGAAGTGCGATGTCCAGAAACGCCTCGCCATCGGCATCTCCCGTCTGGGCACTACGCAGGCCACGACCATCGGCGCCTACTGCTTCGCCCTCCACAAACTCGACGAAAAATAGCCAACGACATGAGTGATAAGCATAAACAGGAAAAACGGAAGGACGAGCCCCAGAATGTCGATGGCATTGAGGGCAAGATGACCTTGGGTGAGCTGCTCAAGAACATCTTTCCGTTTGTCAAGCCCTACAAATGGTTGGTCTCCGCCACGCTGATCTTCACCTTCGTCAGCTCCCTGATGGCGCAGGTGAACGCCGTGGTGCTCGACCGGGCCGTGGACGCCATCAACGAGCTGTTGCAGAAAGGCAACTTCCTCTGGAGCGCCGCCGCCAAGATCCTGATCACCATCAGCGTCATCCTGCTGGCCAAGGAGGTGATCGCCGCCCTGCTGACCTTCGCCCAGCGCTATTTCGGTGAGAAGATGCGCATCATGGTCAGTCGCGACCTCTCCCTGCGCGTCATCGACAAGATCCTCTCCTTCCGCATGGCCTTCTATTCCTCGGATGTCAATGAGCCCGGCAAGCTGCAGTCGCGTATCGACCGCGGCGTGAGCAGCCTCAGCAGCACCGTCAACAACCTCTTCATCGAAATCCTGCCGCTCTTCACCAGTGCCATCCTGGCCCTGATCTTGATGTTCATGGCCAATGTGTATGTGGGCTTGGTGGCGCTTTGCATCGTGCCTATCTATTTTTATATCACCTATTTGCAGGCAAAACATCTGAAGGGGTGGCGCCGCGGCATCTTCGGAAGCCACCAGGCACTGAGCCAGGGTATCCTCAACATAATCGAGAGCATCACCGTCATCAAGTCCTTCAACCGCGAGGATATTGAGGCGAAACGCCAGGCTAACCTGCAGCAGCAAATCACGGACCAGCAGATGACCACCCGCCGGCTAAGCTATATCTACAATGGCGTCAAGTCGTTTGTGGAACAGATCGGCACGGTACTTATCATCATCCTGACCGCCTACTTGGTGCTAATCCACTACCCGGGCATGAGCATCGGTAAGATCATGTACCACGTGCTGCTCTTCAACAATGTGAGCGCCCCCATCCGTCAACTGCACCGTATCTATGACGATATGAACGACGCACTCATCTATGCCGAGGGCTTCTTTGGCATCCTGCATGATGAAAAGGAGATAGAGGATCGAGGACACTATCGTCCTGAAAAGGTGGTGGGCAATTTCGAGATCAGCGGGGTGGACTTCACCTACGGCAACGGCACCCAGGCTTTGTTTGATGTCAGCATGAACATTGAACCGGGCAAGATCACCGCGTTGGTCGGGCTGAGCGGCGCGGGCAAGAGCACGGTGGTCAACCTGCTCGACAACTTCTATGAGCCCGACTGCGGCAGCATCAAGTTAGACGGGGTCGATTTGCGGGATTGGGACACCCAGTGGCTGCGAGACAATGTGGGCCTGGTGCTGCAGAAAAACCACATCTTCAGCGGCACGATTGAGGAGAATATCCGTTACGGCAACCCCAACGCCACCTTTGAGGAGGTGGAGGAGGCTGCCAAGAAAGCCTATATTTACGACCAGATTGTGCAACTGCCCAAGGGGTTCCAGTCACAGGCCCTGCAGTTGAGCGGCGGACAGCAGCAGCGTATCGCCATCGCCCGTATGTTCATCAAGAATCCGCCCATCATCTTCCTCGATGAGCCGACGGCCAGTCTGGATGCCATCGCCACGGAGCAGATCAAGGCCAGCATCGACGCCATCAAGGCGGGCCGTACGGTCATCATCATCTCCCACAACATCGGCCAGATCATCAATGCCGACAAGATCTTCGTCTTGCAGAAAGGCCATCTGGAGCAGTCTGGCACGCCCGATGAGGTCTATCGCCAGGGCGGCATCTACAAGGAGATTCTCGACTCCAGCGCCCGCAGCATGAATGTCGATAAGATCGCGCAAACGATAGAGGGGGATAATGATTAATTAAATCATCTATTCTGCGATAAAAAACTCTTTTTTGTGTCCTAGAATTGATTATTTTTGCCGCCGTTTTCAAACAAGATTGTTTTTACAGGTAATGATCGTTCTATTAGCGTTTCTCATAGGCACATTGATTGTCTCTTTTTGCTGCTCCCTGCTGGAGTCGGTGCTGCTTTCCACGCCGATATCATTCATCTCCATGCGGGAGGAAGAAGGGGACCCCAATGCGCCGCTGATGATGAAGATGAAGGAGGAGTCGGACCGTCCGTTGGCCGCCATCCTCTCGTTGAACACCATCGCCAACACGGTCGGTGCCGCCGGCGTGGGACATCAGACAACCCTCTTGCTGGGCAACTACTGGTTCGGCATCATGTCGGCCATCATGACGATCCTCATCCTGATCTTTGCGGAGATCATCCCCAAGACCATCGGAACCGTCTATTACCGCAAGTTCCTCTGGCTCGCCAAGCCCATGAACGTCCTGATATACATCCTTTTCCCGATTGTCAAGTTGATGGAGCTCTTCAGCTACCTGATCTCCAGAAACGAGGACGACCAGGCGGTGGTCAGCCGTGACGAGGTGTCCGCCATGGCCAATATCGGCGAGGAGGAGGGTGTGATCGACGAGTCGGAGAACAAGGTGATCCAGAATATCATCCAGCTCGACAACATCAAGGCCTACGATGTGATGACCCCTCGCGTGGTGGCCGCCATCGCCTCCGAACGACTCTCCTTGCAAGACTTCTATAAGGATGAGGCCCTCTCACCCTATTCCCGTATTCCCGTCTATGCCGAGTCGCCGGATTATATCACCGGCTATGTGCTCCGTAACGATGTGCTGGAACTCTTGGCGGAGGATAAGTTCGACACGCCGCTGAGCGAGGTGAGACGCGAGATCGTCTCGTTCAATGAGGAGACCACGATCGGCGATATCTGGGACTCCTTCCAGAGTACGAACGACCATATCGCCGTGGTTATTGACGATTACGGCAGCTTCCAGGGTATCATCACGTTGGAGGATGTCATTGAGACCATCCTGGGCCTGGAGATCGTGGATGAGAACGACGAGATTGCCGATATGCAGCAATACGCCAAGGAGCGCTGGGAGAAGCTGAAAAGCCAGCGGACGGAGCATCCATAATTACCTTTTTTAAGAGATATGTCCCGAATATGCCGACAAGAAGATCTTTTTGGCTGTGGCAGGGGTCAATTTTGAGCGTGATTCTGATCTGTATGCACACCAAAGAGGATTGTTTGTCATCCGTGTCTCCAACGATGACATCTTCACCCTCGATCCCTCCGAAGGTGATGTGCTGACCACTCTATAGAATGAAAAGAGCCTATTTGGTGGCTATGCTTCTGGTGTGAAGCAGTTCTTTGCCCGCCAAGGTGAGCATTGGCTCAATGGTGGAGTAGGAGAGCTTGCAACTGGGCATGCCGACAACGTAGGGCGCAATCTCATATAGTTGATAAACGAAGTAAACGCCATCTTTAGTGAAATAGGGCGGGTATTCCGGCAACGGCAGGGTTGTATAGTAGTCATACATCGAGTTCCGGAATTCGGCGGTGTCATTTTCGAAAAAGTCTTTGAGCAGTTCCTTCTTCAAGATCGAAGCCAGGTTGTCCAGCTCTTCGTTCTGAAAGAAGTCGAGCCCCACACGCCGTCCATCCGATTTGCGGAAGGTCTGCCCGTGGGCGACACGCCAGCCGTGGGCTCCACCGGAATAGCCTTGCTCATAATAATTGTAGGTCACATATTGGTCGGTCTCGTGAATCTTCTCAATCTGGATGTCGGTGTCAAAGACCATCCCCTCTATGAAGGCTGAATCTTCTGCGCCGAAGTCTTTGGCGCAGTCGTTCAGGTCTTGGAGGGCCTGTTGTGCATAATGGGTCAGCATGGCCTTTCCATTGTCGGGTGTGCCAGTGAAGGAGCCGCCCAGCTGCTCTGATATCCATTCGCGGATGCTATTGACGACCAGGAAGTTCCCGTCTGTTGGAAAATCAGCCTTGACGCTTACTTTGGCGGGAATGCTATATTGTCGCATGGAGTCGATGATAGCGATGGAGTCTGTGGTCACCTCTCCGCCGGCAAGCTGTGCCAACGAGGTGATGCCGTTCAACGCGTTAGTCTCCACGCGGTGTTTGCAACCGCTGCACCAGATCAGACTAGTAAAGGCCAACAATATCAGGAAATAGTTTTTCATAGGGCAGGTGTTATTCTGTGAATACCGCTTCTCTCCCACATTGGGCCAGAAAAGTGGTGATGGTTTCTTTGGCGATTTGTTTGGATTTCTTGCGGTTTTCCGCGGTGTTGTATTTCTTGGCCACCTTGCGCTCCACCTCCTTGATCAGAGGCTTTTCTTAATAGCTGACCGCATGCTCCTCGTTTTCACTGTCAGAGGTGAACCAGCTGCTCAAGGTCGATTGATGAAACTCTATGGCGGGAAGGGTCACAAAGACCTTGTTGGAGCCCTCTTCGGGATCTTCCGTGTAGGTGACCTTGTCCAAGTCCAGAGTGAAGTTTACCTGTTGGCGCAGCACCTGTACACAGTCGTGCTCTTTTTTCAAGATACCCTTGTCTTTGCCCAAGATGCTGCTTCCGAGGCCACTGCCCATGAAGGAGCCCTTGGCATACTCCTCGGTGATGGTGGAGTAGAGGTAGAGGATGCCGGTGGGACGCACGGCCTCCACTGAGGCGATGGTGGGCTTCAGGGTGATCTCCTCGGTACGGGAACGCCGACTGATCATCCAAATCAACAGGATGAACGACACGACAAAGAGTGCGATGATGCCGATTTTAAGACCTTTTCGTTTCATGGCTGACTGTTTTGGGTGACAAACTTAGGCGTGAGTCCCATAGGACGCAGCATGGAGGTGAAGACTATCTCTATGTTTTGCACAATCTCATCGGAAAAGCTGTTCTTGAGTTGCTTTTCGTCGGCAATCACATCCTGGAAGGCCATGGTCTTGACCTGCTGCATGGTGGATTCCCCCACCTTCTTGCGTTTTCCGGTGGTGAGGGCGACCACCTCCTGGTGGTTGCTGACGGGCTCGAAGGAGCGATCGATGATCTTCGGCTGGGGAAGCCGGATCAAGACGGTGTCATGAGGAAGTAACTGCACGTCGTTGGGCTTCATGTCATTCAAGTCGATGCCATACAGAATCTTGATGTCCACTGGGATGACGCAGAGGCGCGTGCCCAACTTCCAAGTGGCTGGGTTGATGGAGACGAACTCGGTGCCAGACTCATAGATGCCGATCTTGCGGATGGTGATCTCGGTGGAGGCAATCTTGTTCTGTCGCTGCAGCATCATCAGCAACTCCTTGGAAGAGGGGTCGGCAGAGGCGAGCGACTTGAGGTTCGTCTTCGGCGGCAAGCGGAAAGCGATAAACAGCATGATCCCGCTGACCAGAAGGAGAAGCAGGTAGGGGAGAATTCTTTTGAAAGTTCCTTTGGAGCCGTCGTTGTTCATCCTGTTATTTTTTGAGACGGCGTACCAGATACTGCCCGAGACACAACAAGAGAGCGATTCCCAGTACGGTGATCAGAATCGGATAGAAAGAAGAGGTGGAGACGCCCAAGCGCTTGGCATTCTTCTGGGCATAGCTCAATCCGGCCTGCACGTTCTGGATGAGGGCGTTGGAAGAGTAGGTGGCTCCGCTGACGGCATCTACCTTCAGCTTGGCGGCATCGGAAATCTTCTTGCCTTCCCAGGATTTCAAGATGATGGCTGCGCGCTGGAAGAAACTCGGTGTCTCCTCGTTAGGCAAGGCGACGACCTTCTGTACTTTGCCACTCTTGATATATATCTCGACTGGCGTAGTGCCGTTAAAACCAAGGACATTCTTGCACAAGGGGGTCGTGTTGATGATCAGCGTGCCGTTGTTGTCATACCGTACCGTATCGTTCTTCAACAAGGAATGATGGGCTGCGTTGCCAGTGACGGGTCCTGCCAGCAGAAGGACGAACAGAGGGAGCAAGATGCGTTTAAATAGCTGTTTCATGATGATTAGTGGCTTAAGATGGTTTTATAGCGCATGTCGCCAGTGAGGACTGCGTTGATGGGGATGCCCAGGACGGTGGTGGAGGCACTGCCGCTTGCGATGCTGGTCCATTCCATAATGCCGTTTACCGGTGGTTGGATGATGGGGTGAGCCATGCTGACACTGACACCGAAGTTGATGGGGTAGTTTCCGATGGTGGTGTCAATGACCATATTGACCGTGTCGTTTTCAAGATGGAGGCCGTCGATGTCAACAATACCGTGCAGATAAAGAGCGTCGTTGTTGCTGATGATCACGCCGTTTTCGACAGCAGGGTCGGATTTCACGGTGACCATTTCAACATCAAGGTCTTTGTCGAGCGGGAAGGAAAACATGCCGAGCACATTGATGGAGAGCTCGGTGTGGCGGCTCATCAGGTATTTGCCCAAATAGGGCGTGATGTCGATGGTGGGTTCGTCGGGGTTGGTGTTATTGCCGTTGCCGCCAGGGTCGTTGGGGCCATGCTCGCAGCCGCACATCACAAGGGCTACAAGAGTCATGAGGGTGAAGATAGTCTTTTTCATAATAGATTGAATGATAAAGTGATGCTATTATATATGTTCTTTCATGCCATATCTCCAGTCCCTGCGAGATCCGTCAAACAGAATCTGAAAATATGACGTGGCAAAATTAGAAACTTTATCGGAAAGTGTGACATAAAAAAAGACAAAAAATGCACTTTTTCAGGAATCTTTTCCAACCTCATGCGGATATTGTCATAACTGGTTGGCTCGCATGTGATTGTCTTGTCTTATCCGGAGTTGCAGGACAAAACCTGTTCGGGACGGTTCAAGTGGTAAACGAGGTTGTTCAAGGTGTAAGCCCGGTTAGGAGTTGTCAGTTGACGGTTAAGGGAGTAGGCGATGGGTAAGAAGAGTTAGCAGTTAGAAGTTTGGAGTTAGCAGTTAAGGGGGATGGAGAGGGCATGGCGCGCTCGGTGCAGGCCGTAGGTCTGCAGGGGTTGGTAGCAAAGGAGCCGCACGGGCCCAATCGCACGCCGTAGGTGTGCGGGCAGCCATACCAATCATCCCTCGCGTGTCTGCGCGGAAGATCCCTTGGCGGGCCTAGGGAGCGATATGTTAGGGCTGGGGTGTGCATTGCGGGGTCAAAAGTACGAAAAATATAAAATTAATAATCTTCTTCTGGTAGTGGAATCAAAACCTTAAGTATTTTATTGTGACATTCTTCTTCTTCCAAAAAATAATATGCAGGAAGGGTATGATGTTTGGAATAGTTGAGATTGAAAAACCATACGGGCATCTGAACATATAAAAAATCATTTGTTCTATAGCTTCCAACACTATAGTATCTTTTTTCTTTTCGCAAGAAA
Organism: Bacteroidales bacterium; assembly: GCA_017649855.1. Taxonomy (GTDB): domain Bacteria; phylum Bacteroidota; class Bacteroidia; order Bacteroidales; family WCHB1-69; genus F23-D06. The sequence goes on from JAGCGA010000032.1 coordinate 115,129, forward strand.
AATGTTTGTCTTTGACGGAATCCATAAGGAAATTCCACCCGTTCATCAAGCAGATGAGTGATTTTGCTCTTTAATAAGGAATCCTTTATGGCTGGAAGGACATCCTCAATAATCCCTGGTATCCATGTGACCACATAGGAGTCCGCAGCAAAAATTTTGTATCGGAAATTGTTCTTAGATAATTCTCCTTGTGCTTCGCGATTCTTCGTGCTGCAATAATATCTATCCGACGTGTTTTTGTAAAGAGGAACCTCCCATGATAAATCCGGATTCACACCGCGGTTGTTATACTGGTATATTGTGTCAACTTGAACAACACCTATGACATGGATAGTTGAAAGCGATGAATCTTGTTTTGCAAGCTCCTCACATGCTCTCAGATTGATTTGTGCACGACTATACCATTTAGGAGGCATACAGGAAGATAATACCAGCAAGAAAACTATATGTTTCAAAAAACCAACTCTCATCTTTTTCTATTTATGGTACCATAGATGATGCCATTTGAGTCAACCCTATTACAAGAATGGGATGTTGGCACTCCTATTTGGTTGCTTATGAAATTCCCCAAACAAATAAAGCCAGACTGGTTTAAAGTTTCGGCAACATTATCCTTGAGGATTCGATCACTCATTCCTCCAGAGCACATCACTCCGCTAGAAAATTCACCATTACCTAATGTGTGACCAATCTCATGAATAATCGTCCGTTCAGGAGCATCCTGCCTCACTCTAATAGTTCGCCCATCATTGGTCACGCCACGGTAATCAGTTTCATCTGTTATTGTTTCAAAAGAATTGGAGATACCATCAAGAGGGTTGTTTTTACTATCGACATCTGCAATGGAAAGGTCAAAATTGATAGAATATGATCCCTCATATTCACCATTTTCAATCGTTAAGGAATACTTGCCCGATTGTTGGTTCCATGCATCCACACCTTTTTGTAAAGCATTTTTGTCTTTATCTTCAGCATAATAAATAGCCTTGATGGTTATAGTTTTGTTCTCTTTATCAATGATTGTTTCATAATCTTCCCCATTCGGATCCACCAACTTAATGGGGTTATCCGCGCAATAAACATACGGACTGAGCGATGCATATTTGTCACTCATCGGGTCCACGCTCAGCCAGATGCTCAGTTCCGAGCTGTAGTAGCGTGATCC
>JAGCGA010000033.1 GCA_017649855.1 Bacteroidales bacterium
AAACAACTTTGACTTTGAGTTCTTAACCCGTTAACCTTCTAACCTCATAACCTTTTAAACTGTAAACTGTAAACAGTAAACTGATCACTGACAACTGATAACTGACACGGTGTGCATAGGTGTGTAGGAACGACCGCGTCACGACCCACGCCAACCGCCGCGGGCACGCCGGAGGTGTGCATGGGTGTGGCGGGGTGGCGCGATCCCCTACCCCGGACCCCGCCAGGGGTCAAAGCTTGGTAGGACAACGGTGGCACGTGCTGCCCCACCCGCGGCGCGGGGTGCGCGTGCGATGAGGGTGTGATGGAATCGCCGCGGAAAGGGAGGCGCGAGGCGACGATCACAAATGACAGCCTAACGCCTCACACCTGTCCTTCCGCACCACGCGGTCGCGCATGAGGGAAGGATTTTTAACGTTGCGGGCAATGTTTTGGACAAGTTCACGGTAATTGTCGGTGCCATCATCTTTTTTGTGGTAATAAGGCTTGATCGAGTTTGTCCCCATAGCCGAAAATTACACCATAATATCTCATTGTATTTCAATATCTTATAATTCATCCATATTTGCTACTGACGAAATTTATCACTTTTAGTGATTTTCGTCAATATATTTTTGTATCTTTGCAAAAAAATTACTTATATGGTTGAACGGGGAAAATATTTGTCAAAACTCATCGCATTGCGAGACCAACACATTATTAAAGTTGTAACCGGCATACGTCGTTGTGGAAAATCAACGCTATTGCAAATGTTCCGTGATTGGCTTGGAAATAATGGAGTGGCAGATGAAAACATAGTGTCTCTCAACTTTGAAGAGCGCGAAAGCCAAAGGTTCGCAACTTGGGAGAATATTTATGATTTTATCATACAAAATATCCATGCAGACAAGATGAACTACGTCTTTTTGGATGAGGTGCAAATGATACCGCATTTTGAAAGGCTTGTGGACGCATTGTTTGTCAAGCCAAATGTGGATTTGTATATCACAGGATCTAATGCCTATATGCTATCAAGCGAATTAGGAACACTGCTTTCCGGACGGTACATAGCCATCAATTTGCAGCCTTTTTCTTTTTCGGAATACGTATGTGCTTTCCCGGAAGATACCAACTCAGACCGTTTGTTCCGCCAATATATAAATTCTTCCTCCTTTCCCGAAGCGGTAAATTTATCATTGAATTCTCCCGAAATGGCAAATGAATATCTTAAATCGCTCTACGAAACGGTTGTGGTAAAGGACATTGTGAAACGAAACAATTTAAGGAAGTTTGACACATTGAAACAAGTGTTGAACTTCTTGTTTGACAGTGTGGGAAGTGTAGTATCTCCCAACAATATCACAGACGTGCTTCGCAAAAACGTCACAGAAAAACTGTCGCACAATACGGTACTGAAATATCTGCAGTACTTCACCGAATCATATTTGATATACCCTGTGAGGTTGTACAATATAAAGGGCAAACGACTTCTACAAAGCAATTACAAATATTATGTGGTGGATCTGGGACTGAAAAGCATATTGCAAAGCAATGCGTATGATGCTGATTTGGGGCACAAACTGGAAAATGTGGTTTATTTGGAACTCTTGTCGCGGGGTGGTGAAGTGTTCGCAGGGCGGACAGACAATGGCGAAGTGGATTTCGTGGTTCAAAAATACGATGGTCAAAAGGAATATTATCAAGTTGCCTATACTGTTAGTGACAAAAAGACCTTAAACAGAGAACTTTCGTCATTAAGGAAGATTCGTGATTCATACCCCAAATACCTGCTTACAATGGATTTTGACAACAGTGATATTGACGGCATAAAGAAAACCAATGTAATTGACTGGTTGCTGAATTCATAATAGAGTTGCCCATTTCTCGCATTATGGGAACTTGCCGAAATCATGGTGCGTCGTTAAACTTGGTGATATTGGTAAATGGCAAGCAGGAGGCAAGAAGCGTGCAGAACGGCAGCTAACGACCCACGACAACCGCCGCGGGCACGCCGGAGATGTGTATGGGTGTGGCGGGGTGGCGCGATCCCCCACCCCGGACCCCGCCAGGGGTCAAAGCTTGGTAGGACAACGGTGACACGTGCTGCCCCACCCGCGGCGCGGGGTGCATGTGCGATGAGGGGGAAAAGGAATCGGCGCGGAAATGAGGCGCGAGGCGACGATCACAAATGACAGCCTAACGCCTCGCACCTGTCCTTCCGCACCACGCGGTCGCGCATGGGGGAAGGATTTTTAACGTTGCGGGCGATGTTTTGGACAAGTTCACGGTAATTGTCGCTTCCATCATCTTTTTTGTGGTAATAAGGCTTGATAGAGTTTGTCCCCACAGCCGAAAATTACACTATAATATCTCACTGTATTTCAACATCTTATAATTCACTCATATTTACTACTGACGAAATTTATCACTTTTAGTGATTTTCGTCAATATATTTTTGTATCTTTGCAAAAAATTACTTATACGGTTGTAAATAACTGAAAACTAACAACTGACAACTGATACAGGTATCTAGTTTCCATTTTTTTATACATTTGCCGCATAATTTAAAACAATCGAAAATGAAGAAAACAGCAATATTTTTAGTCTTTTTTGTGCTTGTCGCACTACTCAACGCTCAGAATCCAGCCTTAAGCGTTCCTAAGTTCAAGGGTATTGAAATCACGGGGACTGTTGACCAATTTGGCAGCAAGCTTACCAACCAGGGTTTCAAATTCTTGGGGAATGAAGATTATGGCTCTGTTTACATGGGCAGTTTTGCAGGTATAAATGATTGTCTTGTAATCTTAGTCCCTGTTGTGAATTCTAAGGATATTGCCTCGGTCAACGTGATTATTGGATTGACACTTTCCGATTACGATGTTTATACTTATGAATCTTGGGACAAACTTCTCAACGACTACAACAATTTAAAAGACCTTTTGACCCAAAAATATGGAGAACCCACTGAAGATAATGCTGGTTTTGCAGAAGATGCCTCTACGGGTAATTCATTTTTAAAACTACTTTCCGTCAAGGAAGGGCAATGTGAATACTATTCCATCTGGGGTGATTCCGACGTTGACAAAATGATGGTGGAATTAGCCATCAAGGGCGGCAAAAGCATGGGCTACGAAGCGGCGGTTATCACATTACACTATTGGAATGTTGATAAAACCAGAGATTCCCAAAAAGAGATACTGGACGATTTATGATTTTATTTAGCGCCTAACGGTTCACATCTTTCTTTTCGCACCACGCGGTCGCGCATGAGACGCGGATCAGTAAAATTGCGGGCGATGTTCTGCACCAATTTGCGATAATCGTCCTTGTTTTCATCCATCTGATGATAATACGGTTTTATGGAAACACAATTCGGATGTTCAAAAAGAGTGGAAAGAAGTGTTCGGTCTGTAACACCACAAGAGTGCCCCATTATGCAAATCTGGTAAAAATCCGATTCAATGAAAGCGAGCATTCTCCGATAATTGGAAGCATCAAGATAACGAAATGATTTGATGTGACGCAAATATTCATTGTCGTTTTTCTTCATAAGCACATTGTATTCGTCATCACGCTCATCCCCATATCCGAAGATAACGCTCTTTGGATTATTAAGTGTCCCGTGAATGTGATTGGCCTCAAACTTGCCCGGGTTTTCCGATTTAGGAAGGTACATGTCTGCAGTGTTAGTGTAGTTGAAATTGAGAAGCATAATGTTGTCAGGTAGTCGGTATGCCGGACATGCACTCTCCATAACATTATCGAATATACCAGAACGAATATCTGTCGCAAATTCGTTCTTAAAGTATTTAATAGAACTTTCTGCTGTCAGTAAGGATCCATAATCTGTATAATATCCATCAATCAGTTTTTCCCATTCAACATCATCATAATTCAACCGATCCTTCATCATCTCATCCCATTGACTTTTTGATCCTATGGCTATTTCTTCTTTAGAGATTGGTGCCAATATCTGTTTTTGGATAGTAGGATTGAAGGAATATGTTGGTAGAGAATTCAAATATTCAATGAGTTTTTCCTTGATGAATTCTAAATCGTCATTAATCTGCTTCGGATCATCACTTGATTTTAAGAAAGCGTAGTAGATGTCTTCAATACTACACCAAGGTTTATATATTTCTTTGCAAATTTTCTCAAATAAAAGGCTTGAATTGTAATAATCACATAGATTTCTGTCTCGTTGTGCTATTTCTAATACTTCTTGTTCAGTCCAAGGTTCATTAGGTTGACTTTTGCAGTAATGATATTTCCACACATCATACCAATTGACTAAATTAATGCTGTCCGATAAAGTAAAGGAGTAAAATCTGTCTCTCAAAGTTCTCCCACATTCATACAATAGTCGCGCACCCCATTCTTTCCTATACCAATTAATGAAATCAGAATAACGCGTAGGTAGTCTATGTGCCAAATCGAAGCCGTTACCGATTAGAACCAGTCTGTTCATATTTTTCTTGTTATTGAAAAATCATTCAATATACACCACATTATCATCACATCCACTATTTTTCTTTTGATTTCCCTCCCGCAGCATCTTCTGAAATTGGCAACGCAATAAATTCATTCAATTCCTTTCTTCTCAATCTCCATTGAGGAAGATAGTGCGTTAGGATGGCTTCAAACATTTTATTGTGATTCTTGACCTTCAAATGGGTCAATTCATGTGCCACAACATATTCAATACAGGAACGCGGAACCCTTGCAAGTTCCAAATTGAAGAGTAAATGCCTTTTCTTGTTGATGCAACTCCCCCATTGTGAACGCATTAATTTGACCTCCCATGTGACATCGGGCTCTTCCATTTTATTGGTCCATTCAGCAACCATCTCGGACAACAATGACTTTAATTCTCTCCTTTGCCATTCTCTTAGCACCTCTGCACGATGTTCAGTTGTCGTCCCTGGCTGGACTGTCATTATTAACCAATCACCCTGTTTGGTAATTGTATGACTACATCTCGGTTTTTCCTCAATACGAAGACGGTAGCGTTGCCCGAAATGGTAGTATGTCTCGCCAGTCTCATAATTACGTTCGGTTTGCCTTGCTTGTTCAAGAACTTCCCTTCGTTTTTCTTCTATCCATTCCCATTTTGATATAATAAACGAACGAATATCATTATCATCAAGATATTCGGGTGAAGACACGTGAACACGAGCATCTGGAGGATAAACCGCCAAATGCAAGTTTTTTATATTCTTGCGTTCTACTGCTATCTCAATTCCGTTCAGTTCCATCAATCAGGAAATTCTATAGTATGAGCGATGATTATCCCTAAAATATTTTCTGCTTCGAAACCCTCACCTTTTAAAGCTTTCTCTATCTGCCTTAACAATTGCTTCTTGATTTGCTTGTTCTGCCTGAATCTGGGTTGAGCAAATTGTTTAGCTATCGCATATATTCTTAAGGTTAGTTCTATGTTCCCGCCCAAATTATCACACAGATTTTTCTTTGCGGCAGTGTCGAGGCGAGCATCCACAACATTGCCTTGCATCAATTCCTCACCAATCTTCTTGATCTGCTTCAAAAATTCCTTATACTCTATGACACCTTGTCGCAATTCTTCCAATAAACGATTAATACGATCAGAAAAACGCCTATATTCTTCAGGGTTTTGCTCGCGTTTACGATTAACGACACGACGGACATTCGCCGTCATAGTTTCAGCTACTCCACGCTGACCTCCCAACTCTTGTTCTGCTTCTATATCTACTTCAACATCTCCCGTCAACTCATTTATACTGATAATATCCAAGAAAGAAAAATCATTCAATTCTGCTAATTTCTCACTTCTAGGAGCAACGATATATCGGTCAAGCAGGCTGCGCATTTGCGCATCGTACAGTTTCATATCCACATAGTCGCCACTTCGTTGCATCAAGGCGTGACGTAACTCGTCATAGTCTTTCACCTTCCGATAAATGCTTTCTGTTTCTTCTTTTGTAAACCCAGCTTCTTCCATCTCCATTGCAATGGCTGCATAACGACGGGACAAACGGTTTACTGCATTGTAGAAATCCTCACGTTTTGTAGCATTCTTAATAACCTCTGCTGCTTGTTCGTCCACAGGCGTATCCGGCTTGAAGCAGAAATAGTCGAAGAAGTTATCCAATTTCCGAGGCAATTCTACCGGTTCACACAATCGCTCAACATTTTGCAAAGCCTTTTCCAGTTCTTCACGACCTTTCTTTAATCGAGACTTTAACAATTCTGCTATTTCATCCTTTTGGAAGCCTTCAGTAGTTTCGCCATTTGTGTAACTCTCAATGGCTCCTTCAATAAAGTTGAACAACCCCCTGTAGTCAACGATATAACCAAACTCCTTCTCTTCGCCATTCAGTCGGTTTACTCGACAAATAGCTTGGAATAAAGTGTGGTCTATCATCTTTCGGTCAAGATAGAGATAAGTTGCAGTAGGAGCATCGAAACCCGTCAACAATTTATCTACCACAATGAGCAACTTCATCTCGGCAGGACGGTTAATGAATTGGTCTTTTGCCCATTCCTCAAATTGTTCAGGAGTACGCTTGCCCATCATCTCCTTTGACCACTTATATTTCAGTTCTTCCTCCGTTTTCTTTTCACCAGCAAAACCAGAGGCCAAATTAATATCGGGTTCATAGCTTGAAACGACCGCACAATGATTGGTAAAACCCTCTTCCTTGAACAAAGACCAATATTTATATGCCTCATAGATACTTTCGCAAACCAGCATGGCATTACCATAGCCACCTGTTAGAGCCGGCTTTGTTTCCATATCAAATAGGATGTCGGCTATGACTCTTCTCATAGGTTGGTCACTGCTATAGATATTCTGTAATTGCGCCCACCTGTCTTTCAGTGCTTCTTTGGCCTTTGGCGTAAGTTGCTGGGTGTGAATTTCAAAGAGCGCATTCAGCTTATCTGGGTCTTGCAATTCCTTTTCTACATTTCTTGCTTCGTAACGCAAATCTAGGATGACACCATCTTTTACAGCTTCATCGAAACGGTAAGAATGTATATAGCGGCCAATATTATCCTGACTTGACTTGCGTTCACCTTTCTTCAACAATGGTGTACCCGTGAAACCAATCATCATGACGTTTTCGCCCATAATCATCCTCATGGCCTTGTGCAACAAACCGCCTTGTGTGCGGTGACATTCGTCAATGAAAACAAACAGATTGCCTTTTGCCTTGAAATCCACAGGCAATTTCTCTGCCACTTCCTTTAGGTATTGATCTATTGAACGCTTTCCAGCCTTTTGATATTCCTCTAAATTTTCTTTATCCGACGATGCACCAAATTTATGAATAAGTGTGGTGATCATCCATGGGGCTGTTGCATCTAACTTTGTCAACAGATCATTGCCGCTCTTGGCATGGTAAAAATCAATGTTATGATTCTTCAAATCAAGCAAGCCTGAATTGCGCAAGCCATTGGTAATTTGCTTGTCAAGTTCGTCACGGTCGGTAATAATAACAACTCTTGCATCCTCAATATTCTGTTTAATCCATTTTGCCAGCCACACCATCGTGAGGCTCTTGCCCGAGCCTTGTGAATGCCAGATAATACCGCTGTCCTTTTTTTCAATGCGAGGGATGGCCGCGCGAAGTGCAAAGAATTGATTGGGACGCGCCACTTTCTTTGTGCCACCATCATAAATAATACAATACTGTATGAAATGTATCAATCGCGTAGGCTCCAACATCTGCAACACTGAACGGTCCAACTCATTCTGAACATCGGCAAATGTTGGCTTGTCAAGCTGTTCATCATCGCTTATACCTGTAGGCTCTTTCCAATGCAAATAGTATTTCTGAGGTGTACAAGTAGTTGCATAGAACAACCCTTCACTTGGATTGCCAGCCATACAAAGTTGCGAAGTGGTAAAAAACTGCGGAATATAACCTGATTGCTGGTTACGATAGTTCTGACGGATGCCCTCTGCTACAGGAATGCCCTGTCGTTTCAACTCCAGCACTACCATTGCAATGCCGTTGATATAAACCACAATGTCTGGGCGACGGTGTTCCGTTACAGGCAGACCATCACACCTAACCGTTACTTCTTCGGCAATCTCAAAGATATTGTTCTTCGGATTTTTCCAGTCAACCAGATGCACGGTCAGGTCTGTTTCGTTCAAGCCTCTGTGGATACTGACGCCATAGCATAACCGTTCATAAACCTTTTCGCTGGTTTCCATCAACGTCTCGAAGTTAGAACACTGCGCTATTTCCTCTTTCAGTTTCCTAACAGCCGACTTCGCCTGTTCACTTGTCAATTTCTGCTCACTTTGCTTCGTCAGAAAATCCATCAAGGACTCTTCCCGCAAATTGCTGTTTTCCACCTCTTTCAGGTTGCCGATATATTGATAGCCAGGCAGCCTGTCCTTGACAAGCCTCAACACTTGCTCCTGCGTCTCACGTTCACTTTGGGTTATGTTGTCAATGAATAGCATAACAAATAGGGTTTAGTTGTTCTCTTGAGGCACAAAACCATTGGCGCGCATCCAGTCAAGTCCTGTTTGCCAGCGGTTACGGCTGATGCGTTTCTTTGATTCATGCCAGTTGTTCAGGACTTCGTTCAGTATATCGTCATCCGTAAAGGGCTGATGGCTTTGCAACAAGTCACCCCATGCACTGTAAAGGGTCGCGATAATCTCGCACTGCTCCGTTGGGCTGGATTTAAAGGTGTCGATTATCTTCTCAAACATAGGCATAACATCAGCGTAGTATTTTTCGAAATACTTCTTGTGTCCGCCTCGGTTCTGCATAGGTATATACTGGTATCCTTTGTCCTCTTTCTTTGCCTCAAACCATTTTTGTTTCTTCAACTGGCTATCAATAGAGCGGAGCGCTCTGTTGTCGTATGGGCCAGCAGCATCCCTATGATAGTGGGAGTCTATGTTGATGTGGCAAAGATGCTCTGTCAGGAAAATCAGCTTTTCCATCTTCACATGTCCGAAGGTAGGTTCCTCGCAAAGACAATCGGCTATCTCTGCCGCCAATACGCTTCTCTTGAAGTACACATTTGCCGCTTTTGCTTTCGGAAGGTCTTGTTGTTTCGTCTCTGCTTCTATCAATCTTATTTGCCCTGTCAGCAGTTTTTGCATCATCCCTTCTTTCAACCGTATATATTTATCTCTTTCTTCTTCGAGAGATTCGATTTCGTTGTCAATCGTAGTGAGAACATTGGCAATCGCTACTTGTTCTTCGTATAAGCAAGGTAGATTAATCTTTAACGGAGCAATATCTTTGGGGTGAATATGAGGTTGAGCCCCGCCTGTTTGTAATCGAAATATATCCTTTTGCTTTAGCAGTAAAACATAGTATATAAAATCGATGAAGTAATCATTGCCTTCCGATATTGTTGAACAGTCTGTCGCAAATATCGGTCCTTTATAGTATGAAATGTATCCCGCATTTGCACCAGAGGCACTGATGGTAATTGTTCTACCATTACGATTAGCAACATTATGGAACCCAGCAGGTGTTATTCCTCCAGCAATTACAGGAATATTACCAAATTGATACTCTGACGATTTCAACATACATCCACGTTGGATACTGACAATTGTTCCTAATTCACTCTCCACCCATTCCCCATCGAATCCCGGCAACCTTTTCTTTCCAGTCAGCAATTGCTGCATAGCACCTTGCTTTATCAAGCGTTTCTTCTTTATTGTCTTTGAAAGGGAAGAAATCAGCTTGTCAACACCTGATAATGCCTCCGCTATCCGGCTCTGCTCCTGCTTGTCTTTGGGATAAACGACAATAGTGGAATCAATGGCCTTCTTCGATAGAGAAAGAACTTTGATTCCTTGCATGTGTGGAAGCAACTGATTGTGATACAATGAAGAATTAAAAAAATATCCCAAGTATTTTGGGGAAAACAAATCTTGCTTTGGTCTGTTGACAATTGTATGTAATCCTGCAACAATATCACCATTAACATTAATCAGTTCTGTTGCCTTTCCAGCTGTTTCGTCTTCAGCAGTATCAGCAACAATTATATCTCCTGAACGAAGTAACACATTTGGATTAATCGATATTCCTGTATCATCATTGATGTATGGTAACTCATCTGTTTCAGCGTCAACAATTTCTCCAAATTTCACAAGGACATCACCATAGTGTACATTTCGCACAATTCCACTTTCATAATTCAAGCAGTCTCTTGATAATGTATTGGAATTAACATGAAGGAAAGTTTCTCCAACCGAAGACTTTTCCCAGTCTTCAGGAATCAACCCTATCTCCGTCTGTTTGAATTTTGTTTCAATCATTGCAATTTACTTTAAAATTCAACACCCATTTCTTGAAGATAACCCTTCACAATATCGCGATAGCGGTTTACGTCGGCTTCCATCTCTGGTAGCGTCACCTTATACCGTTCGTTCAATGCCGTGATAGAAGTAATGATGTTTTGATGCTCAGCGGTCATCAAGGCTTGCAAACGGCTCTGCATGTCGGGCATCCACTTGTCATCAAACACCATCGTGCGTATTTCTTCTTCCCTCAAAGCCTTGTACTTCTTCAAGACATTCGCTGTGAGTCGGGCAACTTTGTCTTTCAAGTTCTTCTTTAGTTGCTCTTGCTCCTTGAAATGCTTCAAGAAGTCCTCCCACACAGGTATAGTGTCAGCATTTTCCTTGGGATTATTCTTACCATCCTTCCACAAAAAGCCAACGGCTTTGCAAAACTTTGCATTCACCTTGTCGCTCTCAATATCCTCAAAAGCATCAGCATATTCCTCCATAATGGTTCCCATTGCCACCTGTTCTGCGTCTATCAACTGCCGAGTATTGGTCACATCGGCTTGTTCCTTGGCAAAATAACGATTGACAAGGATTGAGGAAGGCACGAGGTCGCAGGTCAAGTCCTCATAGCTGTAGGTTTTCTTTACTTCACCCTTTTTGTTGGTGGGCAGTTCCACGGTCACCTTCCAACCATCGCGACTAATCAGATAAAGGTCATCCTGCATTGTCACATCATTCCAGTAGGTCATCAGTTCATCATAGACAGCGTATGCATCGACCAACGAACGACTGGACTTGAAAATGCGTAATATCTCGTCGCTCCAACGAATAATAGCCTTGCGGGGTACACTGCCAACACCCAGCGTTTGCAATTCCTCGTGCATAAACTGATGCCATGTTTCAAAAGCTTTGCCGTAATTGTCAGCCTGTAGCAGATAACTCTCATCTTGTTCTATAAGCTGGGCTAAATGGCTGCCGGCTTCTTTAGTCAGTTGCAAATAGCCGTCGTTCTCGTAGGGCTCAAATATCTTGTCGCGAAGCGACGGGCACACATTCCATAGTGTTTCCAAGGAATCAATATCAGCCAAAGGCAAGCCTCCATGAATATGGGCATGGAGATTTTGCTCAACTTCAGTAGAGCGTGGCGTAATGTAGCGGGGAATGTTCAGATTGTATTCGTTGCGTTCTATTTCTTCCCATTCCACCAAGCGGCAAAAGTGGTCTATCTGCTTTCCGGCCTCCCACGCATCACTGATACGGCGGATGTCCTGCTCACGAAGTCTGTTCTTTGCACCGTCCTTCTTGAATCCCTCTTTTGCATCCATCATAAAAATACCTTTTGAGGTTGCAGCGTTTTTCTTGTCAATAATGATGATGCAGGCCGGAATACCAGTGCCATAAAACAGGTTTGAGGGAAGTCCAATGATGCCACGTATCACCTTTTTGTCAATCAGATGTTTCCTGATTTTGGCTTCGGCCTCGCCTTTTTCTACCGAGCCACGGAACAACACGCCATGAGGTAGGATACAGGCACCCATGCCATCTGGTTTTATCGACTCGATGATGTGCAATAGAAACGCATAGTCTCCCTTGGATGTTGGCGGCACACCAATGTCCTTTTTCCATCGGCTATAAACATCATCTTCTTTGGCCGACTTCATCCACTTCTTCAGGGAAAACGGAGGATTGGCAACCACATAGTCAAACTGGTCAAGCTTGACACCATGAGTATGCAAAGGCGTGTTCAATGTATCACCTTGTTGCAGGTCTGCCGTCATCATGCCATGCAGAATCATATTCATCTTGGCCATGCTTATGGTAGAAAGATCTTTCTCCTGACCATAGATGCCAACGTTTACACCCTCTTTGGGAGCCTCGTCTCTGGCGCGAAGCAACAACGAACCCGAGCCGCAGGCAGGGTCGTAGATGTTTATTTGCGGACGATGGTCTTTGCTGATGCCAATAATGCGAGCCATCAAACGGCTTACCTCGGCAGGAGTATAGAACTGTCCTTTAGACTTTCCCGACTGTGAGGCAAAATTGCGCATCAGATATTCGTATGCATCACCTATCAAATCGTCGTCACCAGCTCGGTTGGTACCGAAGTCGAGGTTCTTGTTTTCAAAAACTTCAACGAGACCCGTGATGGTATCAACCTTGTCCTTCCCCTTGCCCAACTTGTCTTCATTGTCGAAGTCGGCATTGACGAACACATTGTCAAGTCCAAAAGCGTTAGCTATTTTCGCCAACTTCACATTGATTTGCTCACCAATATCATTCTTGTGCTTCAGTTTGCGAATCTCATCGAAAGTGCAATCATCAGGCAGATCCTCCATCATGTCCTCATCTCCAGCCTTCTTCTTATCGCTGATATATTTCAAGAACAGCATGACCAGCACATAGTCCTTGTATAGACTTGCATCCATACCACCACGGAGTGCATCACAGCCCTCCCACAGCATACTATATAATTGTGATTTCTTGATTGCCATTGTTAATTGTCTTTTGTGTTATGACTTTCGTCAAATTCTTTTTCCAGTCGTTCCCGTAATCCTTTACGACAAAAATAATCTTTAAACTTTGTCTTCCTTAAGAGCAATGTTCCAAATGTTGTTGCTACTGCAGCACCAATTGCAATAATAATAGACCAAATTGTTGGAAGAGCGGCCTTATAAAATTCGTTTACGCACCACAAAGCACAGATTGCAAGAATAAGTATAACATTTATCCATGTATCTTTGGCCAATTTACTCATTTTTGAATTAACGAACTCATCTTTATCTTTTAGGTATTTGTCTTTTTCTAATAATTTGAGGCGCTCGTTCAAACCTTGTATTTGCAAATCTTTTTCTTCTATCTTCTTATTTAGTCCCTCTATTTCTGTCTCTGCATCATGTTTCTGTTTTAGTTTGAGGTTTTCTTCTTCACTAGTATATTCTTTCAACTTCTTAGCGAACTGTTCAACTGTCACATTGTCTGCAAGTAATGATTCGTCAACCTCTTTTTGTGTCAAATGACCTTCTGCCATTCGAATGCATAAATTAAAACTATCTTTTTCGGTAATACTTCCTATTGACAAAGCATCATCAGCTCGTTTCTTTATTATTTTCAAAGTCTCTCTTGTTGGCATCTTTGACCTTCTATATTTTGTCACATAAGAAGCCAAACCTCCCTTGGTAATATCACTGATTGAGATGTTTTGTCCCTGAGCCGGATTTGACAACCATAATAAAACCAATAATTCATTAGCACTTATCAAATACCTATCATGTATCTTCCTTCCATAACTATAATCATAAGGTGAATATGAATTATGTAGGAACCAGCACTTGGCGTCAACAAATTCTTTTATATTTTGCCCTCTTTTCTTTTCAACATAATATTTTGCCACCACATCATTAAGTGCACTTTCTTTGTTGTTTTGTCTGCTTTGGATCAGGTCTTTATATTCTCTTGATTTACTTGCTTTTTCAACAATTTCCCTGATCTGAGCTTCCTTTATGATAGTAATACCTTTATCATAAATTGTCTTAAAGACATTATCCTTTATCCTTTCAAGAGTGGTTTTGTCTATATTTCTTCGAATACAAGCGCTAAACACATCTGCGCATTTCACAGACCCTATATAGTCTTTGTTAGCAAAATCATTGATGCGGTTGCTAAGCAATATTTGAATTTGTTCAAAAGTACTATAAAGCATAGAAAATCGATAACCTAATTGACGACACAAATCGAATACTTGATTACAAGTATGGAAAGCATCTTCCGTATTAAGGTCGATCAAACTAATAAAGAAGTTGGTATCTAATAATAATTCAGCATCCGTAACTTTTGTGGTGATATTTTGCTTCAAATAAGACTCAATAATACTACCTAAATAGATCTTACCCATCAATTCAAATATAGAGGAGTTGTCAAGCCGTTCAGAAACATATTTTGGCACAAAATAATCTAAATCCAGTAAGTCCGAACGTTTGTCGGAGAACAACTCCATATTTTGGGCAAGAATAAATTTCTTTAGATCCTCAAAATCAAATTGATAACCATTTTCTTGGCAATAGGTACAATAATCATCTTTTAAAAGATTAATATTCTGTCCTTCCTGCTCGAACAATTCGTCAATATCATTAAACACATAACTTTTAATAATGAAAGAACCATCATTAAATAGTTCGAATATGTTTTTATCATTTATTTGATATTCAATATTCTCTAATATCTTGCCAAGTATCGGCAGAGGAATGGAAATTTCAAATACAGCAAATATTTTGTCAGAGATTTCTGTTAGTGAACGTCCCTTAAAATCTATAAGTCCGTGTTCTTTAGCATATTCTGATAAAGCTTTCTTCACCAGAGGAATATATAATTCTGATATAGCAGCCTTAGAAGAAGATGTTTCTTTCAAGTATCCAAGTAGCGAATATGTTGCTAACAATTTATCCATAATTATACAGTAGTAATCGCAATCAAATTATTTCTCCCTCTCCAATCTAATCTCCCACAAGGTTTTCCCATTATGGCTAAAATACTTTGGTCCCTGGTAGGATTCGCTCTTGTTGTGCATTCCTTCGGGCAGGTAGGTGCCGCAAAAGGCAGAAAGGCTCCAGAGGCGGCCTTCATACTCCACCTTGTTTTTGCCTGCTACTTTTACAGGAAGGTTCAAAGCATCGAATATGATAGTGTCACCCACATTCAGGCCGATCATACTGAAATCAAAAGGTTTGCGTTGCTCTTTCTTCTCTTCCTTCTCTTTGATTTTCTGACCTTCCACAATTGGATAAATCTGATAAGGCTTATCCGAATCATATCGCATAATGACGGCGTCCTCAATCGCACAGGCTATATCCATAAAAATGTCCAGTGCCACTTGTGGGTCAACATTGAAAAACTCCCTGTTTTGGCGTATGCGCAAATCAGTAAGACGATCTATCGTCTTATGCACTAACTTCTCCACCTCACCATATTTGACGGTTTTCATCGTGGCATAAATGTCGAATGGAAGTGGCACGGCTGTGTTATCCAATTCTTTTGAACGGACATCCACCGGGCGTGAACTCTTGCCTATTTTCACCCAATCCTCCTTAAAACTGGGATTCGTCAGAATGTAAACGTATCCTTCTTGCGGCTCTTTGGTCATACAAAATGTTTTTCTACAATTACAGCCGCAAAAATAACAAATAATTGCAAAAAATCCGCATTTTCACACACCGGATTTCTTCGCCCTGCCCTCCCCTCCCGCGGCGCCTCTCGCCGTCATCAGGGCACGCGCGGGGCGCACCGCGGGCGTGGCCGGAACGCCATCCATCACACCCGTTCCGTAATCCACGACTACAGATATGGAACCCCTACGGGGTTGTCATATGGAGGCGGGGCCATGCATTCCTACCGGACGTTGACCCCTGCGGGGTCTGGGGAATGACATCAAGGTATCTTGATGCATTCTATTACTACCCCGGCCTGCGGCCACCCCTTCTACCATAGAAGGGGAATTTAGGGACACCGCATTCCATTGAACGTAAACCTGTTAAGTAATTGGAAAATAGTATTACGCTATGGCAGTTTGGACAATTCCCGATACAAAGCCAACCCTTTCGCCGTCAACAAGTATTTTTGGCGGGGATGTCGGGGAGATTGGGGGTACAACATGCGGACATAACCATCCGAAATGGCAGGGTTAAGATGGTATTCCAAGAAATTGGGTCGATGTTTCAATCCTAACACACTCATAAGTTGAGATATAGAAAACTCATCACGTCCGATTATCCTTATCAGTTCAATAATAAAAGGATTGTCTGTATGGAACAAATCCCGTACTTGTTCGGGTACTTGTTCGGGTACTTGTTCGGGTATTTGTCCTGTACTTGCAGGGGCCGCCAGATTGGGCTGCAGGCTCCACTCCTTTGCGGGGTGGATATGCAGATATCGGTTTCTCAAATCCCATTGCTCTCCCAACAACATATTGCGGAAGAATCGCTCCAAATAAACGGGAGAGTAGTCAATGCCTTTCACTGCACTCTTGTAGTTGGCGCGCACCAGCGCATTGCGAAAATACCAGGAATGATCGGCAAACATGTTGTTGTCTACCTTGAAACCGATGTGCCGAAGATAAAGAATGGTAAAGACCGCCGTGGTGCGGGTGTTGCCCTCACCAAATGGATGAATCTGCCATAATCCTGAAACAAAGCGGGTGAGATGCGTTATGAATTCGTCAGACGAAACCCCTTGATAACTGTACTGACGTTCCTGTTCTATATCGTACTCCACGGCCCTTTGAAGGTCTTCCCAGTTGAGATAATTCACAGATTCGTATTCCAACACCCACTCCTTCTTGGAAATATCATAGTCGCGAACCTTACCGGCGTGTTTGAATACGCCTTCGAAAATCCTCCGATGCAAAGCGACAAATCCTTTGGAGCTAAAGTCAAAAGACTCAGAGGAGAGTATCTTGGTGATGTTGGCCGAAACTTTATCTGCCTCTTGCTTTTCGTCGTCATCGGGTTCACGCTTTGTCTTAGACAGATAATATGTTTTTATCAAATCACGCACCTCATCAATGTTGATTTCACCCTCAATGTGCTTGCGGGCAGTTTCTTTCAGATAGTCCGAAGTCGTAAGCCCGTCCACAGCCTGCAGTCCAATAGCAGTCTGCCAAATGGAGGCCTTTTCCTTTTTGCCTGGTTCCACCTGTCGGATGTATTCGTCAAAATCTGGGTATTGAGAGTTCATATTATCCAATTCATCAGTTTGATATTACATCTGCAAAGATAACATTTTTTTCGGGAAAACAAGCATCCTAAACACCCTATTTTAACATACGCCTCCCAACTATATACTCATGCGCCGAGTGGCGGACATGATGCTTATCATGAAAAATTTCATTATGTTTGCCGCGCCGTTCGTCTCCTGTCTTATCCATACGACCTCGCAGGGAGGGATGGCACCCAAAACGTTTATCTACAGAGGTCCACATCTTACCATCACAATGAAGAACACACTACGTTTTTTGCTCATCCTGATGACAGCCTGCCTTTGCGGCACGACTAATGCCCAACCCGCCACCGAGCTGACCAACCTGGTGATCTTCCTCCGCTTCGCCGACGACGCAGAGATCACCCATCCTTTTGCGGACATAGACACCATGTTCAACGGGAAAGCCCCCGACTGCTACAGCGTCTATAATTTCTTCAAGGAGATGACCTACGACAAAATCCACTTCAACACCGTCTATACCAACAACATACAGAACGGGGTCATCGTGTCGTATTGCGACATTCATCCACGGGGATATTACGAGCCTTACAGTCCGACCAATCCGGAAGGCTATACGGGGAGCAATCCCTTCATGGGGGTCTCCATGCGCGAGGCGGAGCTGCTGGGACGCGCCGTCCGTTATGTGGACTCCCTGCATCTGGTGGACAACTCCGTTGTGCTGGACGGCAACGGGGACGGGAACATCGACAACCTCAGCTTCATCGTCAAGGGAGGCGTGGGTGCGTGGGCATCCATCCTGTGGCCCCACATGGAGTTCTTCCCACACGACTCCCTCGACTACGTGGTGACCCTCAACGGCGTCCGGCCCTACACGTTCAACTTCGAATTCGAGGGGGCGGGTCCGAGCTACTTCAGGACCGATGTCTTCCGGCATGAGATGGGCCACTCTCTGGGCCTGCCGGACCTCTACCACTACCTCAACTTCCAAGGCGTGTCGCCCGCGGGCATGTGGGACATGATGGACAACAACTATGCGCCCAACCAGATATCGGCCATATACAAAAACAAGATCCTGCACGTTGCCGACGAGCCGGTCCAAATCACGGAGGACGGCGACTACACACTGCTCAGCTCTGGGTCAAGTCCGACCCAAAGCTGCTATTACATCAAGTCGGCCATCGACCCCACGCAGTGGTATGTGCTGGAATACCGCAACTGGTACGATCCTTTTGAGGCAGGCATCCCGGGCTGCGGCCTGGTCATCGGGCGATGGAACGACACCGTGCCACTCGACTACAACGGCATGTTTGCCAACGCCTTCTTCGACTTCTACAACCAGGCGCACCAATACTGGATATTCCGTCCGGGCAGCAGCGACGACATGACCAATGGAGACATCTGGAACGCCCATTTCAGTCAGGCCAGCGGTCGCACGAGCTTCGGTCCCGGCACCGACCCGCACCCATTCCTCACTGACGGCACGCCGGAGAACAGCTTTGAGATCACCAACATCTCAGAGAACGGCTATGAGCTGACCTTCCACGTCCACTTCTTCAACAGCGGCGTGGACGAGCCTCTGCAGACCGAATGCCTGACCGTCTATCCGAACCCCGCCCACGACTATGTGTCCATCGACGGGCTGAGCCTCTCGCGTCTGGAATTATACAACACCGTGGGGCAGCTGATCCTTGCCGAGGATATCCACGACCCGCACCATACGCTGTTCCTGTCCAGCCTGCCGGCGGGATCCTACCTCCTGAAGATCATCCGTGACAACGGCACCGAAACGGTCCGGAAGCTGATGAAGAGGTGAGAGGATAGCCGTTGGCTATTAGCTATTAGCCATTAGCTGTTGGCCGTTAGCCGTTGGCTGTTGGGTTGGAACTTTGACTTTGACCGTTGACTTTGACCGTTGGCCGTTAGCCATGAACTAACAACTATTATCTGTTAACTATTAACTCTTAACTGTGAAGAGTTCCTCCCTTTCGCACCGGGGTCGGGCAGTGTCCTGTAGCAAGTGATTCCCGCGGTGCGAGGATGGTTGGGGGTGCTGTCCCTCCCCAGACTGCACTGCGTTTAGTCTGGGGTTATTGAGATTACGTCTCTCCGAGACGTTGTGGGATGGCCGTTAGCTGTTGGCCGTTAGCTGTTAGCCGTTAGCCATTAGCTATTGGCCATTAGCCATTGGCTGTTGGCCATGAACTACCAACTATTATCTATTATCTATTAACTGTTATCTATTAACTATCATTCTACCAAGCTCTTGCCCCTGCGGGGCCGCTCAAGGAATAACTATTATCTATTAACTCCTAACTTCCAACTCCTATCGTCTCTTCTTCTTCTTCGCTTCCCACTTCTTCACGGCCTTTTTGTAGCGTTCGCGGCAGCCTTTGATGTACTCGTCGGTGAACTTGGGGTTGCCGTACTTGGCCATGCGGCCCTGGATGATGGAGGCCTGGTTGGAGACGTAGCCAGAGGGGCGGGCCGGGTTGCGCTTCATGGGCGCAGGATAGCAGGCGGTGATGAGGGCGGCCTGGCGGGCGCTCAGATGCTTGGCGCTGCAGTGGAAATAGTGCTGTGCCGCGGCCTCTGCCCCGTAGATGCCCGGGCCCATCTCGATGACGTTGAGATAGACCTCCATGATGCGCTCCTTGCCCCAGAAGGTCTCGATCATAAAGGTGAAATAGACCTCGAAGCCCTTGCGCACCCACGAGCTCTTGGGCCAGAGGAAGACGTTCTTGGCGGTCTGCTGGGAGATGGTGCTGGCCCCGCGCTTGCGGCCATGCTCGCGCTCTTTGACGGCCTGGTCGATGGCGATGATGTCAAAGCCGCGATGGCCAAGGAAGTAGTTGTCCTCCGACGCGATGGCCGCCTTGTACATGTAGGGGGAGATCTCCTCGATGGGCTTCCACTTCTTCTCGATAGACTGGCCATCGAAGACCGCCCGACGGAGCATCAGCAGGGTCACCGGCGGGTTGATCCAGCGGTAGGCGATCGGCAGCAGGATGCTGAGGAGGAATAATGCTAATACAATCTTACCGACAATCCTCCAAAAAGAGGATTTCTTCTTGGATTTGGGACTTTTGCTTTTCTTTGTAGCCATAGCAGATTAGTCGAGATGCAGGTTGTGGCCCATCTTATCCTGTTTGGTCTTGAGGTAGCGGGCATTTTCCTTATTCGGGGCGATGATGATGGGGATCGTCTCGGTGATGTTGATGCCGTGGGCGTCGAGGCCGACGCGTTTGGCGGGGTTGTTGGTGATGAGGCGCACGTTGGTGGCTTTGAGGTCGCGCAGGATCTGGGCGCCGATGCCGTAGTCGCGCTCATCGGCCTTGAAGCCGAGTTCGAGGTTAGCCTCCACGGTGTCGCGTCCCAGCTCTTGCAGATGGTAAGCGCGCAGCTTGTTGATGAGGCCGATGCCTCTACCCTCCTGGCTCATGTAGAGGATGAGACCTTTGCCCTCCTTGTCCACCATCTGCATGGCGTTATGCAGCTGGTCGCCGCAGTCGCACTTGCAGGAGCCGAAGATGTCGCCCGTGGCGCATGAGGAGTGCACGCGGACCATCACCGGCTCGCCGGCTTCCCACTCGCCCTTCTTGAGGGCCAGATGGGTGGCGCCGTTGTTCAGCTGCGTATAGGCGATGAGGCGGAAGGTGCCCCAGCGGGTAGGCAGGTTGACGTCCTCTTCCTTGCGGATGAGGGTCTCGCGTTGCAGCCGGTAAGCGATGAGCTTCTCGATGCTGGTCACCTTGATATCGTGTTTCTCGGCGATCTCCAGCAGCTGCGGCAGGCGGGCCATGGTGCCGTCGGGGTTGATGACCTCGATCAGCGAGCCCACAGGCTGCAGGCCTGCAAGACGGCACATGTCGACGGTCGCCTCCGTATGGCCGGCGCGCACCAGCACGCCCCCGTCACGGGCACGCAAGGGGTTCACATGGCCGGGACGCCCGAAGTTGCCGGGCTTCATCGTCGGGTCGGCCAACGCCCGGATGGTGGAGGCTCGGTCCGACATGGAGACACCCGTCGTGCATCCATAGCCCAACAGGTCCACCGTCACGGTGAACGGCGTGCCATGCATGGAGGTGTTGTCGTTGACCTGCATGGGCAGATCCAGCTGTTCACAACGCTCTTTGGTCAGGGGCACACAGAGGACCCCGCGTCCGTATTGCAGCATGAAGTTCACCTTCTCAGGCGTGATCTTCTCCGCCGCTATGATAAAATCTCCTTCATTCTCGCGGTCTTCATCATCCACCATGATGATGAACTTGCCCGCTTTCAAATCTTCTAAAGTCTCTTCAATAGAGCTCAGGTTTCTCATTAGTTTTGGTAGTTGGTTATTAAATACTTGGCTGTTGGCCATTAGCTATTAGCTGTTGGCTAATGGCTAAAGGCTAACAGCTATCTTAATTCAGTTTCGTGATCTTGAAGCCTTGGAAAGCCCAGGCAGTGCCATCCGGGGTTCCGTTCTTGTGATAGCGCAGGGCAAACCGGAACGTGGGAGACTGGATCGCACTCAAATCCAAGGCGTTACTCCATCCGAAGGAGGTGGGGAAGACATTCAGATTGGGGTTGAAGGGATGCCAGTCGCCATGCGTGGCAGGGTCCTCGCCATCGGTGTAGGAGGTGGAGTAATAGACTTGATAGTAGTTGGCCAGGCTGCCGCCCACATTATTCTGATGCTTGATTTCCAGGACCACATTCTCCAGAGAGTTCAGACCTGCGAGGTTGATCACCGGGGAGATGAGCCAGTCGTCACACTCAACGCTGGAGGCATTGTGGAAGATGATGTCCGTGCTTTGGAAGCTGCGGTATTGCCAAGCGTCGGTGGCCGGATAGCGGCTCCACGTGCCACTGGTCAGGCTGTTGGCATTCACATAGTTCTCCACGAGCACCTCATCCTGCAGCACCTCCTGCACATCCTCCTTGGTACGCAGCGTGAGCTGATACTCAGAGTTATAAACGGAGAGGATACCGTACAGGCAGTATTCTTTGTTGGCATCGATGATGATGTTGCGGAAATAGGCATAGCTGGAAGTACGCACGATGATGGGGGTGCCGTTGATATAGACGGTACGGTCGCAGGTGAAGTCGTTGGATGCAAGCGGCTGTCCATGATGTTGGGAGTCGAACTTGCAACCATTGATTTTGACGAGGCAGTTGACATTCTCAGGGGTCAGCTGGGTAGAGCCAGTGACCTCGATAGGATGGGCGATGAAGGGATGGTTGAGGTCTGGAAGACCATCTTTGTGCAGATAACGACCCAAAGCGCTGGGGCTAATACGACCCACGGAGCCGGGGTATTTCCAGCCAACCTGGTATTTGTTGTGATAGTCGCCCACGATGAGTCCACGACAGTCCAGATAGACGGTCTGACCTACGGGGTACTCGTTATACAAGCCGGAGCGGTCGATGGAGATCTCGATGCCGCCGGTCTCGTCCTGGATGGTCAGGTACTTG
This sequence comes from Bacteroidales bacterium, assembly GCA_017649855.1. Classification (GTDB taxonomy): domain Bacteria; phylum Bacteroidota; class Bacteroidia; order Bacteroidales; family WCHB1-69; genus F23-D06. The sequence goes on from JAGCGA010000033.1 coordinate 22,405, forward strand.
TAGCAGTTGCCGCCCTGGTCGGAGCTGACGACCACAGCCTTGACGATGAAGACCTCGTCAGAGCTGCAGATGGAGTCTTGGGCGCCAGTGCCCAGATTGGGATGCATGGCCTTGATGTCGGCGATGGTATGATTGGCGGCGGGGCCATCATACACGGGCACCTGAAATTCGGGTTCCTCCCAGCGGTTGCAGGAGCAGAACAAACCAGCCATCACGGCTGACAATATAATGATATAGGAGCTTATTCTTTTCATGATGGTCGATTATTTTGCTAAACCGGTGATTGTAATATTGTTGATAGCCCATTGCACATTGTCACCCATCGTCTTGAAAGCAAAGCGGAAGTCCTCCGACTGTGCGCCTGCCGGCAGGTCAAAGTGCTCGTTCACGAAAGTGTTGGTCCCTTCCGTGGCACTGAGGGTGAGCGGGATCCACAGGGTGGTATTCACATCGCCCGTATAATGGTCTGTGTAGAAGCACATCGTCTTCTGTGCATTAAAGCCCTGCGGTGTGCGGTGTGTGAAGGAGAATGCCGGATCCGTCACATTGCTCAAATCGATAGCCGGCGAGATGAGCCAGCTGCCGTCAGCGGAGGAGCCATTATAGAAGAAGCCGGTGAAGCTGCTGTTGGACATGACCGACCAGTTGCTGCCGTGAATCCATCCATTGTCGAAAGCGGTGGCATAGTTGACGCTGAAGATGGTCTGTGTCTGTTGCGGGGCCACGAAGTCCTGCACATCTTCCAAACCGCGGATGACAATCTGCACAAAGTTGTTATAGCGTGTCAGGATGCCATAGACGGTGCCTGTGCCGACGGGCAGCATCTCGTTGATAAAGTCCGCATAGTTGCTAGTACGCATGGTGATGGTGCTGCCGTCCGCCATCCGGATGTCGTGACTGGTGGAGGCATTGGGCTGGCAGTAGGTAGCCGCGCCGCCCTCGATGAAGGTGGCGTTCTCCAGTTTCACCAAGCGGTTGTAGTAAGTGGTGGGAATGTTGTCGGCTTCAGGAATGCTGTTCAGCACCAGCGGGGTGAATGCTTCATCCATGTTGATGGGCAGACCGTCGCAGAAGAGATACTTGGAGACCTTGGCAGAAGGGATGCCCTGCATGGAGCCGTTCTCCCACATGCCCAACTGCGGCAGCTTGAAATAGTCGCCCAGCACCAAGCCGTCGCACTTGACGAAGACCCTCTGGCCAACCGGGTATTTGTGGTAGAGGGTGGAATTGTCAATCTTGATCTGGATACCGGCGGTACCATCTTCAATGTTGATGAATTTGTAGCAGTTGCCATGCTCGTCGGAGCTGACCACGATACCGGAGATGATGGTGCCGGCAGGGATGGAGTCAAAGGAGTTGGTGGAACCGATGGTATGGTATTCCAACAGCTCGGCAATGGTCATATTGGCGACCCCGTCAAAGGTCTGAACCGGAGCCACATCCTGTTCCCAGTTGCAGGAAGAGAGGAAGAGGCCTAAGCCGCATATCAGCGACAGAATGGATATATGTTTCATTATCTTCATTGTTGTCCGTTTTTTCTGTTAATTGAATGTGAGATTGAGTCCGAGGTAGAATGTGGTGCCAAAGGCGTAGTAGTACTTGTTGGCAAACTTGTTGACGTTATAGGAGGAGTAGTCGAAACGATATTGCTCCCATGCGGTGGTCACCAGGTTCTTGTTGTTGAGCAGGTTGGTGACGCTGGCATTAAAGCCGATCAGGCAGCCGCTCTTGATACGCCAAGACTTGCTGACCGACACATCCATGGTGAACTGGCCTTTGAGTCTCTCCTGGTCCACCACCTGATGGTAGAGTTCGGAGTTCTCGTCCAGGGCGCCGCGAGCGGTAGAGGTCCGGCGTTCGGGGTTAAGATCACAGAAGATCTTGTCGAAATAGTTACAGTTGATGTTTACCCACCAGTAATTATAGTTGAACTTCAAGCCAGCGGTGGTGGCCAGTTGCGGGGTGCCGGAGACATGGAAGTTCTTCCAATAGACGGTACGTTCCACATCGCCTTCAAAGTCGGTGCCGTTATCGGCATTCATGGTCACCTCGGCACGGTCGGAGTAGCGATAGTCGCCGTAGTTGCCGGCGAGGATGAGGGAGAACATGCTGCCGAGTTTGATTTCCATACCCAGCTCAGCGCCCAGATGACGTTGGTCGATGCCGGAGATGGAGTAGTTGACCATGCTGGCATAGTCGTCATGATAGAAGCTGATGAGGCGCGTAGCATCTATGATTTGCGCATAATAGGCGGTCAGACGCATCTTGATGCCGGGATAGGAGATGATGTAGGAGAAATCGCCGGCGAAGATTTTCTCGTTCTTGAGGTTCTCCGTGTATTTGTTGCGGATACGCGGGGAGACGAAGGCGTTCAGAACACTCGGCGCCTGCGACGAAGCCATACCGTTCAAGACAAGGTAGTTACGGCCATTGATCTTGTAGGTCACACCCGCCTTGCCGGCGCCTTCGAGGAATCGTCTGACCTCAGACTTGCCATAGGACTCATCTTGGAAGCGGCCGTTCTGCATGTGGCCGAAGCGCCAGAACTCGGTGCCGCCGATCTCGCCGCCGACATGGAAATCGACATGATTATAGGTGAAGGTAGTCATGACCCAGGCCTTCTGGGTGTAGATATGATAGTCGTAGTTATAGCCGAAGATGTCGCCTTGATAGAGCGTGTCGTTCATGTGGAGCAGGTCGTTGTACTGCACGTTCTGGTCATCGGGGAAGTCGCCCTCGGAGAACTTATCCACGTCGAGCCAGTAGGCGCCACCCAGCATATCGTTGATCGTCTTGTAGTTTTTCTGTTTCACGCCACGGAAGTCGACACCCGCAAAGAGTTTGACATGTTTTGTCAGGGTAGCGTTGACGTTAGAGCTGCCGCCGAGCAGGAAGTGGTCATAGATACGGTTCTCGACCATGTACTGGGCGCGTTTGCCCTGGATGGCGGCCAGCTGGTTCACCTCGTACATCTTGTCCCAGTTGACTTGGGTATAAGACTCGTCATTGGAGGCCCAATAGTTGAAGATATTGGGATAGTAATAGTTGGTGTCGCCGTTGTTAATCTGATAGGACGGCAGATAGCGGTAATAGTCGGGGCGCGGGTCTGGCACATCGTACCAGTTCAGGGCTGTCGTGTTGTTGCGGCCGAAGGAGGTGGCGATGGTGGACTGCACCTGGATTTTATTGTTCTTGGGAGCGTAGGTATGGGTCAGCAGGATGACCGGCTCGCAGGTGGTGCGCACGCGGGCGTTCCGCTGTTTGCCTTGATACCAGCCCCAGTTGGCATTATAGTAATGGTTGTCGAGCAGATCATACACCTCTTGGACCGCGTTGGCCTGCATGCCACGGGAGGTGTAGGAAGCAAAGGCTGACAAGTTCAGATGGTTGGCATCATCAAATTTCTTCTCCACGGCAAAGAAACCGGCGAGGCTGTTATAGGTTGTGCCCTCCACATAGGAGAAGTTATGGCCGAAGCGTCCTGAGAGGGAGCCTGCTACGGACCAGCCGTTCTTCATCAGTCCGGTGGCACCGGTCACGATCACCCGGTTGTTGTAGGTGCGGTTGCTCATCGAGTAGGTAGCCCGCAGCTGACGGCGGAGGAAGCTGGCCCGCAGGTTGTAGTTGATGGCACCACCCACATTGCCGAAGGTGAACGCCGCCTCATTCAGGTTGGCGATGTTCTCCGGATAACGGAAGACGTGGTTCAGACCTCCCCACTGCGAGTAGGAGGCCCGGTCCGTGATCATGCTGTTCATGGCAAAGCCGTTCAGGCACACATCCTGGTATTTGTTGTCCAGACCTCTAGCCCGGAAATAGGCGATGCTGAACGTGTAGGACGTATTGTTGGCGTAGATATCCTGGCTGGAGTGCAGCAAGCCGGGGATAAAGTGGTTGTCGCCACTCTCGCTGTCATCGCTTTGGCCTTCGCTGAGGTCGACAGAGGCGTTTTCCTCGCCCGTCACGTTGGTCACCTGGACCGTGTCCGCAGACGCTTTCTTATTATGCTTACCCTTCTTCGAATCATCTTGGGCGCTCAGATACGGGAGCGCACACAGGAGAGCAAGAACACATAGTATCAGTTTTTTCATACGCGTGGATTTTTACAGAAGCGCAAAAATACACAATTTTTGGTATGGTGAAGCACCTGTTGAAAATCCGTGCATATCCGTATGCGTCGTGGAGCGACGGCATCCTTGGGGACCCTCCGGATGTGAATGACGGGAAGCATTCCTCGGAGAATTTCACAACAACCTGTTTAGAAGTAAATAAAAAAATATGAACATCGTATTCCATAATATTTTTATATTTGCGACCTCGTTATAAAGGAAGAACCGAAAATCCATAAAAGAGTAGGACGAACCATTAACTGCATGCTTATGAAGCTCAACTACACGAATACATCATTTGCCGTCTCAGAAGAGGCTTTGTGTGCGCACAAGGCGCTTGCCGAGCAGGCCTATCAGACCACGGTCAGCAAGAGCGGCCGCGGCAACGACTTTTTAGGCTGGGTGGACCTGCCCGCCGGAATCAGTGAAGAGGATTTCGCCACCATCGAGCGATGTGCCGACCGTTTGGCCAGCAAGTCGGAGGTGACGGTCGTCATTGGCATCGGAGGTTCCTACCTGGGCACCCGCGCCGTGGTGGAGGCATTGCAACACTCCTTTGGCGCCATGGTGCCGCAGCAGCGCCCCTACCTGCTCTATGCCGGCAACAACATGAGTGAAGACTATCTGCACGACCTGTTGGAGGTGTTAGACAAGAAGGACTACTCTTTGATTGTGATTTCCAAGTCGGGCACCACGACGGAGCCCGCCATCGCCTTCCGGGTGCTGAAGCAGCACTGTGAGCGCAAATATGGTCTGGAGGAGGCCCGCACGCGCATCGTGGCCGTCACGGATGCCGCACGCGGCGCCCTGCGCACTCTTGCCACCCAGGAGGGCTACGACACCTTCGTCATCCCCGACGATGTGGGCGGACGCTACTCCGTGCTGACCCCCGTGGGACTGCTGCCCATCGCGGTGGCCGGCTTCTCCATCCGCAAGCTGGTGGAAGGCGCCAAGGCTATCCGCACGGAACTCCTCGCCCACCCCGCCTTCGCCGACAACCCCGCCATGCAGTATGCACTGGTACGCTATATGCTCTACAACCAAGGCCTCAAGGTGGAACTGATGACCTCCTTCGAGCCTCGTCTCTTCTACTTCGTGGAGTGGTTCAAACAGCTCTTCGGCGAGAGCGAAGGCAAAGAGCACAAGGGCATCTTCCCCGCCGGCGCCATCTTCTCCACCGACCTGCACTCCCTCGGCCAGTACATCCAAGAAGGCACCCGCCAACTCTTCGAGACCGTGCTGACCGTCGAGAAGGCCCACCATCATGTGGAGATCCCCTTCGACGAGAAGAATACCGACGGGCTCAACTACCTGCAACATCGCAGCATCGACGAGATCTGCCATATCGCCCAGCAGGGCACCTGCCAAGCCCATGTGTCCGGCGAAGTGCCGAACATCGAGATCACCATCCCCGAGTTGTCTGAACACTACCTGGGCGAGCTGATCTACTTCTTCGAGTTCAGCTGTGCCGTCAGCGGTTATATGCTGGATGTCAACCCGTTTGACCAACCCGGCGTGGAAGCCTATAAACGCAACATGTTCCTGCTGCTTGGCAAACCCGGTGTTAAATAATGCAAAAAAACGATCGTTTTGGCATCGTTCATCCTCATATTTTTTGCATTCTACATTGTGATGCTGTTCGTCATCGCGGGCCTCACCTCGCGAAAGTCGGACAACCAGTCATACTTCACCGGCAACCGGAAGTCACCCTGGTTTGTGGTGGCATACGGCATGATCGGAAGCTCCCTGTCGGGAGTCACGTTCATGTCGGTGCCAGGCGATGTTTATACCACCCAGTTCACCTACTTCGGGGTGGTCCTGGGCTACATCCTGGGCTATATCGTCATCGCCAAGCTACTGCTACCATTATATTATAGGCTGCAGGTGACCTCCATCTACGAATACTTGGGCATGCGGGTAGGCAAGGAGGCCCACGCCACCGGCTCGCTGCTCTTCTTCATCTCGCGCCTGTTCGGTTCTGCATTACGCATGTATCTGGTTATCTTCGTCTTGCAGATCTTCGTCTTCGACGGGTTGGGCATCCCCATCTGGCTGACCTCCATTGTGATGATCGCCATCATCCTGTTCTACACCTTCCGCAGCGGCCTCCGCACGGTGGTGTGGACCGACTTGTTGCAGACCACCTTCCTCATCGGGGCACTCGTCATCACGCTGATCGTCATCCTGCGCACCATGGACTCCTCCTTCTCGCAACTCTGGTCGGAGATGGCCACCGCCGGCAAGGGCGGGAGCGACTGCCGACTGATCTGGAACACCGACTGGCATAGCAACTGCTACTTCCTGAAGCAGATCATCGGCGGCATGTTCATCACCATCGCCATGACGGGCTTGGACCAGGACATGATGCAGAAGAACCTGTCGTGCAAGTCGTTGAAAGACGCCCAGCGCAATATGTTCTCTTTCACGGGTATTCTGGTGGTTGTCAACGTGCTCTTCCTGTTGTTGGGTGGCCTGCTACTGGTATTTGCCCAGCGCAATGGCATCGACATCGCGAATATGCCGACCGACCGCATCTATCCCGAGATTGCCTTCCGCTATATCGGCAAGCTAGGCGCCATCGTCTTCATCTTCGGCCTTATCTCTGCCGGTTTCTCCTCTGCCGACGGCACCTTCACGGCACTGACCACCTCCGTGTGCTACGACATCCTCAAGATTCAGAATCGTCAGTATTCGGAAGAGCGCCAGGCCCGCATCCGCCGGATGGTGCACATCGTCATCGCCCTACTCTTCCTGTCGGTCATCATCTTCGTGTCAAGCCATCACAAAGATGCGCTCATCCGCATCATCTTCAAGGTGGCCTCCTACACTTACGGTCCGCTGCTGGGGCTCTTCATCTTCGGCATGTTCACCCAGCGGGAGATTCCGGCCGGGCGCCGCTTCATGATACCTGTCATCTCTCTGGTCATCCCCGCTTTCTGCTATGTGCTGGCCAGCTATTCGCAGCAGTGGTTCAACGGCTTCCAATTCGGCTATGAATTGCTGATTGTCAATGGATTATTGGTATTCCTCAGCCTGTTAGCCATTAGTAAGAAGAGTGATCAGTGAACAGTGATCTGTGAGGAGTTTTTTTAATGCCAACAGCTAATGGCTAACAGCCAAAGTTCAAAGTCAAAGTCAATAGTCAAAGTATAAAAACCACACACCTTATTATTAACTAAAACCTTATCATTATGAAAAAATTTATCGCTGAAATGATTGGAACGTTCGTGCTGACCCTGCTGGGTTGCGGTACGGCCATGTTTCTTGGATGCGCTACGCCTGCTGGTGTAGTGGGTACAGCTATCGCCTTCGGTTTGACCGTGGTGGCCATGGCTTACACCATTGGTGGCATCTCCGGTTGTCACATCAACCCCGCCATCACCTTGGCAGTGGCACTCTCCGGCCGTATGAGCTGGAAGGATGCTTGCGGCTACTGGATTGGCCAGGTCATTGGTGGTATCCTCGCCGGCCTCGTGCTCTTCGCACTGGTCAATGTGGTGACTCCTTCTGCCGAAGGCATTGCTGAAGGCATGCTGGGTCTCGGCTGCAACGGCGTGGCTAACGCTGGCGGCGTATGGGGTGCTTGCCTCGTAGAGGTTATCGCCACCTTCATCTTCGTGCTCGTGGTTCTCGGCACGACCGACTCCAAGCTGGGTGCTGGCAACTTCGCCGGTCTCGCCATCGGTCTCACCCTGATCCTGGTGCACCTCGTATGCATCAACCTGACGGGTACCTCTGTGAACCCTGCACGTTCCATCGGACCGGCCCTCTTCGCTGGTGGCCAGGCCCTGTGCGACCTCTGGGTGTTCATCTGCGCTCCGCTCGTGGGTGCCGCATTGTCCGCCCTCGTATGGAAAGGCCTCGCTTGCGAGAAATAACAAGCTGGTTTACCATCACCAAAAAAGACGGGACTGTCCTTGGGCAGCCCCGTTTTTTTATGATGAGAAATAGTATCTTGAACCTTGCTTTTTTCACAGAAAAAATGATATATTTGCGGCTTGAAAAGTAGCGCTCGAGAAATCCAACCGAACGCCTTATATTTATTTTTGAATCAAAGACTTAAGAACATAAAAGAATTGATCATGACCTCTTTGAAGTTGACCTCTTCCCACCGTTTGGGCCTTTACCTTTGCCTTATGGTTTTCATCCTGACAGCCACCAGCTGTCGCAAGCACAAAAACGACGCGGACGCCTATGGTGTCTGCGAAGCCACGGAGATCACCGTCTCCTCCGAAGCCAACGGCAAGATGCTGGAATTCAAGATTCACGAAGGAGAGACCTATGGTGCCGGGGAGGTGGTAGGTTGTATTGACACCTTCCAGACTTATCTGCAAATCAAGCAGTTGGAATCGTCAATTAAAGCAGCCCTGGCGCGTCGACCGAACGCCACCACTCAGATACGGGTACTGGACGACAAGCTCTCCACCCTCAACAAGGAGAAGCAGCGTGTAAGCAACCTAATCGAAGCCAATGCCGCATCCACCAAGCAGTTGGATGACATCCAAGCGGAGATCAACATCACGAAGAGCCAGATTGCGGCCACCAAGTCCACCCTCTCCACCCAAGACCAGTCGTTGCTGGAAGAGGTGGAGGCGCTGCGATTCCAGCTGCAACAGTTGCAACACGCCTTGGAAAGCTGCCATATCAAGACCCCCATTGCGGGCACCATCATCAACAAATACATCGAAGAGAGCGAGTTGGCCTATCAGGGCAAACCATTGTTCAAGATTGCGGACCTGAACAACATGTTCATCAAGGTTTACATCACCGAAGACCAGCTCTCCTCCATCAAGCTCAACCAGAAGGCAGTCGTACGTTTGGACAAGCCCGACGGCAAATTCATCAAGTTGGACGGCAAGGTCACCTGGATCTCTCCCAAGGCGGAGTTCACGCCGAAGATGATCCAGACGAAGGACGAGCGTGCCAACCTGGTATATGCCGTGAAAGTAAGCTTCAAGAACGACGGCTCGGCCAAGATCGGCATGCCGGGCGATGTGCTGTTCAAATAGTTAAGTCTGCGGGCTGTGAATGCGCTCTCTGTACAGAAGGTCAGCAAGGTTTACAACAAAACCGTCCAAGCGCTCCGGGACATCACCTTTGAGATCCGGGAGGGCGAGTTGTTCGGTCTGGTAGGCCCTGACGGCGCAGGCAAGTCCACCCTTTTCAACATCCTCACCACGCTGTTGCTGCCCGACAGTGGCGACATCAAGATCTTGGACATGGACTTGATTGCGGATTATAAGGCAGTAAGGCAGGTGATCGGCTATCTGCCGGGCACCTTCTCTTTGTATCCCGACCTCTCCGTCAAGGAGAATCTGGACTTCTTTGCCGTGATGTACAAGAGTGACATTGAGGCCAACATGGACCTCATCCGTCCCATCTGGCGTCAGATAGAGCCCTTCAGCAAGCGCAAGGCGGGCAAGCTCTCCGGCGGCATGAAGCAGAAGTTGGCGCTCTGTTGTGCGTTGATCCACCGACCCAGGATCCTCTTCTTGGATGAGCCCACCACCGGTGTGGATCCCGTATCCCGCAAGGAGTTCTGGGAGATCCTGCAGGCCATCCGCACCCAAGGCATCACCGTGCTGGTGTCCACCCCCTACATGGACGAGGCCACCCTCTGCGACCGTATCGCCTTGATACAAAACGGCAGCATCCTGGGCATTGACACGCCAGAGGCTATCATGAAGCATTTCCGCGGTTCCCTCTACACCTTCCGTAGTGCGGACATCTTCTCACTCCTCAACGCGCTGAAACAGTGTCCCTTGCAATGCAACTACTACCCTTATGGGGAGCATTGCCATATTGCCTTCTACGAAGACATGGAGAAGGCCATGCCGCAATTCCTGCAGTTCCTGGAGGAGCAGCACCAAGAGCACGGGGAGATCACAGCCATACAGCCCTCCATCGAGGACTGTTTTATAGAAATCGTCAAAATGAACAGCCATGAATAGCATAGAGGTAGATCATCTGACGAAAAAATTCGGTGACTTCACGGCGGTCAACGAGATCAGCTTCCAGGTCAAGGAGGGTGAGATCTTCGGCTTCCTGGGGGCCAACGGTGCTGGCAAGACCACGGCCATCAAGATGATGAGCGGTCTGTTGCAGCCCACCTCCGGCACGGCCATCGTGGCCGGCTATGATGTCGTCACCCAGCCCAAGCTCATCAAGCGCAACATCGGCTATATGAGCCAGCGCTTCTCCCTCTACAACGACCTCACCGTCTTCGAGAACATGCAGCTGTTCGGCACCATCTACAAGATCCCCCGCAAGGAGCTCAAGAAGCGCATCATGGACAGTCTGGCGGCCTTGGACATGACCAAGCAGGCCAACCTGCTGGTGCACTCCATTCCCTTAGGATGGAAACAGAAGCTAGCCTTTGCCACGGCCATCCTACACAAGCCCAAGATCGTCTTCCTCGACGAGCCCACCTCCGGCGTGGACCCCATCGTGCGCCGTGAATTCTGGAACCTCATCTACGAGACCGCCTCCACCGGCGTCACCATCCTGGTCACCACCCACTACATGGATGAGGCGGAATACTGCCACCGCATCTCCATCATGGCCGACGGCAACATCCGGCTGTTGGGCACCCCCGAAGAGTTGAAACAGCAGGTCGGCGTGAACACCATCAACGATGTCTTTGTGGAATACGTAAAACATTAACCGACGGAAGAGATGAAAGAGTTGCGCATGATATTAAAGAAGGAGTTCATCCACATCTTCCGTGACCGGATCACGCTCTTGCTGGTCCTGGCCATGCCGGTGGCATTGGTGCTGCTCTTCGGCTTCACCATCAGCACCGACATTCACAATGCCAGCATCGCCGTGTTGGACCATGCCAAAGACACACAGTCACAGAACTTCATCCAGAAGCTCTCCTCTTCCAACTATTTCCAGATAGTCTCCTATCCTAGCACGGAAGCCGAGATCGACTTTCAGTTCAAGGAGAACAACATCAAGCTGGCCATCATCATCCCTCAGAATTTCGAGAGCCAGCTCGAGAAAGAGCATTCGGCCACCATCCAGATCATCGACGACGTCTCCGACCTCAACATCGCCTCCATCTTGAACAACTACGTCCGGTCGGTGACGCAAGACTTCCAGAACGAATACAACCAGCATATCACCTCGGCCGATGCCTTCAGCATCACCACCAAGATGGAGTACAACAGCAACATGGAGAGTGTCTATATGTTTGTGCCGGGCATCATCACGCTGATTATGATTCTGGTTACGGCCCTGATGAGTTCCATCACGCTGGCGCGTGAAAAGGAGACGGGCACCATGCGGATGCTCTTCATCACGCCGGTCAACAAAATCCACATTGTCATCGGCAAGGTCATCCCCTATATGATCATCTCGTTCCTGAGCACGATCGTCATCATCATCATCAGCGTCTTTGTTTTCAAGATGCCCCTCAACGGAAGCATCCTCTTCTTACTCCTGCTCTGCATCATCTTCATGCTCACGGCAGCCTCCTTCGGCATGCTCATCTCAACCATCAGCACCACCCAGCTCGACGCCATGATGATCACGATGATGGGACTGTTCCTTCCCACCGTGCTATTGTCGGGCTTCCTGTTCCCGCTCAACAGCATGCCCATGATCTTCCAGGTGCTCGCCAATGTCTTCCCGGCCAAATGGTTCATCCTGGCCATCAAAGACGTGATGATCAAGGGCTCGGGTTTCTTCGACGTTTGGCCATACCTGACCATCCTTTTCGGCATGGCCGTTGTCTTCATCAGTATCAGTCTCAAAATGTTGGATAAAAGAAATTAGGCTATGAGAACGATTCTGATATTGATCAAAAAAGAGTTTCTGCAGGTGTTCCGCAATCCCTTGTTGCTGAGCATCCTGATTGTGGCGCCCATGGTGCAGTTCATGATCTTCCCCTTCTGCGCCGATTATGAGATCAAGGTGTTGGACATTGCCTTCATCGACCATGACCGTTCCAATATCAGCCAAGAGATCATCCATAGCTTTGATGCCTCCGACATCTTTGTCACCCACGGCATCCTGAGCAACAAAAAGGAGGCCAACGAGATGATGAAGCACGACAAAGTGGACATCATCGTGGAGTTTCCCGCTCATTTTGAGCGACTCCTGATGAATGGCTCCCCCACCCGCATTGCGATTACGGCCAATGCCATCAACACCACCAAGGCGGGCATCGGCGTTGGCTACACCCAAGAGATCATCGGGGGCTACATGCAAGAATACATGGCACAGAACATGCACTATTCCGGCAATGAGATACCCGCCAACCTGAACCTCTCCCACATCTATTGGTACAATGAGCAGATGAACTACAAGAACCTCATCGTGCCGGGCATCCTGGTCATCCTGGTCACCTTGATCGGCTGTTATGTGACGGCCTTGAACCTGGTGCGCGAGAAGGAAATCGGCACCATCGAGCAGGTCAATGTGACCCCGATCCGGAGGTGGCAGTTCCTGCTGGGCAAGATGATTCCCTTCTGGATCCTCGGCATGGCGGAGTTCATCTTGGGACTGGTCATCATGAAGCTCGTCTTCGGCATCACCGTCCAAGGCAGCATCCCCATGTTGTTAGGCATCACCGCCATCTATCTGTTCGTCATGCTCGGCCTGGGATTCTTCATCTCCAGCGTCTCGGAAAACCAGCTGCAGGCCATGTTCATCGTGCTGTTCCTCTTCATCATCTTCGTGCTGTTGAGTGGACTGTTCACCCCGACAGAAGGCATGCCGAAATGGGCACACTACATCAACTATCTGAACCCCATGTCGTTCTATATGGAAGTCATCAAGAAAGTAGTGCTGAAAGGCAGTGCCTTCATCAGTGTGCAGAAGGAGACCCTCGTACTCGTCGGCATGGCGATCATCGTGAACACAGGCGCTATTTTGAGTTATCAGGAAAAGAGTAAATAATGAAACGGTTTCAGCATATAACGGCACCCCTCATCCTTTTCCTGCTTGTCGGATTTGTTTTTCCCGTCAAGGCTGGGAGTACCGATTCCTTGCTCCAAAAGAAGGCATATGTTCATCTAGGTTTTGAGGCCGAATGGAACAAAGTACTGCGAAATCATCAGATCTTTCAATCAGGCAATGGTTATGGCGGATGCGCCACTTTGACCTTTTCCACCAATTCCATCTTTTCTGTTGGCATTGGCGCGGGGTTTAACGGATACTATATCGCCCAAGAGGTTGGACGCCACATACACTACATCCGTTACCATCTATTCATGACACGGGAATTCTTCACATTCCAGATCTTACCCTATAAGAAAAACTGGACTCCTTTCCTGAACTTCAAAATCGGCATGACACAGTTTATCGGTCCAGACGAGTTTCGGGAGTTGGCATCCGAAAACAGATATGCTCCGATAAAACTCTTGATGAGTATCACCATCGGCGCTGCCCACAGATTCCACCATGGCGACATCCTCTATTTTGGTGTTTCCTTTGACAGCATCAGTCGAAACTACGCGCTGACAACAAAAGTGGGATACCGTTTTCAATTAAATCATCGAAAAGAACTTATATAATACCATTCATACAAAAACCACCTATTCATGCTGATATTAGAAAAACCATACGTATCTGAAACATTGATCAAGACTGCCATTGAGCAGCATCTCCCGGTCCTGCGCAACGCCATGTCGGAACAGATTGTAGCGAACGGATATCCGCTTCACCTCTACAACGACGAAGAGTTTGTGGCCGCCTATCAGCAACGCGGACGTCTCTACACGATGTCGGAGAACGCCTTGGGCTGGCTGGTGGAGCATCTGCCAGACCAGGAACTTCTGGACAAGATCGCCCTGCTGAAAGACAAAGCCACCTTCCGCCGCATCTGCCAAGACATGTACCCCGACTTCTTTTTCTGCGAAGAGGAGATCGCCAAGCTGGACGGCATCCAGGCCGACAAGCTCCCTTATCCGTTGGTGCTGAAGCCCTCCGTCGGCTTTTTGAGCGCCGGCGTGCATGTGGTGCATGATGTCCAGGAATGGCAGGCTGCCATCCGCGACATCCAAGAGAACTTCCACAAGGTGAGCGCCCAATTCCCCGAATTCGTCATCGGCACACAGAAATTCTTGATTGAAGCCTATATCCATGGCGAGGAGTACGCTGTGGACACCTACTTTGACGACCAGGGCGTCCCCACCATCCTCAATATCTTCCACCATCGCTTTGCCAACGAGTCAGACACCTCCGACCGTCTGTACTGCTCCAGTAGAGCCTTATACGACCAATACGAGGAGCCTTTCATGAACTTCCTCGTACAACTCAACAAGGTATTGAAACTGCATGACTTCCCCATGCACATTGAGTTCCGCTACGATGGACGGAAGGCTATCCCCATCGAGATCAACCCGTTGCGTTTTGCCGGATTCTGCCTGAACGAACTGCAGACCCACATCAGCGGCCTGCACCCGATCGTTGCCTATCTGGAAAACATCCACTTGAGCAAGGAGGAGATGTGGAAGGGCAAAGAGCAGGACACCTACAGTTTCCTCGTCTTGGAGCGCCCCGCCGACGCCAAGCCGGAGGAGCGTTTCAACGAGCGTAAGTTCCGCGAGGACATGATGGATGTGCTGGAGCTGCGTCCTTTGGCCGACCCTACCGTCGGTGTGGCTGCCACCGCCTTCATCCGTACCGACAACGCCCATCAAGCCGAATTAGAGCATATCCTGCATCTGGACATGCACGACTATATGATATAGAGCAAAAATCACCATCATGAAGACAACAATATTCTATAGGAAACAGTCTGGGCATCGTCTGCTCTTGATGACTATCGGCTTGGTATGCATCATCAATCTGTCCTCCTGTCAGAACAACAGCCTGCATCATCCCAAGCCGTCATGGTTCAAATATTACCATGTCTATGATGCGCATGAGCAACAGGCCTTCTATCGTCAGGCTATCCCGCAGCACACGGATCCTGACTCCAACATCCAGTACGGGCTGCAGCATTTCTACGGACAACGCGACTACGAGCCCTTCTGGACCGGCAAAGGTCTTGACGAGGCCATGAGCGGAACCCTCCTGACCTATCTGGCCGAGCTTACCCAGCACGGCATCAATCCCAAACAGCTGGGATATGACCATATTCAAAGGAGCATCGACTCGCTGAAAAACCATCTGGTGGAGAACAGGGACAGTACGCTCTATCAACAGTTGCTGGATCTGGAGCTGGCCCTGACGAAGTCCTATCTGCGTTATATGACCACCATGCGATATGGCATCAGCGACCCCAAGACCGTCAACGGCGGAAAGTGGCTGTACAAGTATGAAAAGCCTGACACGGCCTTTGTGCAAGAGGCGCTTGCACAAATGGAACACTTGGAGAAGACGTTGCAGAAGGTGCAGATTGAAGACCCCGTGTACCGCCGTCATCAGGAGGAGTTGGCCCGCTGGTATCGGAAGGCGGAGCAGACGCCTGACACGCTGGCACAGGGCAACTGGTATAGACGCAGTGAGGATTCCAGATACAGGACGCTCTGCCAAAGACTGAAATGGATGGGGGTGTTAGACTCCGCCGCCACGGACACCAACCGGCTGACGCCTACTGTCCTGAAAGCCGTCAACCTGTTCCGTGCCGACAACGCCATCCCGACCAGTGACACGTTGGACCGGGAGACCATCAGCAAGCTGAACCGGCCGGCCAGCTACTACATCAACCGCCTGTCGGCCAACATGGAGCGACTGCGGTGGCACGTCACCCCGGCCAAAGACCGGACCTACATCGCGGTCAACATCCCCGACTTCACCCTGTGCACCTTCGTGGAGGACACCATAGCCTTCCAGACCCGGATATGCTGCGGGCGCACTGCCGACCCAGCCAAAGCCTCCTGGCGCAAGAAGGCGAACGGCCTCATCCTCGCCGCCAAGAGCGAGTCACCCCTGCTCTACAGCAAGATCAACTATATCGTGCTCAACCCGGAATGGAACATCCCCTACGACATCATCAAGAACGAATACTACCAGAAGCTTTGCAAGAGCAACACGGCCGTCGTCAACAAAGAGCACCTCTACATCAAGGATGCCCGCAACGGACAGTATGTGAAGCCTGAGAGCATCGACTGGACCAAGGTCAACCGGCAGAACATCCCCTATCGGCTCTATCAGACCTCAGGACGCTATAATGCGTTGGGGCAGATCAAGTTCAGCTTCCCCAACACGGAGTCCGTCTATCTGCACGACACCAACAACAAGGGCGCCTTCAAGCGTCGGGTGCGTGCCCTTTCCCATGGCTGCATCCGTGTGGAAAACCCCTTCGAGCTCGCCGAGGTACTCTACGATCTCAACGAGTTCGACACCATCCGCAAAGAGCAAATAGACATCATCATGGGCAAAGAGCCCACCACCGAGAAAGGAGAGAAGTATCTGGAGAAGCTGGAGGAACAAGACTCCATCCGTTATGAGAAGCTCTCCGATTATGACAAGCAGTTCTACCGCAAGCTGATGCCCACCTCCATCCACCTGAAGAAGCAGATGCCGCTCTACATTGAGTACTACACCTGTTTTTTGGATGAGAAAGGGAGGATGCAATACCGCAACGACATCTACTACAAAGATGACAATATCTTGATTTTCACTGGAATGGAAAGATAGGGCATGGCTACGCGGGAAGAGTTCACAGGACGGTTATATCATCATTTCTCCTTCACACCCACGCCTTCGCAGGCGGAGGCCATCGAGCGTTTGTCGGAGTTCATCTACGACCGGGGAGAGCAGTTCCTCTTCATCATGAAGGGTTATGCCGGCACTGGCAAGACCAGCCTGATGAGTGCCTTGGTCGCTGCCTTGGACGAGTTGAAGGTACGTACGGTACTGTTGGCGCCTACCGGGCGCGCCGCCAAGGTATTGTCGCAATATACCGGCCGCAAGGCCTACACCATCCACAAGTGGATATACCGGATTGCCCAGCGCGGCGGCGCGCACTACTTTGTCCGCAAGGAGAACAAATACCAGCACACCCTCTTCATCGTGGACGAGGCCTCCATGATCTCCGCCGAAGCGAACAGCGACGGCCTGGGCATGGCCAGCCTCCTGGACGACCTGATCGACTACGTCTATTCATCGCCGCACAACCGGATGCTGCTCATCGGGGATGATGCGCAGCTGCCACCCGTTCACGCGGTCGAGAGCCCGGCCCTCGCGGTGGACTACATGAAGCACACCTATGACGTGACGCCCTACACCTGCCGTCTCACCGACGTGGTGCGCCAGGCCCAGGAGTCCGGCATCCTCGCCTCCGCCACCACCTTGCGATACAAGATCGACACCGGCGACTTCTACCCTCCCCTTTTCTCCAAGCAGCCCATGCCCGATGTGAGCCGCATCCACGGGGGCGACCTGGAAGAGCTCTACAACAGTCTCTATGGCCAGTACGGCTCTGAGGAGATCGTCACCATCACCCGCTCCAACAAACGGGCCAACATCTTCAACCAGGAGATCCGTAACCGCATCCACTTCCGCGAGAACCGCATCGCCACCGGCGACTTCCTCATGGCCGTAAAGAACAACTACTACTGGGTTGACGAGGCTTCGGAAGTGGGCTTTCTGGCCAATGGCGACATCATGGAGGTGATGAGCATCCATCGCCAGCAGGAGATCTACGGCTTCCATTTCGCGGATGTCACCGTCCGCCTGTGCGACTACCCCGACCAGCCCAACATAGACCTCAAGATCATCTTGGAGAGCTTGGAGGTGGAGAGCGCCTCGCTATCCTTTGAGGACAACCAGCGGCTCTACCAGGCCATCGCCGAAGACTATCAGGAGATCACGGATCCGCGGGCCCGCTTCATCCGTATCAAAAACGACCCCTACCTCAATGCCGTGCAGGTCAAGTTCGCCTACGCGCTCACCTGCCACAAGACCCAGGGTGGCCAGTGGAAACAAGTCATCATCGACAAAGGATTTGTGCCGGAAGACGGCTTTGACAAGGAGTTCCTCCGTTGGCTGTACACAGCCCTGACGCGGAGTACCGAGCAGGTCTATCTGCTCAACTTCGAGGATGAGTATTTCGACTAACGATCGCGCAGGGCATCACAGATCCGGCGCAGTCCCTCCTCCAAGGTGGCGCGTGGACATCCGAAGTTCAGCCGCATAAAGCCTTCCCCGTCGGCGCCATAGTCCAGGCCGCTGTTCAATCCCACCTTCCCCTCTTCAATCAGGATGCGTACCAGCTCTTCATGGGGCAAGCCATAGGCTCTGAAGTCGAGCCATAGCAAGAAAGAGGCTTCCGGGCGCATCGCCACCACCTTGGGTGCATGCTCAGCCAGATAGGCAAGAGCAAAGTCCACATTCTCTTGCAGATACGACAGCAGCTGAAGACGCCACTCCTCGCCATAGCGGAAGGCAGCCTCCGCCCCCACATAGGCGAAGAGATGCCCTAACGACAGCTCGTTGGCATCCAGGAAGCCGAAGAACTGGCGACGGATGTCAGGATCCGGCACATAGCAGACCGAAGAGCCCAGCCCCGCCATGTTGAAGGTCTTGCTGGGCGCAAAAAAGGTGATGGCATTATGGAAAGCCTCCTCCGACACCGTCGTAAAGGAGGTGTGACGATGTCCCGGCAAGGTAAGGTCGGCATGGATCTCATCGGCGATGACAAGCACCTTCTGCCGGTAACAGATCTCGGCGATGCGCCGTAGCTCCTCCGGAGTCCAGACCGTGCCCCCCGGATTGTGCGGGTTGGCGAGAATCATCACCTTACACCCTTTGGCTTTCTCCTCCAAATCCTCATAGTCGATCTCAAAACGACCCTTCACGGTCTTCAAGCTGCTGCTGACAAAACGGCGGCCGCTGCGATGAGGCACATTCAGGAAGGGAGGATAAACGGGAGTGGTCACCAAGACATGATCGCCGGGCTGGGTGAAGGCCTGCAAGACAAAGGCAATGCCCTGCACCACCCCGGGGATGAAGTGCATCTTCGACCACTTGGCCTCGATGCCGTAGTGCGACTGGAACCAGTTGACCACTGCACAGACATACGTGGTGGGCGCAAATGTGTAGCCAAAGACCTCATGGGCACAGCGTTCCCGGACAGCATTGACCACAAAGTCGGGAGTCTTGAAGTCCATATCCGCCACCCACATAGGCAACAGGTCATCCGTGCCGAAGACCTCCTTCAGCATATCATGTTTCACACAGGAAGTACCACGTCTGACGACGGGCTCATCAAAGTCGTAATTCATAATCAGTTGTCAGTTGTTAGTTAGAAGTTATAGTCAAGGTTCAAGTTGAGCTAGCTAATGGCCAATGGCTAATGGCTAACGGCTAACAGCCAACATCCGTCTCCGCTATCAACGTTTCCAGCATGTCTAAAGCCTCCGGGATAGGGATCGGGTTGGTGAGTTTCTCCTTGGCTCGATAGACGCATACCAGTCCTTGGGAGGCGCCCACGATGCCATAGTCGGCATCGGCCATCTCGCCGGGTCCATTGACGATACAGCCCATCACCCCGATCTTGAGGCCGGGATGGTCGGCAAACCGTTCTTTGACCATGGCTACCACCGATTGGATGTCGTATTGGGTACGGCCGCAGGAGGGGCAGGATATGAACTCCGTCTTGCTCATCCGTATGCGGCAAGCCTGCAGGATGGTGGCCTGCAGATCCTCCAGCTGCTGAGCCGTCATGCAGTCATTCTCCAGCACCAGGTCTTTGATATGATAACGATAGTAGGCGTAACCGGCCATAGCCGCCGCCGAGATCATCCACTGCTCGGGGTCCGCCACAGAAGCGGAGTAATAGAGGGTTTGGCCTTTCACGACAGCCTCTTCGGGATGCAGTGTGGAGACCGTCTGCACAAGCCGATGGGCAAAGGGAGTCTCATTCTCCGGGGGCTCCGTCAGGGATACGCGGATGGTGTCGCCCACGCCCATCAGGAGTAGCGCGCCGATGCCGGCGGCCGACTTCACCCGGCCTTCCAGACCACAGCCCGCCTCGGTGACACCGAGATGGAGGGGATATACCTGCCCACGCTGCCGCATAGCCTCGTGCAGCCGCAAGGTGGCCTCCATCATCGTCTGCACATTACTCGACTTCATGGAGATGACCATCTTGTGGAAGTCCGCCTGGTCGCAGATGTCGAGCCATTCCAAGGCCGACTGCACCATAGCCTCCGGCGTGTTGCCATAGCGGTTCAGGATGCGGTCGCAAAGGGAGCCCTGGTTGATGCCAATCCGGAGCGCCGTGCCATGGGCCCGACAGATCTCGAACAACGGACGGGCACGCTCAGCCATCCGCCGCACCGCCTCCGCATATTCGTCGTCTGTCATCGTGAAAGAGGCAAAGACACGCTTGTCGGTGTAATTACCAGGGTTGATGCGCACCTTCTCCACGAAGGAGGCCACCGCTTCAGCCACCTTCGGGTTGAAGTGGACATCGGCCACGATGGGGGTGTCATACCCTTTTTGGCGTAGCTGCTGCTGTATCTGGGCCAGCGGCTCCACCTCCCGCATCGTGGGCACCGTCAGGCGAACCATCTGGGCTCCGGCAGCTATCATCCGTTCGCACTGGGCCACCGAAGCCGCCACATCCAGTGTGTCGGTGTTCGTCATCGACTGCACCACCACGGGCGCATCGCCGCCTATCGCAAGGCGGCCAATCTCGAACTGGACATTGCTATGCATGATGCTGGATTTTGCTGAATCCCTGGGCTTTGATCTCTATCTGATGATTGTCGGAGGTCAGCAGCTGACAGCCATAGGCCTTCTCCTTCACATAGCCAACGATCGAGACATTCTCCACATTCTTGATCTTCTCGAAATCCGCCTGCTTGATCGTAAACATCAGTTCATAGTCGTCGCCACCATTGAGGGCTGCAACCGTATGGACGATGTCGAAGCTCTTCAGCGTGTTGAAGGTCAGCTCCGTCATGGGGATACGTTCCTCGAAGAGGATGGCGCCTTTGTCGGAGGCGTGACAGATCTGCATCAGGGCCGCGGCCATCCCGTCGCACACGTTGGCCATGGCGGTAGGGACAATGTTCTCGCGGCGGAGCGCCTCGATGATGTCCAATCGGGCCTCCGGACGGAGCTGACGCTGTAGGAGATAGTCCTGACCGGCGAAGTCGGGCTGCACACCGGAGTTGGCGTCAAAGACCTTCTTCTCGCGTTCCAGGAGGAGCAGACCCGCGTAGGCTGCGGCATAGTCGCCCGACACACAAAGCAGCTCGTTCTCGGCCGCACCGGAACGTCTGGTCAGATGGGCTGACTCGCACTCCCCTATCGCGGTCGCACTGACAATCAGGTCCCGACGGGAGGTCGTCACATCCAGACCGACAAGGTCCACATGCAGATTCTCACAGTTGGTGGCCACTCCGTCCAGTAGGTCTTGCACCGCCTTGAGGTCAAAACGGTTGGAGATAGCCACCGTGAGGGTCAACTGGGTGGGCACGGCGTTCATGGCCAGCAGGTCCGAGCAGACCACCGTCACGATCTTGTAGCCAAGGTACTGGAGGGGCACATAGGTGAGGTCGAAATGGACATTCTCCATGAAGACCTTCGAAGAGGTGACCACCTCGTCGGCACCGGGGGCGACGACAGAAGCATCATCACCCACGCCCACCACCGTGGAGGCGTTCTCTTGGGCAAAGCCTTTGGCCAACTCGGCAATGAGGTCATACTTGCCGACGGAGGGCATCCCCTCTTCGGCCCTGTTGTTCATATCTTGCATAAAAATAGAAATTGTCTATACGTAATAGTGCTTGGAGATGGAAGCACATTGCTCGATGCTCTCGATGACATCGGCCATCAGCTTGGCAACGGAGACGACCCGCACCTTGCTGCACGGACGTTTCAACGGGATGGAGTCGGTAACCAGCACCGTCTCCAGCACGGAGTTCTCAATTCTCTCCAAAGCCTCACCGGAGAAGAGACCGTGTGCACACATGGCATTCACGCTCTTGGCACCCATCGCCTTGATGGCTTCCGCTGCTTTGCAGAGCGTGCCGGCCGTATCGATGATGTCATCCACCAGGATAACCTCCTTGCCACGAACGTCACCCAGGATATGCAACGAGGCGACTTCGTTCTGTTTCTCTCTCTGCTTGAAGCCAATAGCCAGATCGCAGTTCAGAGCCTTGGCATAGGTGGAAGCACGCTTGGTACCACCCGTGTCAGGAGAGGCAATCATAATGTCGGGATTGTTCAGACTCTGAATGTATGGAATAAACACATTGGAAGCGAAAAGATGGTCCACGGGTACCTCCAGGAATCCTTGGATCTGGTCAGCGTGCAAATCCATCGTGATCACGCGGTTCACGCCGGCAGTAGTCAGAAGGTTGCACATCAGCTTGGCACCGATGGAGGTTCTGGGTTTGTCTTTACGATCCTGACGGGCATAGCCGAAGTAAGGCATCACCGCAATGATGTTGCGCGCGGAAGCACGTTTCGCAGCATCAATGGCAATCAACAGCTCAATGATGTTATCCGCCGGCGAGAAGGTCGGCTGGATGATGAAAACATCCTTACCACGAATGGTATCATTGAAATAAACCTGAATCTCTCCGTCTTTGAACTGGAGAATGTCCACCGGGAAAAGCGGCATGTTCAGGTGATCTGCAATACTTTTAGCTAACTCAGGATTGGCACGACCGGCCACCAATACATAGTTCTTATCCATAACTGCTTAATATTTATTGATTTAGAAATTATCAAACCAAAGAGCAAAGATACTCATACTCTCGTTAGCCCGCAATTAAAAAATATAAGAACTTATCAACACTTAAAGATGGCTGTTAGCCATCAGCTATTAGCTGTTAGCCATTGGCTAGTTAAACTATGAACCTTGACTTTGAACTTTGACTAAAACTGATAACTGCCTCAGTGTTCTTGCATCAGGTAGGCCTTGATGAAATCATCGATTTCGCCATCCATAACGGCATTCACATTGCCGGTCTCGTAGCCGGTACGGAGGTCTTTGACCATCTTGTAGGGTTGCATCACATAGCTGCGGATCTGGCTACCCCACTCGATCTTTTTCTTGGAGCCTTCTATCTCGGCCATCTTCTCACGCTTCTTCTCCAGTTCCAGCTGATAGAGGCGGGAGCGCAACATCGTCATCGCCATCTCCCGGTTTTGGTGTTGGAAGCGGGTTACCTGACACTCCACGATGATGCCGGAAGGATGGTGGTGCAGACGGACGGCGGTTTCCACCTTGTTGACATTCTGTCCGCCGTGCCCGCTCGAGCGGTAGGTGTCCCAGCTGATGTCGGCGGGGTTGATGTCGATGACAATATCGTCATTGACAATAGGATAGGCGAACACGGAGGCGAAGGAGGTATGGCGACGGTTCGCGGAGTCGAAGGGAGAGAGGCGCACCAGCCGGTGGACGCCGATCTCGCTGCGCAGATAGCCATACGCATAGGGGCCTTCCACCTCGACGGAGACAGACTTGACGCCTGCCACATCCCCATCCTGCTGGTCCAGCATCTTGGTCTTAAAGCCATTACGCTCTGCCCAGCGCAGATACATGCGCAGGAGCATCTCTGCCCAGTCGCAACTCTCCGTGCCACCGGCACCCGCATTGATGGTGATTACCGCATTGAGGGAGTCCTCCTCATTGCGCATCATATTGCGAAACTCCAACTTCTCAACCATCTGGGTCAGACGCTGGAAGGACTGCTCCACCTCTTCTTCGGTGGCCTCGCCCGCCTCCAGGAAGTCATTGAGGATGGTCAGTTCTTCGCCTTGCTCAGCGGCTTGTTCATAGTCTTTGACCCATGCCTTGACCAAGGACATCTCCCGCAGCAACTGCTCTGCCTTCTTGGGATCATCCCAGAAGTCGGCCTGCTGGCTGATCTGTTCCTTTTCGGCTATCTCGGCCTGTTTCGCATCGATGTCAAAGATACCTCCTTAGCTCACCGAGCCTGTTAAGGATACTTTTTATCTGGTCGTTCGTTATCATCGCAATCGTTCTTTAAGCGTTTAAAAAAGCCATGATCTCGCCCATCTCAAAGCCTTTGGTCAGCAGGGCGCGGATCAGTTTGGCACGGTCGTCGGCATCGGCTTGGTTGAGTCTCTTCCACTTGTCCACCGTGGCGGCAAGCATAGCAGTATACTCCTCTGGGTCGATATCGGCCATAGCCTGGTCGATGACAGCCGGCGCCACCCCCTTGGCATAGAGTCCCTGGCGGATCTTGAGGCGTCCCCACTGGTTCTCCCGCATCTTGCCACGCACGAAGAGGGCCGCGAAGCGCGCGTCATCCACAAAGCTCTGGTCTTTCAGGCGGCGCAAGATCTCCTCACGCTGCGCACTGGAGATGGTCAGACCGGTCATCTTCTTGCGGACATCGGCCTCGCACCGCTCCTGATAGGCGCAGTAGCGCTCCATCTTCACCATTATGTCTGAAGGCACTTCCACCATAGCTATTCGGTTTTATCGCTTTCGGTACTCGGAATGTTCCAAAGCACGATCTCGTCCATATTGGAATTGTAATAGTGATGCTCCAGCAGATGGTAGCTCTGGTTGGCGACCAGCTTGATGCGCTTCTTATATTTGAATCTCCACTTGGTCAGGACAGAGGGAAAACCATGTTTCAGGAAAGCGTGCACGAAGGGGTGCACCATCACGGTCACCTTCGACTCCTGTTGTTTTTCAAAGAGGAATTCCAGGGTATTGTCAATTTCATCCTCAATCAGGATGGCGGGTTTCACCTTGCCGGTACCTTTGCAGGTCGGACACTGTTCGGTCGTCTCGATGATGGTGGCCTGACGCACGCGCTGACGCGTGATCTCCATCACACAGAACTTGTTGAGAGGCAATATGGTATGTTTGGCCTTGTCGTTTTTCATAAACTCCTGCATCGCCTTGTACAGTCCAGACTTGTGTTGAGCCGTGTGCAAGTCCACAAAGTCGATGGTGATGATGCCGCCCATATCCCGGAGACGCAGTTGCCGTGCGATCTCGGCTGCGGCTATCATATTGGTGTTCATCGCATTGTCTTCGGGCGACTGGTTCGACTTCAAGCGGTTGCCGCTGTTGACGTCGATCACATGCATCGCCTCGGTATGTTCGATGATCAGATATACCCCACTCTTCACGGTCACCACCTTGCCAAAGGAGCCTTTGATCTGCTTGGCGACGTTGAAATGTTCGAAGATGGGTTGTTTGTCATTATACAGTTTGATGATGCCTTCCTGTGCGGGCGAATAGGTATGCACGTAGCTTTTCACCTCGTTGAAGACATCCTGTGTGTCAATGTAAATGGCGCTGAAGGAGTCGTTGAGCATCTCCCGCAAGAGCGAAGAGACGCAGTCGCTTTCTTGCGACAGGCAGGCGCCGGACTTGGCGGTGAAGAGGTTCTCCACGGTGGTGTCCCACTTGTAGCGGAGCTTGTCCAGGTCGGAGGTCAGCTCTTCCGCCGACTTATGTTCCGCGACGGTGCGGATGATGATGCCGAAGTTGCGGGGTTTGATGCCCTGCACGATGCTGCGCAGCCGTTTGCGTTCCGCGGTGCTGCGGATCTTCTGGGAGATGGAGACCTTGTCGCCAAAGGGCACCAGCACCAGATAGCGGCCAGCGAAGGAGATCTCCGTGGTGATACGCGGGCCCTTGGTGGAGATGGGCTCTTTGGCCACCTGCACCATCAATAGCTGACCGGAGGTGATGACATCCCCGATCTTCCCGTTCTTGGGTACCTCTTCCAAATACTGTACCCTACTGATACTCCGCTTGCCCGTGGTGATAGCCTGACTGACAAAGGCATTGGTCGTGCGCGCATGAATGCCCAAATCCAAATAGTGGAGAAAGGCATCCTTTTCACTGCCGATATCCACAAAGGCGGCATTCAGTCCCGGCATGATCTTCCGGACTTTGCCTACATAAATATTGCCTACAGAGAACTTCGCCGTTGACTTCTCCGTGTGTATCTCCATCAACTTCTTATCCTCTAACAGAGCCACCTGCACCTCTTGATCGTGCGTGGTGATAATCAGCTCTTTAGAAATTTCTGTAGTCTCTTCCATATTTTTCTATAAAACAATGAAAACTAAATAAAACGGGTGTTTTATTTAGTTTTCATCGAAATTTTAACTCATAAAAGATTATTTGTTTTTATGTCTGTTCTTTCTGAGACGTTTTTTTCTTTTATGAGTCGACATTTTATGTCTTTTTCTCTTTTTTCCACTTGGCATAGTTGAATGGATTTTATGTGTTAATGATTATTTGGAATTCTTTACTGCATTAACGAAAGTCTTGCACGGTTTGAATGCAGGAATATTGTGAGCAGGAATAGTGATGGTCTTAGCTTTGGAGATATCACGAGCAGTCTTCTGAGCTCTTTCCTTAATAATAAAACTACCAAAACCTCTCAAGTAAACGTTTTCACCGCCTACCATAGAGTTCTTCACGCTATCCATAAATTTTTCAACGATAGTTTGAACACTTGCTTTGTCCATTCCGGTCTTGCCGGCAATGTCATTCACGATATCAGCTTTTGTCATAGTACTTATTTTTAATTGTTTAAACAAATATTTTTGGAACGGCAAAAATACAAATAATTTGTTCTAATTCTTCACCTTACGGATTTTTTTTTCAAAAAATCGATTATCACCATTAAATAGTGGGTTTTTCAGCCATCCAGGCCAGGGCCTACCAGGCCTGGAAACGACAATATTCTTTAATTAATCAGCGAGTTAATAGATTTTTTCTGCCACTTTAGACGCCAAACGGCTAGCCCCGATGCGGAAGAGATTCCGGTTCATCCATTCTTGTCCCAGCACATTATGGAGCAGCTTGACATAATAGACTGCCGTGTCGGGATCGGAGATACCGCCTGCGGCCTTGATGCCGACCCGCTTGCCGGTGTTCTGGTAATGGAACTTGATGGCGTCCATCATCACCAGAAAGGCCTCGGGGGTGGCATTGACCGCAATCTTGCCGGTGGATGTCTTGATAAAGTCGGCCCCGGCGGCGATGGCGATCTGGGAGGCCTTGAAGATGTTCTGGGGCGTCTTCAGCTCGCCGGTCTCCAGGATCACCTTCAGCTTGGCTTCGCGACAAGCGTCCCGGATAGCCAGTATCTCGTCATAGACCGTCTGGTAGTCACCCTTCAGGAACGTCCCCCGGGAGATGACCATGTCGATCTCGTCTGCGCCCTGCGCTACAGCATAACGCACCTCGGCCACCTTGACCTCGATGGGCGACTGCCCCGCGGGGAAGGCACCCGCCACGGAGGCTACCGTGATGGGATTGCGCTGCAGCGCCTCCACCGCAGTGTGCACATAGGGAGGATAGACACAGACCGCCGCCGGCATACAGCCCGCCTGCTTTTTGAAATCCAGAGCTTTCTGGCATAGCGCCTGCACCACCTGCTCATTATCAGTCCCCTCCAAGGTGGTCAGGTCGATGCTGGAAAGGATAAAACGGTACAGCTCCGGCTCCGGCATGGGAAGCGGACGATGATGTACAATATTCAAACGGTCTTCGATTTGTTCGGTCCTATACGGATAATTCTCGATATTCATGATAATGTTGACAATTTATAGCGTTGATTGGGATTCTTTCTTTTTAAAACGGTCGATGGCCACTTTCAAGGAGAAGATGTGGGAGTATTGGGCAATGGAGAGATTGCCGAGATCGGTGAAGGCATAGTCGATGGAGACGATATTCTTGATGCAGACGCCGAGGCCCAAGTTGATTTGGAGGGTAATCCTGTTCCGTCCGTCAAAGTCGGGTTCCCACTGGAAGTTGCCGATGCCGGCGCGCAAGGCGACGATCTTCTTGTAGGCAAACTCCACGCCCAGATGCGGGTCAATGCTGAGCACATTGCTCCGTATCAGCGTATTGCGTTTACCGTCAAAGGTGCAATCGAAATCCAGGGCCACGGTCCCGTTGAAGCCCTTGCCCATCTCGAAACGCTTGGCGCCGCCCAAAAGGAGTTTGGGGATCGTCAGCTCCAGGCCGTTTTCAGGGATCTCGTTGCCCGTCTCCTCAAACACCTGCATCACCTCGTCGGAGAGCTGATAGCGCCACGCATTGAAGGTGGAGGTGCCGTCGCGCAGCATGGCTCCGGCCTGCCATCCCTTATTATTATATTGTAGGCCGAAGTCGAGGCCGAAGCCCCACGCCCGGGCGAACTTGCCGATGCCGCGAGTGATGATCTTGGCATTGGCACCCACGGAAAGACCTTGCACCTTGGCAAAGTTGTAGGCATAACTCAACAGGATGGCATTGTCGGCAGCAGAGAAATAGGTGATGCGGTCATAGTCAACATTCCCTTGAGCATCAATCAGTTCGGTGGTGTTCATGATATTGTCCACCCCAAAACGGATGTAGGAGAGCGCCACCGTATTGCGGTCATCGATCTTGAAGCCGAAGCCGGCATAGTCGTATTTGGAGATGCCGGCGAAGTATTCGGCGTGCATCAGCGACAGTTCATAACGCTTGTCCATGCGGCTCAGGCCGGCAGGATTCCAGTAGGCTGCCGTAACATCATCGGCGATGGCGGTCATGGTGTTAGCCATGGCCAGGCCGCGCGCCCCGATGCCCAACGAGAGGAACTCGTTGCTATACTTGTTCTGTGCAGATCCGAGGAAGGCACCGAGCAAGAAGGCCGTAGCTATCAGTATCTTTTTCATTTATTCTTTGGGTTTCTTGTTTTTAGCATACTCTCTTCGATCGCCATCAAAGAGTTCATACCCCTGAAAACGGCACTCAATAGCACCGTTGAAGAGGGTTTTCTTAAGAGAGGGACGTAGTCCTATGGCATTGAGAGCGTCCTTGTCGGAGCTGATGACAAAGGCACGACAGCCTGCATAGCGGTGTTTCAGGGTGGTGCCTATGCTTGCATACAGTTCTTGCAGGTCTCTCACTTGAAGTCGCTCGCCGTAGGGAGGGTTCATCATCACCAGCGCGGGCGTGCGAGCAGGCTTCGTGTCGGCCATGTCTTTACGCTCCAGCGTGACAAAATCCTGAAGTCTGGCTTTGATGACATTCGTCTCGGCGATATCGAGGAAACGGCCGTTGATATCCGATCCATAGAAGTTGACGGGCACATCCTCGCGAATTTTCGCCTCTCTACGGACAGACTTCCACAAATCGCTATCGAAGTTCTTCCAATGCATGAAGCCATAGTCGCGGCGATAGAATCCGGCGGGGATATTCAGGGCGCGCATGGCAGCCTCCACGAGCAGCGTACCACCCCCGCACATCGGGTCGATAAAGTCACACTCGCCATGCCAACCGGAAAGCTGAATCATGGCAGCACCCACCACCTCGTTGATGGGGGCGGGATGGTTGCTCACCTTATAACCGCGCTTGTGCAGCGACTCGCCGGAGCTGTCCACGAAGAGCTGGGCCTCGTTCCGGTAGATGTGGAGCGTGAACTGCACATCGGGATCTTCCTTGTCCACGGAGGGACGTATCCCATACAGATCCCGAAAACGGTCGCAGATCGCGTCCTTGGCCAGCAAGGCGGCAAAGAGCGGGGTCTTGAAGATGGTGTCAGACATCGTGGCATGCACCACCATAGTGCCGTCTTCCCGCAGGAACTGCTCCGCGGGGAAGTTGAAGATCTGGTCGTAGAACTGACGGTTGTTGACGAAGGTAAATTTGCTCTGACGCCACAAGATACGCAAGGCGGTACGACAGAAATAGTTGGCGCGGTACATCATCGCCATGTCACCCTCAAAGGCCACCGCCCGGCTCATAATCTGGCAGTTCCGGGCGCCTAAGGCGGTCAGTTCCTCCGCCAGCAGGGGCTCCAAATTGGCAAACGTCTTCGCAATAAAATATTCGGTCTTTTCCATAATTCGAAACGGCCGCAAATATACACAAATTTCAGATATATGCCGACAGCAGAAATTGCCCCTGAACCATCGTGTCCATCGGCTCCGCCATTTCCGATCGAAAACGGGGACACCCTCCTGTATTTTTTCATTTCAACTTTTCATTTTTTTGTTATTTTTGCGCTTGTTCTGAATTTAGAAGCATAATATGTGTAAATCACAACAATATACGATAATAGAGGCTGCCGGCGGCATTGTGAAGAATGAAAACGATGAAATCCTGATGATTTTCCGTCGGGAGAAATGGGATTTCCCGAAAGGCAAGGTCGAGGACGGCGAATCGTGGGAGGAGGCCGCCTTGCGGGAGGTCAAGGAGGAGACTGGCGTACAGGGCCTTCAGCTGGGGGAGGCACTGCCCATGACGGAGCACACCTACACGCTGGAGGGCACGCCCATCCTCAAGCACACCCACTGGTATCGCATGAGCGCCCCCAAGCAGGCACTCGCGCCCCAGACGGAAGAAGATATAGCCCAAGCCCTTTGGATTCCCCAAGCGCAAGTGGCAAGTCTTCTGGAAGAGAACTCCTTCCCTACCCTCATCCGGTTATGGCAAAATTATACCAAAAACAATGAGTAATCCGCATCAACACATAAAACACCTCTTCACCCTGTTCGTGGTGCTCTTCGCGAGCACGCTGTCCGGGCAGAATGTCTCCGGCTATTGGGAGGGACAACTCAAGGTGATGGGAGACTCCCTGACCATTGGTGTCTTTGTGGAGCAAGGCGACACTCTCCTGGTGGAACTGGACAGTCCCGACCAATATGCCTTCCAGATTCCAGCCACCCTTGCGACCTTGAAAGACAGTGTATTGAAGTGGACCATCGCTTCGCTGGCCGCTTCATACGAAGGCAAGCTTTCAAAAGACGGGCAGCGCATCGAGGGCACCTTCAAGCAAGGGGGCTCCTTCCCGCTGACCCTATATGCCGGGCACTCGCGCAAAAAGTTGAACCGCCCGCAGGAGCCGAAGCCCCCCTACCCATACAGCGAAGAAGAGATCAGCATCAAAGAGCCCCAGGGACGTTACGACTATGTGACGGGCACGCTGACAATGCCAGCCACACCCGCCAAGGCGCTGGTCATCCTCATCTCCGGCTCCGGCTGGCAAGACCGCGACGAGAGCATCTTTGCTCACAAGCCCTTCAAGGTGATTGCCGACGCCCTGACGCGCGACGGCTATGCCGTCTATCGCTACGACGACCTGCCCAAAGCAGTATTCCAGAATGCCACCACGCTGGACTTCGCCGACGTGGTCAACAGAATCCGAGACACCCTCAGCCAACATCCGGCCCTGCGGCATATACCCGTGGGACTGCTTGGCCATAGCGAAGGCAGTCTGGTGGCCTACATCGTCGACAACAAACGTCCCGTGGACTTTATCATCACCATGGGCGGGGTGGCACAGCCCATCCGACAGATCCTGTGCTACCAGAATGCAGCCATCGCCATGGCCAACGGGTACACCTGCGAGGAGGCCACCCAGAGCACGACCGAATCCGACCGCCTCTACGCCATCGTGGAGAAAGCCCCCACCCGCGAGAAGGCCATGGAACGGATGAGGAAATATCTCGAAAGAGGTGGCGTGCGCCGGACGGCCAAGTCATTGGGTTTCAACCCCAACCAACTCCAGCACCAGGCCATCCAGACCCTCTGCTCCCCCTGGTTCTACACGCTCTTCCATCTGGACCCCAAGCCCTACCTCCAGCATCTCTCCTGCCCCTTCCTCGCCATCAACGGCCAACTGGACCTGCAGGTGGAGGCAGGCCAATCCGTCAGACTGATGCGGCAGTACCTTGACCCGAAATCATACAAGAATCCTTACTCCTTTTACGATGCGCCCTTGGCATACCACACCTACCGCATCATCCCCTCTGCCAACCATCTGCTGCAGACCTGCAAGACTGGTTCGCCTAACGAATACGGAGAAATTGAGGAGACCATCAAACCGGAAGTGTTACAACTTATGACCGATTGGCTCAACCATATCCTCAATCATTATTATTA
This sequence comes from Bacteroidales bacterium, assembly GCA_017649855.1. Lineage (GTDB taxonomy): Bacteria > Bacteroidota > Bacteroidia > Bacteroidales > WCHB1-69 > F23-D06. The sequence continues at coordinate 54,295 of JAGCGA010000033.1, forward strand.
AAATCATATTATTAACATCTAAAATATTTTCACAATGGATTTATCAGGAAGAAGAGAAAGTACAAATGTGGACGACAGACGTGGCTCTGCCGGCACCAAAGTTGGCATCGGATGCGGCGGTATCATCCTCATCGTCATCATCTCCTTGCTTATGGGCAAGAATCCCATGGAATTACTGCAACGGGTTGGCCAACAACAACAATCACAAACGGAGGCTACCACGCACGTGGCCTCCGCGGAGGAAGACTCCCTAGCCGTTTTCACCAAGAAGATCCTGGCCGGCACCGAGGACATCTGGACCGAAGAGTTCCGCAAGATCGGCAAGACCTACCAGCCCCCGAAGTTGGTCCTGTTCACCAACAGCGTTCAGTCTGGCTGCGGTAACGCCAACTCTTCCGTGGGTCCCTTCTACTGCTCTGCGGACCAGACCGTCTATATCGACCTCTCCTTCTTTATGAATATGAAGAAACAAATCGGGGCCGATGGCGACTTCGCCTACGCCTACGTCATCGCCCATGAAGTCGGCCACCATGTGCAGAACCAACTCGGCATCCTCAATGCTGCGCACCAGAAGATGGCCCAAGTCAGCAAGACGGAGAGCAACAAGATCAGCGTATGCCTGGAGTTGCAAGCCGACTACTTCGCAGGTGTCTGGGCACACCACGACAACAACCGTTTCAAATCCCTGGAGGACGGCGATATTGAAGAGGGCCTGAATGTCGCTTCCAAGATCGGTGACGACTACCTGCAAAAGCAGGCATACGGCTACACCGTACCGGAGAGCTTCAACCACGGCACCTCTGCACAACGTGCCCGCTGGCTGAAGAAAGGCCTCACCACGGGCGACATCAAGGGTGGCGACACCTTCTCGGTAGGATATAACAACCTATAGTCTCTACGGTGCTGACGCATAACGCCATAGAATACACGCTACGACACCTCTTCCGTGTGGCACTACCCCACACGGAAGACTTCGTTTTAGGCTTCTCTGTTGAAGACCTCCTGCTGACCATCCACTTGCAGGACGGCTTCACCGTCTCCATCCCTTTGTTGGATGAGCAAGAGGAAGAGGCTTTTCTGAAAGGACAGTTGCCCGTCTCCGATCTGGAGTTGTGCGCCAACCACACCAGCGAGGTGATCGTGTTCCGGCCAGCACATTATGAGTCTGACGAGCTGAAAGTTGAGGACAAGCATGTCAGCTTCTACTTTGACATCGTCACCCCCTCTTTTCTGCTGCTCTCTCGCAAAGAGGAGACCTTGACGGACGCGCGCGACCGTCACGGACGCTTTCGCTACCAGGACAGCCTATCCAGTAGCAGTCGGTACGGGCTCATCATGGTTCCCTTGGTGGACGAGTACGCGCTGATCCTACGGGAGAAGCTGCTGGAGGCCGGATTCCCCGCCCATCGTTTGAAGAAGAGGCAGGGACGGCTGATCCCCACCCACGACATCGACCATCTCATGCGCTTCACGGGCCAGTGGCAGGCCTTCAAGTCCATCTTCGGGCGCGACCTGCTGCTCGACCATAAGCTGCGGGTGGTCAAGCACTCGCTACGCGAGTACCGCGAATGGAAACAAGACCGCAGTCGGGACCCCTACATCACCGCCATCCAGGACCTGGTAGAAATGGAAAAAGGCCTGCCAGCCATCTTCTTCTTCATGGCACAGACGGCTGAAGACCAGGATGCTGCTTACGACATCAGAGCGAAGGAGACCGCCGCGGCCCTGCGTATGGTGAGCGATGCCGGCATGACGATCGGCCTGCATGGCAGCTACGACAGCTATGACGACGAGCAGTTGCTCAGCGCCCAGCGCCAGCGGCTGCAAGATGTCTCCGGGCAGCCTGTCACCTGCGGGCGGCAACACTACCTGCGCTTTGAGGCTGGCGCCAGCGGACGGCAACCCTCCCTGGAGGTCTGGCAAAAGAGCGGCATCACCGACGACTACTCGCTGGGCTACGCCGAGTACCCCGGCTTCCGCTGCGGCACCTGCCACCCCTACCCGCTCTACGATCTTCAAAACGACAAAGCCACCACCTGCATCGAACACCCGCTCATCCTCATGGATGGCACTCTCTTCGACTATTTGCGCCTCAGCTTCCAAGACTGCAAGTCTATGATTCAGAAGCACTACAACAGCTGCATGGCCGTCGAGGGCGACTTCGTCATACTCTGGCACAACCACCTGCTGCGACGCATCTTTTACCCGCTCACCCAACATCTATACAAACCACTTATCCAACAACATCTTTCCAAAGCCAACAACCTATGACCCGCATTCTACATATCATCCATGCTCCCGACAGCCCTGACTGGGACCTTTTGAAAAATGCCTCTGCCAACGGAATGGAGCATCTTATCCTAGGAGCCCGAACTGAAGACACACCTGGCACATGCGATTGTCCTGGTGTAGTCATGGGGGACATCCCCACCGCCGACATCCATCTGATCCACGCTCACAGCTGGATGGCCGACGGCTCAACGGCTTGGAAAATCCATCAAGAACAGGGCATACCCTACATCCTCAGCTTATCCGAAGAGGACATCCAATATGCCCACGCACTCTCTCTGAGGCTGCATTCGGACCGGCTGCGCATCCTGCAGGATGCCAGCAAGGTCATCTTCCCTCACCCCCAGTTTTTTCACGCCTTCAACCAGGCCCTTTCCGACAGCCAAGCCGACCAGCTTTTCGGCAAGTCCTCCATCATCTGCCGCAGCATACAACCGCTCTTCTTGCAGCAACTATACCTGCACAAGCCCGTGGCATTAGTCCACATCCGGCTTCTCTACATCGTGCAACATCCCGATTACGAAAGCGAGCTCTCACTCATCCACAAGGCCATGAAAGAGATTCAGCATCAGAACCTGAGCGTATCCCTGACGGTTGCCGCCAGCTCACTTTCCGCCAAAGAGCAAGACAAGATCAAGCGCCAGGGTGTACAATGGGCGCCCTACACGACCGCCGAGGAACTGCTCGAGATATATCGTGCACACCACATAGTCCTGATGATCGGGGATCGGCTGCAGAGCACCTGCCGGTTTGCCGAGGCACTATCGCAGGGCATGCCGGTAATATACTCCCGTCACAGCTGTCTGGACGGCCTCATCGACAACCCAGAATGCCGAATTGAGAAAGATCACACCCATACGTTGGCAGAGAAGATCATCGAGATCAGCCAGCGATATGCCACTGCCATACACCATATCAGCGAACTGCACCCATTGTTGAAATTCAATGGCCGCGAGATCGCACAGGAATATCACCGGCTCTATGCCATCTGTCACAGCCTGCATAACCATGACAGCAGGATATAAGACCATTGAAAATAAAAATTGAAAATTGGAAGAATAGAAACGGCTTTCTCAACCTCCAATTTTCAATTTCAATTCTGCATCTTCAACTATGGCTACCGGGCGTTTCGCTTATACAGGTCAAACACCGTCTTCACCGGATTGAAGGTCTCGATCGGCACTTCCACGAAGATGGTGATCCAGTCACTCATGGCTCCGTTCCATAGGCCTGGCAACTCCATAGCCTTCAAGTCACGGCCGTTGAACGACTTGCTGGAGATGAATCCAGTCTCAGGGTCCACATAATCGAGCAAATTGAACTTCTGGCCTTTATAGTCCTTGATGGCACACACCAGATCCACGGGATTGAAGTGGGTGGCGTGCTCCAGGATATTGCGTTGTTCATCATTGGCCTTGTCGATTTGGGAAGACTCCACAATCTGCAAAGAGCAGGCGCCCTCCTTGTCTTCCACCCAGAAGGGGCCACCGCCAGGTTCGCCCTCATTCTTCACCATGCCGCAAATGCGCAATGGACGGTTGAACTTATCGTAGAGGCTCTCCAGCGAGCAATCATCTTCCAAGGAGATCTGCAGCTCAGACTCGGCAAAATCCATCATCTCGCACAACAGCATCTCATCCACATCCCCCTTCTCTATCCGCTTTAGATAACTAAAGATACGTTGTTGTAACTGAACCAGATAACCAGCCAGAACTTTCTTATATCGGATGGTCGGAGCGATACGGTCTTCCGTGATGACATTGTCGATATTCTTCACAAAAACGACATCGGCATCCATCTTATTCAGGTTATGGATGAGAGCGCCATGACCGGCAGGACGGAAGAGCAGATGTCCTTGGTCGTCGCGGAACGGCGTGTTATCCGGATTGGCGGCGATGGTGTCGGTGGCAGGGTCCTGGACAGAGAAGGTGATGTGATAGGTCACCCCGTAACGCTTTTCATATTTCGGGACCACCGCGCGGACGAGTTGCTCGAAGCCCTCCTTATGAGAGGGTGAGATGGTGAAATGGAGCTGGCATTGGCCACCATTGTTGGCATACAGCGCCGCCTCAACCAAATGCTCCTCCAAGGAAGTGCGAATCTCCTGCTCGTACCGATGGAATCTCAGCATACCTTTCGGCTTGTTACCATAATCGAGCCCTTCTTCCAAGAGCAGGTAACGGATAATGGTGCGGTAGTCACCCTGCTGGCGCACCTGTTCCAAATCAAGACCCGCCTTCTTCATTACCTCCGTCAAATCCTCATAGAAGGGATAGACCGGCAAATCTCGCAAAAAGGTCTCAGCCTTCGGGCGCAAGGACTCCGGATCATCCGTCAGGATGGCAAAGAGGTCCTTGAACATGCGGGTGGCCGCACCCGAAGCGGGCACGAACTTGAGCAATTGGAGACCGCTGGTGGCCGCTTCGTAGTCCGCCTCGATTTCTTCCACCACGTCTGGGGAAAGGCGTACAATGCCATCATCAATGACGGCAGCCCGGTTCAGATGGGCAAACGGAAAACCCTGGGCGAAACGCGCCAGCTGCTGTTCAACAACAGAGACATCACATCCATGATGCTTGATCATTTCTTGATCTTGAATTGAAAACTGTTCCATATCGGCATTATTTTTTATGTTTTACTCTACAATCAACGAAGCTTCCGCTTTCCGCTTCGACTTCTTGCCTCTCTTTTTGGCTTTGGAATCATGACTCTTTGAATCCAGGTCCATGCCTCCAAAGATTTTGTCCAAGGCGGACAAATGCAGTGACACATCAAACCAGATGTCCACCGTGTCGTCCGGAGACGCTTCGTCAAAGACGGTCATCACATCGCAATTCCCAACGAGGGACTGCTGGCGGAGGTTGAGTCCGAGAATCGCATAGATGATAAAATACTCATCAGAGATATCCACCACCTTATAGGCGGTTTTCTGTTCACGCCCGTCGCCCGAGGCCAGGATCACGCTCAGGACCTGATTGAGCCGCGTCTCATAAAGACTGTTGTCCTGTCCGAGGTTCTTCGCGAAGAGCCAAGCGTCGAAAAGCAGGTCTATGGAGCAGGGAGACTTCCCCAACTCTTTCAGGCACAGCGCCATGGCATTTTCATAATCCTCCTTTTTCTTCAACTCCACCAAAGCTTGGGATGCGCCCGTATAGGTATATTCCGTCGAAAAGAAGCTGCCGTAATAAAGGGTTGCCAGCTCCTCAATGGTCAAGGAGGAATCGCCAGATTCAAACCGGAGAATCATGGTTTTGAACTGTTCCGGCTGCGACTGGACGAACTTTTCAATCTTGTCATAATCCACCTTCAAGGGCTTGTCTCCCATCTGGGCTTTCAAGGGGATATAAAGCGCGCAGGTGAGCAGCACAAGGAAAAACAAACGGAGGGTCTTTTTCATATATCCAAGGTTTAGAATGATGATGCAAAACTAAAAAATAACAGGTCACACCGCACCCAACTCCGGTATCTTTTTGGCCAGGAATTGCAGAAAACCGTCGCAGCCCTCCTGCACATCGTCCCAGGTAGCCTCGAAGACGCGGGTGTACCAAGGGTCGGCCACATCGCGGGGCGTGTCGGTATAGTCCATCAGCAGGGAGATCTTGTGGTCTCTGTCGGGTCCGAACATGCGCTGGAGATTCCGCAGGTTGTTCTGATCCATGGCGATGATGAAATCGTAATGCTGATAGTCTTGGGTCGTCATCTGCCGAGCCGTCTTGCCAGCGCATGAGATACCATGCTCCTGCAGAAGACGCCGTACGGGCGGATAGACAGGATTGCCAATCTCCTCACGGCTGGTAGCGGCGGAGGCAATCTCAAAACGGGCAGCAAGGCCCCGCTCCGAGACTTTCTGTTTCAGCACGAACTCAGCCATAGGGCTCCGGCAAATGTTGCCATGACAGATAAAAAGCACTTTGATGATATACGCTGGCAAAGATACATAATTTGGAAATACAAACAGATGTTTCAGATTGGGGAATATTATGTATCTTTGCACCGCGTTTTTGCGAATTAATGTTTAACCCCTAAATAGAAACATAATGGAAGAGAAAAAAACATCCATGATCCGATTGAGAATGAGCTCTCAAGACGCTCATTATGGTGGTAACTTAGTAGATGGCGCCCACATGCTGGCCTTGTTTGGCGATGTGGCTACCGAATTGCTCATCATGCAAGATGGCGACGAGGGTCTGTTCTGCGCCTACGACAATGTGGAATTCCTGGCACCGGTTTATGCCGGCGACTATATCGAGGCTGTCGGTGAGATCACCAAGGTGGGCAACACCTCCCGCAAGATGGTCTTTGAGGCCCGCAAGGTCATCGCCCCGCGTCCTGACATCAGCGCTTCTGCCGCCGACGTGCTCCCCGAGCCTATCGTCGTCTGCCGCGCCTCCGGCACCTGCGTGGTCCCCAAACAATGCCAAAGAAAAAATGTTTAATTGTTTAACTGTTTAATTGTTTAAGCATAAATTGCTTTATTATACAGAGAATATTCAGCACCGAACAATAACATTTTCAACATTTCATCAATTCAACAATTCAACTATTAACAATGGATAAACTGATCATTACCGCCGCTATTTGCGGTGCGGAAGTAACGAAAGAACAGAACCCCGCCGTGCCTTACACGGTGGAAGAGATTGTCAAAGAGGCCAAGTCGGCAGTCGATGCCGGAGCTGCCATCGTGCACCTGCACGTACGTGAAGACGACGGCACGCCGACTCAGAGTCGCGATCGCTTCCAAGAGTGCGAGGAGGCCATCTACAAGGCATGTCCCAACGTCATCCTGATCCCGTCCACGGGTGGTGCTGTGGGCATGACTCCCGACGAACGTCTGCAGTCCACCGACACCACTCCCATCCCGGAGATGGCCACCTTGGACTGTGGTACCTGCAACTTCGGGGATGAGATCTTCGACAACACCATGCCGACGATGCGCGCCTTTGGCAAACGCATGATCGAACGTGGCATCAAGCCCGAGTACGAGTGCTTTGAGATGGGCCATCTGGACACCATCCTGACAATGGCTCGCAAGGGTGAGGTGCCCGGCACGCCCATGCAGTTCAACTTCGTCTTAGGCGTTCCCGGCTGCACGCCTGCCACGGTGCCCAACCTCTGCTGGCTTGTCCAGAACATCCCGGCAGGCTCCACCTGGACCTGCACCGGCATCGGCCGCCACGCCTTCACCCTCGCCGCTCCCACCATCGTGATGGGCGGCAACGTGCGCGTGGGCTTTGAAGACAACCTCTACCTCGAAAGAGGCGTCCTCGCCAAGTCCAACGGCGAACTCGTGGACAAGGTCGTCCGCATGGCCAAGCTGCTCGGCCGCCAGGTGGCCACCTCCGACGAAGCCCGCGAGATCCTCGGCCTCGCCAAGAGATAGTCTGTCAATCAGGCAACAAAAAAAAGGACGCTGCACAGCGTCCTTTTTTGTTATGATCACTTTCGGCGGACAGGCTAGAATGCCATCGGCATGGCAGCCATGGCTGTCACCGCATGCGTGGCGGAAACACCTATCATGATAAAGAGCTTGTCCAACAGGATATAACAGCCGATGCCGGCCAGATAGCCCAGCAAGGCATACGGAGTGATGTGTTTCAGATACCAGATGAAGTCGATCTTCTCCATACCCATCACCGCCACGCCGGCAGCGGAACCGATGATGAGCAGGCTGCCACCCGTACCCGCACAGTAGGCCAGGAAGACCCAGAAGAGGTGATCCATCGGGAAGGTGTACATACCCATGGCACCTGCCACCAACGGCACATTGTCGATGATGGAGGACAAGATACCAATCACGGAGTCGATCAGATAGAAGTTGCCATGGAAGACATTGTCGAGGCTGGCGGCCAGCATGGAGAGATGACCTGCACTCTGCAATCCGGCCACGGCCAACAGGATACCCAGGAAGAAGAGAATGCTGGGGATGTCAATACGGGTGAGCACCCCGGAGATCGTGAACTTGCGCATCTCCTCCTGGCTGGTCTTGTGCAGGATCTCCGTCACAATCCAGAGGATGGAAAGGCCCAACATAATGCCCATATAAGGCTTCAGGTGGGTAAGGATCTTGAAGATCGGGACGAAGACCAAAGCGGCGATACCCATGAAGAAGATCAAGTTGCGCTGCCAGGTCGGGATGCTGTTGTTCACCTCCTGTTTCGGACGCTGGGAGGCATCGATCTCGCCACGCTCCACGAAGGAGACCACGATGAGCGGGATAATCATGGAGACGAGACTCGGGATGAGGCAATGCAGCATCACGGCACCCGTGGAGACACGGCCTGCAATCCAGAGCATGATGGTGGTCACATCGCCAATGGGGCTCCACGCGCCACCCGCATTCGCTGCCAAAATCACCATACCACCGAAGAACCAGCGGTCGTGCTTGTCGGGCAACAGTTTACGGAGCAAGGCTACCATCACGATAGCCGTGGTCAAGTTGTCCAAAATGGCAGAGAAGAAGAAGGTGATAAAACTCAAGATCCAAAGCAGCTTTACCTTGTTTGTGGTCTTGATATTGTCAGTAATGATGTTGAATCCTCCATATGTGTCGATCAGCTCCACCACCGTCATGGCACCCATCAGGTAGAAGAGGATCTCCGCGATGTCGCCCAAATGCTCAATCAGCTCATGGGTGGTGATGAAATCGATAAAGGGATGCACCGAGTCGGGATGTGCCACCTTGAAGGCCTCATAGCCCGCGCCAAAGCCGGCAGTCTCATAGATTCCCGGACCGGTCAGCACATAGACCGTCCAAATGAGCACGCCCGTCAGCAAAGCAAAAGCGGTCTTGTTGATTTTCAATGGATGTTCAAAAGCTATACAAAGATAGCCGATTACAAAAATGACAATCATCAAGTAAAACATATCTGCAGAATTTTAGATTTCACTTAGAAAATACTCAACGAGATGCCCACAGACATTGGATGAATCTTGGGACCTTTGCCAGCTTCAAAGAGCGGCGTCACTTGGAAACTGTAATAGAGATCCACAAACTTCCAGCCGATACGGGTATAGAAGTCTACATTGTACTTAAGCTTGTGCTCCATGCGCAGATTCTTGACCATGATAGTGTCAGATGCGGTGGTGTAATCCTGACCTTTGTATTTCTGGGAGACCTCGGCGACAAGGCCGACACGCGCACCAATGCTGAACTTGAACCCGTTCTCATGACGATACCGGAACTCCAAGGGGATATTGACACTCAAATAATTCATCTTCAGCAAGTTGTACTCCACCGTAGAGGGCAGTATGTTATACTTCATCAAGCCGCTCTCCTTATCGTACAACAACAAGGCATTGCTGAACTGGGTATGATAGGTCACGCCCACGCCCAAACCGAATGCCAAGGGTTTGTCTTTGATTTTGAAGTCCCACATGGCAGAGATATTGAAGCCGGGATCGAACTTCTTATAGTTCACCTGTGAGGGCATACCCATCCAGAAAGAATGGAAGATATCCATCACCAGCCGGTCTCTGAAAACCACCGGTTTCGCCTCGGCATCTTTGCTTGAAGTATAGGGAGTCACATCGTTCTGGGCACTCAGACTTTGGAATCCGAGGAACGCCATCATAGCCAATAAAAAAAGCTTTTTGTACATCGTTTTACTATTCGTCAATGAAGTTGCAAAAATACAAAAAATTACATTTCACCTTCGCCTCCGGAATATTCATCTTCTGCAATCCGAACTGGGCGATTACGATAGTTGTTAAGTTTATAGGTGAGATTCAAGGAGATATTGAAACCGGAGTTCTCACGGATACTGTATGATTCATAACCAATAGGCTCGTCCAGGCCTGACCAGGAGGAGACCTCCATCATACGTACTTTCGGGATGAAATAGAGCAAGTTGCGAATGTTCAAGCTGACCACCAAAGAGTTGTCGAGGAATCCTTTCTTCAAGCCCAGGTTCAGGCGGTAGTTGGCGGAGCGGCGACCTTGGCCGATGCCGTAGGTGCCCCAGCCCATACTTCCAGAGGTCAGCGTGGAGGAACGATAGCGGAAATCGAGTTGAAGGTCGAAATCCTTGCCCAGCGTGAAGGTCTGGCTCACACCGGCATTCCAAGCCCAGTCGCGGGAGAGGTTCTCATCCAACAGGTTGTCACTGTCGATCAAGTTACGGTAGAAACTGCCGGTCACGTTGACGCGATACACCTTCTTGACGCGATAGCTGAAGAAGAGCTCGAGGCCGAAGTTCTGGCTCTTGTTAAGGTTCTGGTAGGAGGTCATCGTGTAGGGCATATCGGTGAGCGGGTCACGAAGGATTTCGGTATAGCGAGTGATCAGGTTGGTACGGCGGCGGTAGAAGGTGGTGAAGGTAAAGGAGCACTTCTGTTGGGAGTACATATAGCCCAGCTCAAAGGAGTTGGCGAATTCGGGTTCCAGCGCCGGGTTGCCCGTCATGCGGTTCTCGCGGTCGGAGTCGTCAATGAAGGGGTTCAGCTGATGGATACGCGGGCGCTGCACGCGGCGCGAGAAGCTGAACTGCAAGGCATGATGATCGGTGATGTCATATTTGATGTGCACGGTCGGGAAGAAGAAGTTACGGGCAAAATGACCATAATTGAAATAGGTATAGACCGTATCGATCGACTTCAGATCGGAGATGGTATAGGACATCTCCCCGCGCAGGCCCACCTGTACCTTCAGTTTTTTCCAGAAGGTATTGGAGTAGATGAAATAGAGGGCGTTCAGATATTCGTGGTACATGAAGTCGTTGCTACGGGCCAAGTCTTCCACACAGTCGGAGTCAGAGGTTCCCTCAAAGCGGGCATAGTCCTGCCCCACCCCACGATATGAGAACTTGTAGCCCGTCTCAATACGGCCGCCATTGCCCACGGGAGTCACGAAGTCAAGTTGCGCGGCAATATCGCGGTTGAGGTCGGAAGTCTCGGTGCGCTGGTAGAAATCGGGAATGTCGAGATAGCTGTCCTGGAGGATCTCGTTATGGCCACCACCGGAGCGTTGCGTATAGAAGAGGTCGGCGGTCAGCTCACGTCCTTGCATCTCGAAGGTCTTCTTGTAGTTGATGGAGGCATCGAAGCTGTTGAAATGGCGCGGGCTCACTCCCATCTGATCGTAATAGTAGAATGTGTCGAGGGGGGAATAGGTAATGGAGTTCAACTCGCTCTCACGACGCATCTTGCCAAAGTGACCCGACACGTTGAAGGTGATGGTGTTGTATTTGTTGATATAGTAGTCCAACGATGCACTCGGATTGTGAAAGCGGTCTCGGTTCTGGCCATAATTGGTCTGCTCCATACGGGTGGTATCTTCGCCATACCAGGAGTTACGCCACATGGTGCCGGCATTGCGGAAGCCGAAACTACGAATACCATAGCTGACGAAAAGGTTGATCTTGTTGTAGCGGTAGTTGAAGCTGAGACTGCCATTATAGCCATTGAAGTAGAAATGGTGCTTGTCGTTATAATGCAGCATAGCGGTGGAAGCGCCGATGGACACCATACCGTTGAAGCCCGACTCTTTCTTCTTCTTGAGAACCACATTCAAGATGCCTGCCATACCGTCGGGTTCCAGACGGGCGGAAGGATTCGTAATCACCTCGATGCTCTCGATGAGGTCGGCAGGAATCTGGTCGAGGGTCAGGTTGGTGGGACGTCCGTCCACCAAGATGGTCACGTTCTCACTGCCGCGCAGGCTCACGTTGCCCTCAATATCCACAGAGACGGAGGGGATCTCCTCCAGCACCTCCACGGCAGTCTGGCCGGCAGAGGAGACCGACGACTCCACGTTGTACACGGTCTTGTCGAGGTTGCTCTGGATCATGTCGCGTTGGGCCCGGATAACGACCGTCTCGAGGTCGGTGGACTTGTCGGACATCTTGAACTTGTCGATTTTGAAGACCGCATTCTCTTTGGAAATCGTGAAGGGAGCCGAGGTGGTAGTCCGATAGCCCATGTATTGGATTTCGAGGAAATATTCACCGAAAGGGATCTCTTCGATGCGGAATTTGCCTTCTGTGTCCGTGATGCCATACTGGGCGACTAGGGAATCGGAGGTCTTCTTCACGTAGATGGTGGCGTATTCGAGGGGCACGCCATGGGCGTCCACGATAGAGCCGCTTACGATACCGGAATTATGAGGGGCTGCGGAGGGGCGTTGCACCTCAGGCTGGGCAAAGGCGGAAGAAAACAACGCAAATAGCAGTATCGTAAAAAAAGTTATTTTGCTTATTTTCATACAATTATATATCAATTAAAAACTTGCAAAGATAGGATTTTTTTTAAGAAACAGAGGAAGAAATTTGCAGGTCATTTAATTTATAGGCTATTCCCTTATTATTCTTGCTGACATCCCCTTCTTCAGGAGTGATGTTTGTTCTGCAAAAAAATTAGGAGGTTATATACATAATGGCACTATTGTGGTTGTTTGCTATTATATCTTGATAATTAATTTTTTAGTATAGAGAGGAAACCATTCTTTTCCGGCCAGCAACATCCTTGGACAAAATATATTCTCCAACTTTTCTCTTGATAGAAAAGTTGCCAAAAGATCAAGCCGACATGAATGCCGCTCGCTCTGTCCGCCCTCTGACAGCGGCGGCAAACGTGAACAAAAATGCAATATTCAGCAAAATGGAAAAAACACGGAAGGCATGCATTTTTGTAAACGCAAGCGCCTTTGCACGCCGCTGTTGGAGGCCGGCCATTCACGCCGCGTCCGCACCGCATGTCGGCCTGC
>JAGCGA010000034.1 GCA_017649855.1 Bacteroidales bacterium
GGCAAGGGCGGCTGTCCCGTCTGTCAGGGCAAGGGCGTCATCGTCAACGACATGGCCTTCATGGATGCCATCGAGACCACCTGCGAGGCCTGCGGCGGACTCCGTTACTCGCCGGAAGTCCTCTCCTACAAGGTGAACGGCCTCAACATCGCCGAGGTGATGGACCTCACCGCCAACAAGGCATCCGAGCTGTTCGCGGGAAGTGTGATTGCCGAGAAATTAGAGCCGTTGCGCAAGGTCGGCTTGGGCTATCTCCATCTGAACCAGTCGCTCTCCACCCTCTCCGGCGGCGAGTTGCAGCGCATCAAGTTGGCCTCCTACCTGCGTGATGCGGGCAAGATCTTCATCATGGACGAGCCCTCCGACGGTCTCCACGCGGGCGACATCAAACGCATCCTGAACCTCTTCGACACCATGGTGAATGCGGGGAACACCATCTTCCTCATCGAGCACAACATCGAGATGCTGAAATCCTGCGACTGGCTCATCGAGCTCGGTCCCGGCGGCGGTGCGACGGGCGGTGACATCATCTTCGAGGGGACGCCCAAGGCGATGGCGGAGGATAAGGGGTCTGTTACGGGGCCATACCTAAGATAGCTCCTTTCATAGCCTTTAACCCGGAAAGAATGATCATCCAGAAACAGATCAATTGTCAGATTCGTAATACTCAAATTCTGCAATGATCTTAATCGTATAGCTTAGTGTCTGATCTGGATTCCAGATGTACATAACGCTTTCTATCTTATTATCAAAACTGTCGTAAAGATAATCCCATCCATACTCCAGCTTGCCGTCTTTGTCGTAATGCCTATCGCGAGCCAACCTATCCTTCTCATCATACTCATGAATCGTTTCTCTGGATAGTTCTCCGTTATAATAATGCAAATCCTTCACTCTTTTTGAGTTTTCATCATAGAAATACAAATCCCTGCTTTCTCCCATTAAAGTGGAACCGTATTCCGTCAGATTCCCATCTTTATCGTATTTGCACCATTCAACTTGTACGGTGTCTCCGTCCACAATTTCAGCCGTTGCGATGCAATTGCCTACAGAATCATAGGAAAACGGATGTGTCATAATCGTATATCCAAGATCCTCGTCATCAAGGGTTGGCACATATTCATTTCGAATACAGCGGCCCTGCTCGTCGTAATAATACCGTAGCGACGGTTTTGGTATCCCGTCGGACCGAGTGTAAACACTATAAAGGAAATGTCCAAGACTGTCGTAAACAGCCTCTTCGCGAAATTTGCCATCGGTGGTGTATCTGGAAGTGAAGCGACCCGACGAATCGTATGTGTAACGATAAATGATCGTGTCCCCTTCCCAATCAAAACTTTCTCCTACAGTCATAGACTCCATCAACTGTCCCTTTCTGTTAAAAGTGAGGAAAGTTTGGTTGGAATAGTGTACAGTCCTATCCTTTGTAATAACAAGCTTCGAATAGGCAATGGATTTTACTGGTCCGTGCAATCCTCTCTCCGACAAGGACTCTGGAAAGTGTTCAACACCATATATGTTGATTTGGGCTGAAATCCGTCCCACCAGACATAACGACAAAAGAAGCAAGAAAGTGGCAATCTTCTTGCAAGTATTATGATGTATGACAATGCGGCGAGACAGCATGACAGTTCAATGAATAAATATGAACGCAAAAATATAAAAAAACTGCAATGATTTGGCCATTACGCATCAAAATTGGCAGCAATATGAATAAATACAAATATGACAATGAAAAAGGACGCGCAAAAAACTGAACTTATCCGCACATCGCAGAGCTGGGACGGTGCGGAACTGCCTGAACACATGTCTGCCGCTGTCTGTGCCGCACCTGGAGTTGTAGAGACGTTTCATGAAACGTCTCTACAGGACAATTTCATTTGTCCGCACATATCGAAAAATATGTATTTTTGCCGTAGAAAATCTCAATTTGCAAACATAAACGAATCAAAATGAAAAACATCCCCTTTATCGTCATCGCCGTCTTGGTGCTCGCATCCTGCGGACAGAACAACAAGAACAACCAACCCCAGCCGTCCGATGAGGGCGCAACCGTCTATTTGACCCGTGACATCAGTCCCGAGGCGTTAGTGAAGATCTACAAAGCGTTGGGTGTGGAGGCCAAGGGCCGCGTGGCCGTGAAGATCTCCACTGGCGAAGGCAGCAACCCTAACTACCTGAAGCCCGAGCTCATCAAAGACCTCGTGATGCTGGTCGATGGCACCATCGTGGAGTGCAACACCGCCTACGGCAACGCCCCCGAAGATGCCAAAGACGAGCGCAACACCTCGGCCAACCACTGGAAAATCATCGAGCAACACGGCTTCAAACCGCTGTTCAAGGTCGATATTATGGACGAGGAGGGCGAGATGCGCATCCCCGTGAAAGACGATTCGCACATCAAATACGACATCGTGGGCAACCACATGGCTAACTACGACTTCATGATCGCGCTCAACCACTTCAAAGGCCATCCTATGGGTGGCTACGGCGGCGCGCTCAAGAACCTCAGCATCGGCTGCGCCAGCCAGAACGGCAAGGCATACATCCATTCCGCCGGCAAGATGGAGGTCCTCGACATGGAGAAACTCTGGACCCCTGAGTACATCGGCGACCAGGACGGCTTCCTCGAGAGCATGGCCGCGGCCGCGCAAGCCGTGACCGACTACTTCCAGAAGAAGGAGGGCATCATCTACATCAGCGTGATGAACAACATGAGTATCGACTGCGACTGTGTGGATCATCCCGAACCCGTGAAGTTGGAGGACTACGGCATCCTCGCCAGCACCGACCCCGTGGCCCTCGACCAGGCCTGCGTCGATATCATCAACCAGCAGAAGGTGACCGCCACCAACGACCCCACCGACCTGCTCTCGCGCATCGACCAGCAGCACGGCACCCACACCATCGACTGGGCGGAGAAGTTAGGTTTGGGAACGAAGAAATACAAGCTGGTGAATATTGACAAGCAATAGTCTTTTATGAAAGACAAAACCATCGCAAAAGGGCTTGTTGACGATGACATGTCTTACGCCTTCGATGCCCCCATCCTGCAAAACGAGGGGATGGATGCGGCATACGTGGAGGTTCCCTACGACATCAAGGCACTCTTTGGCAAAGGACGGTTGTTGGTACACGCCACCTTCGACGGGATGCCTTATGACGGACAGATTGTCAAGATGAGGACGCCTTGCTTTATCATAGGCTTGCGAAAAGACATCCGGAAGCAGATCGGCAAGAGCTTTGGCGACATAGTGCACGTGACTTTTTGCGAACGAATAAAACCAACAACAATATGACCAACCTTGAAAAATGCAACGCCGGCTTGGAGTACTCGTATGCCGACGAGGAACTGATCGCGCTCAAGACAGAGGCCATCCGGCAGTGTGAGATCTTCAACGCCCTGGACGGGCGCGATTACATGGCGCAGTACCGACAGCTGCAGCAGATGCTCGGCGCCGTGGGCGAGCGCGTGTGGATTGCCAAGACCTTCAACTGCGACCGTGGCAAGAACATCTTCATCGGCGACGACTTCACCGGCAACCACAACCTCACCATCCTCGACATCCGCGAGGTCCATATCGGCAACCACGTGATGGTCGGGCCGCACACGCTGATCACCACCGTCGGGCACCCGCTTTCGCCCAAGGGCCGCCGCGAATACCACGCCCTGGCCAAGCCCGTGTGCATCGGCAACGACGTGTGGATCGGCGGCAACGTCACCATATTGCCCGGCGTGACCATCGGCAACAACGTGGTAGTAGCGGCCGGCGCTGTAGTCACGGAGGACGTGCCCGACAACACCCTGGTCGGCGGCGTTCCCGCGAAAGTCATCAAGACCATCGAGAACGACCTCTAAACGGGGAATGACTTTTTACTACGATTGTCTTTTCACCTATTTAATCAGAAAGAAACGATACAAACAATGAAGAAAATAGCGATATTATGTGCAGCATGCATCATGATGGTCATCACTGCCGTATCTTGTCCCAAAACAATTAAATCCGAGAGAATTATGAACAACAACGAAGAATGCCTTATTTGCGGTGCGTCGCTGGAGTACTTGGAAAGCGACATGATGATGGAGTGCGTGTTGTGTCACAAGCAAGAGCCTAGCAAGACACGCTGCATCAGGGGTCACTATGTATGCTCCGACTGCCATACGGCGGGGATGGATTCCATCATTGCCATGTGCTTGGCCGAGACCTCTAAAGACCCGATTGCCATCCTTGAGAAGATGATGTCCCAACCGTTTTGCCACATGCACGGGCCGGAGCATCATGTATTGGTGGGGGCGGCTCTGCTAACGGCATACAACAATGCTGTCACGGTTGACAGCATGAAAATCGACCTTGCCACCGGCCTGACGGAGGTGATGAGCCGTGGTCGCCAAGTGCCGGGCGGGGCATGCGGATATATGGGTGCCTGCGGTGCGGCCATCAGCACGGGCATCTTCTTGTCGGTGGTCACTCGCAATACACCACTCTCGACGGACACGTGGCGGCTTTGCAATCTGCTCACTTCACGTGCACTGGAGCAGGTGGCCCTGAACGGTGGCCCCCGTTGCTGCAAACGCGACTCCTACCTGTCGATCCTCACGGCTGTGGATTTCGTGAAAGAGCATCTCGGCGTGGAGATGGAGAAACCTGTGGTCACCTGCTCCCGCAGCAAGATCAACAATCAGTGTATCGGCAAAAAGTGCCCATTCGCCCCGAAAGATGAATAAGTTCATCTATAAAACGCAGGAGGGATTCTTACAGGTCTATCATGAAGAGAGATTCATCGCCTATTTGCTCCCTTGCAGTATGACAGCGATAGCGTTACATTCCTCTTCCGATGGACCCGACACGCTGCAGGCGCCTCCCGCGATTTCGCACATGATCTGCGGGGCACTCAGCAGCCGGTCGGTGCCGAGCATCATCGCGATCCGCTTATGGATATTCGTCGCCGTGAACTTCTGCCACAAATCCGCCGTTCTCATATCGAACTGCATCAACACTTCGTACCCTCCCGTGTAGTCGCTTTTCTCTACGGAGACCTTTTTGACGTGCGTGCCGTCAATGACCGGGTTCCCCGAAGCATCGCCATAACACAAATTGAACTGGTACAGATCCTCTTCCGGCGCGGACATTAGAATCCAGCAAGGGATGAGTTGGCTGCCTTCGGGCGAGACCGGCATTTTGCCCGTCCGCAAGGCGCTCATGAACGCGGCAGTGTCGGATGACGGCAACCGCAGGCCGTTTTGGTTGTCCCAGGCAACTTGCTTTTCCTCAGACAAACGCGCCATCGTCACATTGACCAACGAGCTGTACAAATTATCGGAATAGCTTAACAGATACCATATTCCGAAATCCTTGGCGGTGTAATGTTGTCCGAAAACTTGGTCGGGATCGACATTGTACTGGACGGCTTTGGTTTGATGGCAGCCTGTAAAGAGGATTATTCCAGCTAGGAGACAAAAACAGATTTTTTTCATATTGATTTGATTGTTAGGTTTGTATTTATTTGGCTTTTGGCTATTGGCTTTTGGCTATTAGCTTTTGGCTATTAGCTTTTGGCTATTAGCTATTGGCTATTGGCTGGCTAATAGCCAATAGCTAATAGCCATCTCCGACATATCATTAATCTAAAAGTTCATCATAAATCTTCAGGTTTTCTTTCAGCTCGCGCGTCAGTCTCAGCTCATAAATCGCATACGCAATGCAGGCGGTGTAAAACAGCACGGAGAAAAGAATCTGCAGAGGTGTGAGGTACTGTAAATCCGTAAAATGGAATGGTTTTCGATAGAAAATGTAGGCGAAAACGGGGAAGCTCGCGGCAAGGCAAAGGGGCAGGACGACACAGAATCCCCATATCGTGGAGCGTTTCAGCGCCAGATGCCAGCGATCAGCGAAGCGCATCGCTTCAAGGGTGGGTGTGTTCAGCGGATCGTGTTTCCAAAAGCGGACCACCCATACGGTGTACCACACCACGCTGGCGAGGAACAAAACGTTGAATATCAGGTATGGCACGGCCAAGTTCCAGCTGGCGAAGCACATCTCCGCCTTCGAAAGCACGAAGACTTCCACCAAGATGCCCAGAACCACGGCGCAGAGGTTTTCGATCAGGAAGCGGCGATGGGTCGAGGTGATGCTTCGGTGCAAGAGCCGCCGCACAGACTCCTGCTGCACGTGCTCGATGCGCTGCAGACGTTCATCCTGCTGCTGCCAAAGCGCTTCTATCTGTTCAAATGTTTTTTCCATTGTTTTCGGTGTTTAATATGACTAACTTCTGTTTGATACGTTCCACCCGTTTCCGCGCGGCGGCCTCGCTGACGCCTACAATCTCGGCTATCTGATCGTACGGGATTTTGTCCAGGTACAGCAGGATAAGCGACTTGTCGGCTTTGCCTAAAAGGTTGATCAGACGATAGAGACTTTCGGCAAGTTCCTCGTGTTTGAGATCGGTGAGGGTGGCGACCATCTCGTCGGTGAGCAACACGAACGAGGGAGTGCGGCTCCGCTTACGCAGCTGGGCGACAGCCGTGTTCAACGCCACGCGATAGACCCAGGTGTTCTCCTTGCTCTCGTGCCGGAAGTTCGGCCACGCCTGCCAGAGGTTGCACACGATGTCCTGGTACATGTCGCGCACGTTGTCGGGCTGCCGGTCGGTGTAGAAGAGGCAC
>JAGCGA010000035.1 GCA_017649855.1 Bacteroidales bacterium
AAGGGCCAGGAGACGAGAGACGTGACGGGAAGCGTGACGGTGGTGAGA
This sequence comes from Bacteroidales bacterium, assembly GCA_017649855.1. GTDB lineage: Bacteria > Bacteroidota > Bacteroidia > Bacteroidales > WCHB1-69 > F23-D06. Next base: position 49 of record JAGCGA010000035.1, read on the forward strand.
TAATAGTTAAGAGATAATAGATAATAGTTTTCCTTGAGCAGTCCCGTCAGGGACAAGAGCTCGGTAGAGGAACAGTGATCAGTTGTCAGTTTGGGGTTAGCCATTAGCCATTGGCTATTAGTCGTTGGCTTTATAACCGCTAATCGCATAATCAGCCAACCACATTGGCTCCCTTAGTTTCTTCATTTCTTAGTTTCTTAGTCTTTCATCGGGCTCATCACCCCATAGGGCACGACACGAACGAGCCCCCAACACTTCAACATTTCAACACTTCAACATTTTTCCTATCTTTGCACGCTCAAAAAAAAGACCATACTATGGAAAAACGAATATACCTCTGTTTGGCACACATGAGTGAGGCCGGCCTTGAGCAGCAATATGTCAAGGAGGCCTTTGACACCAACTGGGTGGTTCCGTTGGGACCCAATGTCAACGGTTTTGAAAAAAATCTGGAAGCCTTTGTCGGCCAGGGCAAGCGGGTGGTGGCCCTCTCCTCGGGCACGGCAGCGGTCCATCTGGGTCTGATAGCCTGTGGTGTACAGCCCGGCGACGAGGTGCTGGTACAGTCGTTCACCTTCTGCGCCTCCTCCAACCCCGTGACCTACCTCGGTGCCACGCCCGTCTTCATCGACAGTGAGCCTCACAGCTGGAACATGGATCCTGTCTTGTTGGAGAAGGCCATCATCGACCGTCTCGAGCGGACTGGCCGCAAGCCCAAGGCCATCATCCCGGTAGCCTTGTACGGCATGCCTTACGACATCCGTAGGATCATGGAGATTGCCCATCGGTATGACATTCCCATCTTGGAGGATGCCGCTGAAGGATTCGGCTCACGGGTGGATGGCCAAGTGCTGGGCACATTCGGGCACTACGGGGTGCTGAGCTTCAATGGCAACAAGATGATCACCACCTCCGGCGGAGGTGCGCTGGTGTGCCCTGACGAGGAGGCATGGCGACATATCATGTTCCTGGCCACCCAAGCTCGCGAGGCCTATCCGTACTATCAGCATGAAGAGATCGGCTATAACTATCGGATGAGCAACATCTGTGCGGGCATCGGTCGCGGGCAGATGTCGGTGCTCGAGGAGCATATCGCCCACCATCGGAGACTCTACGAGCTCTACGCCGAGTTGCTGCAGCCAGTGGAGGGCATCACCGTACATGGCGAACCTGACCACCACTATGCGTCCAACTTCTGGCTCAACACCATCCTCCTGGACCCCGACCTCAAAGTTCAGGGTCAAGAGAAAGCCTACCAAACCGGCGTGCAAGGGGCCGTGGGCGGGGCAGGCGGCGTGGTCCATGCCGCCACTAGCACCCATACCGACTGCGAACCCAACTCCAACGTGGAGGCCATGCGAGTATTCCTGGACGCCAAGGGCATCGAGGCACGACCCCTCTGGAAGCCCATGCACAAGCAGCCCGTCTTCCAACACTGCCCTGCCTACACCAACGGCGTTTCCGAGTCTCTCTTCAAACAGGGACTCTGCCTGCCCAGCGGCCCGTGCGTCACGGAAGAAGATGCCCGCTATATTGTGGAGATGATCAAAGAGGCTCTGAAAAACGGATAACGATGCGGTACTTCATGCACTTGGCCTATAACGGCGCCGCCTTCTTCGGGTGGCAGATCCAGCCTCATCACCCGTCGGTGCAGGAGACACTGGAACGCGGACTGTCGCTGCTGCTCCACTGCGACCGCATTCCCATCACCGGCTGCGGCCGTACCGACACCGGTGTGCACAGCACCTCCTACTACGCCCACTTCGACCTGCCCGAGGGCCTCGACCTCGGCGACTGCGAACAGTTCTGCGACAAATTCAACAACTACCTCTCTGCCGACATCGTCATCTACCGTATCTTCCCGGTGCAACCGGATGCCCACGCCCGCTTTGATGCCATCGAAAGGACTTACCATTATCATATCACCACCCAAAAGGATCCTTTCCTGTCACACCTCCGTTATTTCAGCTACCGGAAACCCGATGCGGACAAGATGAACGAGGCCGCCAGCCTATTGCTGCAATACGAGGACTTCACCAGCTTCAGCAAGGTGCACACGCAGGTCAACAACTTCATCTGCCACATCTCCAAGGCCGAATGGACTGTCCATGGCCATGAGCTTCTCTTCACCATCACCGCCAACAGGTTCCTGCGCAACATGGTGCGCGCCATCGTGGGCACCCTGCTGGACGTGGGATTGGGAAAAATGAGCGTGGACGATTTCCGCCGTATCATCGAAGAGAAAAACCGCTGCTCGGCAGGCACCTCCATGCCTGCACAAGCCTTGTTCCTGGCCGATGTGCAATACCCTTGGGAAGAGATCCTGCTACCGGACAATGGTCAGTGAGCCATTGTACTGCGTCACCTTGGCTTTGCCCTTGTAATAGAAGGAATAATAATAGACTCCGTCAGACAGGTCTTCCCCAGTGAAAGGATTTTCACCCATGGTGATCTGCCCGTCGCGGGCGTAGGTGTCATAATTCTCCGCTTCGAAGACCAACTTGCCCCATCGGTTGTAGATGAAGAGCTTGTTGGTGCGATACTCGTCAGGATCTTCGGGATTGACGCTCGTGTTCAGATTGCCGATGGCCCACACATCGTTGATGCCATCGCCATTAGGGGTGATGACATTCGGGAAGATCAGATCATCCTCCAGCACCACGGTGTGGCTCACCTGGTCGGAACAGCCCTCGTCGGTGGCGAGTGTCAAGGTGACGATATAGTCGCCCCAAGTGGCGTAGGTATGGGAAGGGTTGTAGTCCTCCTCTTCGGTCTCGCCATCGCCAAAGTCCCAAGTCAGATGGTTGGAAGGGTTGCCAACCACATTCTCAGAGAGGTAGGAGGTGAACTGTACCTGCCCCCCGTTCTCACTCATCATCGAGATCTCCGGAGTCGCGGCAAAGTCCAGTTCCGGTTGCGGATAGACATGGATATACTCCCAGCGGATAAGGGAATCCACACAACCGTCCTGGGAGAAGACAAGCAGCTTGACCGTATAGGTGCCGTTGTCGTTGAAATCCCAGGTGGGGGAAGCATCAAAGGATGAATAGACCACCTCGCCGTTCTGGTTCCAGACCGTCCACACACTGCTGTAGGAGAGCGTGTCCGGAGTAGTCTGATTGGTGAAGTGGATGGTTATCGGGGAACATCCGGAGGTGGTATTGGCCTCAAAGGCAGCATAGGGCTGCGGATAGTAGAAGATATTGACGGTGTCGGAGCTTTGACAGGTGGAGGCCGCCCCGGTATTGTCCAATTGGATGTTCAAGATATACTCCCCGGATGCCAACACCATGATGGTGGAATCCTCATCTCCCGTGTTCCACATATAGTTAGCGGTAGAATCAGAGTAGTTGGTGCCGATATAGATATACTCCCCGTTGCACAGATAGCGGTCGGGGCCAAGGTCGGGCTTATAGGAGTTGACCACCTGGATCTGGATGCTGTCTTGCACCCAGGCATTGTCGCAACCGGTAGTACTGTGGGCGATGACGTAATAGAGTCCCGCATCTGCCATAGAGATATTCTGCAGCACATACGGTTCCTGTGTCAAGGTGTCGCCCGCAGGTGTGATCAGCCGGATGGAGTCCACATTCTCCGTAATATAGTTAAAGGGGATGCTGTCGTGCAGACAATACACATCGTTCATCATGAGGTTGATATGCCCGTTGCTGCTATAGTCGCTGAAGTAGCCTAATGAAGAGGACATGCCGGAATAGTAGTCAAGGATACCCAGATGGAAGGGGCCGAGGTTGTTTTTCAAGATCATCACCGTCTGGGTAGGGACAGAGTTGGAGAAGTCTTGGTAGCAATAGGACCAGTTGGGATTGTAGGGCAGCTGGGTAAAGGAGGAGGCGGGCAACGGGATGTTGTTGTTGCCGCAGGTCATCGTGAAGCCGTTGACATAGCTGGTCGGCACCACGATGGAAAGGCGCATATGGGTTGAGTAGGAAGGTCGGGCATAGACCACCTCTTGGGAACCGGTACATCCCAGTGCGGGCAGTTGGGTGCCGCCGGCCTCGCCATCGGAACCGGTGAGCTGAAACACCTGGATCGGCTTGTCGGAGGTGATCATCGTGGCTATGGTCGGCGAGTTGCTGGGCATATAGGTGTAGCTCTGCCCCACATTCAACGTGGCAGCGGGAGTCGTGCTGCCATTGATATACACATGGGTGGTATCCTGGGTGGGGATAATGTTGAGATTCTCAAACTGACGGTTGTTGTACATGGCAATAAACAGGTCACCGGCATAATCGATGGGGACCAGCTGCTCGGCCACCAGGTCCTGGCCGGAGTAACCCGACACCTGGTTGCTGGCCACGGAGTCATCGGTGGAGTTGACCGCAATGGGTTTGTCAGAGGTGATGCGCGTGTTGGTCAGATGCCCGTTGGCAGACTGGTCGGCCGACTTGATGCAGTACGACTGTCCGGCATTCAGGGTGATGATGATGGGGATGCCCGCCTGGCCACCGCCCTCCAGAGGGCGCGAGGGCACAATCGTCACCACCGTGTTGTTCTCGGTAGCCACAATCTCAATGCTGTTCTTGGCATCACTGGGCGGACCATCCACCAAGTAGTTCTGCATCGGCACGATGAAGTCGGTACCCAAACCGTTCCGCCCCTTCAGCGTGTAGATCTCACTGTTGTTGGCACCCAACTGATAGTACGTTGTGATGTTAGCCGTGGAGACAATCTTAAAGCCATAGTTGCAGACGGTGTTGACCGGATTGGTCTGCACGATATTCTCCTGGCTCGTCATATCCAGGGTGTAGAGGCTGTAAGCGTTCAGGTTGACCGTGACCGGAGTAAAACCCGGATTGGCCGGCTGCGAGATGGTCACCGTGGCCGGATTGCTGAACGAGGTGAAGCAAAAGGTGATGGGATTGTGTGCATGGTTGGGGGAGATGTAGGGGGCGGCGAACCAGAACAGATTGTCAATCTGGGCACCCAAGGAGGTCCAAAGACCCAGCCACAAGATCACGGCAAATGCTTTTTTGATATGCTTTAACATGCTGTTTTTTTTCTTCGTTAAGGGGCGCGGCAAAAATAGCAAAAATATGGATTTGACAATATGCATGAAGAATCATGCAAAAAGTAATCCGAATTAAAAGCGAGATTGGGGGAAGCATGGCCCGGCCGCCCTCACTCGGATAGACAAGAGGCTTTTTTTACATGCTTATTACCAGAATTATCCGACATATTGAGCAGATGTTTGAAAAAAACATATCTTTGCCGTTGCAAAATCAAGATGCGGTTTTTTTTAGAAACAAGCTTGTTATGAAACGGAATCTCATACTTTTAACTTGTATTTTTATGGCCTTCTTCAGTTGTCAGAACAAAAAAGCGGACACGAAAGATGCGGAACTCATTACCAAAGAGAACCGCGAGGTCCCAGACTTCTCCAAGCATGTGATGGACGAGCAGATCCTCTGGTACCTCGGCCGCTTGTCGGACGTGCAGGTGTCGCCCGATGGCAAGACGATCCTCTATAGCGTGAAATATTACGACTACCACGCCAACAAGGGCAATGCCGAGTTATACACCATGCCAGTGGAGGGAGGCGAGCCCACGCGTATCACCACGACCAAACAGGATGAGGCCCAGCCAATTTGGCGCCCTGACGGCCAAAAGATCGCCTACCTTTTTCCAGATGACAAGGGCATGCAGATCTTTGAGTGTGACCCTGACGGATCCCACGTGAAACAGCTTACGCATGTGGATGGCGACATCAACGCTTTCAGCTATGCTCCCGACATGAAACATGTCTGTTACGCGATGAACGTGCGCCTGGACCCTACCATCGCACAACGCTATTCCGATTTGCCTGAGGCCAACGCCATGATCTACGACGACCTCATGTATCGTCACTGGAACTACTGGGCCGACGGCACCTACAGTCATCTCTTCGTGGCCGACTATCCCAAGATGGACAAGCCCGTGGACCTGTTGGAAGGGAAACGCTTCCACGCTCCCAACCCGCCTTTCGGCGGCATGGAGGAGGTGGCCTGGCGCCCCGATGGCAAACAGCTGGTCTATTGTTGCAAGAAACTCACTGGCAAGGACTTTGCCGAGAGCACCAACACCGACCTCTATCTCTACGACCTGGCTTCGCAGAAGACCGTCAACCTGACGGAAGACAACAAGGGCTACGACATGGACCCTGTCTTCTCTCCCGACGGCTCCAAGTTGGTGTGGTGGAATATGAAGACCGACGGTTTTGAGTCGGAGAAACATAGCCTGATGGTGTACGACTTCGCCACCCAGAAGGCTACCGACTATAGTACCGATTTTGACCAAGATGCCACCAATTTCGGGTGGAGTGCGGATGGAGGCAAGATCTTCTTCACCTCCTGCAAAGAGGCTACCAACCAGATCTATTGTCTCGATTTGGCCACCAAGACTTTCAAACAGCTTACCGACGGGGATTACGACTACAACACCCTGCAGGTGTGCGGCAACCAGCTCATCGTGACACGCACTACCCATGCCGACCCGTCGGAAATCTACAGCGTGAATTTAAAGGATAAATCGGTGAAGCAGCTGAGTTTCATCAACAAGGAGGTGCTGGACCAGATCGTGCCGGCCAAATCGGAAAAGCGTTGGGTGACGACCACCGACGGCAAACAGATGCTGGTGTGGGTGATCCTGCCCCCCAACTTTGACTCTACGAAGACCTACCCCGCCTTGCTCTACTGCCAGGGCGGTCCGCAGTCGTCTGTGAGCCAGTTCTTCTCATACCGCTGGAACTTCCAGATGATGGCAGCGCATGACTACATCGTGGTAGCCCCCAACCGTCGCGGTCTGCCCGGCTTCGGCCACGAGTGGAATGATGAGATCAGCGGCGACTATGGTGGCCAATGCATGCGCGACTACCTCTCCGCTATCGATGCTATCGCCAAGGAACCCTATGTGGATGAAAACCGGCTGGGCTGTGTCGGCGCCAGCTTCGGCGGCTTCTCCGTCTATTGGCTCGCCGGCCACCACGAGAAACGCTTCAAGGCCTTCATCGCCCACTGCGGCATGTTCAACTTTGAGAGCTGGTACAACACCACCGAGGAGCTCTTCTTCGCCAACCACGACATCGAAGGGCCCTATTGGAAAACTCCGACCCCCAAGAGCTATGACTTCTCCCCGCACAAGTTCGTCGGCAACTGGGACACCCCCATCCTGGTCATCCATGGCGGCAACGACTTCCGCATCCCCTACACCGAAGGCATGCAGGCATTCGATGCGGCCCAGATCCAAGGTATCCCCAGCCGCTTCCTCTTCTTCCCCGACGAGTGCCACTTCGTCTCCAAACCCCAAAACGCCATCCTCTGGCAACGCGAGTTCTTCCGCTGGCTCGACCAATGGCTGAAGGAGGGACGTTGACATTGAACCTTGACTTTAACAAACTTTGAGAGATGACATTGAAAGAGAGATGGCATAGCTGCACAGAGCGCTTCCGCGAGGTGACTGGCTGGAAGATCATCGATACATACCTGCTGAAAAAGTTTCTCGGCTCGGTGGTCTATTCTATCGCCCTCCTCATGACCATCGTCGTCATCTTCGACCTCTCGGAGAACATACAGCGCTTCATGGACAAAGGGGTTCCGGTAGGCCAGATCATCACGGGCTACTATCTCAACTTCATCCCCTACTTCATCAACCTGTTCATCCCGCTGTTCACCTTCATCAGTGTCATCTGGTTCACCTCCAAGCTCTCGTCGCACAATGAGATCATCTCCATCCTGGGCAACGGCATCTCCTTCAGGCGGTTCCTGCGACCCTATCTGGTGGGCTCCATCATCATCATGCTGGTATCGCTGCTATTGGCCAACCTGGTGGTGCCTTACACCAACGCGCGGCTCAACGAATTCAAATACGCCTATTTCGGAAGAGCAGCCATCTCCACCTCCTACATCCACGTCAAGAACGACAGCAAGAGCTACATCTTCGTGGAACGGTGGGACCGTCGCCAAGACCAGGGCTACTTTGTCACCTACGAGGCCTTTGACCAGCAGCGCATCGTGGAGAAGATCTCCGCCCAGACCATGCAATTCAACAAGACAAACGGTCACTGGATACTGCACAAGTATGTCCGTCGCCAGATCATTGACGGCGTGGAGCATGTCTCCACCGGCGACTATCTTGACACCACCTTCAACGTGCTCCCCGTAAACTTCAGCCAAGATGTGTTCATCAGTGAGACGATGCCGTTCACCCAGCTGAGAAAGTTTATCCGGGAAGAGAAGCGCAGAGGTTCCAACATGGTGGCAAGCTATCAGATAGAAGCCCACAAGCGTGTTTCCAATCCTTTGGGTATCATCATCATGACCTTCCTGGGTGTCAGCGTCTCCTCCCGCAAGAACGCTCGCGGCGTGGGTGTGCACATCTTCATTGGCATGGGGTTGGCCTTCACCTTCATCTTCCTGCAGCAGATATCCACGGTCTTCTCCGTATCCGGCGGCTTACCTCCGGTGCTGGGCACCTGGTTCCCCAACCTTATCTTCCTGACTGTGACGATTGTGCTGCTGAAGATGGCGCAGAAGTAGGCTTTTGATGATCTTGGCGCCATATCTGCCAACTGTTGAATAAGTTTTGCCAGACCGAATAGCATGCCAGAAATACTGACGTGAGCGGTGTGAGAAACGTATTGGCCATCCAGATGCCCATGGCGGTATTCTTCTGACCGAGCATCTGCCCACCGGCCATGCTGTCGCCAAACCGATGACCAATCCACTTGCCCGTGCCGAACTGTATGGCACAGACCACCATGGAGGCCACCGCCAGCCAGACGATATTCCACTCGTTGCCCGCACCGTGCAGGAAGATGAAGTCAATGGTCTGGCCAAGCGTAACAAACAACAGGAATGCCCAAATATAAAAGGTGACCCCATTGTTTTTGGCCAGGAAATTGTGGGCGCGGGGCCAGCCGACCTGCAACAACAAGGCCACAAAGAAGGGAAGTCCTATAGTGGGGGCAATCCTTTTGAATATCAACCAGAAAGAAGAGAGCATGGGCAATTCGGGATGCACGCCCACGATGGTGAAATAGAGCGGGGCCACCACAGCGATGGCCAAGTTGCCGATCACCGTGTAGGCAGTCACCGTCGGGCGGTCGGCCTCGAGCATGCAGGCAATGACCACCACCGAGCAGGCCACCGGACAGAGGATGCCTATCAGGATGCCCTGCGCCAACAGCGGATTCCGGATGGTGGAGATGACCAGATAATAGGCGGCGATGCTCACCACCACCTGGAAGGCGAGAATGCACCACTGCATCTTGGTGAAGTGCAGTTTGCGGAGATCCACGGCCACAAAGTTCAGAAGCAGTATGACGAAAACCAGATATGGAGCCAAGAAGGAGATCAGGGCGCACCACCGATGCAGCAACAGCCCAAAAAGAATAGCTGCGGGTAACACGTAACTCCTAAGTTTCTCCTGCATAAGAATCGAAAATTTTCGGGCGGCAAAAGTAGAAGATTTTTTCACACATACCACGAATATTTGTATCTTTGCGCCCATTTTATTGAATCCCTACTATGAGTACCCCCAATATCAAAGCCATCACCCTCGTCAAGACCGTGCTTCGCGTATTGTTAGGTGCCTTTTTCATTGCCACGGCCATTATGAAGCTCTTATCCTTGGATCATTTTGAACTCTACATCTTCAGTTTCCAAATCTTCAACTTTGTCTTCAGCTCCATCATTGCCCGACTCGTCATCGCGGCAGAGATGATCCTTGGTTTCTTCCTCATCTTCAAGATCTTATACAAGCCCACCTGGTGGGCCACCCTCCTGATGATGATCGGTTTCACCCTGCTCCTCGTCTATGTGGCTCTTTTCCGTAACGACAGCAGTTGCCACTGTATGGGCGACCTCGTGGAGTTGAACCCCACCTGGTCCATCGTCAAGAACCTTGTCACCATCGTCCTGCTTCTCTTCATCCGGAAGGATAGCACTGCACACTTCAAAGGGTGGCGTCTGGTGGGGCTCCTTGGAGTGTTGGCCGCCTTCACCGCCACCTTCGTATTGTTCCCGCTTGACGGGGTGTACAACTTCTTCAAAAAAGACCACAACTCCTACAATGAGAAGGCTTTCCATACTTTCATGCAAGACTCTGTCATGCAAGCGCAACAACTGGACACGGGCAACTACATCATCGGGGTCGTCGCCTCTGGATGCAAATACTGCAAAATCAGCATGGAGAAACTGCAAGCCTTTAGCGAACGCAACGGACTGGACAACAGCCGTATCCTCATCACCATCTGGGGCAAAGACGAAGATGCCATCGCCCAGTTCAAGGAGGAGACCGGAAGCGGCGACTTCCGCTATGTTGTCATCAGCCCCATCCAGGCTGTGGAACTCGTCAACGGCCGTTTCCCCACCTATCTCTTCGTGCACCATCAGGAGGTGCTCAAGGCTGCCGACCTGCGAGAGCTGACCGAGCGAGAGGTGGTCACCTTCATCCCATAATCCCGACCCTTGATCTTATGCCTGCCTCCATCCGTCCCAAAAACACAGACAGAAGTCTTTATCAGAAAAAGATAGAGCAGTTGTACCATTACTATATGGCCCATGGTTTTGACCATTCGGTGGAAATGATCGCGGCCGGGATGGGCATCTCCACGAAGACCTTCTTCAACCGTTACCATTCCAAGGAGTACTCCCTCAAACTCACTTTCGATCTCTGGATGAAGATCTTGGCAAAACGCATCCGGGAGAGACTTGCCGATTGCAACAACGCGGTGGAGAAGCTTGTCTTGTTCATGACCGAGGTGGAGGCCATCGCGGCGGAGAGAACCCCTTTCTATCAATTTGCCGTGGAACATCATCTGATGACGGATGTGAAGGCCCCTTTCACCAAGATCGTCATAGAGATCTTACAGGAAGGGAAACAGCATTATCAGGTATGGGAGTCGTTGGACAGTGCCAGCTTCTCAGACTTTTTTCTGTTCAACGTCTTTAACTACGTCATTGACAGAAAGTTTGACGGAAATCTGATCCGTTATCTGCTGGTGCCGGCCATGAATGACCGAGGGGTGGAATTGATGGACTTCGTGATCAGCAGTTTGGAAACCCACAATTTGTTTTGATACTTTCGCAAAAAATGATACTTTTGCCACTTGTTTTTCTGGAAACGGCGTAATTTTTGACACACCTACAAATCGACCATTTATGTATAGAATCACCCAAAAGAAGGAGTTAGGCCAAGACACGCATCTGATTGTGGTGGAGGCTCCCCACATTGCCCGTGCCGCGCTGCCGGGGCAGTTTGTCATCGTAAAATCCGACGCCACAGCGGAGCGTATCCCTCTCACCATCAGCGATTCCAACCTGATGACCGGGACCATATCGCTAGTCATCAAGACGATCGGATATTCCACGCGCAAAATGGTGAACAATTTTCGTGTTGGGGACTCTTTTTGGGATGTGGCGGGTCCACTGGGACAGCCGTCCGCCTTTGTCAATCGTCCGATGGAGGTGTTGCAGAAGCAGCGTTACTGTTTCATCGCCGGTGGCGTGGGCATCGCGCCCATCCTGCCGTTGGTGCGCTGGATGTATGCCCACGGACTGGACAGCGACGTCATCATCGGGGCACGCACCGCCTCGTTGCTCTTCTACCTAGAGAAGCTGCGCCCCGTGGCCAAGAACCTCTACATCGCCACCGACGACGGCTCCCTGGGATTCAAGGGCAATGTGACCGACATGCTGCAGCATCTCGTCGTGGACGAGGGCAAGCATTATGACGAGGTCACGGCCATCGGCCCGATGATCATGATGAAGTTCACGGCCAAGAAGTGTGCCGAGTTGGGCATCCCGTGTGTGGTCAGCCTCAACTCCCTGATGGTCGATGGCACGGGCATGTGCGGGGCATGCCGTGTGACGGTGGGTGGCGAGACCAAGTTCACCTGTGTGGACGGTCCCGAGTTTGACGCATCCCTGATAGACTTTGACGAGTGCATGCGCCGGCAGGTGATGTACGACCACATAGAGACGCGCAAGGAGCTGGAGCAGCAGGAAATCGCCGAAGGCCACGTGTGCCATGTCGGCGGCATCACCCACGAGGCCCCGATGCCCAAGCGGCGTGTGCCGGTGCGCGAGCAGCCCGCAGAGGTGCGCAAACGCAACTTTGAGGAGGTGTGTTATGGTTACAATGCCGAGGAGGCCATGGAAGAAGCCCGCCGCTGCCTCAACTGTAAGAAGCCGATGTGCGTCACGGGGTGTCCCGTCTCCATCCACATTCCCGAGTTCATCCGCAAGGTGGCCGAAGGCGACTTTGAGGAGGCAGCCCGCATCATCAGCCAAGACACTGCCTTGCCTGCCGTCTGCGGCCGCGTGTGCCCGCAGGAGACGCAGTGCGAAGGCCAGTGTATCCTCGGCCGCAAGGGCGAGCCCATCGCCATCGGCAAACTGGAACGCTTCGTGGGCGACTATATGCGAGAGCACCGTCTCTCCTTCCACAATGTCATCGTGGAAAATGGCTACCATGTGGCCGTCATCGGCAGCGGTCCCGCTGGCTTGACCTGTGCCAAAGAGCTGCGCACCAGAGGTTATGGGGTCACCGTCTTCGAGGTGCTCCATGAGTTCGGCGGCGTGCTCGTCTATGGCATCCCCTCCTTCCGTCTGCCCAAAGACACTGTCGTGAAGCACGAAATCGACAACCTCCGCAACATGGGGGTTCAGTTTGAGAGTGACATCGTCGTCGGCCGCACGGTCACGGTGGATGACATCCTCAACAAGTGGGGCTTCGACGCCATCTTCCTAGGCACGGGCGCCGGATTTCCGAACTTCCTCAACATCGAGGGCGAGAACCTCTGTGGGGTCGTCTCCGCCAACGAGTTCCTGACGCGCAACAACCTGCTCTTCTCCTACAAAAAAGAGCATGAAACCCCCAACTATGTGGGCAAGAAGGTCGCCGTGGTCGGCGGTGGCAACGTGGCCATGGACGCCGCCCGCACCGCCATCCGTCTGGGTGCAGAGGTGCACATCGTCTATCGCCGTTCCGAGGCCGAGCTGCCCGCCCGCGCCGAGGAGGTGCACCACGCCAAGGAGGAGGGTGTGATCATGAACCTGCTCTGCAACCCCAAGGAGATCCTCAGCGACGACAAGGGCTGGGTGAACGGCATCGTCTGCACCCGCATGGAACTGGGCGAACCCGACTCCTCCGGACGACGGAGACCCGTGCCCATTCCCGACTCCGACTTCACCATTGATGTCGACATGGTCATCATCGCCGTAGGCACCTCCCCGAACCCGCTCATCGTCTCCACCACCGACGGATTGGAGACCAACAAGCATGGCTGTGTCAACGCTGACGAAGGAGGCCAGACCTCCCGCCGGGGCATCTTCGCCGGCGGCGACATCGTCACAGGCGCAGCTACCGTCATCCTCGCCATGGGCGCTGGCAAAAAAGCCGCCCAGAGCATCGATGAATACCTGAAAAAGTGAAAAAAGTTGCCCTTAACTGATCACTGTTCACTGACAACTGATCACTATTCCTCTGCCAAGCTCTTGTCCCTGACGGGACTGCTCAAGGAAAACTATTATCTATTATCTCTTAACTATTATCTAATCACCGTCACGTTCCCCGTCACGTCTCTCGTCTCTTGTCCCTTGCTCTTGTAGCGGATGAAGACCACGTAGGTGCCTATGGGCACGCCCGCGGCGTTCCAGCCCTGGTCCAGGCGCCGTGTCATGTACTGCACCATGCCACCGCGGTCGTAGATAGTCATCTCGAAGCTCTCCACTTCGTCGGGATAGGCGAACACCGGTAGGAAGAGGTCATTGAGGCCGTCGCCGTTGGGGGTGAAACTGTTGGGCATCCAGAACTCCTGGTCGCACGGCTCGTACTCCACCACTATGTCGTCGCCATGCTCGAAGCACTGGTTGCTGGCGGTCACCGAGTAGGTGCCGG
>JAGCGA010000036.1 GCA_017649855.1 Bacteroidales bacterium
AGGCCGTCGCCGTTGGGGGTGAAACTGTTGGGCATCCAGAGCTCCTGGTCGCACGGCTCGTACTCCACCACTATGTCGTCGCCATGCTCGAAGCACTGGTTGCTGGCGGTCACCGAGTAGGTGCCGGGATGTCTGACCAGATAGGTGGGTTGCGTGCTGCCGTCCTGCCACTCGTAGTCGCAGAAGGGCACGCCCGCCGACAGCACTAAGGTCCTGCCCTCGCAGAGAGTCGTGTCGGGACCGAGGTCCACGGTGAAGTCAGTGAGGTATCCTATGGCGATGGTGTCGGAGGCGCCGAGGCAGTGGTCGGTGACGACCACCCAGTACTGGCCGTCCTCATGGACGGTGTAGGTAGTATTGGTGCTCTGGTCCTGCCACTCGTAGGAGGCCGGGTGCGGCTGGGTGGCGTCCAGCAGGAGGGTAGCCAGCTCGCAGAGTATGCTGTCGTTGCCGAACTCCACGGACGACTGCGGGTAGAGGTCGATGGTGAAGAGGTCGCTCTCGGCCTTGCAGCCCAGATTGGTGACGGTCACCGAGTAGGTGCCCGCGCTGTCCACCGTGAGGGCTGGCCCGGAGGTGCCGTCGCTCCACTGGTAGCTCAGCACATTGGGCTGCTCCACGGAGAGCTGCGCCCCGTGGCAGAGGGTGTCGTCATGGCACAACTCGAAGATGGGCGGGGGCACCACCACGACGAAGGTGGTCGTCGTGTCGGGGCAGTTGTCGTAGTGCAGCACGAGCTGTGCGGTGAGAGTGTCCACTTGGGGGAGAAGGAAGGAGAGTTCGGAAGCCATGTAGGAGTCTCCTTCTAAGATCCATTCAATCGGCACGGAGTCGGGGTTGTGGGCCACCTGCAGCAGGAGCGTGTCGCCCACGCAGCGATAGACGGTGGCGGAGTCGTTGAGGCTGAGGTTGGAGTGGGCGTAAGGCCAGCTTTGCATATCATCGGTGGAAGAGTTGAGCATGCAATATACTGGTGAGATGATGTTGCCGAAAGAGGGATAACCACTGTAACGAAAAGCATAACCTATTTCAAGGACGTTAGCAAAAAAACCATTGGGATTTTCCACTGTGATATAGTCTGGCAGACTGTCGCTATTCCACCATGCCATCTGAGCAGAGTAGTACTCCCCATTAGTGGCCGGGAATGTATCAAAGGCCGAAGCAGGGATAAGCTGTCCGTTGAAATAAGTGCTGTTAATGCCGTCGGAATGGGTGTAAATGGTAATATCCACGTAAGTGGTGTCCAAAATATCCGTTGGTAACTGAAAAGTGTTCTTTGTGATGGGTAAAGACCATTTTTTTGTCATCACTTCCGCAGGATGAGGAAATTGTACTCTGTGCAAGAATAGAGAACGCCATACATGACTACTAAATGGCCAAATAGTATAGGGTGGGTCTGATGACAATCTAGTCTCTAAACAATACCAAGGAGTTGCCTTTTCCTGAAATCTGGCATAAGCATAAGGAGTATTGTTCCAGTCGCCCGGCCCAGTCATGACAACCTCTGGAGCCATTACATTTTCTGGAAAAGTGGATGCAGGAGAGGTGAATTGGATGGAAAGATGGAGCGTATGGTTCTTCGGATCTCTAAGCAGAAAATCATGGCCACCATGTGTTTGCAAATCCATACGTTCTGTAGCCCAAAAAGTAGTGGCTTGGTATGCAATTATCTTTTTGCAATTAGTATGGATATAGTCATCTGTGAGGAGCGCATCGCCTTTGTTTAGTAGAATGGAGTCTCCTCCCCCGACAATGTAGGTGTCGTTTTCAAGAGCAATAATCCATAGTCCAAGCACAAATGGAGGATGTGAAGTCTTCGCAGCTTCAACAGGATATAGCCTTGTCTTTTCAGCATAACCTTCATTACATATTCCATTATAATAGTTTGGAATCTGAGCCCAAACTTGGACATTCTCGGTAGTGTGAATGACGATGGATTTCCCTTGCAACACAGGTGATGTTAGTGAGAAGTTAATAACAGTGTCTGAAACTTCGTAATCCGGCACCTTAATAGTTGTCAATCCGCCAGGTTGAACACTGAAATCCACATGATAACTGGTAGCAGGATTTTCAATATAGCCAGTACAAGCAGTTTCTCCTAAAATATATACAATAAGACTATCATTATTATAGGCCGTTGTATCCCCGTCACAAATCCGGTACTTGAGATTCCTTCCTCCCATGGTATACCAAAACTCCTTGCCCTCCAATTGTGCTTGAAGCAAACCAGTGGACAAAAGCGATATGCTAAAAAAAATTATAATAACTCTACGAAGCATAAATATTAGAATAATATAACTTTCTTAGTGACAAACAATCCAGTCCTATCTGTTGCCTTTAAAATAAAAGCACCTTGATTTTTAGGCAAGTAATTCTGAAGCCCATTATAAGTGGTGCCAGAAGCAACAGATTGACCCATCATATTATATAAGACATACGCAATCTCTCCCTCAAACCCTTGACATACAAACTGATATGAAGCATCCATTATTATGGACGGTGGATTGTTTTGAACAGAGACTAACGATTTTGTTTCAGTGGTGTCACGAGTTATGGGAGGGCAAGCATCCAGACCATAACACATAATGTTAAAATACTCATAATCAGTCCCAATAGTACAACTCTGTGAGGTGAAAGGTACATCATTTATGGTTGTAGTCAACGGATATGGTATAATAAAAGGATTAAAGGGGGTCTCTTCGACAGGAAGGGAATAATCACAGGAGGATTGTGTTATGTCATAGGTTTCTGTTAGAATATGATACGCATGGCTATCGCTAACGCCAGCTATCATCACTGGGACACATTCATGATAAATATTCAATGCAAGATTCCCAACATGGAGACTGTTTCCATAAATATCTATATTTGGATATGCCATGCTTGGACATGAGGATGGGATGGCAAAACCACCATCTAACTGACCTACATTCAGCCCGAGAAAAAGGTCATAAGGATTTGTTTGAGCCAATAATTTTGTTGAATATAGAGTGCAGTAAACAATCTTTCCTAAAAAGTTAACACGCTTATGGAATGGATCATACAACATATCCCAAGGTAACAATTTGTGAGTGGGGAAATAGTAAGAATAACTTTCTTCAACGAAACAATTAGAATTACAGAAATTTTTAATTCGGGTCATCCATAGAATATCTTTGTTTTCAACACGCAGGTCTCTACACACCAACAGGTAGTTGTCGTCTAATTGTACATGCATGGCCTGATGCTCTCCCACATTTATCACAGCATTATTGTTGAGTAAATAACGGAGGCTATGGTGAACTTGTGCAATTATTCCTAAAACAGGATCTGAAGACTCAAATTTAAATAGATCCACGATTATGCCAGGATACGATTGACCATTACCCCAAGGACCTGTGGCAATAAAAAGATGGTGATCGTTGTCCCAAGAAATATCTGTATAATATTCTGAATTGTCAGGTGTAATACTTACTTGATCATTAGGCCCCATTGCAATCAATTGTCCATTATCTAGTACAAACATATATATTGGCTGATTGTTAATATCATACCCTATGCATCCATCCACGATTGCACCATAAGAAGTTAACCTATAATAAAGAAGGAGGTTGTTTTGAATAGGGTTCCAGACAACAAATGCAGGTATAGAAGCAACAGCAGTAGGTATGAAACCATAGATGACACAATTGTGATCTGAGTCTTCAAAAGCACCTCTCATTCGAAATTCTTGATTGAGCAATGAACAATAAGTGGCCCCCGTGGGCACCATTGTATATGGATTAATATCCATAACGGATATGTACATGTTGTCTGCTTGAAAATAATAGACTGATTCATTGCTGTGCACTAAAGACACAGCGCTATAGTTACAGGGCACCATCATAGATTGATAGTTTACATATTGGTTCTGCGCCGCCGCACACAATGAGAGAGCCAACAATGCGATGGAGAGGTTAAATGATTTTTTCACAACCGTGATGTTTTATTATTTTGGGGCAAAGATAACAAAAATGTTGAAGTGTTGAAGTGTTGAAGTGTTGGGGGCTCGTTCGTGACGTGCTTTATGGGGTGATGAGCCCGATGAAAGACTAAGAAACTAAGAAACTGAGGGGGGCCAATGTGGTTTACCAATTATGCGATTAGAGATTAAGAAGCCAACAGCCAATAGCTAATGGCTAACTCCAAACTTCTAACTGATCACTGTTCACTGACAACTGTTCACCATTCACTAAAAAATATTATCTTTGCGCTTTAATTTTTGAGTATATGGAATACAAGCGTATATTATTAAAATTGAGTGGTGAATCCCTCATGGGCAACGATGGTTACGGACTCAGCTACGAGCACGTGTTGCATTATGCAAAAGAAATACAGTCCGCAGTGCTAGAGGGCATCCAGGTGGGTGTCGTCATTGGCGGGGGCAACATCTTCCGTGGTGTCCAGGGCGCCGGCAAGGGCTTCGAGCGCCGCCAGGGCGACCAGATGGGCATGTTAGCCACCATCATCAACTCCATGGCTCTGCAGGGAGTGCTCGCCGAGATTGGCGTCAAGGCCAAGGTGCTCTCCGCCGCCGCCATCGAGGGGGTGAGCGAGAAGATCTCCTGGCGCAAGGCCACCGAACTGCTGGATGAAGGCTTCGTCGTCATCCTCGGCGGCGGCACCGGCAATCCCTTCTTCACCACCGACTCGGCTGCCGCCCTGCGCGCCGTCGAGATCAAGGCCGACATCCTCCTCAAGGGCACCCGCGTGGACGGCGTCTATACCGCCGACCCGGAAAAGGACCCCACCGCCACCAAATACACGACTGTCTCCTTCGACGAGGCCTACGCCAAGAACCTCCACATCATGGACCTCACCGCCTTCACCCTCTGCAAGGAGAACAACATGCCCATCTATGTGTATAATGCCAACATCCCGGGCAACCTCCTCAAAGTCATCCATCAAGAATCTATCGGAACCTTAATCAAATAATATTATGGAAGAGAACACTGACATCCAAAAAGAGATCGCCAACACCGAAGAAGAGGTGCAAATCACCAAGACCGCCAACACGCGCCGCGCCTTTTTCATCCATTTGAGTATCTTTATCTTAACTGCAGCCATCATCTGGATAATCTGGTATTTCCTCAACAACATCGTCAAAGAGGAATTTACGGGCGGACTCCTGAAGATATGTCTCTGCATCACCCTGCTCTGGCTCATCATCGTGATCTTCCACTACCTGATTGCCTTCAAATGGACCCGCACCCGTGCCGAGAAAGAGGTGTCCAAGCTGCGCAAAAAACGCGACAAACAGCTGGAGGAGATCAGAGCCCTCAAGCAGGAGATCCAACAGAACACCGACTCCTTGAACCAAGAGGGGGAACGGAAAGCGTAGGATGACGTTCCTCCCGGACATGTCATCTTTTTACTATTTTTGCACTTGCAAACATCCGACTCTTTTGAATGAGCCGGGCTATTTTGCCATCTGATCATTTTAGAAAAAACTATAAACAAAAACGATAATGAAAATAGATATTCTGCTCGGATTGCAATGGGGTGACGAAGGAAAAGGAAAGATTGTGGATGTCGTCACACCGGATTATGACGTGGTAGCCCGTTTCCAGGGTGGTCCCAACGCCGGACACTCGTTGGAGTTCAACGGCATCCGTCACGTATTGCACATCATCCCTTCGGGCATCTTTCATAAAGAGAAGACCAACATCATCGGCAATGGTGTCGTCATCGACCCCATCACCTTTGAGGAGGAGATCCAAGCGTTGGTCAAGATGGGGCTGACCCCCACCGACAACCTGCTCATCTCCAAGAAGGCGCACCTCATCATGCCGACGCACCGGCTGCTGGATGCCGCCCAGGAGGCCAAGAAGGGCGCCGGCAAGATCGGCTCCACCCTCAAGGGCATCGGACCGACCTATACCGACAAGACCGCCCGCTCCGGTCTGCGCGTCTGCGACCTCTACTCGGCCAATTTTGAAGAGAAATACCAGCATCTGCTGAACCAGCACAAAGAGCAGCTGCGCCAGTATCACTACGACTTCAGCGAGACGCTGCCCGAGTTGGAGACGCGTTGGAAGCAGTCGTTGGCCACGCTGCGCCAGTTCCAGGCCATCGACAGCGAGTATGTGCTCTATGAGTACCTGCAGGAGGGCCGCCGCGTGCTGGCAGAAGGCGCGCAGGGCACCCTGCTCGACCTGGAGTTCGGCGCCTACCCGTTTGTCACCTCCTCCAACACCATCGCTGCCGGCGCCTTCACCGGCCTGGGCCTCGACCCGCACTTCGCCGGCAAGGTCATCGGCATCGTGAAGGCCTACTGCACCCGCGTGGGCAGCGGCCCCTTCCCGACCGAGCTCTTCGACGAGACCGGCGAGAGACTGCGCACCATCGGCAATGAGTTCGGCGCCACCACCGGCCGCCCGCGCCGCTGCGGATGGCTCGACCTCATCGCCCTCAAGTACGCCCTCATGATCAACGGCGTCACCGACATCGCCCTCACCAAGGCCGACGTGATGTCCGACTTCGATACCATCCACGTCTGCACCGCCTACAAGGTCAACGGCGAGCTGACCACCCGCATGCCTACCGAGAATGACGTCACCATAGAGCCCGTCTATACCGCTCTCCCCGGCTGGAAAGAGGATATCAGCCACTGCCAGAGCTATGACGAACTGCCCCAGACCTTCAAAGACTATATCCGCTACATAGAGGAGTTCACCGGCGTCAAAGTCTCCATCGTCTCCGTCGGCCCCGACCGCAAAGCCACCATCTTCAGAGACTAAGGTCATGAAAAACCTGCGCCTCCTCGTCCTGTTCCTCCTGACCTGCAACCTGTCCGGCTATGCACAGACTGGAGTACAGGATGATTCTCTGTACCAAATTCTATACAAGGAGATTGTCCTCACGGGAGGCAGTGTGGCCAACAGGACTTTCCCCATCAAGGATCATGCCTTTCACGTGGAAGATCTGTCCAACGACCATGTTCGGGTATCCAATGGCAGTCTTTACGACAACATGCATTACCGGCATCGGAACGCCTATGTCAGCATTTCCGTGTATCGACAGGAAACCGAGCACATCGGAATGGCCGAATATTACACGGACCTGCCTCTCGAAAACGACATGACAACGTTGCACCGCATTCTGCAGGAAGGCTCTCAACAAGCATATACCAAGGCCGTCCGCGACTGTCGCAACAACAGCATCTTAAAACAGAAGCCCCATTATCATTATCCTTCCTCCGACCTTCATGTGGATGAGCCCGAATATGAGCCCCCTATCCAGAACAGCTCCTTTGAGAAAGAACAGCTGATTAACAAACTCCGACGCTGCACCGGCATCCTTTCCGAAGTGCCCCACGTCATGGACTGCAGCGCCGACGTTACCTATCGTGTGGACCGAATCCACCACATCACCCATCAGACCTATTGGGTTAAGAACTTTGTGCGCACCGATCTCCAGCTGCGCATCACCATGCTTTCCGATGACGGCCGCATCCTGTATAAAAGCCAGACCTTCCAATTCGACAATCCGGATGATATCTTCGAAGAAGAGCTGCTCCGGCAGAAAATCTGGGATCTGTATGCGATGGAAGACTCCTGCATCTCCTCCTGCACGATGAACGCCAAGGACTCCCTGCTCTATCACGACTGGTGGAAAGAATCCATGTCCGCAAATAATGACGAGTCCTTCTCCCTCAACGATGTGATGCGGGAGATGATGCTGGCTTCCAAGGACTCGCTCCACCTGGGCGACGCAGAAGCCCCATACAATTTGCGGCACTTGGTCACCGACGCCCACATAGCCTCTGCCAAAGCCACCATGGGACTGTCCATGCTGGAGATGGAATTCAACGAGCGTTATCTGGAGACCATGGTGGACGTGGGCAGTGACGTGCGCAATCAGGAAAACATGCACATTGTCTCCTCGATAGACATGATGCTGACACCGACCTCCTTTCAGGTGGAAAACAGACACTCCCTTCCGCTGGACAACCATCGGAAAAACTTCCATGACCGTCTGTGGAGAGCGGAGGCGATGGAATATCCCGAATCGCTACTGTTATTCCAACTGAAAGAAGAAAAATCCTTGTCGTTGTCTGAAACCAGCAGCAAGCCTATCCCTGACCGGTCAGAATCGTTGACCAAAAGTGTGTTCAACCCCTGGCCTATTCAGGAAGAGTGTCTGCCTCAACTGCAGAATTTCGCCTGTGAGTTTTCGCAGATCATCGGTGAGACCCGCACGAAATCGGCTGTCAACATCCGCTACTATCAAGCCAACGCCTACTATACTGACCTTCAGGGTTTACAATACATCCAACCTTTCACGCTGGTGGAAGTGAGCATATTGGAGAATTGGACGGAAATTCTGAATCTCTATTTTAAGGATATCCGCGAGTTAGAAAAGAACCATGACACGCTGGTCGCGATCATGAAGGAGGTACAACAGTTCCTGGACGAGCGCGACAAAGCACCTGAGATGAATGAAGTCTATGACGGACCCGTCCTTTTTGTCGGAGCCGCCGCCGCCCAACTCTTCGCCAAGACATTTCTGACCGGGGAAGAGAGTCTGATTGCCCAGCGGAATCCCATGTATGACTTCTCCGACAAGTTGCCATCGCCAGAGACGCACATGTCCCGCCTGCTTGACCATCGTATCGTACATCCGGGCATCTCCATCACAGCCACTGACAGAATTTCCGAATACCAAGGCGTTTCGCTCATCGGCAGTTATGAGGTAGATGCTGAAGGGGTGGAGGTAGAGAAAAAAGTCGAATTGGTGAACCATGGCGAGTTAGTGACGTTGCTCTCGAACCGTACGCCGACGGACAAGATCGGATACAGCAACGGTCATCAGCGCCTGGCCATGCACATGGACCATCTGGAGACCTGCTGTGGTCCGGGAGTGGTGGAGATGAGTTGCAAGAGCACCATGAGCAGAGCCAAGCTGCTGAAGCGATTGCGTGACATGGCCCGTGCCGCCGGCTATGACCACGCCTATATAGTGACGGAGATGGCCCAGGGCTTTGATGCTCAGGCCGTCTATCGCATCAACGTGCACAACGGCAAGAAGCAACTCGTCAAAAATGCCAAACTTCGTTCTGTCACCTACCGCGACTTTCAGCGGATGACCACAGCCGACCAGGTGAAAAAAGCCTACAACCTCATGGTGCCGGGCACGGAGAAAACGTATCTGATGGTGCCCTGCAGTGTCATCCTCCCCGACGCCCTGCTCTTTGAGCACCTGGAAGTAAGCCCTGACCAAAACCACTAACCCCACAACTGTATCCTATCTACATACAGCATCCTGGCATCTACTTGTCTTTAACAAACTCTTCTGAACTTGAACTTATGGTACAGCAAGTGGATAATCACGTTGAATCCATTCCTATCAACAATAAACGTTGCGCCCGACACGGATTTAGGGTTTAAAGAGATGAAAAACAACAAATTGAACTTACTATTCACGGCAGTCCTGGCACTCTTGATGTTCACTGGCTGCTCAAACAAAGAAAACGACAACAAAACAGTTACCTCCGGCTCGGTTTCCTTCGATGAGGTGTTGGCAACCAGAAGAAGTGTACGCAGCTACGATGCTTCCAAGACCATCACTAAAGAAGAAGTAAAAGAATTGCTCATCGCTACGCAGGAGGCACCCTCCTGGGCCAACCAACAACCCTCCAAATACTATGTGGCCATGAGTCCTGAGAAAGTCGAGGCGGTAGCCAACCTGGTGGGCGAGCGCAACAAGCAGAACATCGCCGGCGCTCCCGTGCTGATAGTCTCAACCTTCGAAAAAGGCAAGTCGGGCTTCTTCCGCGGGGAGCAGACCAACGAGGTGGGCGACGGCTGGGGTGCGTACGACAATGGCCTTAGCAATGCCTATTTCATCCTCAAGGCCAGGGCCAAAGGTTTCGACACACTCATCATGGGCATGCGCGATTCCGATTCCCTCCGCAAACTGTTCAACATCCCTGAGAACGAGGCGATTATGGCTGTCATCTCCTTGGGATACAGAGCAGATGAACCTCGGCAGCCGGAACATCGTCCGCTGGATGAGGTGGTGCAGTTCTTCTAAGGACCCGTGCCAGCTACGCTTGGCTCCCTCCACCGATTTCTCCCTGTTTTTGCATTTCAGTTTTCCCGTTTTGGAAAATCGAAATAGCCCCCTTTCCTCCCTAGGATTATTCAGAAATCATTGTTTATAAGTTTTTTATACGATACGGAAAGATATCGTAAAACACCGTATTTTTGCCCATTATGTCAAACAAGCAATGATGAAAAAGTATTTTATCCTCACCACGATTTTGATAGTATGCCTTTCTGGCTGTGTTACCAAACAGAAATACAACGAGTTACAGCAGCGTTACCAGAAATGTCAGGACGAGTTGACCTATGTCAATGCGGAGAATGTGGATGCCAACAACACCATGAAGGGATTGCGTTCCCAGTTAGAGGCTATGACCCAGCAGGTGGATCAGTTGGTCAAGGACACGCTGACCCTTTCGCGCCGCCTGCGCATGTCGGAGCGTGACCTCGCCAAGGCCACTCAGGACTATGACGACCTGTTGAAAGACTTCTCCGAACTGAATATGAGCAACCAGTCTGCGATGAACAGTCTGCTCGGCAACATCGATGCCTACAAGGATGAACTGACGGCCAAGGAGAAGCTGCTCAATGCACAGCGTGACTCCTTAGAGGCTGCCAAGGCTATCTTGGCCGAGAAAGAGGCCCGCATCAACGAGATGGAGAAGATCCTAAGCCAAAAAGACGCCGAAGTCAAGGCATTGAAAGACAAGGTGACTGCCGCCCTGAAGGGTTTTGAGGGCAGCGGTTTGAATGTGTACGAGAAAGACGGCAAGGTGTATGTCTCCATGCAGGACAAATTGCTCTTCGCCTCCGCCAGCTGGAGTCTGAACGACCAAGGCTTGAAGGCCATCCGCAACTTGGCAAGCGTCTTGGAGAATGAAAAAGACATCTCCGTCCTCATTGAAGGTCATACCGACAATGTACCTTTCAATGGCAACGGGCAGGTCAAGGACAACTGGGACTTGAGTGTCATGCGTGCCACCTCGGTGGTCAAGGCTTTGTTGCAGAACGGCGACATTGATCCCGTCAGGTTGTCGGCTTCCGGGCGCAGCGAGTTCTTGCCCATCGATGCCAGCGACAATGCGGAGGCCCGCGCCAAGAACCGCCGCACCGAGATCATCCTGACGCCCAACCTGGATCAGCTCTTCCAACTCATCCAGGGCAACTAATACCCGACCATGTTCGCGCAGCTGCTGCTCTCATGGTATAACGACCATCAGCGTGAGCTCCCCTGGCGGGGTGAAACAGACCCCTACAAGATATGGGTCTCGGAAATCATCCTGCAGCAGACCCGTGTACAGCAAGGGTGGGAGTACTACCAACGGTTCATCCAGACTTTTCCCGATGTGCGTTCGTTAGCCACCGCCGACGAGCAGGAGGTGCTACGCCTATGGCAAGGACTGGGCTACTACTCCCGTGCCCGCAACATCCACCATGCCGCCCGACAGATCATGCACGATTTTGGCGGCACCTTCCCCAGAAGCTACGAGGAGATCCGCTCCCTGAAGGGTGTGGGCGACTACACAGCTGCTGCCATCGCGGCCTTTGCCTTCGGGCTGCCCTACCCCGCCGTGGATGGCAACATGATGCGCGTCATCTGCCGGCATTTCGGCATCCGGGAGGACATTGCAGCCCCCAAGACCCGAAAGGAGATCACCCGGATTGCCCGCCAGGAGATGGCCAACACCAACCCTGCCCTCTTCAACCAAGCCATGATGGACTTCGGGGCCACCCAGTGCACCCCCGCCAACCCCGCCTGCGAAGAGTGCCCCCTGCAAAAGAGCTGCTACGCCTTCCAAAACAGCGTGACCCATCTCCTACCCGTCAAGGTGCAGAAGATTCAAAAACGACAGCGCTATTTCCAACTCACCATGCACCTCGCCGACAACCGGACCATCCTGGAAAAACGGGTCGGCAACGACATCTGGCGCAACATGTACCAGTTCCCGTTGACAGAATCCGAAGCCCCGACGCCGCCTCAAGAACATCATGTGGCCACTATCCATGAGACGCTGACTCACCAGCAGATACAGGCAGACTTCTATGTGAAACCCTGCAAACGGCTTCCCAAGCTCAGCGCACATCAGGAAATGGTATCCCTGGATCAGCTCTCGCAATACCCCATGCCCAAGATCATGACCCTCTTCATTCAACAATATCTATCATAAAAAAACTGACGATGACAGCACAAGACGAACATTTCATGCAGTTAGCCTTGGAAGAGGCCCTGTTGGCAGCCGACGAAGACGAAGTGCCGGTAGGCGCGGTCGTGGTGATGGACGGACAGGTCCTCGGACGCGGACACAACCAGACAGAGACGTTGCGGGATGTGACGGCGCACGCCGAGATCATCGCCCTGACAGCCGCGGCCAACCACCTGGGCAGCAAGTACCTGCCGGGGTGCACCTTGTATGTGACGTTGGAGCCATGTGACATGTGCGCCGGAGCCATCGCGTTGTCGCAGATCAGCCGCATCGTGTTCGGAGTGGCCGACCCCAAGCGGGGCTTCACGCGCCACCCGGACGCCCAGATCCTGCACAAGAAGGTCATCGTGGAGCATGACCTCCTCGCTGACGAGTGCAGCCGTTTGCTCAAAGAGTTCTTCGCGGGAAAACGGTAAAGGGTACCACAAAGACACAAAGAGAAGACCACTAAGGCACAAAGGACACAAAGAGAAATTAAGGGTGGGGACAGTTCACAGTCATTGTTCATTGTCAAAGTTCACAGTCAAAGTTCACAGATAATAGTTTTTTGGGGAGAGGGATGAGTTTCTCCTTTAGTTTCTTAATTCTCACTGGTCTTCATCACCCCATAAGGCACGACACGATGGAGTCCCCAACAATTCAACATTTCAACATTTCAACGCTTCAACATTTTTATTACCTTTGCCGTCTCAAAAAACAACACGTATGCAAGGCAAAGTCATCATCGTTTCCGCCCCTTCCGGCACTGGCAAGACCTCCCTGGTCCGCTACCTACTGCAGGAACTTCCTGAACTCAAGTTCTCCATTTCCGCCACCACCCGCCCCAAACGCGACTATGAGGTGGATGGCCAAGACTACTACTTCATCACCGAAGAGGAGTTCCACCAGCATCGCGACAACGACGCCTTTCTGGAATGGCAGGAGGTGTATGCGCACCAATTCTACGGCTCCCTGAAGAGTGAGGTGGAACGCATCTGGGAAGAGGGCAACACCGTCATCTTCGATGTTGATGTGCTCGGCGGTCTCAACATCAAGAAGTTCTATGGTGACCAGGCCTTGGCCATCTTCATCAAGGCTCCCTCCATGGAGGAGCTGAGGAGACGCCTGCTCAACCGGGGCAGCGAGACGGAGGAGACCCTCAAAAAAAGGCTGGACAAGGCTGAATACGAGATCTCTTTCGCCCCACAGTTCGATGTCACCGTCCTCAACGACGACCTTTTCACGGCCCAGCAGGAGATCTGCCAGCTGGTGAAGAATTTCCTGGACCAATAGCCCCTCCATTCATGAAAAATGTCGCCATCATCGGGGCCGGCGCGTCCGGACTGTTTCTCTCCCGACTGTTGAGGGAGCGTCCAGGCGTGGAGATCTATCTCTTTGAACGCTGCAAGCAGGTGGGCACCAAGTTGCGCGCCTCCGGCGGCGGCAAGGCCAACATCTTCAACACCCTTGTCACCCCCGACTGCTACAATCACCCCGAATTCGCGACCAAGATTCTGGAAAAGGTCACCCCGAAAGATATGCGCAAAACCTTCGAGTCGTTTGGCTTGGAGATGTGCGTCGACGAGGAAGGTCGCGTCTATCCGCTGACACAGTTTTCCCAGACAGTAGTCGATATCTTATGGAATCCTGAGCATCCTCGTATTCATCCTGTAATGGAATATGAGGTCTCACAGCTTATACGCAAGGGCGAACAGTGGTTTGTCAACGACTTCCCCACCGCCTTTGACACGGTGGTGCTGGCATCGGGCACTCCGGCTAACATAATCCCCAAAAACCGTCGGCATTACAACTCCTATCTCTCCGACCTCCAACTGGAGATCCATCCCTGGCAGCCCTCCCTGGTAGGCTTCAAGATTAAAGACTATCCCAAAAGTCTCGCTGGCTGCCGGGTGAAAGCCATCGCAAGTCTCTATCAAGGGCAGCAGCTGATCCATGAAGAATTTGGAGAGATCACTTTCAAGGATGACGGCGTCTCGGGCATCGTGATCCTCAACTTGTCGGCCTATTACAACCGGCTGGACGACAAGCAGGACTGCCGTATCGCCTTGAACTTCCTCTATGGCCGTGACTCCTTCGATGTGGCCGCGCACCTTCAGCAGCACGGCTCTTTGCAAGGCATCCTCCACCCCAAGCTGAATGCCCTGTACGAGCGCAAGCCTTTTGACATCCGCAACTTTATCCTCAAGGTGGAGGAACCTTATGACCTCACCTTCGCGCAGGTGTGCCACGGCGGCATTGACGTGAAGGAGATTGATGAACATCTGGCCATAAAGAAACACCCGTCTCTCTACGCCATGGGAGAGATGCTGGACATGGACGGCATCTGCGGGGGCTACAACCTCTTCTTCGCTTTCGCCACGGCCCTCATCGTTGCCGAGGAACTGTGCAAACCCTCAAAATATTCCCGCAGACCACGCAGATGAACGCGGAGATCCCACTTCCTGAACATCTATTTGTTTCAGGTGTGGTCATATTAGATTTTTGTTATTTTTGCTTTCTGTTATGATCTGCTTTTTGCCATGAAAATATTTATCCCCGTTATCGGTTTCGCAACCCTCCTTGCTTTTTCCTTTTTCGGATGCGAAAAGGATAAAGACCTGCATCCCGCCTCTCTGAAAAACTCCTCTTTTGACTTCAACTCCATCATGCTCTATGGCTCCACCGCTTGTCAGAAAAACAGTTCGGTTTATACCCTGGTAAAACTAGATAGTACACACTTCACTTCACCTCTCTATATTTCGGAGACAGATGAGTATGTTATACAACAGATTTATGATTAATAACAATCTCTATCATGAAAAAATACATTTGTCTATTATCACTGGTTTTATTGGCAAGTTTGACATTTGACACTTGTGCTGTTGATCCCATTTGTGCTTTTCCTTATGATTACGCCTCCTTGGCAACGACATATGAGACTTATCTTATAAATACGCTGGAATACCCTATAATAGTTCAGTCTTATTATGTCCCTTTTCACAACAATATGAACTGGGCATCCGAAAATGAGGAGAAAACATTCGGCTCACCCGTCACCATCCAGCCCGGAGAAGCCAAAGTTATTATGGATTACGTTCACCCTACCAGAATAGTCATATGGGCTGATCAGACTGGAGATCTTTTATATGAATACCAACAGAAAGCTCCCTTTCAAGAAATGTATCCCATAGACGACACGGTTCTGAAGAGAATCGTCAAGCCTGATTCAAGTTTTGGATTCCTACCTGTAGAAGCAGTTTTGTTGGATCTGGAGCACTGTCAGTATGGCTACTATTGGAATGCCTCTTTTGAGAAGAATGATCGATATCTATCTCAGAATATTGATTGGGAGGAATATCCTATTTGGTATCAATTTTCAGATGTAAACCGATATTTTTTTAACAGTATCTATCCAGAAGAAGAACGTCTGTCAAGACTTGAAGAAGATCGCTTAGGTCATTATCTCAACGGCTATACATTAGTCCAGTTCCTGACCACCAACAACGCCGCGGCCTGCTTCCAGCGCAAATGATAGAAGACTGCATTCCTTAATTCCCACATTCTTTCTGCCCATCCAGCGGTTCCGCAACAGATTTTAACGCGGAAATAACGGCAATGCACGGAAAAAATTTCTGGATAATTATGTTATAGGTAAATAATTTGTATTTTTGCTGGATGAATTCATATCTCTTTATCATGAAAAGGACTTTCCTCGTATTTCTATTTGCCCTCACCTGCCTATTTTCTGTTTTCTTCTTCGGATGTGGAAAGGAAGAAATATCGAATCACGCCTCTCTAAAAAACTGTTCTTTTGAGGACAATCCCTATTCTTATCTTCAAAACAAATATGCAGATTCCATTCTTAGTTATGAGTATAGAAAAATGGGATTGACGTATGTTTCGGACATGTTTCTCTTGGAAGAGAAGATTGCAGCAATTCTGGCGTTAGATGAAGAGCTCTCGGCTAACGAAGAAGACGAGTCCCGCGAAGATGCGCTTTTCTATAACAGGTTGTCACAATCCCTCATGACAGAAATCAACCATCATCCTTATATTCAAGATATTGTCAGCCGTTATGCCATATTGGAAGACTATGATGCAAACGATATCAACATGCCTTTCGGTTATGATTGCAACGACTTCATTTCCAAACTTCAAATCTTGAAATATTATGAAGAAGACTTAGATGTGGCTGATTATTTTGACCAACGAAATGAATTAACAGGAAACGAGGTGTGGGGTGGTATAGAAGAATTTTGGACGACTTCCAATCCGAGAGGAATACAGTACACGTTACATAACAAATGGGCAAATAACACGGTAGATTATATGTGGAACACCTCAAACTCCACAATCAGATCCAACATGCAAACAGCCATGCAAGATTGGAGGTCGGCCAGCAACAGCCATATCACCTTTAAAGAGATAACCAAACACAAATCAAGGAACATTACGCTATGGTTGTTGGGATGGAAATACTTTATTCGCATAAACGCTTCCAATTCACACAATTACCAAGGAAGATCCACCTTGGGAATGGTACCTTGGGCTACCATAAGAATAAAGCCCCCTACGGGTGACAACACCGTAATTTCCACCTGCCGTCATGAAATGGGACATTCCTTGGGACTCCTGCATGAGCACCAGCGGCCCGACAGGGATGATTACATCATTTACCAACCTCAAAACGTTAAAATTGGAATGAGGGCCCAATTTGTAAAGCCTCCAGCCGGCTCTTACAACTATCATAGCTCCACCTTTGATTTTGAATCCATTATGCTTTATGGATCCACTGCTTGTCAGAAAAACAGTTCGGTTTATACCCTGGTAAAACTAGATAGTACACACTTCACTTCACCTCTCTATATTTCGGAGACAGATGAGTATGTTATACAACAGATTTATGATTAATAACAATCTCTATCTTGAAAAAACTTATCCATCTATTTATATGTCTGCTTGCCTTTTTGACAATTTCATGCATCTGTGTATATCCAGATGATACATTTGGGTATATGGAAATTCCTTTTCCCGTCGAGACCTTTTTGCTAAACACTTTGGATTATCCTATCGAAGTGCAATGCTACTACATTCCTTACAACAACAACCACACTTCAGGTTGGATTAACCATGAAGAGAAAATTTTTGGAGACCCCGTCATCATTCAGCCAAGGGAGGCCAAAGTCATTATGGATTATGTTCTCCCCACAAAACTTGTCATCCGGAATGCGAATTCAGGCACACTTTTGTGGGAATATCAACAAAAACCTCCTTTCAAAGAGATGTATCCTACCCATGATGAAGCCTTGATAAGATTGGCAATGCCCGAAGAATCTTATGGCTTTTTGCCTACAGATTCAGTTTTGCATATATATCCCCTCAACCCCGATGATTTTGCAACGGCTTGGTGGGACAAACAAGACCGGTATTTAGCACAAAACATTGACTGGGCGGAATATCCCATTTGGTACCAATATTTTTACGAAATAGACAACTCTTCCCATACGGAAAGTGGTAGAGTTAACTTCTATAGAGAAAACGCCAACGGTTATGCGGTAGTCCAGTTCCTGACCACCAACCATGCCGCGGCCTGCTTCCAGTGCCAATAACAACTCACCCCCGCTTGTCAAGCTCCTGCTGGATCTTCTCCGCGAGTTCGTAGTCCTCGCTGTCCACCGCGGCATCCAACAGTTCCAGCAGCTCCTCCTTCGACATCTCAGCCAACTCGATACTGAACTCCGCTTCCCTCGATTCATTTTCTTCTTCAAGCAATCCTTCATGGTCATAAACCTCCATTGGGGCATTAAATGCGGGTCCTTCCTCAGGCTTTTCGTCATCTGCTTGATAATTCTCCTCGAAAATGTCGGAGCGGATATGGATCATCACCCCCAACTTTAAGGCTAATGCGATAGCATCGGAGGGACGGGCATCGATGTGGATGGTCTTGCCGTTCTGGTGGTTGATCAACACCATGTCTGCGTAATAGACCCCGTTTTCATAATGGATGATATTGACCATCAGCAGATCGCAGCGCGTATGCAGCGACAGCGTGTGGAAGAGTTCGTGGGTGAGCGGCCGATGCGTGGGCAACTTGTTCAGCTCCACCAGTATAGCTCTCGCCTCACTTTGGCCAATAATGATGGAGATGTAGCGGTTTGTGGGAACCTGATGGGTGCCTTGCTCGTCTTGCTCTTCACGGAGCTCCCGCAGGATGAGGGAAAAGGCATCCGTGGTTTGCGGAGAAGGCAAGACATCCTCCACTCTCAGCTCTATCAGGCCGTTTTGCTCGGTGTTGGGGTTTGGAGTTTCCATTATTTCGTGAAATACTCTACCGCATTGCGGAAGATATCCTGATCCTTGTTGCCGTCCACATTCTTGAAAAGATTCTCGCCCTTGCGCTCACTGTGACCCATCTTGCCAAGAATCAGACCGTCAGGGGAGATGATACCCTCAATGGCATAGAAGGAGCCGTTGGGATTGTCGGCGGGATTCATCGTTGGATTGCCATGTTCATCACAATACTGGAAGGCGACCTGCCCGTTCTCGAAGAGACGTTGGGCCATCTCCTTGGTGACGATGAACTTGCCTTCGCCATGGCTGACGGCGATGGTGTGAACATCCCCGACTTGGAAAGAGGAGAGCCACGGCGAGTGGACCGAAGCCACACGCGTGCGCACCAGACGGGAAATGTGACGGTTGATGTTGTTTCGATAGAGGGTCGGCGACTGCGCATTGACCTCCCCTATCTTGCCGTCAGGCAGCAAGCCTGACTTCACCAGGGCTTGGAATCCGTTACAGATACCCAAGATCAACCCTTTGCGTTGCAAAAGGCCCTCCACCGCAGCTTTTATCTTAGCCTGGTTCAAGACATTGGCAATGAATTTACCACTGCCGTCGGGCTCATCTCCCAGACTGAAGCCACCACACAACGCCAAGATATGGGATTCCTCAATGGCCGATGCCAACTCGTCAATAGAATCATTGATCTCTTTTTCGTTCAGGTTGCGGAAGACAAAGATCCGCGGCTCGGCTCCGGCATCCTCAAAGGCCTTGGCCGTATCGTAGTCGCAGTTGGTTCCCGGGAAGACCGGCAGGATGACCTTGGGCTTAGCCACTTTGACTTCCTTCGCAGCGGTCTTGACAGAGGCCATCTTGGAGGAGAACTCTTCGCCCACCGACTGGGTCTCGTTGGCACACATCTCCGGATAGAGACGGTCATAGAGCCCTCGCCAAGCAGCCAAACAAGCGGCCTTGTCTAGCTGCTCGCCATTGACGACAAACTGCTCGTCCACCTTGCCCAGCAAGATGGCATACTCGGCATCCAGGGGAGTAGTGCTCTCCACCACGAAACTGCCATAGCCGTAGTCAAACAGGTTGAGGTCCGTTTGGATGTTGAAGCCGAGGTCGTTGCCGAAGCTCATCTTGCAGAGAGCTTCCATGATGCCGCCAAACTGCAGGGTGAAAGCCGAACAGATGTGGCCTTGGCTTATCTCACGATGAACGAAGTCGAAGATGCGCTTGGTCTGGTCGATATTGGGAAGACTGTTTTCTATCTTGTTTTGGATGAAGTAGATATAATTACCCTTCTGCTTGAATTCCGGGGAGATGATCTGTCGGGCATCGGCGGGAGTGATCGCGAAAGAGACAAAGGTAGGCGGCACATGCATATCCTTAAAGGTGCCACTCATGGAGTCCTTGCCACCCAACGATGCCAATTCAAAGGCTTTGAGCATCCAGACAGAGCCGAGCATGGCAGCCACGGGCTTGCCCCAGCGCTCGGGCACACCGGCCATCTTCTCGAAATACTCCTGGAAGGTGAAACGGATGGTCTTGTAGTCGGCACCGGTGGCCACCACCTTGGACATCGATTCGAGGATCGCGAAGATGGAAGCATGGAAGGGCGACTTGCAGGCGATGAAGGGGTTATAGCCAAAGGCCATCACTGAGCAGGTGTTGGTATGTCCGTGCAGCACAGGCAATTTCTGTACAGAGGCCTGCGCCTCGGTGAGTTGGTGTTTGCCACCGAATGGCATCAGCACGGTAGTGGCGCCGATGGTGGCGTCAAACATCTCGATGAGGCCCTTCTGAGAGGCCACATTGGGGTTGGTAAGACAGTTGATGACACGCTCTTGCATGGTGTTGCCTTTCACAGGCTCCGCCGCCAACACATCCTCGGGAATCTCATTGACCACCGCCTCCGTCTTCTGGCGCACACCATTGGTGTTGATGAAGTCGCGGCTCAGACTGACGATGGTCTTGCCGCGCCACGTCATGGTGAGACGGTTGTCGTCGGTAACGTAGGCGATAATGTTGGCTTCCAGATTCTCCTGACGGCAATACTCGAAGAACTGATCCACATCTTGTTTGTCCACCACCACGCTCATCCGTTCTTGGGATTCGCTGATAGCCACCTCGGTGCCGTTAAGGCCCTTGTATTTGGTTCTGACCGTATCCAAGTCGATGATGAGGCCGTCGGCCAGCTCACCGATGGCGACGCTGACGCCGCCGGCGCCGAAGTCGTTGGACTTCTTGATGAGACGAGTCACCTCGGGACGACGGAAGAGGTGTTGGATTTTGCGCTCTTCGGGAGCGTTACCCTTCTGCACCTCCGCGGCGCAGGTGTCGAGGGATTTCTCGTTATGCTCTTTGGAAGAACCTGTGGCACCGCCGATGCCGTCACGGCCCGTGCGGCCGCCGAACATGATGATGACATCGCCGGGCTGCGGCCGCTCACGGCGCACATGGTCTTGCGGGGCCGCACCGACCACCGCACCGATCTCCAGACGCTTGGCACGGTAATTCTGATGATAGAGCTCGCGCACGTGCGTGGTGGCCAGACCAATCTGGTTGCCATAGGAAGAATAACCCGCCGCGGCACTCTTGGAGATCACTGACTGCGGCAACTTGCCCTCGATAGTCTCACTGATGGGCGCGTTGATGTCACCGGCACCCGTCACGCGCAACGCCTGATAGACGTAGCTACGACCACTCAGAGGGTCGCGGATGGCTCCGCCCACACAGGTGGCAGCACCGCCAAAAGGCTCTATCTCCGTAGGATGGTTGTGAGTCTCGTTCTTGTACATCAACAGCCATGGCTCCTTCTTGCCATCCACCTCCACGGTGATGCAGATGCTGCACGCATTGTTCTCCTCCGAAACCTCCATGTCGGGCAGATTACCCGCCTTGCGCTCGTATTTGCCGTTGATGGAGGCCATGTCCATCAACGTCTGAGGTTTCTCACGGTCGCCATAGACCTCCTTGCGCAAAGCAAGGTACTGATTGTAAGCGTCCTGCAACTGCTGCTGGAAGGTTGACGGCTTGAAGATGATCTTTGTCAACTCCGTTTCGAAGGTGGTATGACGACAATGGTCGCTCCAATAGGTGTCCAACAGCCGGATCTCCGTATCGGTGGGGTTGCGATGCTCTTCATCGCGGAAATAGGTCTGGATGAACACCAAATCTTCCAGCGACATGGCCAATCCCATCGTCTGTCGAAACTCTTGCAGGCGCTCCCGGGACCATTGGATGAAGTCCTCATAAACGGGCACATCCTGCACCTCGGGAGTCTCCGTCAACTCCAACACCTGCATGTTCTTCTCACGGGCCTCCACCTCGTTGATACAATACTTCTTGATCTGTTGATACTGGACATCTGTTAGGTCGGCATCCAGAATATACAGCGTGGAGCTCTTGATCACCGCCTGGGTCTTGGGATCCAATAGGGCAAGACACTGCATGGCGCTGTCCGCACGCTGGTCAAACTGGCCGGGCAGGAACTCCACGGCCACAAACGGATGTCCGGCATAGTCCACCGACTCATACACATTGTCCGTCACAGGCTCGGAAAAGATGACAGACTTGGCCTGCTCCAACAGCGACTCCTCAATATGGAAGATGTCATACACCTTCAGCAGACGGAGCTGCCGAATATGCAAGTTGAAGTTAGTATTCAGGGTGTTTTTCAGACTCTCGGCCTCCACATTGAAGCCTTGTTTTTTTTCTACGAAGATTCGGGCATTAAGCATAAGACGGTGTTTTTTTTCAGGTGGCAAAAATAATAAAAAATATCGGGTGTCAATTAACGTTATTCTGTTTATAAAATAATTCATCAGATAAAAAAAACATTGGGCAATAACGTATCTTTGCAACTTTAATATTCCCGTATTATGCAATATCACGCTCGATATATTCCAAAATGGCTGTTTTTGTGGGTCATCATCCTCGGATTATGCGCCTATTCTCCCGTCTATGGGCAAAAGAAAAGCAGTTCACAGCTCAAGCAGGAGAAGCAAAAACTGGAAAAAGAGATAGCCAACACGCAGAGTCTGTTGAAGAAGACGGAGAAAAACCAGCAAGCCTCCCTGCAGCAGGCGGCAGTTTTACGGCAGCAGATCAACAACCGGGAGAAATATATCACCACCCTCAACAACGAGATCTTGCAGATAGAGGTGCAACAAGAAGACAACCAGCAGACCATCAACACTTTGCAGAAGAAGTTGGAATATATGAAAACCGACTATGCGCAGATGGTCTATATGGCTTATCGCCATCGCAGGCTGATGGACAAGATCACCTTTGTTTTGGCAGCGGACAATTTCCGGCAGATGTTCCACCGCCTCCGATACTATGCCATGATTTCCAAAAGTATGCACGATCAGGTGGCACAGATCAACAGCACCCGGGATGAGTTGCAGCAGAAAAACGAGGAGATCATCCAACTGAAAGGGCAGAAACTGAACGTCCTGTCTGGCAAAGAGAGGGAGATCAAACAGTTGGAGAAAGACCGGAATCAGAAGACCAAGAATGCTGAAGCCCTGAAGAAGAAATCGCAGCAGCTGAGTGCGGAGTTGAAGAAAAAACAGCAGGAGCGCAAGAAGATAGATGCGGCCATCCAGGCAGCCATCAAAGCGGAGATTGCGGCGGCCAATGCCAAGAGCGGCAAGAGCTCTTCGGGAAGTGCCAGTTCCGCCTCCTCCAGCAGTAAGAGCAGCAGCAGCTCCGCCTCCACCACCACCAGCATCTCCACCAGAAGTTCCGCCACCATCACCCTCACCCCTGAGGAAAAGAGCCTCAACAACTCCTTCATCAACAACAAAGGCAGCCTTCCATGGCCTGTCGCCAAAGGTGCCAAGGTGGGTGACTACGGCAACTACCCGCATCCTGACGTGCCTTCCGTGACGGTAGAGAGCCATGGCATCGACATTATGACCGAGGCCGGCACGCCCGTCCGGGCCATCTTCCAAGGGGAAGTGACGGCCGTGCTGGACATTATGGGCTCCAAGGTGGTCATGATCCGCCACGGTGAATATATCTCCGTATATCAAAATGTCACCGGCGTCAAGGTGAAGAAGGGCGACAAAGTGACAACCAAACAGACCATCGGGACCGTGGCGAAAAACAGCGCCACCAACACCTATGAATTACATTTCGAGCTATGGAGAAACGATGCACATGTAAATCCGAATAGCTGGTTAGCAAGAAGATAATTATGATCATCAAGCAAGCTGAATACATACAAAGCACCACAGACTGGCGTAAATGTCCGCCGGCAACCATGCCGGAGTATGCCTTTATTGGCCGCTCCAATGTGGGCAAGTCTTCCCTCATCAACATGCTGGTGAACAACAAAAAGCTGGCCAAGACCTCCTCAAAGCCTGGCAAAACACAGACTATTAACCACTTCCTTATCAACAAGAGCTGGTATCTGGTGGACCTGCCCGGATACGGCTATGCAACCATCTCCAAGACAGTACGCGACAGATGGAGGAAGATGATCTCCGACTATCTGCAATTACGCGAGAACCTGCAGATTGTCTTCGTTCTCATCGACTCCCGACTGGAACCGCAAAAGATAGACCTGGAGTTCATCAACAGCCTCGGCGAGCGGGAGATTCCCTTTGCCCTGATCTTCACCAAAGCCGACAAGATCTCAGGCGGCAAGGTGCAGGGCAATATGCAACGAATGAAAAATGCGCTCTCAGAACAATGGGAAGAGATGCCCTTGATGATAGCCACCTCTGCTGAGACATGCTACGGAAAAGACCGTGTACTCAATCTGATTGAAGAGATAAACCAACAATATTCAACCCAACAATCCGAACAATGAAAAGAATCATCTTCATTTTATGTGTAGGCCTTATGTGTTTCACCTGTTGTAAAACCTCAAAAAAAGCTACTTCCAACGACATGCCTCTTTGTGGCACCCAATGGAACCTGGTGGATATTGAGCAGACCCCCCTCCCCGAGAAGCTGCCTGTCCAGCCCTTCATCATCTTTGATGAGGAGGGTGGCTATCATGGCAACCTGGGGTGCAATGAATTCATGGGCACCTATTACCTGAACAAGCAGAAGATGAAGATGGAGTATTCCGGAGCCACCAAGAAACTCTGCAAAGATATGGAAACAGAGAAAGCCTTCTTAAAGGCTTTGAAGGCTTCCATCAACAATTTCTACATTGACGGAAACATCTTGATCTTATCGGAAGGTTCCAAGGAGATCATGCGGTTTGAAGGCACCACTCCTACAGAAGAGTAGGCGTTTGCATTTCCTCTAAAATGCCATCCAAGAGAATAGTGAAGGCATTTATCAAAGAAGCGTGCTGAGAACAGCACGCTTCTTATTATTTGATGAATCCCCGTTTTACTTGGCCTGGATATTGTTTCCGCAATCATCGACAATCATCTTGTACCACTTCTGCGGATATTCCGGCTGGTCAGGAAATACAACCTGCGGGTTGGCGGTTCCGTTGGTCAGGAATTTGCCGTTCTCCTCTTTCTTGACGTTACCATCGTGATATTTCACCAGCAGGTATTCAAACAGATGGTTCCACTCGTTGACCACATTGGAGGCAGCCTGAGCGGAGTACTGGTTGAGTTGGATGC
Source organism: Bacteroidales bacterium (assembly GCA_017649855.1). Taxonomy (GTDB): domain Bacteria; phylum Bacteroidota; class Bacteroidia; order Bacteroidales; family WCHB1-69; genus F23-D06. Next base: position 25,129 of record JAGCGA010000036.1, read on the forward strand.
GGGCCTTCTCAGGATCAGACTTACAAAGATCGGCCAGCTTGTTGGAAAGTTCGTTGGTCTCTTTGATGAAATGGTTCTCCCAATAGTCCTGTTTCTCATTGATATGCTTGATCATATCGCTATAGCGGGTATAGGCATAGTTGCTGACTTTGGTAAAGGTCCAGAAGGCGGCGGTAGGGGAATACTCGAACATGGAGCCATTGCCTTCAGCGTATTGCATCGGTATTTTGTTGATGCCGCAGAACATGGGCACGAAGCAGGAGCTGGCGCAGTCGTCCACGCCAAACCAGAAGATACCGCCCACCATGTCGGGGAGCCAGTTACGGCATTGTGCCACGAAGGTGAAGCCAGTCTGTTGGGTTGCTGTAGCGCGCTCGTGGATATAGTCTTTCCCGTTATAGGACCACGTCATAGGTCTCCAGCGGTAAGGGCAGGCGTAGGGGCCGGCACCAAGGTCTTTGGTCATGTCCATGGAGGAGCCCTCATAGTGGTCGCGCATCAAGTTCATCACAAAGCGCACATCGATCTGGTTCTTGTTGGCTGGTTTGATCCAGAGGGGCATGCGGTGGCTGAGGTTGTCGCCACGAGCATAGTCTTCATATTGGGCCATCTGACCCGGGTTGCAGCGGTAGAAGCCCATCCAGACGCGAGCGTCACAGAAGCGGGCACCGCTGAAGTCGATGGGGTTGAACGCATCACAGAAGCTGAAGTCGGCGGGTTTGCCATCCTTGGGATAGAGGCCGGCCAACTTGGCAAAGTCCACAATCTCGGCAGAGTAGACAGTCTCCACGGTGGGAAGGAAGATCTTGCTCAGCTCCTTGCTGGTGATGGAGGTCTTGCCATCACGCATGGGGAACGTGCTGATACGAGACTGGTTGGCATGTCCGCAGATATAGCCATCAGGGATGCGACGGGCCACCCACACGGCGCCGGTGCTCCACTCTTTGGCCACCTTACCTTTGGCATCATAGAGGGTCTCTCCCTTGCCGATCAGGTCCATGACCCAAGCCTCGTTGGGATCCACGAAGGAGAAGGACTCACCCTCGCTGGCATAGCCATATTGGGCAATCAACTCCACCATCACCTTGATAGCCTCACGGGCATTGCGTGCACGCTGCAGCGTGATGTAGATCAGAGAACCATAGTCGAGCAGACCATGTCCCTCCTCCAGCTGCTTGATACCGCCATAGGTGGTCTCTCCAATAGCCAACTGGAATTCGTTCATGTTGCCTACCACAGAATAGGTGTGCGGCACCTGCGGGATCTGACCGAGCAGCTTGCCTGAATCCCACTCGATGACATTCATCATGGAGCCCACGGGATGATCAGCGGCAGGACGATAATACAGTTCACCATAGAGCTGATGAGAGTCAGCCGAATAGGTCAGCATGCAGGAGCCATCCTTGCTAGCCCCCTTGGTGATGATAAAGTTGGTACAAGCCATCGTGGTGCCGATACAGAGCAAACCACACAGCCAAGTCAAAAGGAATGCTTTTTTCATATTTTACTTTTTTAGAAATTAGAATTTCGAATGAAAGCGCAAAGATAATAAAAATGTTGAATTGTTGGGGGCTCGTTCGTGTCGTGCCCTATGGGGTGATGAACCCGATGAAAGACTAAGAAACTAAGAAATGAAGGGGTATCTCCGTAGTTCAATATTCATAGTCAAAGTTCAATGTCAACGTTCATATAGTAAATAATAAACAAAAAGTTGGAAAATATAATTGTTTTTATAACTCTGGAGAGGGTTGTCACTTATATGGCAGCTGTGCTCGAAGTGATTACAGGCGTAAAAAATCGCGAGTCAGTGTCAGATAGTCGGAAGTATATTGCCCCTTTTCATCCCGGATGATCAACAAGGAGGGTTCTTCCATCCTGATGGGTGAAAGACTATACTCCCGCACATGACGATAGGCGGGTTTGTGGGCGGTAGGGCGCACAGCGATGGTTTTGTGGCAGTAGAGTTTCCCAGACGCAACACGCTGAAACTCATCGCTTTCCACCGGAGGCAGGATGATGGAGAACTTCCCATCGGAAGCCAGAAGACGCACGACACTGTCCACCAACGCTTCAAAGGGGAGCTGTCCATCGCGGTGACGGCTCTTGAGCCGATCTTCCCGCGAGGGCTTGAGGTCTTGGTTGTAAAACGGTGGATTGGAGACGATGAGGTCGAATTTGGACATCTCATCTCGTTGGGCAAAGGTCTGGATGGTAGTGTACTCAAAATGAAAGCAGGACTCGGGCAGCAACCGGAAGGCGGCAGCATTGGCCCGTGCCTCCAGGATAGAGGGCTCGTCGGGGTCCACGCCAAAGATGCGGGCTTGGTCGCCCCACGCCTGCATCCGCTGGGCCATACAGAAGGCCACCACCCCGCAGCCTGTGCCAATATCCAGCAGGGAACGCGCCTGCCCGATGTCGGTCAGGGTGGCCAGCAGCACCGCATCCGTGCCGATCTTCATCGTGCTACGGTCATGGGCCAAGGTGAAGTGTTGGAATCGGAACTCCATCAACAGTGGATTTCCAACAGGGTGGAAGTACGGGCCGGCTCCAAGGTGAGCATGTCGATGGCGGCGGGCACCAAGGTCACGTCGCCAGTCTTCAATCGCGTGCGCCCGCCGCCGTACACCAAGTCCAAATCGCCATCCAGGCACATGTAGATGATGAAGGAATCCAACTCGCCATAGCGTTTCTGGATGGGCTGGTCACAAACCAGCACACTGGTGTTGAAGTAGGGGGAACGCACCAACTCCACCGTCCGGTTCAGCTTCGGGGTGTAATGGACCTGGAAATCAGCCGTGTTCTCTTCAAAATGGATGGCCTCCAAGGCCTCCTCAGTATGCAGCTCGCGCGGGTTGCCCTCGTCATCCAGACGGTCCCAGTCGTAAATGCGGAAAGTCACGTCAGAAGGCTGCTGGATCTCGGCCACGAGCACGCCTTTGCCGATAGCATGGACCGTGCCCGCCGGGATCATGAAGGTATCCCCGGGCTTGACGGGATAGAAGCGCATCAGCGCGGCGAGCGTGCCCTCCGCCACCGCCTTCGCGTACTGCTGCGGGGTGACGGCCTCCTTGAAGCCCACATACAAGCCCGCCCCCTCCTCGGCATCCACCACATACCACATCTCCGTTTTACCATTCTGACCATATTTGCGCTGCGCCAACTCATCGTCAGGATGCACCTGCACCGACAAGTCGTCCTGCGCATCGATAAACTTGATAAGCAACGGGAATCCCAACCCGTACTTCTCGTAGTTTTTCTCCCCTACTATCTCGGTAAGGTAAATCTCCATCAACTCATTCAGGTTGTTTTCAGCCAGAAAGCCATTGGCTACAACCGACTCATCGCCGATAAGGCCGGAAAGCTCCCAGCTCTCGCCGCAATGGTCCATGTCTCCGATTTCTTTGCCCAAGACGGTGGCAAAACGACGTCCGCCCCAGATCTTCTCCTTGAAGATGGGCTCAAACAGAAAGGGATAAAGAGATGTGTTCATATCAGTTGTCAGTTTTCAGTTGTCAGTTTTCAGTTAACGGCTAATGGCTAATAGCCAACGGCCAAAGTGTCAAGGATTATAAATCTCCCTCGGCTTATACTGGTAGCTGGGCTTGGGCTTGTCCGGATTGGTGCCACGCACACGCTTCATGTAGTGCCACTGGCCATCCTGCTCCAGAAAACCCTGGCTCAGACTGGACTCGGGCACCATGTAGGCCGCAAGTCCTTCCATACCCTCTTCCATGGGTATCAATTCATCGTAGATGATCATCGGACTGTTGATGAGCTTATACTCCGTCTGCTGCGTCTTGGGGTTGAACTTACCCGTGCTGACCATGTACTGCTGCTCTTCGTAGTTGAGATGCAGGGAGGCATTCTTGGAATACTCCAGGATGACACGAGTGACGCGCTCGGGATAACCCTTGAAGACACGCGCCCCGAAAACCGGCGTCATGTCCTTGTTGAAGTGCAAAATCTCAATGATCTTCTGGTTGGTGAACAGGTTGTTGCCATTCCAACCCAACAGTGTATAGTAGGTGGCATTCTTCTCCTTGATGGGGATCATCTTGTAATACACCGCCCCATACCATTTGTTGTGGTTGCCGATGAGCGACTTGGGAAAGTCAATGACCGCCCGTTTGTCGTACAACGGAAAGAGGATATACTTTTTACGGGCTTCGTTATAGACCTGTATGAAGCCGAAGTTCTCCACCGTCTGGTTGGCTTTCACGATGTACCAGGTGAAGATCTTGAAGAGATTGTCCGGAGAAGCCAGCACCGCGAAGTTGTGGATGGAGTCCCAGCCATATTGGAAAGAGTTGGGCATCTGCAACACCTCTTCGAGCAGCGACATGAAATCCTCGTTCAGGGAGAGCCTTGTCGTCTCATCCGGCTCCTGCATCACCTGATCACGCAAAGAAATCAGGGAGTCCTCCCAGAATCTGAACGCAGAGGCATTTTTCTGGGCATGACCCACCAGCAGGAGAGTCGTCAGGATGATATAACAGAGTATCTTTCTCATTCAGCGTGTTGGCCGGACTAGCGGTCCTGATCCTGCTGTTTCCTTTTCTTCTCGATATAGGCATAGCTGCCCCAATAGGCGATGGTCACAGCCAGCACAATGCCGATGACGATGGGAAAACGTTCAGGAATATAAGGCATAAACGTAATAGGCACCAAACATATTGCCATGATGAGCAGATATCGGAAGGCAGCTTTCATATCTTATTGAAGTTTGGAGAGTTGCTCTTTGATCAAACGGATCTTCTCTTCCGCATCAGCCTGTTTTTTACGCTCCATATCGACCACCTTCTGCGGGGCATTGTTGACGAAGTTCTCGTTCGAGAGTTTTTTCATCACCCCTTGCAGGAAGCCTTCCGCGTACTTCAAGTCGGCCTCCAGCTTCTTGATCTCTTCAGCTGCATCCACCAGTCCGGTAAGCGGAACCGCATATTTGACATTCTGGAGGATGAAGGAGGCGCCATTCACCTCTGCATCCGGAGCCACATGGCAGATTTGTTCCACATTGGCCAGCTTGCGGACGACGGCATCCAGACCTTCGTCGGCAGCCTTGGCGCTAAGAACATGCAATGTGAGAGCCTGTTTGTTGGCGATGTTCTTTTCAGAGCGAATACGGCGCACCTGCTCGATGACCTCGCGGGCATTGGCAAAGTCGTCCAACAGCTGCTGGTTGACGGCACCCGTCGCCTTAGGCATCGGGGTGACCATGATGCTGGCATCGGCGGGACGCTCGCGGAGCTCATGCCACAGTTCTTCGGTGATGAAGGGCATGAAAGGATGCAAGATCTCCATCAGCGTCTCAAAGAGGTTGATGATCTCATCGTAGGTCTTCTGGTCAACAGGTTGCAAGTAGGCAGCCTTGACCACCTCGAGGAAGCAAGAACAGAAGTCGTCCCAAATCAGCTTGTAGATGGCCATCAATGCTTCGGAGAGGCGGTAGTCTTCGAAAGATTCTTCCACCTTGACGAGCACCTCCTGGATACGTTCGCGCATCCAGAGGACAGCGGTGGCGGAGTGCAAAGGCTGCGAGAGCGTCGGATCGATGGTCCACCCTTTGACGAGACGGAAGGCGTTCCACAGCTTGTTGCTGAAGTTACGTCCCTGCTCGCACAACGACTCATCGAAGAGAAGGTCGTTGCCGGCGGGCGAGCTGAGCATCATGCCGAAGCGGACGCCATCGGCGCCATATTGTTCCATCAGCAGGATGGGGTCGGGGGAGTTGCCCAGCTGCTTCGACATCTTGCGATGCAGCTTGTCGCGCACAGTGCCCGTGAAATAGACATCCTTGAACGGGATGGTGCCGCGCCACTCAAAACCGGCCATGATCATACGCGCCACCCAGAAGAAGATGATGTCGGGGGCAGTGATCAACGCGGAGGTCGGATAGTAGTAGTTGATCTCGGGATTGTCGGGATGGCGGATGCCGTCGAAGACCGACAAAGGCCAGAGCCATGAGCTGAACCAGGTGTCCATCACGTCCTCGTCTTGCTTCAGATCAGCAGCAGTCAGGTTGAGGTCCGGATACTTCTCTTGGGCGATCTGCAAAGCCTCTTCGGCATTGTGCGCCACCACAAACTCATGGTTGGGCAGATGCCAGGCCGGGATGCGGTGTCCCCACCAGAGCTGACGGCTGATACACCAGTCCTTCACATTCTCCATCCAGTGAGAGTAGGTGTTCTTGAACTTGTCTGGATAGAAGCGGATGTCGTCTTTCATGACAGCCTCCAAGGCGGGTTTGGCCAGACTATCCATCTTGCAGAACCACTGCAGGGACAACTTGGGCTCTATCACCTCGTTGGTACGCTCTGAAAAGCCCACCTTGTTGGTGTAGTCCTCGATCTTCACGAGGCTGCCGGCCTCTTCCAGCAACGGGATGATCGCCTTGCGGGCCTCGAAACGGTCCATACCGACCAGAAATTGAGCCGCCTCGCTGAGCGTACCGTTGTCATTGAAGATGTTGATAGTCTCCAAATGGTGCTTGATGCCGAGGTTATAGTCGTTGATGTCGTGGGCAGGCGTGATCTTGAGGGCACCCGTACCGAACTCGCGCTCCACATACTCATCATAAATCAAGGGGATGGAACGGTTGACGAGCGGCACGATGGCCCGCTTGCCCTTGTATTTCGCATAACGCTCATCTTCAGGGTGCATACAGATGGCCGTATCGCCCAGGATGGTCTCCGGACGCGTGGTGGCAATGGTGATATACTCGCCAGGCTCACCCTCAATCTGATAGCGTACGTAGTAGAGCTTGGACTGCAATTCTTTATAGATGACCTCCTCGTCAGAGACGGCCGTCAGTGCCTTGGGGTCCCAGTTGACCATCCGCACGCCACGGTAGATGAGGCCTTTGTTGTACAAATCGACAAACACATCAATAACGGCTTCCGAAAGCTCCTCGTCCATGGTGAACTTGGTGCGGTCCCAGTCGCAGGAGGCACCCAGCTTGCGGAGTTGCTTGAGGATGATGCCGCCATGTTTCTCCTTCCACTCCCATGCATACTTCAGGAACTCCTCGCGGGTGAGGTCTTTCTTGTCAATACCCTTCTCTTTCAACATGTTGACCACCTTGGCTTCCGTAGCGATGGAGGCATGGTCGGTACCCGGCACCCAAACAGCGTTGAAACCCATCTTGCGGGCGCGACGAATCAGGATGTCCTGGATGGTGTTGTTCAGCATGTGCCCCATGTGCAAAATGCCCGTCACATTGGGCGGCGGAATCACAATGGTGTAAGCCGGACGGCCGTCAGGCTCCGAATGAAAGAACTTGTGCTCCATCCAATATTGATACCATTTGTCTTCTACTTCCTGGGGATTGTACTTTGTTGCTAATTCCATTATTGATGTCAATTTTTTAAAGGTTGCAAAAATACACATTTTTCAGCACTTTTGTGCAACAATAATCTCTTTGATGCGGAAATAAACGGAAATAGCGAAATACGCGGGAATATTATGGCTTATTGTATCCTTGAGTTTCCGCATTTCTTCCGCAGATTCCGCTCTTTTTCGCAACCAGTTTTTAAGATGCGGAAATATCAGAAATACGTGGAAATCATTTACCTACGTCCTTAGTCTGCTGAGGTTCCTTCATCCTCAAATTCGTCATGGTGATGACGGCAAAGGCGCCCCAGAAGGGCAACGACAGCTTGTCGGTATCGAGGAAGTTATTCAGGCCACCGTGCACAAAATAGGTGACCAAGGCCAAGGTCATCATCAGGGCCAAGAGCCGGTCATAGGGGTCATGGGTATGGTTGTAGGTGCGCAGACCGGTGTAAAGGACAATGATAAACATCACCACGACCGTCAGGGCACCAGGGATGCCGGTCTCGGCGCAGGGACCGATATATTCGCTATGCGCATTGCCACCGTCACCGAAATTGGTGGAGATAATGGTCTTGTACTTACTCTTCTGATAGGGGGCATACTCAAACTGGTAGGTGCCTGGCCCCCACCCCAACACGGGCCGCTCCCTGATCATGGAGAAGGCCGAGTTCCACCGGTTCAGTCGCTCCACATTAGAGGCGTCGGTGGAGATGTTGGACATAGACTGGATATGCTCCACAAATGAGGTAGAGGAGTCCTGGCTGTTACGGCTCATCTTATAGAGGATGTCATCAGCATAGAAATACAAGAAACCGCCGATGATCAGTCCGCCGACCACCACCCATGAGAACTTGATGCGCAACTTCAGGATAACCCATACGCCGATGGCGATGACGAGGCTGATCCAGGCAGCGCGACTGAAGGAGAGATATAAGGCCAACGTAAAAAGAGCCGTGAGGGAGGCGTAGAAAATCCGCCGGAAAAGATTGTTGCCTGGCAGAAAAAAGCAACATGCCGTGATGGGCAAGAAGAAGGCCAACACGGCACCATACGCCGTATGATCGTTGTAGAATGGACTCATCACCCAGTGGGCATAATGCTTGTCAAAACCACTTCCCGCATGCTTGATGGTGGTGATGAGCACCACGATGGCCAAGGCCGCCGCATAGCAGTTGAAGAAGCGGATCGCCTTGGCATGGTCGCCCTGCGCCAACACCATCAGCATCCAGTAACAAGAGGTGGTAAACCACAACTTGGAAGCCCAGAACTTGAACGACACCACCGGCAACTCCGAGGTGATGCAAGTCAGCAACATCCACAGCAGATATACATATAACGCGATGGATATAGGATGCGTGAGCAACCGCCGGTCCAGGCGCAAATCATAAAGGATGCGGAACAAAAACATCAAAGAGATGGCAATCATGAAAGCCTCCGCCGGCAACGAGAGCCCCAGATGTATCTCTTTGTGACTGAAAATGATAGAGAAAGGGGTGCTAAAAGCCATCAGGTACATGGCCAAGTCCAAACGGAAGATGACCACATAAACCAAGAAGGCCGCAGCCGTAATCAAAGGGATGACCGGCAACTCCTTCATGACGGCAAAGCCATTCACCAGGAGCACCAACACGCCGACCCCGATGAACACGTAGTGCTGTAGGGTGAGCCTACTGACCCACTGTTTCAACCTTTCTGTCAGTCGGCTCATTAATTCTTTCGAAGATTAATAATGCGAGGATGGATAAGAGGAGAACACAGAAGGTGGAGACGATCATGATGATCGACTTTTTGGGATAGTATTTCTTGTCGGCCGGCGCGGGGTTGTCCACCACGAACTTGACAGGGATACGGTTCGACATGTCGAGTTTGGCATCCATCATCTTCTGTTTGCAGAGGGATTGATACTGGATGAAGAAATACTGCAGGTTCTGGGCGGCATCGAGTTTCGGGCCCCATTCGGCCATGTTCTTCATCTCCTCCTTGATGCGGTTGATGGCGGCGGTGTTTCCACCCGCGACGGCAATCGCATACTGTTGCATCATGCGTTCCGACTGCTTCTCCACGTCATAGACGCCATGTTCCATGCAGAGCTTGATGGTGTCGTCCACGCGGGCGATCTCACGATCGATGGAGTCCAATTGGTCCACCAAAGCATAGTAGGAGGCGGCAGCACGCTCATGCTCGGCACGGTTCTTGACCGTATCAAGCAAACGAAGAATGTCTTGCGTCATATTGCAGGCCATCTGGGGATCCTCATCCGACACGGCAATGGTGATAGCCCCATATTCTGTGCGCTTGATGGTGATGTTGTTGGTCAACACCTTGTTCAGCTTGGTCTTCCAGCCTTTGCTGCTCGTGTTGATGTCGTAATAGGTGGCCAAATCATATTTGGAAATGAGCGAGTCTTTGATCTCCTGGGCATTCAGCAGCTGCATCATCTGCTCGGTCTCCTCCTCGATGGCATAGGCCTTCATGTCCAAGCGCTCGTTGTAGTTCTCCTCGTTGAGCAGGATCTTCGCTGTCGAGTTGGTACGCGGAGCGTAGATGGTGGCGGTGGACTTAAACCGAGGTTTGATCAGCATGGAGCATCCCAGGGAGATGATCATCGTGGCGAGGCAGATGGCCACAAGCCACCATTTCCAGCGCCATAGGAACTGTATTAGACTGAATGCGTTGTATTGTTCTTTATTTTCCATTCGGGATAGGTTTTATGTCGATATAAAGTTCTTCCAGCTGCTTGGGATCGATGGGGGTCGGGGCGGGCAGCATGGTGTCGCGACCGGCATTGTTCTTCGGGAAGGCGATGAAGTCGCGGATGGAGTCGCAGTCGGACAGCACAGCACACAAACGGTCAAAACCGAAAGCGATGCCACCGTGCGGGGGTGCGCCATACTGGAAGGCATTCATCAGGAAGCCAAACTGAGCCTGAGCCTGCTCTTCGGTGAAGTTGAGGGCCTTGAACATCCGTTTCTGCAGCTCCTGGTCGTGAATACGGATGGAGCCGCCGCCGATTTCGGAACCGTTGATGACGAGGTCGTAAGCGTTGGCGTTGACAGCGCCGGGGTCGCTCTCCAACATGCTTTCATGCTCCGGCTTGGGTGCCGTGAACGGGTGGTGCATGGCGTAGAAACGCTGTGTCTCCTCATCCCACTCCAACAAGGGGAAGTCGATGACCCAGAGGAGCTTGTACTCGCCAGCCTTGCGCAATCCAAGACGGTCGCCCATCTCCAGACGGAGGGTGCCTAACTGCTTGCGGGTCTTCATGGCCTTGCCCGACATGATCAGGATCAGGTCTCCAGCCTTGGCCTCGCAGCGCTCGGCCACTGCCTTCAAGTCAGCTTGATCGTAGAACTTGTCCACAGAGGACTTGAACGTGCCGTCGGCATTGCAGAGGATATAGACCAGTCCGCCGGCGCCCACCTGCGGGCTCTTGACGAACTCGACCAAGCCGTCGAGTTGCTTGCGGGAGTAGTTGCCACAGCCGTCCACTTTGATGCCGGCGACGAGCTCGGCCTCGTTGAAGACCTTGAAGTCTTTGTGCTGCAGCAGGTCGTTGAGTTCCACGAAGCGCATGCCGAAGCGGGCGTCGGGCTTGTCGGAACCATAGTATTTCATGGCATCGGCCCAGGTGATGCGCTCAATGGGCTCAATGTCGATATTCTTGAATTTTTTGAAGATGTCTTTCACCAATCCTTCGAACATCTGCAGGATGTCCTCCTGCTCGATGAACGACATCTCACAGTCTATCTGGGTGAACTCGGGCTGGCGGTCGGCGCGGAGGTCCTCATCGCGGAAGCAGCGCACAATCTGGAAGTAGCGGTCCATGCCGGAGATCATCAGGAGCTGTTTGAGGGTCTGGGGCGACTGCGGGAGAGCGTAGAACTCGCCCGGGTTCATGCGGGAGGGCACGAGGAAGTCGCGCGCGCCTTCGGGGGTGCTGTTGACGAGGAAGGGGGTCTCAATCTCCAAGAAGCCTTGCTCGCTCAGATACTTGCGGATCTCCAAGCCCAGCTTGTGGCGGAAGATGAGGTTCTCCTTCACGGGACGGCGGCGGATGTCCAAGTATCGGTATTTCATGCGCAGCTCATCACCACCATCAGAGACATCCTCGATGGTGAACGGGGGCACCAGTGATTTGTTGAGCACCTTCAGGGCCTCCACATCGATCTCGATATCACCGGTGGGGATGTTCTTGTTCTTGCTGTAGCGTTCGATGACCTGGCCGGTCACTTGGATGACCCACTCGCGACCCATCTCTTCGGCCTGGGCGCAGAGTTCCGGGCGGGTCTCATGGTTGAAGGCTAATTGGGTGATGCCATAGCGGTCTCTCAAGTCAATGAAAATCATGCCGCCCAGGTGGCGGATTTTCTGGATCCAGCCGCACAAAGTGACAGTCTGCTGGATGTTGGCGGCGTTCAGTTCACCGCAGGTATGAGTTCTATACATAGTATCGGATATTGTTTTTTAAAAGAAACTGCAAAAATACAAAAAAAAGAAAGGGGTTTTCATGGCAAAGGGGATTTTTCTATCTTTGCCGTCCATAATTTTTCCAGATGGCAAAAAACAAAACCCTATATTATTGCAAGAATTGCGGAGCGCAGTCGGCACAGTGGCTGGGCCGCTGCCCCTCCTGCGGCGAGTGGAACACCTTCGAGGAGGAGGTGATCGTGCGTGAGACGCCCGCCCCCAAAGGACGCTCCACGGCGGAGGTCTTCCAGAGCACACCCAAGCCCATCGACGAGATCTCCCTCACCCAGCTGCCCCGCATCTCCACCGGCTTCACGGAATTTGACAACGTGCTGGGCGGGGGCATCGTGCCAGGCTCTATCATCCTGCTGGGCGGTGAGCCGGGCATCGGCAAGTCCACCCTCCTGCTTCAGATGGCCCTGCGCATGCGCGACTGCAAGGTGCTCTACATCTCCGGTGAGGAGAGCGAGACGCAACTCAAGATGCGCGCCGCCCGCCTCTCCGACGTGAAGGCTCCCCACTGCTATGTGCTGACCGAGACCAACACCCAGCAGATCTTCAAGCATGTGGAGGTGGAGAAAACCGACCTCATCATCGTGGATTCCATCCAGACGCTGCAGAGCTCCCTCATAGACTCCGCCGCGGCTTCTATCTCCCAGCTCAAGGAGTGCGCCGCCGAATTCCAGCATCTTGCCAAAACCACCGGCATCCCCGTCTTCCTCATCGGCCATATCACCAAGGAGGGCAGCCTCGCGGGCCCCAAGATCCTCGAACATATCGTGGATACCGTGCTGCAGTTCGAGGGCGACCAGCACTATGGTTATCGCATGGTGCGCTGCATCAAGAACCGTTTCGGCTCCACCTCCGAGATGGGTATCTTCGAGATGACGCAGAACGGCCTTCTCGAGATCCACAACCCGTCGGAGATATTGTTGTCGCAGCATGACGAGGACTATAGCGGCGTGGCCGTGGCCACCATCCTGGAGGGCAACCGCCCGATGCTCATCGAGGTGCAGGCGCTGGTCAGCACCGCCGTCTATGGCATGCCCCAACGCTCCGCCACCGGCTACGACATCCGCCGGATGAACATGCTGCTGGCCGTCCTGGAGAAACGATGCAACTTCAAATTGGGCGCCAAGGATGTGTTCCTCAACATCGCGGGCGGCCTGCGCGTGGAGGACCCAGCCATCAACCTCTCCGTGGTTGCTGCCATCCTCTCCTCCGCCACCGACATCGCCATCGACGCCAAGACCTGCTTCTCCGGCGAGATGGGCCTAAACGGGGAGGTGCGCCCCGTGTCACGCATCACCCAAAGAATCGCTGAAGCCGACAAACTCGGATTTACCCGCATGTTTGTCTCCAAATATAATATGAAGGGGATCAACCCCAAAGACTACAACCTCCGACTGATCCCCATCGCCCGCGTGGAGGAGATGTTCAGAAACCTCTTTGAATAGATTATGGAAACACAACCCATCTGCCGTGACGGCATCGTTAGAAAGATAGAAGACGGACATCTGTGGGTGGAGATCACCATCAGCTCCGCCTGCGGTCAGTGCCGCGCCAAGAGCATCTGTATGCCCTCTGAACGAAAACAGGAACTGATAGAAGCTCAGAATCCCTATAACCAAACTTTTACGATTGGAGAGGTGGTGACGCTGAACCTTCAGTCGTCGGCAGGACGCAAAGCAGTGGTGCTAGGCTACCTGATGCCCTTTGTGGTGCTCCTCGCCTCCTTTCTGCTCACCTTCCTGCTCACCGACAAGGAGTGGATCCCCGTGCTGGTAAGCCTGGTCTGCACCTTCCTCTACTTTGTGGTGCTCTACCGCTTCAAAAAAAGGATGGATGAGCAGTTTACCTTCTATGTGACGAAGAAGGAATGTTAAACTGACAACTGATATTCTACCGGGCTCTTACCCCTGACGGGGCTGCTCAAGGAATACTTGTAACTTCTAACTCTCAACTCCTAACTCTTTAAAGTATTCTTCCACCTGTCGGTACAGGTCTTCAAAGTCTCCGTTGTTCAGGAAGACCTTGTCGGCCATCTCCATGCATCGTCCGATGTTCTGGTGGTTGGGGTCGGTGGAGTCCATCTCGCGTTGTTCGTTCTCAAGGAAGGTCTCAAAGGAGACGTGGTCTGTCTCGGAGCCACGCAGCACAATGCGCTCATAGCGGATCTTCGGATCGGCATCGACGGCAAAGAGGAGGAAGTGCTCGTTCTGACGGAGGGAGAGAACCTCGCCCGGGGTGCGCACGCTCTCGATGATAGCGTCCGTGCCTGCGGCCTCGGCCTGCTTGTAGAGCTCGTCCGTGATAAAGGAGGGACTATGGGTGGCGCGCAAGTCGTTGGCCACCACCACGAAGGTGTCGCGGTTGAGGGGCAAGCCCCGCCGCTCAGCCTCTTCAATCAGATAGCCCCGCACCGAGTAGTGCTGGTATCCGTAATGTTCCATCAGATAGTCAACCAACGTGCCTTTCCCCGCACCCAAGGTGCCTGTAATACCGATGATCTTCATGTGTTTGGTGTTTTTATACAATAATGGCGCAAAAATAAGAAAAAATGACGAAAGCTACGCAGCACGTCTTGCGCAACGCAATCTTGGAATGGCCACTCCCGCCATGATGGCTAAAAGAGCTAAGGGGATGACTATGATCCATGGGAAGCGACGCGCTGGGAAATGTTCCCCATAACGCTTATTGATGGCCTTTATCCACTCTTTTTGAAAGGTACGGCTTCGATGCTTCCAAAACTTCTTCTGATGCTTCACGGCATGCTGCCACCTTCGATCACTCTTGGGAAAGCCAAAGCGGGCACACTGACTGGCAATCTCGGGCTTTAGGGTGACAACCATCCGGTCAAACTGACGGCGCAGAGAGGAATGGCGGGTAAAAGCAAGTTCCTTGGCCATCTCCCGCATACGGTTCACAAGGTAAACACGATAAGCATGGTTATCCAAGAGCCGACGCAACAGCAACGTAGCTTCAGCAGAGGTGGGCCATGTCAAACTATCGCCACTATACAAGGCCTGAGCCACGGCCTCATATTCACCATTGCGCACTGCATCGCCATCAAAAAAAACAAAACGCCACGGAGAACCTAGAGCCGACCAACAACGCATATTGTTGGATGGCCAGTCACGGTTGCCAATATAGGTCTCAAATAGCACATAATCGGTAAAAGAGGGAACATCCACCCAACGACACAACTGCTGATATTGGCGGTCATCTGCCAAATTGGCATGCTGAAGCCAGTCCATCAGCGCCACAAAGGCACTGTCAAAATCGAGATTCTTATTATGACCGGCCCAGTCGCGTACGAGCCTGACCTGCTTGTCGTCTATGCCAAAATGGTCCTGCACGAAGTGCTCGTCAGGCTTTTCTTCCAAAAAGTAGATTCCCCAATACTCACCATTGAGGAACAGGACAACTGGGCGGGAGGCCAGCGAGGAAAAAGAGCTGAAGGATTTCGCCAGCTGCTGGCACCAATGATCTTGGAAGCCCGCTGGGGTCCATGCACACGCAAAAGGCCTTAACACTAGATGCTTACAGCGAAGGTCCGGATCGTCAAAAAAAGCCGAGAATTTTTTCTTCCCATACTTCTTGCGGGCATGTAACGAAAGACCTTTCTGCGCATAACGCCGCCCAATATCACCGTGGGTTCTCACGCCACACTCCTGCGCCTCTATCTCATGTCCCTCAATAAACTCCACATATCCCTCCTTTTCATGGGCCTGACCGGAGAAGTAATAATTACCGGTCACATAGGGCCTGGCCGGATCGTAAGAGTCACCCGGTATGAAGACACCCTGTTTATGGTCAAATAAATCCATGGAATCCACGCACAAGGAGACAATAGGCAAAGCTATAGTCCTGCCCGACGAGAAAGGCAGCACGTAAGATGCGGTGGCAACACTGGAACAGCGTCGACCCTGTTGGTCAAAAGCCGCCGCCCGGACGACCACAATCCGCTCCACATCCTCCGGCAGGGGTGTACGGTATTCTTCTATGGTATTCGGAATCTTGTAGATGCAGGAGCGAGAATAGAGCCGCTGATCTAACGGCAAAGGGTGCTCATACAAAAAACTCCCAACGGTAGGAAGACTACCGTTGAGAGTGTAACGTATCTGACAAGTTTGGCGCTCATCGCCTTCAACCCGGATGGACAAGGTGTCGTTCTCCGCATAAAAGCCGCCAGGCTTTGAGAAGAAAACCGTGACCTGTGCATTCAATTGAACAAGACAACCACACAATCCGAACAGAAAGAGCAACTGCCTCATGTCTTGCCAAACTCTGATCAAAGAATTATTTCTTAATCAGCTTTCCAAATAGACCACCGAGGATCTTGCCGGCTCCGGAAGCGGAAGAAGAACCGCTGCCACCACCGAGCAAAGAGCCCAGCACATTGCCGATATTGCTGCCAGCAGAGCCATGGTTCTTGCCAAGGATAGACAACAAGTTGGGGGCGATGGAAGCCAAGATGTTGGATACCTGGTCGTTCGTAGTGCTCGTCTGAGAGGAAAGGCCTGAGATAACAGAGGACAAATTGCCACCAAAGACTTTACCCAAGATCTTCATACCATCTTCAATGTTTAAGCCGAGGGCCTGGCCTGCATGGTTGTTGAGAGCCTGAGACAAGGCAGAGGCACCGGCAGCCGTAGAAGCATTCTTCTGCATAGCGCTGAGGAACTTCGGAATGGCAGCCTTGATGACCGCAATGATCTTGCTGGAATCAATGTTGAACTTCTTGCTGATTTCCCCAATCAGGTTGTTACCTGTGAGCATTTTGATAATATTCGTTAAATCCATAATTTGAAAATTTAAGGTTATAAATTAAGAAAGCGCAAAGGTAAAAAAAAGATTGAAAAATTGTTCAAAAAAAACCGCTATTTTTGCTGCTTGTTTTTGAAGCGAATATGAAGAAGAAAATATGGATTGGCTTGATGGTCGCTATCTGGGTTGTTCTGTTGGTGGTTATTCTGGGCATACTTGGAGGTGGGACAGCTTGGAAGAAGTTAAATTCTCGGGCTTCCAAAGAGGTCGTTTGCCCAGCGGACTCCCTTCCGAATATGATGGCCGGTGACAGCCTCCAGCCAACATCATCCGACAGCACAACAGGAAAGACATCGCTCTGTTCCGATGGAAGCGAAGGCTTTGTCATGCTCTCGGAGGTGGCTCCAGAGATCCTTCAAGAGATTCGTTATTACAGTTCTTACAACTTTGTGGGAACCCGTATTGAGGGCTACGAGGAGCCCGTGGCCCTGCTCACCAAAGAGGCGGCAGCAGCCCTCAAAGCGGTCAGCGACGAGGTGAACCAAAAGGGCTACCGGCTGAAAATCTACGACGCCTACCGGCCCATGTCGGCCGTACAGCATTTCAGACGCTGGGCTGCCGACCTCAACGACACCTTGATGAAGGCCGACTTCTACCCCAACCTGCCCAAATCGATGATCTTCCACAAAGGCTATCTAAGCAGTCGCAGCGGCCACGCGCGCGGCTCCACCGTCGACCTCACCCTCGTTGATATGGCCACAGGACAGGATGTGGATATGGGCGGCACCTTCGACCTCCTCGACCCGCAGTCGAACTCCCTGCGCCGCGATGGCATCACGGAGCAGCAATTCCAAAACCGCATGATCCTGCGCAACGCCATGGTCCGCCACGGCTTCAGACCCGTTTCTTCCGAATGGTGGCATTTCACCCTCCGCAACGAGCCCTACCCCGACACCTATTTCAACTTCCCAGTGAAATCGTTGTGAAAAACAAACGGTTTTGCTCGCGGCTGACGACACTCGCTTTAGACCTACGGTTTCCTCTCACAAAAAAGGGTGGAGAAATTGCTTTCCCCACCCTTATAGGATTCTGCGATGAGCGGATTATCTTCTGATATCCATCTCGTTGAGCAAATAGCCAGCGCCACCGAACTTGTCGATGACAAACAGCACGTAGCGAACATCCACGTTGATACAACGTTGCAACTCCGTATTGAACACGATATCGCTACTCAGCGCCTCATAGTTGCCGTCGAAGGCCAAGCCGAGGAGCTCGCCGTCGCCGTTCATAATCGGGCTGCCGGAGTTACCACCGGTGATGTCATTGTTGGAGAGGAAGCAGACGTGCATGGAGCCATCCTTATCCAGATATTGACCGAAGTCCTTGTTCAGGATAAGTTGTTTCAGTCTTGCCGGCACGTCAAACTCAGGATCGCCAGGGATCTCTTTTTCCAAGATGCCTTGGGTGGTGGTATAGTAGTTGTAATGCACACCGTCGGCCGGATAGTAGTCTCTGACCGTTCCATAGGTGCAACGCATGGTAGAGTTGGCATCCGGATAAATCGGGGTGTCTTTCTTCATCTCTTTGTAAGCGGCGATGAATTGACGACGCGGCACATCCACCTCATTCATGGTAGCAAACACACCTTGATTCTTCATGATAACCGGCGTGATCAGGTTGGCATAACGCACCACAGGGTCGTTGATCAACACCTTGTTGCTCGGCTTCTGCAAGAAAGCCTCGAAATTCTCAGGAGAGATGAAAATGGAGTTGGCCAAAGCCTTCTCGAAATTGTCTCTGCTGCCTTTGTAATATTTGTTCAACATCGCGGTCACCTCAGGACGATAGCTCTCTGGAACACCATGGAAAGCATCCATCGTGGCCATGATGATTTTGGCCTCCGTTTGAGGATCCTTATCATCCCAATAGCCTTTATATCCTTTCTTCAGCTGATCGATCTTCACATCTTTATAAGCTTTTTCTCCTTTGGCGAGCGTCATTGCGTTCTGCAAACGGAAAGCGGCCAGCAAGGTGGGGGAAGAGGAGAGGCTCAAGCTAGCGGCATAGACCGTCTTCAAAGCATTGCCGTCGATGTTCTTGCAAGCCTTCTCAATATCGCCCAGGCTGCTAGCATACTTCTCTTTGCGGGACTCATTGGTGTTAATCCACTTGGTAAGCTCGGCTTCCTGTTTTTGCTTCGTCTCCACAACTTTCAGAGCCTTCAAGCTGGAAACCATACCATGTTGGTTTTTCCAAGTGTTGGCCAAGCTGGCATGATCATCAGCATATTGCAAGCGGACAGCAGGATCAGCATTCATAGCATCGCTGATAACGGGAAGGATTACATCTAGGGGCTCATAAATAGCCGGTCCGGTAATGTCGATGGCGTTCTGCACCTCGTAGGAGGTCATGAAGCGCTCCGTAGTGCCAGGATAACCCCAGATCATCGTGTAGTCGTTGGGCTGATAGCCTTTCAAGCTGATGGGCAGGAAATGCTTCGGGTGGAAAGGCACATTGTCCTCGGAATATTTGGCAGGGGAGCCGTCCGGAGCTGTATAGATACGGAATAAGGTGAAGTCACCGGTATGGCGCGGCCACATCCAGTTGTCGGTGTCGCCACCGAACTTGCCGATTGCACTCGGGGGAGCCACCACAAGACGTACATCCTCATAGGTGGTGTAGATGAACATGTAATACTCATTGCCTTCGTAGAAGGATTTCACCACCACTTTGTAACGGTTGTTCTCGGAGTTTTCCTTTTTCAGTTTCTCCACGGCAGCCTTGATGGTCTTTTCACGTTCACTCTCCGTCATCTTGGTGGTCACATCGGCCAGCACGATCTCCGTCACGTCCTCCATTCTCTCGAGGAAGTTGACATGGAAGTTGGCGGGAAGTTCGTCTTTCTTGCTCATAGCAAAGAAACCATTGGTCAGGTAGTCGTGCTCAATGGTGGAGAGTTCCACCACAGAGGAGTAACCGCAGTGATGGTTGGTGAACATCAGACCATCGCGGGACACCATCTCACCCGTGCAGAAGCCGTCGCCCAATTGGACGATAGCATCCTTCAAGGAAGAGTTGTTGATGTCATACAACTGCTCAGGGGTCAGGTGCAAACCCAGATGCTGCATCTCTGCATAGTTGTAATTTTTGATGAACATAGGCAGCCACATGCCCTCATCGGGAGGGTTCACCGCGAAGGTGGTGGCGCTGAATGCTACTGCCAACAGCAGCAAAAAGCTTTTCTTCAGGGATGTAAATAAACGCATAGTGTTATGTTTTTTTGTTAATAATATTTATGAACCAATTATTCCTTTTCGTTAATCCTTGCTGACTGGCTTAGCATCAGCCATGACTTCAGGCTTCACCTCCGCATCTGAACTGGTCTTCTTCTCTTCTGCAAAGAAGCGCTTGTTAAAGATCAGCATCATCACGAGTCCCACCGTAATGCAGGAATCCGCGAAATTGAAGATGGCGGGGAAGAAGTAGCTGCCTCCCCATATTGGGAAGCCTTCCGGTATTGGGAAGAGGGGAAAATAGAACATGTCCACCACCTTGCCGAACAGCAAAGGAGCGTACCCACCCGCAAAGGCCTTCGCCACCTCCAACGGAGTGCTCTCCGTGAAGACAAGGCCATAGAATAGCGAGTCGATGATGTTGCCGAGAGCTCCGGCAATCACCAGACAGAAGATGGCCAGTTGCAAACCATCCATCTTCTCTTCTTTAATACGCTTATGCAAATACCAGCACAACAAAACGACCAAGGCCACGCGCAGTAGCGACAATAACAATTTGCCCAGGTTGTGGCCCAGACTCAGTCCGAAAGCCATCCCTTCATTCTCTACAAAACAGAGGTTGAACCAATGCCCGATAACGGGAATAGTCTCCCCGATGCACATGTGAGTCTTGACCAAAATCTTGATGATTTGGTCCATCACAATCAAGGCAAGGATAACACCGATAGAGACTATCGTGTAACGACGCTGCTTGTCCACCGGTTATTTCCGCTTTTCGTTAAGTTTGGAATCGACATCCAGCGTGGCATGAGGCACAATTCTCAAGCGTTCTTTGGAGATGAGCTTGCCCGTGATGCGGTCAATGCCGTAGGTCTTGTTCTCAATACGGACCAGCGCAGCCTCCAAGTTAGCGATATACTTGTCCAAACGGCCTGCCAAACGGCTGTTTTCCTCTTTGGACAGCACTTGGTTGCCCTCTTCCATATTTTTGAACGTGGGAGCCGTGTCTGAGGTGTCGTTGCCTACTCCACTATAAGCCTCCTGATATACCTCCATAGCCTTCTTGGCATCCTCAATCTTTTTTTCTATAAGAGCCTTGAATTCAGCTAAATCTTCATCAGAATATCGATTCACTACAGGTTCTACGGTTTTTTCTGTCATATCAGCCATAATAAATAGATTTTTATAGGTTAATAATGAAGTGCAAAGATATATTTTTTTAGGATACAACGCATCCTATCGAACTATTTTCTGAATATATTGCTGATGCTTTTCATTAGTGGCTTTCAAGACATATATGCCGTGCGGGAGATCAAAAGGATGGGTGATCTGCTGCCTTCCCTCGGAAAGATGCTGTTCGAAGGAGCTCAAAAGCTGGCCATTGGCTGCATAGATTTCGAAGGTGAACACACTCTCTTCCTCCACCTGGAGGGATACCTGCAACTGGTCACGGACGGGGTTCACGACGCTCATCAGAAAACGGTTCTCCCGATCGGCAATTCCAGTGGTGGCGTTCAGCTTGAAATCCACGACGACGGGCAGGTGGTCCGACATCTGATAGAGCGCCGTAGCCACATTGCTCGGGACACTGTTGTTTTGGGGACTCGTGACACTGCCATTAAACCGGTGTCCATCCTGTCCCAAAGCATGGTAACTCCCAGAAATCACCTGCATATCCATACTGCCATAATAGAGGTACGGCGACACCATCACCAGGTCGAAACGGTCGTCCAACCCACCCGTCACGAAACAGCCGTCTGAGGACGTGTGTGTGGACTGGGTATGGCAAGCGGCATACTGAGCGTTGTTGTTCCAGTGCCCCTCTTGCTGGATGGGATCATAAAAACAGTATAGACTGTTCTCGTACTCCACCATCTCCTGGTAGCCCGGTTCCTCGGCGCCCACCATGTTAAAGTCGCCGGAGAAGATGTAGTTGCCCGGCATGCCCATACTCTCGATACGGGCCATCAGCTGCCGCACCTGCGTGCGACGAACCTCCTCATAGCCACTGCCCGCCTTGAGATGCGCCACCCAGAAGGTCATAAAAACCGTATCTCCCTGCGCAAGCTCGGCCGAGTTGTAGTAAAATCGATACCCATTGATGTCACGATACGAGGTGCTTATATAATAATTGTTACACAAGGTCAACTTGCGAGTATCATAGTAAATCATATTGGCGATGTTGCCGCCCGAATAGTTGGTCAACAATCCATGTCCATAGTAGTTCACCCCATCCGTATTGATGACATTGTCCAGTATCCGGTTGACATAGGTCATGGATGGTCCTATCTCATTAACACACAACACCGTAGGCTTAACATACTGGAAGATTGTCTTCAAGGCAGCATCTTTGACATTCAGATTGTTGGTGGTGGAGTTGCAGTCGGAGATGCCGGAGTTGTTGGTGTAATACATCAGATTGTACTGCATCATCCGGATCGTGTCTTGGGCCCGTGCGGCAAAATGAAAAACCGTAAAGGCAAGGAATAAGAAAAGTAGCTTTTTCCTCATACTCACTTCCATTCAAAGGTGTTGATATAATGCAGGGCATCTT
Organism: Bacteroidales bacterium; assembly: GCA_017649855.1. Lineage (GTDB taxonomy): Bacteria > Bacteroidota > Bacteroidia > Bacteroidales > WCHB1-69 > F23-D06. The sequence goes on from JAGCGA010000036.1 coordinate 47,485, forward strand.
CACGCAAGTAATCGATAACCGGCTGCAGGGAGTCGTTATTCGGTGTGAAGTTGAAGTAGAGGGTGGCCCTGACAAAGTGCCGGGTGCTATCGGTAAGCCAGAACTGGAAAGGGGTGGCCACCTCTTTACCCTTGATGTCGTAAATCTGTCCCCACAGGTGCGCATCTTCATCCCGCACCACCGAGTACTCCACATCGTCCGCCTTCTGATAATGGAACTTCACCATCTTCTCTTCGCTGTATATCAGGCTTCGCAGGCTGTCGGGCGTGGGAATGGTCAGGCAAGTCATCTTAAGGGTGGCATTCAAGTCCGGATAGTCTATGTCCACCCAACAGTTGCCCTGTGCGTGCTGTGTGATCACCAGTTTGGTCCGGTCAGACTGCTCAAAGGTGAAGGGCAATGTCGTGTCCACCCTACTATACTGGCGTTCAGGAAGGTCGAGGCGGAAATAGCCTAGCGGCTTAGGGGCTTCAGGATTGGTTTGACGGCAGGCTGACAACATAAGCAACATGCCCAGCAGGAGATAGTACAGTCGATGTTTCATTAAAGATAGGATCTAAGGTTGTTGGAACTGTTCTGTTTCAGATGTTTGAGCCCGTTGTCGCGCAACTGGCGCACACGCTCGCGGGAAAGGCCTAGCACGATGCCAATCTCCTCCATGGTATGCTCATAGTTGGCATCGATGCCATAGCAGAGCTTCAGCACTTGCTGCTCCTTTTCGGGGATGGTCTCCAAAAGGCCACGCACCTCCATGGAGAGTGACTCTTTCATCATGATGGTGTCCGTGTCCTCCTGGTTCTGCTTGGTCACAAAGGTCTCCACGAAGGTGGTATCGTCATCGGGTGAAATGGGAGAGTCCAACGACTGGACATGGGAGCTGACGCGCTTCAACTCGTTGACGGCATCCACAGACAGGCTCATGGCCTCAGCGATCTCGTCATTTGTGGGAATGCGTCCGTACTCTTGCTCCAGCCGAGCCGTCACCTTTTTAATCCTGTTGATGTTGCCCACCTGGTTGAGAGGGAGTCGCACAATACGGGACTGGTTGGCGATGGCCTGCATGATGGCCTGCCGGATCCACCACACCGCGTATGAGATGAACTTGAAACCGCGGGTCTCGTCAAAACGCTGTGCCGCCTTGATCAACCCGATGTTGCCTTCGTTGATCAGATCCTGAATGCCCAAGCCCTGATTCTGGTATTGCTTGGCCACTGAAACGACAAACCGGAGATTGGCACGCGTCATCTTGTCCAAAGCCGCCTCATCCCCCGCCTTGATCCTGCGGGCCAACTCAACCTCCTCCTCCGGCGTGATCATCGGCTCTTTGCTGACATCCGCCAGAAAGCGCTCCAAAGACTCCGTCTGCCTATTGGTGATCTGTTTGTAAATTCTTAATTGTTGCATGGATAATAAGGTATATTTTATTTGATGGATTATTTGACTATCTCTGTCGTTCCATTTTCATTTAACAACATGATAGTCTGTGTTTTTCTCTCCCCGTTGCGCTGGAAAGTCACCCGGACCTTGTCGCCAGGGGATTTGGTATTGAGCACGCCGAGCACCTCAGCGAAGCTGTTGACCGGGACATTCTCTATGGAGAGGATAACGTCGCCCTCCTGCAGGCCGTTCTGTATGGCGGCGCCCTTCTCGTCCACATCGGCCACATAGATGCCCTTGATCTCCGACAGGTTATACTCTTTGGCCGTCTCCGCATTGACCTCTATCATGGAGAGACCCATATAAGCTTTCTGCATCTTGCCGTACTCCTTCAAGTCGTGGTAAACCTTCTTGGCAATATTGGAGGGGATGGCAAAAGAGTAGCCCGTGAAGTAGCCGTCACCGGAGGCGATGGCGGAGTTGATGCCGATCAGCTTGCCCTGTGCATTGACAAGGGCGCCACCGCTGTTACCCGGGTTGATGGCAGCATCCGTCTGCAGATAGGACTCCTCGGTGGTCCTATTGCGAGACAGGGAAAGCTGGCGCGCCTTGGCGCTGATGATGCCCGCCGTCACAGTCGTATGCAACGACAACGGGTTGCCCACCGCCAGCACCCACTCTCCCAAGCGGACAGAGTCGGAATTTGCAAACTGCAAGTAGGGCAGGTTGGTCTCTTCAATCTTGATGAGGGCCAAGTCTGACTTGGGGTCTGTGCCCACTACGGTTCCCGTGTACTCCCGCTTGTCATAGAGGGTGATGGTAACCTTCACCGCATCCTCCACCACATGATTGTTGGTCAGGATATAACCATCCGGGGAAACGATGACGCCGGAGCCGGCCGCCTGCAAGGGATAAATGCTCGGCGCGGAACCGAAGAAATTATCCCAAAAGGAACCGCTGAAAAAATCGTCCCAAAGTGAGTTTTTCTGCACAAATTCTGTCTTGATATAGGTCACCGCCTGAACCGAATGCTCGGCCGCATCCGTCAGATCCACATATCGGGCACCGCCCTGCGCAAAGGTGGAACTCACAACGGTAAAGGATAGTAACAATGTTAAAACCAATGATTTAAGAGCAATATTCGACTTCATCTTCATACAATATTTATAATAACAAGTAACCCTATAAACGAAGAAGAATAAAAAAAATTGCAGGGTGTGAAATTAAAATGAAAATTTTTTATTTTTGCGGCCCGAAATTTTAATAACCAAATTCATAAAAAAAATGTACGCAATTGTAGAAATAGCCGGGCAACAATTCAAGATTGAAAAAGACCGTCGCGTCTATGTTCAACGCCTCCAGGCTGAAGAAGGATCCCAAGTGAAATTCGATCGCGTGATGCTGATCGGTAACGACGGTGATGTGAAAGTGGGTACGCCTACCGTTGATGGTGCTTCCGTAACCGCTACCGTCCTCAAACATCTTAAAGGTGACAAAGTTCTTGTTTTCAAGAAGAAAAGAAGAAAAGGTTATCAGAAACTGAATGGCCATCGTCAATATCTGACCGCCATCAAGATTGATGACATTGCTTTATAAATTGATTATTAACGAAAAAATACAATAAGTTATGGCACATAAAAAAGGTGTCGGTAGTTCACAGAACGGCCGCGAATCACATAGCAAGAGATTAGGTTTGAAGATCTTTGGCGGTCAATTCGCCAAGGCTGGTAACATTATCGTTCGCCAAAGAGGCACCGTCCACAACCCTGGCCAGAATGTAGGCATGGGCAAAGACCATACCCTCTATGCACTTTGCGATGGTATCGTTTCCTTCAGAAAAACCTATAAAGACAAATCATTCGTTTCCATTATTCCTCAAGAGTAGTGTAATCGCAATGTTTTATTCATAATGTTTGATTTTTTGGTGAAAAGCTGTTCCTTGTGAACAGCTTTTTGCTTTATAGGTCTTGACTAATTTTGTATCTTTGCCGCCGCACACAACACCATCACGATGATCAAATACGAGGAACTCAACAAACAATTGGACCGTAAGGACTACCAGCCCCTGTACCTGCTCATGGGTGAAGAGCCCTATTATATCGATCGCCTCTGCGAACGGTTTGAAAACGAAGTGATTGACGCTGACAGCCGCAACTTCAACCAGCTGGTTTTTTATGGCCAGGACAGTGCCGGCACCGACATTGCCGCTTCCGCCAAACAATATCCTTTCGGCAGCGACCGCCTGCTGGTCGTCGTCAAGGAGGCCAAGAAACTGAAGGAGTTCAATGCGCTGGTGGAATATGCCAAGAATCCGATCCCGTCCACCATCTTGGTGGTCTGCTACAAATATGGCAAAGCGGTGAAAGAGGCCGTGAAGGCTTTCGAGTCTGCCGGGGTCGTCTTCCAGTCCGATCCCGTCCGCGACTGGGACATCCCGAAGTGGATTCTCGGCCTCGCAAAGGAGTTCCAGTTCCAGCTAGACGCGAACACCGCAGAACTGCTGGCTGAGCATATGGGCAACGACCTGTCGCACATCTACAGCGAATTCGGCAAGCTGCGCCTCGTGTTGCCAGCAGGCAGCACCATCACCCCCGATGTGGTAGAACAACACATCGGCATCAACAAGGAATACAATATCTTCGAATTACAGGAGGCCCTAGGCGCCAAGAACAAAGCTCGCGCTTATAAGATCACGCTCAACTTCACCCAGCACCTGAAGGAAAACCCCAACATCAAGACCATCGCCATGCTGAGCCGCTTCTTCGGCAACATGATCGCCTTCCATCTCACCCCTAACAAGAACGACAAAGAGGCCGTGATGGCCGCCTTCAACACCAAAAATGCCTTCATTGCCAACAAGAATACCGGCTATGCCCGCAACTACTCCCTGCCGGAACTCACCAATATCATCTCCATCCTCCGTGAATATGACCTGAAGTCCAAAGGCCTCGGCTCCAACGCCGACGACGGAGAACTGCTGAAAGAGATGATGATGAAAATTATGGAACGATAACTTCCGGCAAACGGAGAGACACAAAAAAAGAGCATCATTAGGATGCTCTTTTTTTTGAGGTCTCTTCCAGATTCGAACTGGAGTCAACGGTTTTGCAGACCGGTACCTAACCACTCGGCCAAGAGACCTTCACATTGAGGCTGCAAAAATACAATTCTTTTTTGAAAAAACAAAGGGATGCCTCAATTTTCTTATCCGACTGACAAACAGTCAAATAAGATTTATTTAGAAGGAGGATTCTGTCGTTGCCAGACTATTTGATCGGGAATGGCACCACAATATCATCACAATAGGCGCAACGATAGGAGCGTTTCTTTTTGTCCACCAAATGGAACTCGTGGTCGAAATAGTGCTCCACGGAAGTCACGCAACGCGGGTTCTTGCAGTGGATGATGTTGATGACCTTCTCGGGCACTTCCAGCTTCACCTTCTTGACTGTCTTGCCGTCCTCAATGATATTGACGGTGGCATTAGGATCAATCAAGCCTAAAAAGTCGTAATTGATATCAATGACATTGTTGATCTTGATAATATCTTTCTTTCCCATCTTGGCGCTGTAGGCATTGATGATGAGTGCCACGTTATAGTCAGCCTTGTCCAGATTCAGATAGTTGAACACCTGGATGCCATAGCCGGCGGTGATATGATCGATAACGATACCTTTTTCTATACTTGTAACCTCTAACATAACGTTTGAATTTTTAGTAAATACCAAGCAGTTTACAGATAAGGGCCATACGGACGAACATGCCGTTTCTGGCCTGGTTGAAATATTGGGCGCGCGGGTCGTTGTCCACCTCCACGCTAATCTCGTTCACACGTGGCAGCGGGTGAAGGATGTAGGTGTCGGGACGGGCGTAGGTCATCTTCTCGGCATCCAGGATGAAACGGTCTTTCAGTCGGATATAGTCCTCCTCGTTAAAGAAACGCTCACGTTGCACACGAGTCATGTACAGGAAGTCGAGCTGACCCATATAGGGTTCCATCTTATCCACCTCCTGGAAGGGGATACCTTTTTTCTTGACCACCTCCTCGCGGATATACTCGGGCACGCGCAACTCTTCCGGAGAGATGAAGATGAACTTGACACCTTCGTAGTTGCTGAGGAACTTGACCAGGGAGTGCACCGTGCGGCCGAACTTAAGGTCACCGCAGAAGCCATAGGTCTTGTTCTCCACGCCTCCGCGCAGTCTTTCGATAGTCAGAATATCGGTCAAGGTCTGCGTAGGGTGCTGGTGTCCGCCGTCACCGGCGTTGATCAGCGGCATGTGGATGTAATGGGAAGCCATGCGGGGCGCACCCTCTTTGGGATGGCGCATGGCCGCAATATCAGCATAGCACTCGATGGTGCGCAGGGTGTCGGCGATGCTCTCTCCCTTGGCTGTGGAGCTGGAATTAGGCTCCGAAAAGCCTATCACCTTGCCACCCAAACGCAACATGGCAGCCTCAAAGCTGAAGCGCGTGCGCGTGCTCGGCTCATAAAAAAGAGTTGCCAGGATTTTTCCCTCACAACTCTTACTGTATTTCTCCGGATCGGCGATGATTTGATGCGCCAGATCAAAGATCTCACGAAATTCCTCACGCGTGAAATCGGACGGGTCTATCAAACTTCTGTTCTTTAACACGATGAATCCTCCTATTATTTATTATGATGAATAATTAAATGATACTCTTATCAAACCCCTGCAAACGACTTTGCAAAAATAGGAAAATATCTACATATTTTTTGCATTGTTGAAAAAAAAAATCTCACGGGCTGTGAAAAGTCCCACTCCTCCGCTATAAAATCACCAGTTTTTCAACCGTTTCAGCTGTTTCCAGATTCTCATTGCGCACACGCAGACGGTACATGTAAACCCCTTTGCCGATCTTGTCGCCTGCATCGTCGAGACCATCCCAGGGGATCGGCTGACTCCTGTTGCCTTCCAGCACCTGGGTGGTGTTGATCGTCTTCAACAGCTTGCCGGAGATGGTGTACACCTGCACCTGCACATCAAAGACCCCGCCCGGCAGGTTGTGTTCAAAGAAGAACTCGGTATGGGTGGTGAAAGGATTCGGATAGTTCAACACATGACTCAGCATGAGTTTCTGATCGGAAATCACCTCAAAGGTCAGTTCCTTCTCCGAATGATTGTTGTTGATATCCCAGGCCCGCAACATGATGGTGTGTTTCCCGGCAGTCTGCTCCCCTAGCTGATAGCGGACCGTACCCATGTTGAAACTGTCTTTCTCCGTCTGATAGAAGTCGTTGAGGATGACCTGCGAATCGGAAAGCCCGTCCATGACAGCCGTCAGGTCGTGGCCGATACCGTTGCCCGTGGTGTTGATACCATAGTTGTCTTTGATTTTGGCGATCAGCATCGGCGTACTGTTGACGATACCGCCATTGACAAAAGACTCATCGTTCAGATATAACTCTATCTCGGGTCCCTCCTTGTCATCCAGCCCCGAGGTGTCTGTGCCACCGATGATAATATCGGTATAGGCTCCTGCCGCATCACTACTACTGCTACGTGCATAGTAGCTGATCTTGCCATTGCCATAATCGTAGTTGATGTCTTTGGGTAGATAAAAGGAAAAGGTGAAATAACCGTTTTTGACCGTGTTGTTGCCCTTGAACAGAATGCTTTTCTGGACCTCAAAACTGAACGGGTAACTAGTCGGATCATTCTCCAGGGTGGAAACCATCATGCTCTTGTCATAAACAGACGGGAAAATTGTGCCATTGAAATCTTGTTGAAGCACATTCTGTTCGTCGGCGATATGCCCACATACGGTAACCTTGGAGAAAGCCCGGAGGGTATCGGAGACCGTTCCGACCGCATGCTGGTTGATGGAATCCGTGACAACCTTATAATGCGGAATGGCCAACGGCATGGAGGGATCACCATAGAGCACGAACATACCCAAACTGGAGGTGGAACCGCCGTATTGGTTTTTGCCATAGAGCATGATCTCCCCAACAGTCGGATAGCGGCCATAGTCCTCCTTGTTAAAGACAAACTTGAAGATGTTCTTTCCGAAGTTATTATTCGAGAGAGACCATGCCTCGCGAGCAGCCGTGATCAAGGCCGACGCCCCACCATGGTTGTTGAAATAGACGATGTCAGCCGGTGAGAGAGTGGGCCGGTCATAGAAGCCGAAAGTACAAGAGAGCGTGAGCATCAACGGTTGATTGTACCGGTTGGTCCAACTGTTGATGTCGGAATTCTCCAAGATACGTTCCGCAGCCCATCCATCTTTGCCGCTATGCCCTATGTAAGTCATCATCAGGGCACCGCGGTTCATGCGGTTATTGATATCTTTGGTCACCTCCGGATAGCGCTGCCCGCCCGCGTTAGAGACCTGCTGGTATGCATCCAGGTAAATCTTGTCAAAATTGATATTCGGATTGGCCTCCTGGACAAACATCGTGAATGAATCCGCATTGGAGATGAAGTCATTACCCTCCTCATCATCAGCCACGAAGGCCATGACGTTACGCCAGTCGGCCAGATTGGAGATGGCCGACGACTGTTCGGGAACAAGATTGGTGCGGGTGGTGTATTGGATGCTCTTTTCCACTGCCGTGTTCGCCTGTGCGGCTGTCGCAGCAGGGAAGCGCCCTACCGGCACATCGAACAGGCCGGCCCCATTCTCTCCTTCGTTGTCATCCAACAATCCCAAAACATCATCACAAGCATAAAAATAGATTTCCGATATGCTGGAATTTCTGGTTGTCGGTTGGTAATTAGGAACAAATGATTTTGTATTGGCCACCCGACCACGATAGTCATAGCAGGGACGACCGAAGAGAAGCAGGTAGCGGGGATATTGCCCATTGGTACGGTCGTAGATCATCTTCGCATAATCGCGAATGGCCATCGGGTCCTGCGAGCCGCTGGAGAATTCGTTATAGACCTGTTGGGTCGTCACCACCTTGACGTTCATGCCGTCATTACTGCGTCGGAAGGCGGCGAGACGGTCAGCTTGGGTCTGGAAATCCGGATGGGTCACAATGATCATATCGACATTGGAGGTGGCGTGGAGATTCTGGTTGGCCACCCGCCCGGCAGGGGTCACTGACAAGTAGTCCGTCCCGGAAAAGGCGATAAAATAGCGCAACGTATCGGTCAAGACCTTGAAAGAGGCACCCTCGGCGGTGGATTGCAACGCATACTGTACGCTCTTTGAGGGATCTGTGACATCCCAAACGTAAGTGGCTGGAGTAGCCCCCTTGATGTGGAACTCGGTCACCTGGCCGCTTCCAACCGTTGATGGATTACAAAAGGGAACCTGGGCCGCATACATCGACAACCGGCATGGCACCTGCAACTCTATCCAGTCCAGATAGGCCAGCGAAGTGGTGCTGGGCTTGTTGTATTCCAAGGTGACAATCTGTAACGAGCCGGAGGGGGTATAGGAAAAAGTACCTTTAGCCATATTGGCCATTTGCTGCGAGTTCAACGAGGGGAGCACGACATTCCCAATCAAGTGATTGTTGACAGACACATTCATTCGGGACACGACCTTGGAAACACCCGCCACTGCAACGGACACCATGGCTTCTCCTCCTTGGACTTCGGGAGTATTAAAACGATATTGCCGAGAGGTGGTGATGTCAAAAAGATCCCCGAACCAGTCGCGACCAGACTCTCCAAAATTATTCAAATCATCCTCCACAAAATCGTAATAAATGTATTCTGAGGTAGTGTTGTTGGCCTGCAATGAGCTGTTATCCATCACCGTGATGCGCTTCTTCTCCCCCACCCCGGGCGTGTTGGTAATAAAATAATAGGAAGTGTCGGTATAGACATTGGTCATATGGGTGAATTTCTGATAGTCAGCACTATATGACCATGAGTGGGGTGACTGCCCATAGAAGACCAGATAGTCGCCGTTATCCAGGGTGCCGTCTCCATTATCAAAGATACGGACAGGGAGTTCCATCAGATCCTCGGGACGAGGAGCGGCATTGGCCTCCGGGAGCATGGCCCCGCCATTACCGAAGACCGCCAGTTGGGAAGAGCTGATAGGAGCCTGCATGCCCATGGCTATCAGATCCTGATAGGTAACCTTGTGCATGCCTGTCTGGGTGACCCCGCAACGGTACCATTGGCCCGTGGCGAGCACCGACTGGCTGACATGGTCCTTGCCCGACTTGGCACGCGCCGGCTGGGCACCTTCCACCGTTAACGTCAACGAAACAAGACGCCGGTATTGACCGGAACCACTTTCCACGATGGGGACAAACGAGAGGAGGAGATATGGCTTTTTTCGGGAATAAGCCGACACCGCGTTGATTTTCAGTGTTTTCGACTGGAAATCTTCTGGGATCAACTGGACCTCTCCCGCCTTGACATCCTCATATTCGGTTTGTATAATGGAAACTTGATACGATTCATAAAAATCCTGTACAGGGATCATCTCGTAAAATGAGGGTACACCTGGATCCGTTTGGAGATAAACACAATCCTCAAAGGACAAAAAAGAAAGGACCCGATCTTCTGAAATGTGGTGCGTGATGGGGTCTTTCCATTGGATATTTATTTTTTTTTCGATTCTTTGTGCCTGAGCATCAGTCAATTGAAAGATTGCACAGATAAAAAAAAGTATGGCCACCCAATATTTGTATCTCATTCTTCGTTTTTTTTAGAAAATGCATTTGCATGATAATAACGCACTGCAGTTGTTATTATTGCAATGTTTGTAACAAAATTATATTTATTAAAGTATAATATAAACTTTTTTGTATTTTTGCACGCTACAAAAGTTTTAAGATATGCGTAACCGAATCATAATCCTTTTCACCGCAATTTTGTCGATTGGCTTCTTCCAGGCCAACGCGCAAGATGCTCTATTTTCGCAGTTCTATGCGAATCCGTTATACTTGAATCCTGCCATGGCTGGAACCAATGTATGTCCGCGCGTCGCATTCAATTTCCGCGACCAATGGCCAGCCGCATCCGGCACATTCATGACCTACACAGCATCTTATGACGAGCATTTCGACAAGCTTTCCGGTGGTATCGGCGTTTTGTTGTTTGGCGACCGTGCCGGTGAGGGCGGTTGTATCAACACTTATAATGCCAGCTTTATGTATTCCTTCAAAGTGAAGGTTGCCAAAAAATTCAACTTGCGCCTGGCTTTGCAGGCCACCTATCAAAACAAGTCATTGGATTGGAACAAGTTGACATTCGGGGACATGATAGATCCAAAATATGGTTTCGTATATCAGACCAACGAACAACAACCTGGCAAGTTGAGCCGTAGCATCTTCGACATGTCTGCAGGACTTTTGGGCTACACGCCCCATGTCTATTTCGGCATGGCAGCGCACCACATCACCCGTCCATACCAAGGATTCCTCGTCCAGAGCGGCTCGGATGCTCCCGAGGCCCGTCTTCCGGTAAAATGGACTGCCCACGTGGGTGCCTATTTCGATCTGAAACGCAAGAGCAAAAAGGAGACCTCTTTTGGTGATATCTCCATCAGCCCGAACTTCATCTATGAGCATCAGATGTGCTTCAACTACTTCAACGAAGGTTTCTACCTGAACTTCTACCCCTTCACGGTAGGTGCTTGGTTGCGCCATGGTTTGACCTATCGGAATAAAGAAGAGGAGATCTCCACCTACAATCTGGATGCCTTCATCGTGATGTTCGGTATTGAATACAACTGGTTCAAGATCGGTTACTCCTACGATGTCACTATCAGCCAATTGGCAAATGTCACAGGTGGCAGCCACGAGGTCTCTCTGCAATTGCTTCTGCCGTGTCCTAACAAGAAACAGGCTTTGAAAGACCTCAAGTGCCCGTCCTTCTAATTGTCTAACACCTTTCAGAAATTTAATAAACGGAAATAATTACATAAAACAATGAATACAATCAAAAACGTATCAACTGTATTATTCATCATGGCCCTTGTGTTTGGCCTGAGCTCCTGCAAAAAAGAGTCTTCCCCCACTACTGGTTGGACCTATAATGATGCTAAGAACGGTGGTTTTGAAGTGGCTCCTTTCGAAGAGCAAGCTACAGGACCCGGTCTCGTCTTCATTGAGGGTGGTACCTTTGTGATGGGTCAGATGGAAGAAGATGTGATGAAAGACTGGAACAACACCCCGCGCCGTGTGTCTGTCGCCTCTTTCTACATGGACGAGTGCGAGATTTCCAATGTGGACTATCTCGAATACCTTTATTGGCTGGAGAGAGTCTTCATCCCGCAAGACTTGAAGGTGGTTTACGACAATGCCGTACCTGATGAGAATGTTTGGCGTGATCGTCTCGGCTACAATGAGCCGGATGTGGAATACTACTTCCGTCATCCTGCCTACAGACATTATCCCGTGGTGGGCGTCAACTGGCTTCAAGCCACCAACTACGCTGCTTGGCGTACCGACCGTGTCAACGAGAAGATCCTCGCCGACCGCGGCTATGTGGACTATGCCGAGACCCCGACCGCTGAAGGTTACTTCAACACGGATGCTTACTTGACTTATGAGACCTACGAGGCAGAAGGCCAAAAGCGTCTCCGCTATATCTCTTCCGGTGAGTACCGCAATGTAAAGATGGAAGACGGCATCCTGCTGCCCAAATACCGCCTCCCTACCGAGGCTGAGTGGGAATACGCCGCCTACGGTCTGATCGGCAACACCCTCAACGAGCGCGTGCTCGAACGTAAAGTATATCCTTGGAACGGACAACAACTCCGTACCGAAGACAAGAAATACTATGGTAACTTCATGACCAACATCCGTAGAGGACGCGGTGACTATATGGGTATCGCCAGCTCCTTGAACGATGCCGGTTTCAAGACCAAAGAGGTCTACTCCGACTGGCCAAACGACTACGGCTTGTATCAAATGGCTGGTAACGTTGCCGAATGGGTGATGGATGTATACAGACAAAGCTCCCACGACGATGTGACCGAATACAACCCGTTCCGTGGTAACTACTTCGAGACCAAACAGCTCCTCGAAGACGGAACCGTGGCTGAACGTGATAGCGTCGGTAAGATCCCGATGGTTCCCGTTTCTGACTTCAAAAACGACAGAAGACGTAACTATCGTGCTGCCGACAACAAGAACTATCTCGATGGCGACTGGCAGTCTCTGCAAGACATGGACAGCTGGACCAATGCCACCACCAACACGGAAGCTACCGAGCAGATGTACCGCAAGAGCACTAATAACTACGAGTGGTCTCTGGTCAGCGACCAAGCCCGTGTTTACAAGGGCGGTTCTTGGCGAGACATCCCCTACTGGTCAGCTCCTGGTTCCCGCCGTTACCTGGACGAGGATGAGGCTACCGACTATATCGGATTCCGTTGTGCCATGGCCCGCGTAGGCAGCCAAACCCAAGGCACGAAAGCCTCTAAAAAGAGAAAGAAATAGTCTCTAACCTTGATCACCACAAAAAAAGAGGATGTCCTATTGGTCATCCTCTTTTTTTGTCTCTTCAACCCTCGAGTAGGTATGAATGATGAAATACTTCTTGCGAATCAGGTATTCATAAAGCAGCCATATCACGAAGTAACCGTTGGTGAAGATCTTATACACCAGTCCCCAAGGATGTGGCAGGGTGAAGAAAAAGTCGGCAAGCCAAAGGATAATGTCCACCACAAAAAGATAATCCCACCATTTTTCGCGATCATGGAACTCCGCATAGTTCACCACCCCCTCCTGCACATGGATCATACGGGAGGCCGAGATAAAAGGGATCATACTCTGAATGGTCAACTCATAGTGTCCGGCAGGCATCTGAATTTGGACCTCTGGAGTTTGCATGATGCCCAACAGTTGGCGGTTGATGCAGATCTTGTGCGGGATCCGCATAGAGAACTTGGCGCGTTTCTGGACGATCTTCAGCAATGCCATATTATTGGTTTTTGAGCCATTGGTCCATCTCTTTTATCTTACCACGGTATTTCTCAATCTGGGCATCTAAAAAGCTCTCACTGAATTTAGAATCGCAGAAGCCATTGCCGCGGGCCACATAATCATCATCTTCCATGGAGCTGTATAGCTCCAGATAATTTTGAAGATAGGTCTCATATTGGGCGCGCAGGGTCTGAAGCTCTTCAGGCGTCGCCTCGATGGTGTCTCCGGAGGAAAAGGTATAGCGTGTTTTCATATTTTCTTTGGCATTCAAATAAAAAAGAGGGTGCTTTCCACCCTCTTACCTATTATATATATTGTATCGGTTATTCAGCAAGGACGAGGATTTTATCATGGAGGACTTCCACCACTCCACCGTTGATGTCAAAGGTCTGAGTCTGTTTATCCTCTTTGGTCTCGATTTTGACTTGGCCTTTTTGGAGGGCGGCCACCAGAGGGGCATGGTGCTCGAGGATCTCGAACAGGCCATCGATGCCCGGAAGCTGGACTAAGGAAACCTCTCCAGCATACACTTCATTTGCGGGTGTTCTGATCTCTAACTTCATAACTCGTTATTTAGAGGCTGCCAACTCTTTCTCGCCCTTCTCGATGGCCTCCTCGATGGTACCCACGAGGTTGAAGGCGGTTTCGGGCAGGTGGTCAAGTTCACCATCCAAAATCATGTTGAAGCCCTTGATAGTATCTTCGATGCGGACGAACTTGCCGGGGATGCCGGTGAACTGTTCTGCCACGAAGAAGGGTTGTGACATGAAACGCTGTACACGGCGGGCGCGGTGCACCGTCTTTCTATCCTCTTCGGAAAGCTCTTCCATACCGAGGATGGCGATGATGTCTTGCAGCTCTTTATAGCGCTGCAGGGTCTCCTTCACGCGCTGGGCGGTGTTGTAGTGCTCCTCACCCACAATGTCGGGTGACAAGATACGGGAGGTGGAGTCCAGGGGATCCACAGCCGGATAAATACCGAGCTCGGAGATCTTACGGCTCAACACCGTGGTGGCATCCAAGTGGGAGAAGGTCGTGGCGGGAGCCGGGTCGGTCAAGTCGTCGGCGGGCACATAGATAGCCTGCACGGAGGTGATGGAACCGCGCTTGGTGGAGGTGATACGCTCCTGCATAGTACCCATCTCCGTGGCCAGTGTCGGCTGGTAGCCCACAGCGGAAGGCATACGGCCCAGCAGAGCGGACACCTCAGAGCCAGCTTGGGTGAAACGGAAGATGTTGTCCACGAAGAAGAGGATGTCACGGCCACCGGTAGTCTCGTCGCCATCGCGGTAGCCTTCAGCGACTGTCAGGCCAGAGAGGGCCACACGGGCACGGGCTCCGGGGGGTTCGTTCATCTGGCCGAAGACCAGGGTAGCCTGTGATTTGGCCAGCTCTTCCATGTTGACCTTGGAGAGATCCCAGCCGCCGGCTTTCATGCTCTCCAGGAATTCGTCGCCATAGCGGATGACGTTGGACTCCAGCATCTCGCGCAAGAGGTCATTGCCCTCACGGGTGCGCTCGCCCACGCCGGTGAACACGGTCATACCGCCGTAGTTCTTTGCAATATTGTGAATCATCTCCATGATGAGGACCGTCTTGCCCACACCGGCACCACCGAACAGACCGATCTTACCGCCCTTGGCATAGGGCTCGATCAGGTCGATAACCTTGATACCGGTATAGAAGACCTCCTGAGAGGTGGACAGGTTGTCAAATGTAGGGGGATCGCGGTGGATATCGCTACGCTTGGTAGTCTCCACGGCGCCGATACCGTCGATGGAGTCACCGATCACGTTGAGCAAACGACCGTTGATATTTTCCGTCGGCACCGTGATCATACGTCCGGTGGCGATAACCTCCATACCACGATGCAGGCCATCGGTGGAATCCATGGAAATGCAGCGCATGGTGTTCTCGCCAATATCCTGCTCACATTCCAAAATCAGTTTCTCACCGTTCTCTTTTACGACTTCCAACGCATCATAGATATTGGGGAGTTTGCACTCTTCTTCAAAGTGCACATCTACCACAGCACCAATGATTTGGGAAATTTTTCCTTTTATTTGTTCAGACATATTATAAGAATATTTTCAATAAATAATTTGAGCCGCCAAAGATAGTAAAAAATGTGATAGACCATACCAGTAAAATTTTTTTTTAGACAAGTGTTGGAGGAATTGAAAAAAAGTGTATTTTTGCCGCCGATTTCGCAAGCGGAAGTAGCTCAGTTGGTAGAGCACGACCTTGCCAAGGTCGGGGTCGCGAGTTCGAGTCTCGTTTTCCGCTCTTTGTAGAGACGTTCTGTGGAACGTCTCTTTTTTTTTATCCAGATATCCAGCACCCATCTGACAACAATGTTTCTTGCAAAGAAAAATTCGTATTTTTGCAGCCTTTTTATAATAAACACGCAGTCATTATCCCTTTACAACAATCTTATGCTGAAGAAATTTTTCCTTTTCATCACGATATGTGCGCTGTATGCAATCGCATACGGCCAGTCTGAGCATTATGACGTGCATCCCAAGTTCACCCACGAGGCCACGCCTGCGGAGCGCGTCTTGCTGCAACATTGGTATCAGAACGCCAAGGGCACCACACCGCCTGTCGCCCCTGTGACAGCCATTTCAGAGTTCCAGCCCATGAGCGGCGTGCTCATCGCCTACCCGCTAGGCATCCCCGTCGACTTGGTGCGTGAGCTGTCGCTCGTGACCCAGGTGACGGTCATCGTCTCTTCCGGTCAAGACAGCACCTCCGCCAAGTATTACTTCGCATCCAATGGCGTTAACAGCAACAATGTGCGTTATTGGCTTGTCAACCACGACTCCTACTGGGTGCGCGACTACGGTCCATGGTTCATTCTGGACGGCAACGACCAGATCGGCATTGTGGATTTCACCTACAACCGGCCCTCTCGTCCGCACGACGATGCCGCCATGCAATATTTCATCCAAAACTTGAACGTCCCCTCCTATGAGATGTCCTTGGTGCACACCGGCGGCAACTACATGGTGGACGGCTATGGCACGGCGGCCTCCACAGATCTTGTGCTGGAAGAGAACCCCAACATGACGGCCGCCTCTGTGCAATCGACAGCGCATGACTATCTCGGCATCGACAATTACATGCTGCTGAATGACCCTCTGGGAGAATACATTGCCCACATCGACTGCTGGGGCAAGTTCTTGAATGTCAACAAAGTGCTCATCGCTCAGGTGTCGGCCAACGATCCCCGCTACAACAATTACGAGGCAGTGGCCAACACCTTCGCCAACGCCTTGACCCCCTGGGGTGACCACTATCAGGTGGTGCGCGTCTATGCCCCGGGGAACAATGCGACCACGCCTTACACCAACTCCCTCATTCTCAACGACCATGTTTTTGTACCCATCGTGGGTAACTCCTATGACAACGCAGCCATTACCGTCTATGAAAATGCGATGCCGGGTTACACCATCGTTCCCATCCAACAATCCAACTACACTCCTTGGCAGAATACCGACGCCTTGCACTGCCGCACACACGAACTCGCAGACCTCGGCATGCTCTATCTGAAGCACTACCCGCTGCTCGGCCATCAGGTCTTTCACGAATCCTACGACCTGCCTGTCACCATCAAGGCGTTGAGCGGACAACCTCTTATAACAGACTCTTTGTTGGCTTATTACAGAATTAACGGGGGTTCCTGGCAGAGTGCCTTGATGCAACAAGACAGCGGAGACGTGTGGCACGCCACCCTCACCGGGCTACAGGCCGACAGCGAGGTTGACTATTACCTCTTTGCCAAGGATGCATCCGGCAGAAGAGAGTGCCTGCCCTACGTAGGGGCTGCCGACCCGTTCCATTTCAACTTGGGAGGTGTGGGCGTTGAGGAGAATGCGTTCGCCCAACTGGCCCTCTACCCCAACCCTACATCTGACAACATTGTCTTGAGAGGCGAAAATCTGAGCTCCATGACCCTCTACAATCAGATGGGTCAGCAAGTTATGCAAGTGGATCTGGATGATTACATGATTGTTGACTGCCACACCTTGCCCGCGGGCGTCTATGTGGCCGTTATCCGCAATACCGACGGGCAGACCTGCACCAAACGGGTGGTCAAAATGTAGAGACGTTCCATGGAACGTCTTGTAATGTTTGGGATTATTTCGTAGAGACGTTCCGTGGAACGTCTCTACACATTACACCATAGGGTACGGCACGATGGAGCCCCCCAAGATCATTCGGCAATCAACCTCAGCACTTCGGCTACTGCATCGGGCAGGCCGGCGGGGTTCTTGCCTCCGGCAGTGGAAAGTGTAGGCTGACCGCCACCGCCACCCTGAATCAGCTTGCCAGCGGCACGCACCAACTTCGGAGCTTCAAAGCGACCCACCAAATCATCGGAAATGGCCACCACCAAATTGGGCTTGTTGTCCACCACACTGCCTAATACCACCACCCGGTTGGGAGCGGTCCGCAGCTTAAAGGCGGCATTACGCAGAATCTCCGCATTATAGTCGCAGATACGGGAGATAACTTGCACCCCATTCTGATCTTGGGCGCTCTGCTCTAACTCCTTGCAGAAAGCGACCACCTGTTGTTGCTCAAACTCTTCGATTTTCTTCTTGGCCATGGCATTGTCGTCCATCAGTTTCTGGATGGCCTGCATCAGGTTGGTGGTATTGAGCTGCTCCTTCATCTGGCGGATCAGGTTCTGATTCTCGTACATCAAGGCTTCGGCGGCAGTGCCCGTCACAGCCTCAATTCTTCTGACACCGGCGGCGATAGCGCCTTCGGAGACAATCTTGAAAAGACCAATATTGCCCGTGGCGGAGGTGTGCGTACCTCCACACAACTCGATGGCCTTGCCAAATTGGATGACACGCACGGTGTTGCCGTACTTCTCGCCGAACAGGGCGATGGCGCCCATGGCACGGGCCTCGTCAATGGGCACGTCCACATGCTCTTGCAACGGGATATTCTTTCTGATGAGTTGGTTCACCAGTTGCTCCACCTTCATGATTTCCTCATCCGTCACCTTGGCGAAGTGGGAGAAGTCGAAACGCAGACGCTCGGAAGTGACCAGAGAGCCCTTCTGCTCCACATGAGTGCCCAGCACCGTGCGCAAAGCATGGTCAAGCAGGTGGGTGGCAGAGTGGTTGTTGGCCGTCATCTGGCGCTTCTCCACATCGATGGTGGCCGTAAACTCGCCCGTCAGGTTCTCCGGCAGGGCCGTTGTCTGGTGAATAATCAAGTTGTTCTCCTTGATAGTATTGAAAACAACGATGCGCTCGTTGGCATTTTCCAACACGCCCGTGTCGCCCACCTGGCCACCGCTCTCCGCATAGAAGGGCGTCTTATCCAGCACTATCTGGAAGAAGGTCTTGTTCTTGGCTGTCACCTTGCGGTATTTGAGGATATGGCAAGCGCAGCTGTTCTCGTGATAACCCACAAAGACAGTAGGCTCATTGCGTTCAATCAGGGTCATCCAGTCGTCGGTGGTGACAGCGGCGGCGGCGCGGGAACGCTCCTTCTGTTGGCGCAGACCTTCCTGGAAGCCTTCCATATCCACGGTCAGATTCTTTTCGGAAGCCAGCAGTTGGGTCAGGTCTATCGGGAAGCCGTAGGTGTCGAACAGCTCGAAGGCGAAGGCACCGTCCACGACAGTTCCTTGATTGTTCTTGCAATAGTTTTCAAATTTTATAATACCGGATTCCAAGGTCTTCAGGAAGGAGGTCTCCTCCTCCTGCACCACCTTGGTGATGAGCAGTGCCTGAGCTTTCAGTTCGGGGAACTGCTGGCCCATCTGATCCACGAGGGCGTCCACTGCCTTGTGCATGAAGGGGGTCTTGAAGCCCAGGAAGGTAAAGCCGTAGCGGATGGCACGGCGCAAGATGCGACGGATCACATAGCCGGCGCCCGTGTTGGACGGCAGCTGGCCGTCGGCAATGGCAAAGCAGACAGCGCGGAGATGGTCGGCCACCACACGCAAGGCGATGTCCACATCCTTCTGCTCACCATATTTCTTGCCAGCCTCTTGGGCAAAATGTTGGATTAACGGTTGGAACACGTCGGTGTCGTAGTTCGACTTCTTGTTCTGTACCGCCATGCAGAGACGCTCAAAGCCCATGCCCGTATCGACATGCTTGGCGGTCAGCGGCTGCAACTCGCCGGAGGCCACGCGGTTAAACTGCATGAATACCAGATTCCAGATCTCAATCACGAGAGGGTTGTCCTTGTTGACCAAAGAGGCGCCAGAGACCTGTGCCCGCTCCGCATCGTCCCGCAGGTCGATATGGATTTCGGAGCAAGGACCGCACGGGCCTGTGTCACCCATCTCCCAAAAGTTGTCTTTCTTGTTGCCTTTCAGAATACGGTCTTCCGGCAAATACTCCTTCCAGAAATCATAAGCTTCTTGGTCGAAGGTCGTGCCGTCTTTCTCGTCACCCGCAAATACGGTGGCATAGAGACGGTCCTTGTCCAGCTTCATCACTTCAGTCAAAAACTCCCACGCGTAGGCAATGGCCTCTTTTTTGAAATAGTCGCCAAACGACCAGTTGCCCAGCATCTCGAACATCGTGTGATGATAGGTGTCGCGGCCTACCTCTTCCAGATCGTTGTGCTTGCCGGAGACGCGGAGGCACTTTTGGGAATCGGCCACGCGAGGAAAGTCGGCGGGATTGTTGCCCAGGAAGATGTCTTTGAACTGGTTCATGCCAGCGTTGGTGAACATCAACGTCGGGTCATTCTTAACCACCATGGGGGCGGAAGGGACGATATGGTGTTGCTTGCTCTCGAAAAAGCGTAAAAAAGCAGTACGGATTTCTGTAGAAGTCATATTCAAAAAATTTAAGCGGCAAAAATACAATAAAAAGCACTACCTTGTTTCAGTCAGGACCAGATTTTCCCAACTGAAACAATCGATTGTTTCATATGTTGTTTCCTTTTTATGCTCGTTCAAAGTGCGTAACCCTGAGCAGCCTATGGGTCTCGGGATCCACCTCATCGCGGATATACTCGGTGGCGGACACCTCCTTGCCATTCTCGTCGTAGCCATATTCCGCCCATCCGGTCAGTTTGTCATCCCGCTCATAGAGATAGTTTTTGACCACCAGATTTCCTTCATATTCCAATTTCACCTTGCGGTAGTTGTCCAAGTCTTCCTCCTCAACCATGACCAGATGACCCTCCGTATCGTAGGTGTTATATTTCTTGGCAATCAGCATATCGTCATAATCATAGATCAGCTCCTTGATGCATTGCCCCTGGTCGTTGTATTCATAGTCATACGTCCGACGGTCTTTGTTCTGGATCTCATTGCGCACATGACGGATCACCCAGCCTTGCTCATTATAGTCGTAAAGATGCTCATACAAAGGCTTCCCGTAATCATCATTCTCGGTCTCTTTTTTCAGAAGCGAACCGTCGTATACCTTGATGTTCTCCACATAATCGAGTTTCCCATCGACATAGTTCTCCCGACGGATCTCATTGCCAAGATCGTCATAGATGTGCTTGGTGACATATTCCGTCGTATCCTCCCCAAAGAAGAAACACTGGGTCGCCAACCGATCATCCTGATAAGTGTTGACCGTTTTTTGCAGCAGAGTGTTGTCCTGGTCGAACTGTTCCGAGAGGACCAGTTGATGCCGGTCATTATACTCGTTCAGCGTCAAAGTGTTCAGCGTTCCGTCGGGTTCGAAACGCTCTTCGCGGACCAACTGGTTATGGCCGTCATACTGGGCTGACACCTCCAGATACTCCATGGGTTCCACATCATTTTTTTCATAACCGATGCGGCGATATTCTTTCTTGATGATTTTAAGTGTACTCATAGTGACAAGGATTTAAAGTTTCACAACGGCAAAAATAAAAAAAAACAAAACATGCCGGGATGCTCGCAAATTTGGGGTCAGAAAACAGCCTTTTTTTATCTCCATATTCAGGTCAAAAAAGCACCTGAAAATGCCCAAAATAGCAGCTTTGCATTCCATGGTTTGTTCCAGAACTCAGTTGTTTTGTGTGATTTTTTAACAATCTGTAGTACAACTATTTACAGAGACTCTTTAAAAATGTTAATAAGTCTGTTAGTAAGTATTTTTTCCTGTTCACAAAACCAATTTTTGTATTTGCTATTTTTGCCGCCGAGTTTAGGTTCTCAAAGAGATCAATAGGGAACCTCGTGAAAATCGAGGGCTATACCCGTAGCTGTAAGTTCTTTATGTTTTTCCAACATATTGTCACTGGCAGAATTGTCGGGAAGGCGTTGGAAAACGGAACGAGCCAGAAGACCTGCCTACACTCAAAAACGTGGCTTTCGGGATTAAGAGCTGGCGTATGCACGGAAAAGGTGTTGAGTCCCGAAGCTTCTATTATGAAAACCATTAACCTGCTATGATAGAAGAACTTTACATTATCAAACGTAACGGAAAACGGGAGCCGTTTTCAGCCGACAAGATCAAGAATGCCATTCAGAAGGCATTTCTTTCAGTGAACAGTTTTGCCACCAAGGAGGTACTGACCGACATACTCAGTCGGGTGCAGGTGCATGATGGCATCTCCGTGGAGGAGATCCAGAATCAGGTGGAGGTGTCGCTGATGGCGGAGCGTTACTATTCCGTTGCGAAGTCGTACATTCTCTACCGCCAGCGCCACTATGAGGATCGTGAGGTGAAGGACAAGTTGAACTTCTTGATCAACTATTGCAACGCCTCCAATGCGGCTACGGGCAGCAAGTACGATGCCAATGCCAACGTGGAGAAGAAGAACATCGCCACCCTCATCGGCGAGTTGCCCAAGTCGAACTTCATCCGCCTCAACCGTCGTATGTTGTGCGACCGCATCAAGGAGATGTATGGCAAGGAGTTGGCCGACAAGTACATTCATCTGCTCAACCAGCATTTCATCTACAAGAATGATGAGACCAGCATTGCCAACTATTGTGCCAGCATCACGATGTATCCCTGGCTGTTGGATGGTACCAAGAGCATCGGGGGCAACTCCACGCGTCCCAACAACTTGAAATCCTTCTGTGGTGGGTTTGTCAATATGGTCTTCATGGTGTCCAGCATGTTGAGTGGCGCCTGCGCTACTCCCGAGTTCTTGATGTACATGGACTACTTCATCCGTAAGGATTATGGAAACGACTACTACCAGCATGCTGACAAGGTGGTGGACCTCTCCAGCCGTCAGCGCTCTATCGACAAGGTGATCACGGACTGTTTCCAGCAGGTCATCTACTCCATCAACCAGCCTTCCGGTGCAAGAAACTATCAATCTGTATTCTGGAATATCTCCTATTACGACAAATATTACTTCCAAAGTCTCTTTGGCGAGTTCCGTTTCCCGGACGGTTCTGTGCCGACATGGGATTCTGTCAGCTGGCTGCAGAAGCGTTTCATGCGCTGGTTCAATGAAGAGCGCACGCAAGCCGTCCTCACCTTCCCGGTGGAGACGATGGCGCTCCTCTCCAAAGACGGGGACATCATGGATCAGGAATATGCGGACTTCACAGCGGAGATGTATGCTGCCGGTCACTCTTTCTTCACCTATGTCAGCGACAATGCCGACTCGTTGAGTAGTTGTTGTCGTCTGCGTAACGAGATTCAAGACAATGGCTTCAGCTACACACTGGGAGCCGGTGGCGTGTCCACAGGATCCAAGAGTGTGCTCACCATCAACTTGAACCGCTGCATCCAATACGAGCACCGCAACAACATCCCGTTCCTCCAATTCGTGGAAGAGGTCATCGACCTGATGCACAAGGTGCAGACTGCATACAACGAGAATTTGAAATATTTGCAGACCCAAGGCATGCTGCCGCTCTTCGACTCCGGCTACATCGCCATCAACCGCCAATACCTGACCATCGGCGTCAACGGACTGGTGGAGGCCGCAGAATACATGGGCATACCGATCACCGACAACGACGAATATGCCAAATTCGTTGAAGACATCTTAGGTCTGATTGAACGTTACAACAAGCAGTACAAGACCAAAGAGTTAATGTTCAACTGCGAGATGATCCCGGCTGAGAACGTGGGTGTGAAACATGCCAAGTGGGACCGCGAAGATGGCTACAAGGTGCCGCGTGACTGCTACAACAGTTACTTCTACGTGGTGGAAGATGAAAACACCAACGTGATTGACAAGTTCCGCATGCATGGCAAGCGCTACATTGATCATCTTACTGGCGGTTCGGCATTGCACTGCAATCTGGAAGAGCATCTCTCCAAGGAGCAATATCGCCATCTGCTGCGCGTGGCTGCCCAAGAAGGCTGCAACTACTTCACCTTCAACATCCCGAACACTGTTTGCAACGACTGCGGCCATATCGACAAGCGTTATCTGCACGAGTGCCCGGAATGCCATAGCCAGAACCTGGATTACCTGACCCGTGTCATTGGCTACATGAAACGTGTCAGCAGTTTCTCCCAAGGCCGACAAGAAGAGGCTGCAAGAAGATACTACGCGAAGATGGAGTAGGGTGAAATACTATAACTACGATATTGTCTTTCAAGAGATTCCCGGAGAGGTGACCCTCGCGGTGAACATCACCCATTGTCCAAACCACTGCCCCGGATGCCACAGTCCTCATCTGCAAGAAGATATTGGCGAGCCTTTGGACAAGCAGACGTTGGACAACATCTTGAAACGTTATGGCCGATCCGTCACCTGTGTCTGTTTCATGGGCGGGGATTCCACGCCTGACGAGGTGCAGTTGCTGGCCGACCATATCCGCAGAACCACCCCGCTGAAGGTGGCCTGGTATTCCGGCAAACAACCTATACCTGACAATTTCCACCATTTTGACTATGTGAAGGTTGGACCTTACAATGCCCAACGCGGAAGCCTGAAGGAGAGAACCACCAACCAGCGCCTGCTGAAGAATGTGGACGGTGTCCCCGTGGACATCACCGACAAATTCTGGAAAAAATAACGGTTGATTGAAGATAAAAATGTATCTTTGCCGCTGATTTATAATTTCATCAAAATGAAAAGGATATTGTTTTTCAGCACCTTGTTTCTGATCATGATAGGATGCAAGTCTCAGAAGGAGATGATTTCATTAGACAAGCAGACGAACGCGGTCACCCTGAAGAAGGGCCAGACCGTGGAGATTGCCTTCACCACCAACGCATCGTTAGGCTATTGGTGGACGTTGGCCAACAAGGACGAGATTACCGTGGTGGACTCGGTGGACAACCGCTACGAGCGCACGGCCCCGGAGAACATGCTCGGAGCTCCATCCAACCGCTATTGGAAGTTCCAGGCCGTCAAGAAGGGCGTGCAGACGCTCCACTTTGTCTATGCCCGCGACAATATCGAAGAGACCACCATCAAGACGCGTGACGTGGAGATAACGGTGAAGTAGAGATGAGCTTCCCGAGGGTCTTTGTGGCGATTCCGGCAATGGACGAATATGCATCCTTGCCGTTGACCCTTTCAGATCTTTCCCGACAGACATTCGGTGATTTTCAGGTGTGGGTCTGTGTCAACCAGCCGGAGGCTTGGTGGCAAGATCCCATCAAGAGGCGTGTGTGTGAGCAAAACCAAAGGACTCTGCAATGGCTGCACGACTATACCGACCTTTCCGTGGAGGTGCTGGATTGCTCCTCCCCAGGGCGAGGATGGCAAGGGAAGCAGGCGGGGGTCGGCTGGGCACGCAAGACCCTCTTCAACAAAATACTGGAGGTGGCCACTGAAGAGGACCTCCTCATCAGTCTGGATGCCGACACTCGCATTCGGCCTGCCTATGTGGCCTCCATTCTGCACACCTTCCGGGAGCATCCGCAATGGCCATCTTTGGCGGTCCCTTACTACCATCCTCTGAGCGGGGATACTGCCATGGACCGTGCGCTGTTGCGCTACGAGCTCTACATGCGCAGCTATGCCATTAACATGTTAAGGACAGACACGCCCTACCAATATACCGCCCTGGGGTCCGCCATCGTCATGCGGGCGGGTGCGCTACGCAAGATCGGTGGCATCACGCCCTATCAGAGCGGCGAAGACTTCTACCTCCTCCAGAAGTTCTGCAAGATGGCCCCCATCGGCACGGACAATGCGGAGATGGTCTACCCCGCCACCCGCACCTCCGACCGCGTACCCTTCGGCACCGGCCCCGCCATCCTGCAGGGCATGGACAACGCGGAGACCTCCTACCCCATCTTCCATCATTCCCTTTGGGAACCTGTACAAGAGACCATCCGCCTATTGCCGGATTTATATCATGACACGGTGCACACCGACTTTCTGGATTTTCTGGAGACGCAGTTCCAAAACCGGAATCTATGGGAATCCATCCGACAAAATGTCAAGGACTTGCCCCATTTCATCCATGCTTTTCATGAAAAGGCCGATGGTTTGCGCATCCTGCAATACGTGCGCCGCCGTCATGCCACACACCCGATTCCGGACGAACAGGCCCTGTGGGAGAATCTGATGCTATGGGCACCCGACCATCTGCCACACTGGTTTGGCTCAGGAATCTCCTTCCAACAACTATCGGTTCCGCAGCTCAATCATCTCCGAAATCTATTGTTGGTCGTGGAACGCAACCTGCGAAAAAAAAGCGCATCACGGTAAGAACCGCAATGCGCTTGGATAAGTCTTCAAGATATCTTATTTGATACCCAGTTTTTTCTTGATATCCTTCGGGATGGCATCTTTGTGCACCATGATGTTCATCGTTTTGTAGCGGACAAAAGCCTTGGAAGCATAGAACATGCCGTGATAGTCGCCATAGTCGCCCCAGCTGTTCTTCACCATATAGTATTCGTTGCCATTCTGATCTTTGGCCTTACCGTAGATCAGCATGCCGTGGTCGTCGGTAGTCTCCCAGTTGTCGAAAGCCACCTGACGCTCCTCTTGGGTAACCCAACGTTGCGGAGTCGGATGTTTGGCAGCTTCATCTTGGATCTCTTTGGGACTCATGCCCGTCCAATGAGCCATGTCACTGCCTTGGATGGCAGAAGCCTTGGTTTCAGGAAGCACGCAGAAGCCTTTCTTCACACCCATGCGGAATCCCTGCTCGCTCACATCAGAACCCCAAGCCACGGTATAGCCATGATCGATGGCATAGTCGAAAATATCCATCATTTCATCCAACGGAACGTTGTAGCACTGTGCCCAACGCCAGTTGTCTTGGATCTCCAACACGAACTTCTCATAGAACGGATGGTGGGTATAGGAGGTGATGGAGACATAGTCGTCAGGATTCAAACCCAGAGACTCGTAGAAGGATTTCGGGGTGTATTCCTTGCCGTTGTAGGTGAACTTCTCAGGGTTTTTGCCCAAATAGATCTCGTGAACAGCAGCCACGGCTTTTTGCCAGAGCACCTCGTTCTTGTCATTTTTCTGAAGGCTCTTGTGGTCACCTTCTGCAATAGCTTTCACCATAGCGTCGGTCAAAGCGGAAAGCTCGGTGTGGTCAGACAGTGTGTCGCCATAAGCAGCACCCGGACGCATCTCGCTTTCGGGAACCAGGCCGAAAGTTTTCATGCCATAGAGCACATCATAGAAAGAACCGCCTTGAGAGAAAGAGACGTCACCATGGGTACGAACGGCAGCCTTGGCACGATCGTTATAGGTATTGGCAACGATGTACATCTCTGACAAATCGTAAGTTCCTTTGCCCATTCTCAGCAATTCGGCCTCAATGAAACCAAGGCCAGAATAGCACCAGCAGGTACCGGCACGATGTTGGTCTTTAACAGAAGTGATAGGGATTTCTTTTTGTACGGTAAAGACATAACCCTCTTCTTTGGCCTTTTCGTCTTGAGCCAAAGCAACGTTACTGCTCATCACCAGGGCAGCCACGGCGAATAGAATAAAGAATTTTTTCATTGTTATACTTTTTTATGTGATTTATTCAAATGAGGCGGCAAAGATAATAAAAAAAATGTACGCCCCGACACCCGTATTGTCGGGATGGCAATTTTAAGAAAAATTATTATCCGCGGATTTTCCTACCCACTTCCGCCATCTTTTGCAGGATCCTGCTTCGCGAAAGGGAGACCAGCGGGATGGTATAGGGCTCCCCGCCGAAGCTACGGTACATGCGGGCCACATTGGGGTTGCGGGATCCATTGAAATCCAAGATCCAAGCTTGATCCGCGTAGTGTTGGATGACGCGGTCCATCAGCAGGAAAAGGGGTTTGTGCTCCGCATAGCGGTTGTCGCGTCCGGAAAACCAGAACCACATCCTCGGGGCATCCAGCACAAAAAGAGCACCGGCAATGAGTGTGCCATCCGGAGTGCGCGCGCTGACAGTGAGCAGGGCTCCTTGGGCTTCCAGCTGTTGGGCCACAACCGCCAATCGCTGGTAGTCCTGGGCTTGGAAGTGCACATCGGAAACGTGGCCGCGGTTCTCGCGAAACAGCCGGATCGTCTCCTCAATGACGGGCTCGCCAAAGGTGATGATCGTGCCTTGTCGCTCCGCACTGCGGATGTTGCGGACTGTATTCTGTGAAAACTGTGCCCGCAAGTGCTCGTATGGCTTTTGCAAGTCCAGGGCATGCGACACTAGCTCTGTGGCGGCTTCATCCGTCTCATTGTGCACATTCAGCACCAGATCCGCCTGCTTATATCTTTGGGGGATGGCTGCCAGGAAGCGACGGGTGTCCGGACAAGCGAGCGTCGCTGGCGAAAAGACGCCCATCTGGGGCATGAAAAACGGAGTATAGAGATAGGATATACCAAATTTGGAGCGTGCCGGGAGCGGCATCACCGCATGATATTCATCCTCCACCAGCGCATGCCAGGTACCGGGAGATGTCAAGGCATCCAGCATCTCATAGCGGGCAAACAAAGTGGAATACTGCGCTTTCGCGATAGCCTGGTCCCACTTGATGCTGTCGATGTCCTTATGTTGCACGAAACGAATCATACGAAATGTTCGGCGATACGTTTCATCTCGGAAGACACGTTGTTGTTCTCGTAAAGGATGCCGTAGATGGTCTCCACGATCGGGATGTTGGCCTGTTGGGTTTTGTTGATCTCATGCACACAACGGCAGGCGGTGTACCCTTCCGAAACCATACGGAGCTCCATCAGGGACACGCGCACGGAGAGACCATGCCCGATCATGATGCCGAAAAGTCGGTTACGGCTATAGGTGGAGTAGGCGGTCACCAGCAAGTCGCCCAGATAGACGGAATCGGAGATGTGGCGGTTCTCATTGGGATAGACATGGGAGACGAAATATTTCATCTCCTTGACGCAGTTGGCCACATAGGCCGCGATGAAATTGTCGCCATAGCCCAGACCGCTGTAGATACCGGCACCAAGGGCGTAAATGTTCTTCAGTACGATGGAGAGCTCTGCTCCAAGAAGGTCATTGGAAACGGAAGCGCGACAATAGCGGTTGGTGAAGAATTTGGCCACGATGCCAGCCAATTCGTTGTTGACAGAGGCAGCCGTCAGATAGGTGAACTTCTCCTGCGCGATCTCCTCGGCATGAGACGGGCCGCTGATCAGACAGAGGTTCTCTACCGGCACCTTGAACTGCGTCTGCATATAATCGCTGATCAGCTGCATGGTTTCCGGGACGATACCCTTGACCGCCAAGATGATCTTCTTCTTGTGCAGCTGACTCCGCTTCTGCAAGGGCTCCAGACTCTGGTGAAGATAGGCGGATGGGGTGACGATGATCACATAATCGGCCTTGGAGACCACTGAGCGGATGTCGGTACTCACCTTGACCTCATCGGGATTGATGAATACCGAACTTAAGTATTTGGGGTTGTGGCCGTATTTGGAGATACCCTCTGCAACCTCCTCCTCTCTGACCCACCAATGGATATGCTCCAAGTTAGCCGAAATAATCTTGATGATGGCGGTTGCCCAACTGCCTCCCCCAATGACTGCTACACGATAACGCAAGCGGGTTTTCTTACTGCGTGGCAGGATGGGGGTATAATCTGAATTCGCCATATTCGTTTAACATTTTTTAAGGCTGCAAAAATAATAAAAATACGGGCACCCAGACAGAAAAAATCTTAATAAAACTAAATTTAGGATTCTTTGACCTTTTCCCCGAAACAATAACGGGTATCGCAGAAGGCTACAGATGGGTCCGGCTGTAGTGGTATTGCTCGTCCAACGCCCGTTCCCGCTCCACGTCAAAGATCCGTTTCATGCCGGTAGCCTTGACCTTGGCGGGGGCGCCGGCCAGCAGACAATAGGGCTCACAACCTGAGAAGTCCTTGTTGACCAAACTATTGGAAGCCACCACTGTCCATGGCGCTATCTGTGCTCCCTTGGAGATGGTGGTGCGATTGCCGACCCAGATATTGTCCCCTATCGACATCGGCTCTGTCAATTGGGGAACCATGTTTTCTTTCTCCAGCATTTCTATATAGTGGAACGAGGAATCCATGATTTGTACATCCCAGGCCATGCGGACATTCTTGCCCAGGGTGATACGGTCAAAACAAAGAATGCGCACATTGGTGCCGAAGATCTGTTCATCTCCTCCGATTGTGAGTGTGGCATGATCGGCAACGAGCAGGTAGGAGCCCATCATGAAGCGGGTGTTGCCCTGGATGACGAGCGTGCCCCGGATGTTCCAGATGGTGCGCTGTACGCTAGTGGCAATATAATAGTCGTTCTTCCCCACCTTCACCATGCCGGGATGCACCTGGCCTCCGGTATCCAGCAGGATGGTGCCCTTTGTGCTGCGCATGGTCATTCGCCCATAGATGAAAAACGGCAACTTGACCGCCTGTTTAAATGGCAACATCTTGAAATTGAACCAAATGGTCTTGAGCAGGTTTGTTTTAAGGAGCGTTTTAATCAATTTCAAATATCTCATATACAGAAAAGATTGACAAAAAATGTTAATGGTTTTGCTTTTGTTTGCGCGCTTGCCAGCGTTCCAGCAAGATTCCTTTATAGGTCTGATAACCCTCAAAACGTCCGATATGGGAGATGGCGATGTACAGGCCACAGAACACCAGTGTTTGCATAGCCATCAGAAGATACTGGTTAACAGGGCATACTGTCCCCAGCCAGAAGACCCCAGCACCTATCAACAGAGAAACCAAGTAATAAACGCCGACATCCTTCATCTGGTCCCAGATACCATAGTTGATGAGTCTCTTGTTGACGGCGGCATTGATGAAAAAGCAGATATAGCCCACCGAAGCGATAGCCCACAGCAGGCCATAGATGCCGTACTGGAATCCGAAAATGATGAGGCCGATGCCTATCAGGCGCTTCGTGAGTTGCACAACAAAATAGATACCGCTTCTCCCAAGGGATTTGATCACATTGGTATTCACCGTATTAAGCGTATAAATCATGCTGGAGAGGCAGAGGATCCGGAAATAGTTTACCGAGGTGTCCCACTGCATGCCGTAAAGCAAGCGTATCAGAGGCTGGGCAATCACAATCAGCAGGGCAAAGAGAGGCATGTTCAGGTAAGTAATCGACTTGATGGTTTTGCGCAAGGAGGACTTCAGTCGCTCTTTGTCGTCCTGCAGGGAAGAAAAGGCGGGGAAAGAGACGTCATTCACAATGGACGAGAGGGCATTTGTCGGAATCTCCTCCAGTTTCCGGGCCTGCGCATAGTAGCCCAGATCCTGAGCCGAATACCATTTGCCGATGATAAAGCTTTGCAAATTCGTGTAGATGGTCTCCACCAGGGAGGAGATCAGCATCAGGCCGCCAAAGCTGAACAGTTCCTTGAGGGAGGCGAAGCTGAACTCCCAAGAGGGGCGCCAGGTGCTCATCCCCCACAGCAGCAACACGCTGGTGAAGGAGGAGACCAGCGAAGAGGCAACGAGGCTCCAAATGCCAAAGCCGGTCAAGGCCATCGCAATAGAGACCACCATGCCCGCCAAGGTGGCAAAGACATTCCGAATGGTGAGCTCCCGGAAGCGCATCTGCTTCTGAAGCTGGTTGGACTGCACCATGGAGAACGGGATGATCAACAGCACGATACTATGTACACGGAGCACATTCTGCAACTGTGGCATGTCGTACATGCGAGCGATGGCGGGTGCCGTAAAGAAGAGGATAAGGTAGAAAAGGACAGACATCACAATATTCCAATAGAAGACTGTGGTGTAGTCGATGTGGGTAGGCTCCTTCTTTTGGATGAGGGCTGAGCCCAGACCGCCATTGACAAAGATGCCGGAGATGGCGATGAAGACATACAGCATGGCAATGCAGCCGAAGTCGGATGGAAGCAGCAGTCGGGCCAGCACCATATTGGTGATGAACGAGATGCCTAGCGCCCCCACCTTCCCGATGCCTGCCCACAGCATCCCTGAAATAGTCCGGTTCCTCAGACTCTCCTGCATAAGCCTCCCCTATTTCTCGATGGCAAGCGCGATGTCTTGCGTGGTGACCTGTTCTTTTCCGAGAAGGAACTCTATCGTGCGGGCTTCAGCACGCAAGTCTTTTTGTATCAAAGCAGAAGACAAGGTCATGATGGCATCGGCGATGGAAGTGTCCACCCCTGCCACCCGGCCTATGGAGGTGTACAGTCCCAGGCCCATGGGCACATCTTCTGTCAGGTAGCGATGATGAATCGTGGAGGGTCCTTTGTTGGCAGCATTGGAGAAAGAGCGGAACACCTCCATGGCATCGATGGAAAGGTCCTCCTCATTACGCCATTTCGCGGCTTCAAAGTAATTCAACGGCTCACATCCGAAAGCCTGCAGTACCTGGTTCTTCTGTTTGTCAAAAGCATGGATGACGTGAACGACCGACTCGGTGAAAGCCTCCTTGTACATCCAAAACTCGCCGCCGCTATGTTCGATACGGGAAGCCGAAAAGAGGATGCCGATGGGATGCACCATCATGTTGGGGTTGTGGATGGCTGACTCCAGGATATGGCGACGGGTGTAATGGGTGTTGTCAAACATCTTCGAAAAAATCGAAAGCACCTGCTCAGTGGCGGCCACCGGCAAGACTGAAATGGCATTGCGTGGATTATAGAAGGTGACGTGCACATAGAGTTGATCCACGATGCGCCCGTTGTAGGCAGTCGTCTCCCACTCACAATACAGCACATCCTTCTGGATATATTTCTTGAAGATCAGGCTGCCCATGTAGCCGGGGATGAGCGCAATGACCTGCCCGTCGCGCACGTAAGGCGCAATCAGACGGGCGATGTGCTCATGCTGGCTCGTGGTGGTCATCACCATGATGACATCGGCAAAGGCAATGGCCTCTTCAGCATCCCGGGTGATCAGGTCAGGCTTGGCAAAAAAACGCTTGCCCTGCTGGGTCTCGTCCAGGACATTAAAACCTCCCACCTCCTTCATGGTACTGAAAAAGTCGGTCTGGGTCACCGTGGAGGTCTTCAACAGACAAACGGGAATGTGTCGTTCTATCAACTTGGCGGCATGCACCATGCCGGCATTGCCACATCCGATAATCGTTACTTTCATTGTCTAGACAAAAATGGTTAATAATACAGACTACAGCTCCGGCATCATCTCGTAGATCAGTTTGATCATCTTGGGCTCGGCGGTCTTGGCGGCCTGCAGGACCTCCTCATGGGTAGCCTCCATCACCTGGCCCACCACGCCCAGATCCGTGATGACCGAAAAGGCGAAGATCTCCATTCCACGATAGGCACCTATGATGGCTTCCGGCACGGTTGACATGCCCACCGCATCAGCACCCAGCAGGTAGTATGCCTTGTACTCCGAAGGCGTCTCGAAGCAGGGACCTGTAACGCCAATATAGACTCCCTCTTGCAGATGAATCTGCTGCTCTTTGGCCTTCTGATGCGCGATCTTTCTCAAGCGACGGGAATAGACTTCACTCATATTCGGAAAACGGGGGCCGAGTCTATCGTCATTGGGCCCAATCAACGGGTTGGTGCCAAAGAAGTTGATATGGTCTCGTATCAGCATGATGTCGCCCACCTGGAAAGTGGGGTTCATGCCTCCGGCAGCATTGGAGAGGATCAGGATCTTGATGCCCAACCCTGCAAAGACCATCTCCGGATAGGTAACCGTTTCCATCGGATAACCTTCATAATAGTGGAAGCGGCCATTCAGCACCACCACATCCACCTGGTTGATCCGCCCAAAAATCAAAGTCCCCTTATGACCTTTGACGGTAGATACGGGGAAGTTGGGGATCTCTGCATACGGTATCTCTTCTACAATATCCATGATTTTGGTCAGACCACCCAAACCAGACCCCAATACAATGGCGACTGTAGGGTTGATAGTCATCCTTTTCTGCAAAAAATCAATGGTTTTCTGCAATTTCTCTTTCTTTTCGTCTAACATAATCCTTGAATTATCTGGTTAAACATCGTTTGTTCCTCCTCGAACAAAAACTGTACGGAAATGGGAATGATAAAAATCGGGAGCGAAGATACGTTTTTTTTCAATACCTCATCCTGCATTCGCATCCAGTCCTTCTCGGTGGTCAGGATGGCGCAATCGGAAGCAAAGGCTGTTACACTCAGCCGCTCTATTTCCATTTGGGTATATGCATGATGATCAGGGTATTTGACATGCTCTATGAGCGTATAGTACTGTTGCAAATAATCCACCAGTGGTTGGGAATTGCCGATTCCAGTGACGAGCACGATTTTCTGAATCTTCTTTTCCGCGTAGTGACGGGCGGCATCGGTAACCGGAAGGGGTTCACGATACTGGTAAGATGTGAAGAAGAGCGGTTGGTCTTTCCGAAGGCCCAGTTGTTGTCTCCACTCCTCCTTATGGATCTTATCCGGTGTCACCGTGGTCTTGGTCACTACCACCATGTCGGCATCTTGAACGGCGGCGGGGAACTCCCGCAGTCGGCCTGCCGGCATGGGATAATCCACAAAATAGGGCCAGGAGTACTCCGTCAGCACAATGTTGAGGTCGGCTTTCAGCGAGAGGTGTTGATAGGCGTCATCCAGGACCACCACATCGGTTTCGGGTGCGTCGAGGCAGAGTTGGCGGATGCCCTTCACGCGGTCGCCATCCACGGCCAGCGGGATATCGGGGTACACGGTGTGCAAGAGCAGGGGCTCATCGCCGATGAGGGTGGCGGAAAGCTGATGTTCCGGGACGTTGGGGGCGAAGACATAGCCTTTCGAGGTACGGCCATAGCCGCGGCTGAGAAGAGCGGGATGGTGTGCATCTTGAAGCTGGGAGATCACATACTCCACATGGGGCGTCTTGCCAGTGCCCCCGACAGCGATATTGCCCACGCAGATTGTAGGTACCTGGGCCTTCTGCGCACGGAACAGGCCCACACGGTAGCACCAGCGGCGTAGTCTGACAATCTCTCCGAAGACCCATCCGAGGGGTTTTAAGAGATAACGGACTCTTCGGGGAATATGTATCCTGTCAAGTCTCATTCAGCATCTGTTTTTTCCACCGTATCCGCCGACTTGGCAGCCTGGCGTGCAACTCGTTCCGCCTGGGCTTTCTCGGCTTGTACTTGCTCATAAGCCTCGTAGCGGGTGATGATCTTGGTGACCAAATGGTGCCGCACCACATCTTTGGTATCCATGTAGATGAAGTCGATTCCGGGCACACCGCGCAAGATGCGGTCGGCCTGGATGAGACCCGACTGCTGGTTCTTGGGCAGGTCTATCTGGGTAATGTCGCCGGTGATGAAGAATTTGGCATTCTTGCCCATACGGGTCAGGAACATCTTGAGCTGGGCGGAGGTGGCATTTTGAGCCTCATCCAGAATGACATACGCATTGTCGAGGGTGCGTCCGCGCATGAAGGCCAGCGGGGCGATCTCCACCACCTTGTCTTCCATATAGCTCATCAGTTTTTGCATGGGCATCATATCCCAGAGGGCGTCATAGAGTGGCTGGAGATAAGGATCGAGCTTGTCGCGCAGATCACCGGGCAGGAATCCGAGGTTCTCGCCAGCCTCCACGGCCGGACGGGTCAAGATGATGCGCCGGATCTGCTTGTTTTTCAGGGCACGAACAGCCAAGGCCACCGCTGTATAGGTCTTGCCGGTTCCGGCTGGTCCCACCACAAACACCATATCATTCTTCTCGGCACTGTCCACCAGACGCTTCTGGTTGGGCGTGATCGCCTTGATGGCCTTCCCTTCCCGACCATAGAGGATGATATTCTTGTCTCCACTGTTAAGCCGGTAGAAGCGGTCGTCTTCCAAAGCCGTGATGTTCAGGATGTCGGTCTCCGTCAGCTTGCCGAACTGTTCCAGATGGCTCTCCAATAGATGGATCCTGTTTTCAAACAGCTCCACCTCGCTATCTTCGCCAATCGCTTTCAGGGTGTTGCCCCGCGCCACAATCTTCAACTTGGAGAATATATGCGACAGCAAATCGACATTGGCGTTCTGGGCTCCGAAAAGGCCCACCACTATGGAGGGCTCTATCTCTATGATTTTTTCCATATTTTATTCTACTACAAGATATTCCAGCGGATTAACCGGGAATCCGTTATACCATAATTCAAAGTGCAGGTGACTGTTTTTCGCCCCCTCGGAGGCCGTGGTACCCATCAAGGCGATGGGGGTGCCGGCAGAGACGCGCGCACCCGTCTTCTTCAGCAGGGAAGCGTTCCGCTTATAGATAGAAATCAGGTTGCCGGGGTGCTGCACTACAATCACATAGCCATCCGATGAGTTGAAATAGGTGGAGATGACGACGCCATCGGCCACACTCGTCACCGTGCTGCGGTCGGTGTTGGCAATGTCAATCCCATAATGTCCCTTGACGGCATCAAAAAGGCGGACTACCGCACCGATGGCCGGGGGATAGAGATTCAGGTTGGTGATTTTGGCCTGTTCGATATTGGGCATGCTTGCGCCACTGCCAACACCCTCTTCAGCCCTGGCCAGGATCATATCCGACTCCTCCCTCAGCTCCTCCGTGGCCGCCATGCGCTCCTTGTCGCGGATGGTGGTATGCACAGAGGGCGTCTTGGTCGCCTCCTCATTCATCTCTTCAGTGGTGGGGACCTTCTCCTCCAACATCGTCGTGAAATGATCGATATACTGCTGATTGTAGTTGATGAGCCGTTCCAGAGAGTCGATGTGCTCCACCGCCTGCTTGTACAGCTTATAGTCGTTCTTGGAGGTGTATCCTGGGATATACATACGCAACGGGGTGAGCGCAATCAAGATGGTGGTCAGCACAATCAAGATGAACGCCGCCAGCACACTGATGACAACCATCTTTTGGATGGTCAGCCGTTTGATGACCCACTGCTGTTCGTGCGTCTGCTCGTTGGAAAACACAATCCTGTAGTGGGTCTTCCACTCACTCTTGATGATGTTCCAGACGTTCTTTATCTTTTGAAATTTTCCCATACGAGACTTTGCAAAACAAACGGCAAAGATACACTAAAAATGTTATTGTTCTTGGAGAATTTTGAGAGACATCTCATAGGTCTCGCCCGTACAGATCACCAGGTCGGCCCGCCGGCACTTCTCCTCTTGGGGCAACTGGTGTGACATCCGTTGGAGAATCTGTGCTCTGGAGAGGTGGGGGTTGCGCTCCAGGACCCGCCGAATACGCAGTTCCAAGGGGGCATCCACCACGATAATCTTATCAAAGAAGCCCTCCAACCCGCCTTCATAGACAATGGCCGACTCCATCATCACAGAAGCAGCCGACTGCTGTTCCGCCCAGCGTTCAAATTGTTCCATGACAGCGGGGTGTACCAGACGATTCAACTTCTGCAGGTTGTCCTCATTTCCAAACACCAAGCCGGAGAGGACGGCAATGTTGACCTTTCCCTCTGTGATCAAGGCAGGTTCGCCAAAAAGATCCATCAGTTTCTGTTGGAATCTGACATCTTCGTAGAGTTTTTTAGCTTCATCATCGGCATAAAAGACGGGGATGCCCATCTGGATAAAATGTTTGGACAGGTAGGTCTTGCCTGTGCCGATGCCGCCGGTTAATGCTATCTTATACATGTTGGTAAGTTTCAAAAATACGGATGGTTTCCACGGCTTCGCGCACATCATGCACCCGCAAAATGAGCGCACCCTGCAACAAGGCCAGCATGTGAACAGCAGTGGTACCATTGAGGGCTTTTTCAGGGGTTACATCCAACAATTTATAAATCATGGATTTGCGGGAAACGCCTGCCAGCAAAGGATACCCCAATGCCTGAAATGCGCTTAGATTCTTCAACAATTGATAGTTCTGCTCCACTGTCTTGCCGAAACCGAAACCCGGATCCAGCACAATGTCATGGACATGATGCTGATGCAGTTTTTCCAACTGTCTTCCAAAGAATTGCAGCATATCGGCAATCAGGTCGGTGTACGCTGTATGTTGCTGCATCACCTCGGGTTTGGCGGTGGTGTGCATCAGACAATAGGGCACCTGAAGAGCGCCCACAACGGGAATCATCTTCTCGTCAAACGTACCACCGGAGATGTCGTTGATCATCGAGGCTCCCTGCCTGACCGCCTCTTCCGCCACGGAAGCCCGCCACGTGTCCACCGACAAGGGCACATCAGGGAAGTGCTGATGAAGCAAGGCTATAGTCTTGCCGATGATGCTCTTTTCTTGGTCCTCGGGCACATCAGCAGCGCCAGGACGGGTGGAAACAGCCCCCACATCTATGATGGCGGCCCCTTCTTCAATCATCGAAGCAGCACGCGCAAGGACAGCCTCTTCCGTTGTGTACTTCCCTCCATCATAAAACGAGTCGGCCGTCACATTCAGGATCCCCATGACAACAGGGGATGTCAAGGAGAGCAGATGGCCGGACATGTTAAGCTGAAAAGGCATAGTTCAGAGGATTAAAGACTCTTCATGAAGGCGATTTCCGCGGCGGGGTCCTCGCTGCGGAAAACGGCATTGCCCGCCACCACAGCATCTGCACCGGCATCGATGATCTGCTGGATGTTGTCTCTGGAGACACCTCCGTCAACCTCAATCAGGGCCTCGGAATTGTTACGGTCAACCATGTCGCGCAACTCGGCAATGCGATGCAATGAGCGCGGGATGAACTTCTGACCTCCAAAGCCGGGATTCACCGACATGATCAGCACCAAGTCCACATCGTTGATAATATCCTCCAGTCCGCTGATGGGAGTGTGCGGATTGAGGGAAACGCCCGCCAGCATGCCCTCTTCCTTGATCTGCATGATGGTGCGGTGCAGATGCGTGCAGGCCTCCCAATGGACTGTCAGCAAATCGCTGCCCGCCTCCTTGAAAGCATGGATGTAACGCTCAGGCTGCACGATCATCAGGTGCGTGTCCAACGGCTTCTCAGAATACTTCCGGATAGCTTTCACCACAGGAATACCAAAGGAGATGTTCGGAACAAAAACACCATCCATGATATCCAGATGTAGCCAATCGGCCCGTGACTGGTTCAACATCTGAACGTCTGCTTCCAAATTACCAAAGTTGGCAGACAACAACGAAGGAGATACGATAACTGATTGATGCATGTCGCTATTTTTTTTGAAAGTGCAAAAATACGTTTTTCAGTCGATATATTTTTCTAAAAAAAATCTATTTTTGCATTTGAATTTTAATAATTACTATATTATGCGAAAATTTATACTTTTAATAGTAAGTGTTTGTCTGTTAGGACCATTTTTTGGTCATGCTGCGCAGACTGATCTTTCTGATTTGAAGAAAGATAAACCCAAAAAGGAGAAAAAGGAAAAACCGGCAGTGCGCACAGGTTGGACTTTTGGCATCTTGCCCAGTGTGGCATACGATGCTGACAAAGGTTTTCAGTATGGCGTGTTGGCCAACATTTATAACTTCGGCGACGGCTCCATCTACCCCGAATACTTCCACTCTTTGTATGTGGAGGCAGCCTATACCACCAAACGTTCCGGCTTGTTCCGCTTTGCCTACGACTCCAAGTACCTCATCCCTAACCATCGGTTGAAGATCGACCTGTCGTATCTGCCGGACGCATTGTGCGATTTCTACGGATTCAACGGCTATCAGACCGTTTACAATGCCGACTGGTGCAAGAAGAAATATGACGGCTATCTCTCCCGGGCGTTTTACAAGTCACGGCGCGACTTGATCCGCGTCGCCATCGACATGGACGGCAACATCGGGGGCAACTGGTTCTGGAATGCAGGCATCGGACTGCTCGGCTACCAGATTGGCAGTGTGAACCTCGAAATGATCAACCGCAATAAGAAGCCGGAGAACATCCTTCCCGACATAGATGGTTTGTACGAAAAGTATGTAAAATGGGGTCTCCTGACACCGGCGGAAGCCAACGGCGGATGGCATCCCTATCTGCGCGGCGGCATCACGTTCGACAGTCGCGACCGCCAGCAGAACACTCACAAGGGCATGAATGCGGAACTCTTCTGGACCTACAATGCCGCTTTCGGGGCTGACAAGGAGTACAACAATCTGATGTTCAATGCCAGCTTCCGTCATTTCGTCCCTGTGTACAAAGACATCATCACCTTCGCATATCGCATAGGGACACAGTTAACGGTCGCCGGCAACTCCCCGTTCTATCTGAACAACTACTACAACAACCTCTTCATCCAACGCGTGTTGTACGAAGGACTTGGCGGCGGCAACACCGTGCGCGGAATTCTCCGCCATCGTGTCACTGCCCCCAGCTATGCTTTCGCCAACGTGGAATTCCGATTCACCGTGGCTCAGTTCAACATCAAGAAGGAGCGTTTCGCGATAGGCCTTAATCCTTTTGTGGATGCCGGCATGATCCTGCAACCCTATCGCATCGACCGCCGCACTGTCGAGCAGAATATCGCAGCCAACGACCCCACCTTCGACCTCAATGAACTTGACCATTACATCGTTTTCGGCGACGATGCCAACATCTACCGCCCGCACCTCTCCGGCGGCCTTGGCCTTAAACTGATGATGAATGACAACTTCGTGCTTTCCGTCGACTGGGCCGTTCCGTTCAACAAACGCGACAACGACGGCATGGCCAACATCTACGTAAAGATGGGTTATATGTTCTAACCATTCTCGCCATGAAGGTTTTCCCAAACCACCCTTTGCTCGACCATAACACCTTCAAAATGAAGGTCTCCTGCCGCCAGTTCATCGAGCTGGAGCGGCCTGAAGAGATTGTGAACCTCTGCAACCAGCATCTCTTGGAACAACCTTTCTACATCCTTGGCAGGGGCAGCAATGTACTCTTCACCAAAGACTACGACGGACTCATCCTTCACCCTGCCTTTCAAGGCATCGACAAGATAGAAGAAGAGGCCCGGCATGTCACTCTGCGCGTGGCGGCGGGAACAGAATGGGAAAAACTCATCGACTACTGTATCCAACATCATTACTTCGGATTGGAAAACCTGACGGGCATCCCCGGTCTGGTGGGCAGTGCGCCCGTCCAGAACATCGGCGCCTACGGTGTGGAAGTCAAGGACTGCATCTTAGCGGTAGACGGGTATCTTCTTCCCGAGGCAACTCCTTTCCACTACCAATGTGACGAATGCCAATTTGGATACCGCTCCTCTATCTTCAAAAAAGAGCTTAAAGGAAAAACTTTCATCACACACGTATTGTTCCGACTCTCCAAAGAACCTCACTACACCTTGACATACAAAGCTCTATCCGAGGAATTGAGTTGTCAGCAATTAGAGCCTTCTCTTGACAATATCGTCCGATGTGTCAGAGCGGTGCGCGACAGCAAGTTGCCAGACATTACCAAGATCGGGTGTGCCGGCAGCTTCTTCCAAAACCCCATTGTGCCAAATGAGGACTATCAGCGTCTGAAACAACAACTTCCCGACCTGGTGTCCTATCCCGCCGGCGAAAAAGTGAAACTGGCCGCCGGACAGCTCATCGACAAGGCTGGGTGGAAAGGCCATCGGGAAGGCGACGCCGGCATATATCCCAAACAGGCCTTGGTTGTTGTCAATTATGGGAACGCCGGCCCCGAAGAGATCCGCCAACTATACGAAAAAGTCATTTCTGACGTTTATACCAAGTTTCAAATCACGTTACAGCCAGAAGTCAACATCTTATAACTATGATGAAAAAAATTAACATCTACGGAATACTGCTGATAGCGTTTCTCGCCTTTGCGGCCATCAGTTGCGACCGCCCCACCCCGAGCAAACCGAAATTTGACGAATCACTCCTGATGGGTTATTGGCAGTCGGGCACACTACATGAATACTACAAAGAAGATGGCACTGGTTACACCTGGGATACAGCAGATGATGTGCTCGAAGAGGAGGCCCAACCCTATACCTGGACCCTTTCTGGCGCCACCCTGACGCAAAACCACCTGATGGAAATGGGTGGAGTGGTGCCCAAAACCTATACCCTGACCACCCTGACAGCCACCACCCTGGCATACCACGACAATTACGGAACATCATACGTTTTCTACAAAGGCAACTCCGATGAAGAAACCTATTAAGATAACCCTGATCTCGCTTGGTTCACTCCTGTTATTCCTCGTGCTCGCAGCCTGCATCACGATATCGGTTGTACTTTCTCCCAAACAACTGACCAAAATCGTCAACAAAGCAGCCAAAGACTATCTGACATGCAATTATCAGATCGGCAAGACAGGCCTTACCATATTCAAGACATTCCCGCAACTCGGCGTTGACATCCAGGACGTTCTATTGCTCAATCCCATAACGGGTTCTGCCAACGACACCCTCCTTCAATTGGACCACTGCCTGGCCTCGCTTGACATTAAAGAGTTAATCAAAAATCGACATGTGTCCGTCTCAAAGTTTACCCTTCAAGACGGCAATGCGCACCTGTTCAGAAACCTTTCTGGACATAAAAACTATGACATACTGAATCTTCCAGAATCCAAGGACACATCCAACGCTCCTTATTCCATCGACCTGTCCAATGTGGCTCTGCAACATATCAACGTGGATTATGCCGATCTTCCATCACGAATCTACACGGGAGTTCAAAATGTAAATGCCAAGATAAAAGGACAATATCACGAAGACAATGCCTCCGGGGATATCAATCTCACCACCGACAATTTCCAATTCCGCACATTAGACTCCTCCCAACTATCGGTACGCTTCAACCATCTGGATGCTGACTTTGACGGCTCCTTCACCGACCTGGACCAACTGAAAGGCAAACTCGGATTGGATATCGCAGAACTCCAATTGGCAAAAGACACCAACCAATTCATCAACAAAGAGAATGTGTCGCTAAGCACCACTGTGGATGGGAAACTCTCTATTCAAAAACTCTTGCTGGAATCTTTAAAACTGACTTACGACCAATACAAACTGCAGTTGTCTGGCGATGTTCAACGCGACACCGCGAGCGGAGACATCAACCTAAATCTGACCTACAAAACAGACACATGGCCCATAGCCGAAGTATTGGAGAAACTACCCGCAACAATCTCATCCCACCTCCCCGACAGCATGAAAATTGACGGCAAAGTAGCTTTGGGTGGAACCGTGAAGGGAACCTATAATGAAAATTCCATGCCCGTGGTGACAAGTTCTGTGCAATTGCAAAACGCCAACTTCGCCCTGGGTGGAATGCCCTTTGACATTCAAAAGATCAATGGTGAGGCAGACCTGAACCTGGATCTGGACCATCAAACCGATCTGAAGATCCGTTCTGTTGAGGGCAATGTACGTGGAAACCACGTCGTGGTCAACGGCACCATCCGGGATCTGCTGGGCAAGATGCTCTGCAACCTATCACTTAACGGCACACTCCGCCTGGAAGACTTCCAAGACCTGCTGCCCGAGAGCATCACTCCCTGCAAGGGCACAGCCAAGTCTTCTGTCAAGGCGGTATTTGATTATGAACAAATCAAAAACCTGCAGATTGACAAGATGATAGCCTCCGGCTCCTTCAACATTCAAAATCTGGATCTGCTATATGATGATTCTCTCTTGTTGAAATCCAAGTCTATGGACATGCAGGTGCGTTTCCCCGTGAAAGAGAAGCCCTATCGTATCGATGAATGGATGGAGGTGAACATTCAATCCCCACATCTGTATTGTGAAAGCATAGACTTCTTCAAAGCAAATCTTTCAGATGCCAATATTGACTTGTTTTTGAATGATATCCTGGACAAAAACAAACAGCTGAAACTGGGTACCTCGTTTAAGGGACAAAAGGCCACCTTTGCAACTGACTCCATCTATGCCGAACTCTCCCACTTTGATGGTGCATTCACCAGAAAAGACCAGGATCATCTGGCATTAAAGCTGAAAGAGAGCGCCTTGGATGCGATCATTGGTGAGCTCAAAGTATCAACACCGTCGCTCGCACTTGACGGTAGTGCTTCTATAGACCGGCAAGGCATCAACACGCTGATGCAATGGAACCCCACCATGCACGCCATCATGCACAATGGGAAAGTGGAGATGCCCGAGCTGCCAATGCCATTGAACATCCCGAACCTGGATATCGACTACACCATGCAAAACTGCCATTTCCGCAGCAGCAAGTTCCAGCTGGGCCAATCCTCTTTCTCTCTTACCGGCAATCTGTACGACATCGACAAAT
The DNA here is from genome assembly GCA_017649855.1 of Bacteroidales bacterium. Lineage (GTDB taxonomy): Bacteria > Bacteroidota > Bacteroidia > Bacteroidales > WCHB1-69 > F23-D06. The sequence goes on from JAGCGA010000036.1 coordinate 91,117, forward strand.
TCTATCGTGAAGAAGGACTGTTGAATGGCAAGTTAAACCTCTCCTCTTCATATATCGACCTGAATGAGATTTTGGATTTGGTTGACGGGTTCCGCGCCCCCGACTCCCTGATGAACACCGAACTGGAATCAAAAGAAGACAACCCCTTCATTGTACCCTATGGCATAAATGTAACCATCAATACAAATGTTGACAAGGTACATTATGAAGATGTGGATATCCGTAAGGTGGGCGGAAAAATAGCCGTCGACAACGGCATCCTGGTGCTGGACCAGATGGGCTTCACCTCCGATGCCGCCCGCATGCAACTGACGGCCCTTTACAAGACCCCCCGCCGCAACCACCTCTTCCTGGGTCTTGACTTCCACTTGCTCGACATCAAGATTGCCGAGCTGATCGACATGATCCCCGAAGTGGACACTGTATTGCCCATGCTGAAATCGTTTGCCGGCAACGCCGAATTCCATTTTGCCATCGAGACCTATCTGAAATCGAACTATGATGTCAAATTTTCCACCCTGCGCGGGGCCGCCGCCATCAACGGTCACGATTTGGTGGTGCTGGACAATGAAACTTACAGAAAAATCTCCAAGTTGCTGAGATTCAAGAAAGGAACCACTAACAAGATCGACAGCCTCTCCGCAGAAGCTACCATCTACAAAAACGAGGTGGATGTCTATCCTTTCCTGATCGCCATCGACCGTTACAAGGCCATCATTTCGGGACGCCACAATCTGGACATGACTTACAATTACAACATCTCTCTGGTCAATCCGATACGCCTAGGCTTGGATATCATTGGCACCGACAAGCGGAAATTCAAACTGACGAAAGCCAAATATGCCACCATGTTCCGACCCGAAAAGCAGAATGTGGTTGAACAAAATGTGTTGAAGTTGAAGCAACAAATCAACAGCACCTTACGGGCCAATGTCAAAGACCAGGCTCCCGAAGAGAAATAACCCATCAATTGAGGTTGTCATGCCAAAAGAGAAGATAAACAAGACCAACGCCTGCCGTCTGCTAGACCAGAAAAAGGTGGCATACGAGCTGATACCTTACGAAGTGGATGAAAACGACCTTGGCGCGCAGCACATCGCCGACCAGTTGGGCGAGGATATTGATCAGGTATTCAAGACTTTGGTACTGAAAGGCGACAAGACCGGCCATTTTGTGTGCGTCATTCCGGGCAACGAGGAGGTGAACCTGAAGAAGACCGCCAAAGTGACGGGCAACAAGAGTTGCGACCTCATCCCGATGAAGGAGTTGCTGCCGCTGACGGGCTACATCCGGGGCGGCTGCTCACCCGTGGGCATGAAGAAGCCCTTCCCCACCTACATTCACGAGACCTGCGAACTGTTCGACAACATCTACGTCAGCGCGGGCGTGCGCGGCCTGCAGTTCAAACTAAACCCACAGGATTTGATTGCCACGGTGGGCATGACCGTTGCGGACCTGACATAGGTCACACCATAGTTCGCCCACACCGCATGTCGTCCTTCCCACTCATGTGCTTTTGGGGAAGGTGTTTTGAAGAAAACGTGTGGATTTTCAACAAAATGGAACAGTTGTTTTGTAAATCAAAAATATTTATATCTTTGCTGCGTCAACTCCAAGGCGTTTTTATGCCGTAATGTTGGCGATATTATTAGAAAATAACGAAGCGTTATGCTCGTCTTGCTAATGGAAACGTAGGAAATTTCCAAAACTGTAACGCAAGAGAGGTGTAATGGCTCACGCGTATAGCGTGGACTGGTTGCTACATCTGCGTTACAAGGTTTCCTACGACCTCCATTAGAAGAAGTGGTGTATCAGTGCCACGCTTCTTTTGTATTATTGCTCTTGAGGTGCTGGGGAGCGGGAAAAAACAAAAAAATGAAAAAAATATTATTCCTCGCAGTAGCATTGATTTTTTCGACAGTAAGTTTTGCACAAAACAATGTGACACAATTTCTTGGAATTCCTGTTGATGGAACAAAATCAGCTATGATACAAAAGTTAAAAGCAAAAGGATTCACCTATAATGCGACTCTTGACATGCTTGAGGGAGAGTTCAATGGTCAACCGGTGCGAGTGACTGTTGTAACTGATAATAATAAAGTGTATCGTATATGCTTAATTGATGAAAACAATTGTTCAGAATCTCAAATAAAAATTCGATTCAACACATTATGTCGGCAATTTGAAAACAACAAAAAATATCTTCCGATGAAAGACAACCAGGAAATAAGCGAGTCGGAAGACATTTCTTACGAGATGTTAGTACATAAAAAAGAATACCAAGCAGGTTTTTATCAAATTGGGCCTGAAGGTACAACTTCTTTTCTAGACAAATCATTGGAAGAACTTGAACAAATTTCAAAAAAAGTTGTTTGGTTCACAATAGGTGATCACTATGGGCAATACTACATAATTATGTATTATGACAATTATAACAATCAAGCCAACGGGGAAGATTTGTAAAACATATTAAAAACATCTACTACGATGAAAAAAATAATATTATTTGTCTCTCTTTTCTTTGTGATTCACATTTCTTCAGCACAGCAAACATGGTTCATTGGTGGCACTGCCTGCATTAGTTATCTTGACAATTTTACATTTGCTCTTGAGCCACAATTTGGTTATGAATTTAGCGATAAGTGGGCTATCGGCACAGGTGTTGGTTTTACGTTAGTAAGTGATGATTTCACCTATTTAATAGGCATAGCGGAACCTTTTATCCGATTTTGCACTTGGCATAATGATCGTGTTTTCATCGATCTAAAAGCAACAGCAGGATTCGGCTTTGATAAAGTATTGGAACTCTGCCAGATTGGAATTACACCAAGCTTGCGATTCCGAATAAACGAACACTGGGATATGGCAGCTGATATAGGCTTGTTTGGAGCCCAGTATACATATTATGGAAGATGGAGACCCGCCTTTGGTATTAACGCCGCTAGTGCTGGCCTTTGGTTTGCATATCGATTTTGATTTGCAAAAGCACAACGATCCTAATCATAGAATGTGAATAGGATGTACTTCTCGCACACGCACCCATAGTATGCATAATAAACGTTTGCAGGCCCCATTCCTATCAAGCCCTGCATCCTAACAGATCGCTTTTAAGGCTGGATTCTCTTAATTATCTCGAAATTCAACCGAATGCCCATAATTTTAGTGAAAGAATACCCCCTTGACTTATAATAACGACTCTATATCGCCAATTAGGAACTGCTCTAATGGCATAGCCTCCCCTCCGACAACCAAAGTATATCGGGGATGATATTTTTCGCGAAAAGTTCCCAGTCCGCTGTTACTCTGTCTCCATCCACTTTTTACTTCAATGGCGATAAGTTTGTCTCCTCTGACAATCACAAAATCTACTTCTTCATCGTTATCCCGCCAATAATATAACTGATACTCCAATTCATCAGCTCTGTCTAGCAGAAAACATCCAACCGTTGATTCCACCCAGCGTCCCCACAAATCAGGATGGGTAAATGCTTTTTCGTATGTCATACCATCGCTCATTACGGTCAGAAGCGCATTGTTGAAAACCTGTAATTTTGGTGTTGAACGGTATTTTCGCGATTCATCCATCGCATATTTTTGTAATCCTACCAGCAACTTGCTTTCGCCAAGCACCTCCAGATAATTGACGAGTGTGGTGGCGTTGCCAGCATCCTGCAACAACCCCAGCATCTTGTTAAAAGACAACTCTTTTCCAGAATAGGCACAGCCCAGTCTAAATAGTTGATGCAACAGAGCAGGCTTGTAAATAAATGTCGTCAGTAACACATCTTTTTCAATTGCCGGATTTACAATTGCATCCCGCACATATCGTCGCCACCGTACTTCGTTCGAAACATACGAAGCACTGCCAGGATAACCTCCGAAATAAATATACTGGTCAAGATTCCACCCAAAAGCATCATACATTTCCTGAAAAGTCCAATGTCCCATCGGAAGTGTCTCAAACCGGCCCGCAAGAGATTCTGTAAGCCCCTTCTTCATCAAAAGACGTGAGGATCCCAACAGGACCACCTTCAGATTCAGATCGTGAAAAGAATCCGTATCCCATTCTTTTTTTACACGCTCACTCCAATTTTTGATTTTATGAATCTCATCAAAAACCAACAAGAATTCTTCATAAGAGTGATAGCGCATCTGCACGCGTGCTTCCTCCCATCGGTCCGATATCCATCCTGTATCATCGGCATCAACACCATCTGCGCTGAAAAACAACGACGGCAATGAAATTTCCGTCAGCACCTGCTTCACCATCGTGGTTTTACCCACCTGTCTTGGCCCTGCCACCACTTGAAGAGTTTTTCTCGGCTCAAGCAATCTTGATATTAGCATATCATTATGTTTTCTTCTAATCATAACACATTAATTTTGAGACTGCAAAGATATAAAAAATCTCCGATTCTCAATAAAAAAATCTGCGATTTATTGTAAAAAAATCTCCGATTCTTTGTTATATGGAAGCTCTAAGCATTGTATCACCTCCACATCGCGAAGCAATAGAAACCATAGCGCGTGTCCATGTCGGCAGGGACGAAGAAACGGAGGAATTGGACACCCTCCGGGGCGATATAGTCATCCAATGAAAAGATATTGGTGTCCGTTGTAAACTTGAAGGTGCGCACTTTCAATTGCTGAACCAGCATTGATTCCGCCACGCGGTCGGTGCGCCAGCGGCAGTAGGCGGCTGCCTGCTCGGGCGTCACGCCCAAGACCGGCCGATTGCGGAATTGGGGATGATTTGCATAGACTACCGCGATGGAGTCTGGCATCAGCGCACGCGCCGCCGACAGATCGAGAATGGATGACTGGTACTGTTCCGACTCTTTTCCATAAGTCTTTTCCAACCACCATTGGTACTCCAGCCAATCCACATTCAAGACGTATGATTTATCGCACAGTGTTTCGCCCACAAACGGCGTCAGATTTACATTTGCGGCCACTTTCTGCTGCATTTTAGGGGTAAGTTGCTGCGCAAAAGTCGCATAAAAACACCCAACGCACAGCAAAAACAGAAATATCGGTCGGAATTTCATAGGTCAAGGTTTTAAAGGTTTATATTATTACAAACGAAAAAAAAGCGGGAGTCTTGGGTGGATTCCAAGATTTCAGTAAAATCTTTGGATGTTAAAAAAACTTTCGGTTCTTTCTTGCTATTCAAAAAAAATGTATTTTTGTCGGCGAAAAGGTGGCCTAACAGCCACCTTTAACAAAACATTTTAAACAATGAGATATTTAACATTAGAAAAAGCCATTGCCCTATGGCAGAACATCCAGCCGCTGTCAGAAAACGATCAATTCTGGTTGAACCGCCGATTTATGGTTGATTTCAACTACAACTCAAACCATATTGAAGGGAACACGCTAACATACGGGCAAACCGAAATCCTGCTCTTGCTCGGCAAAGTAGTAGGCGAGGCTAATGTGAAAGATGTCCAAGATATGACAGCGAGCAACGTCACTCTCAATATGATGAAAGAAGAGGCTCTTGTACAAGGGACACCTCTCACACAAAACCTCATTCGAACATTGCACCGCACTTTGCTGCGCGAGGATTATACCGTTTACCGCAATCTGTCTGGAGGTATGACAACAAGTTACACCGTCCACGCCGGACAATACAAGACCCGCCCCAACAGCGTCATCACACGCTATGGCGATCGTTTCGAGTACGCCTCGCCCGAAGAGACTCCGGCCTTGATGACCGACCTTGTGGACTGGTACAATCAAGCGGAGAGAGAAGGCAAACTGTCACCTGTGGAACTGGCCACACTATTCCACTATCGCTATATCCGCATCCACCCTTTCGAGGACGGGAACGGACGCATAGCCCGATTACTGGTCAACTACATCCTGACCAAGCACAACTATCCGATGATTGTAGTGCGCAGCCGACTGAAGAGCAACTACTTGGAGGCCTTACACCAAGCCGATGAGCTTGTTGGTGCCGCACCTCACGATGGAGCTCACGCCACATTACAGCAAATCAGACCTTTCTTGCAGTATTTCAAAGGATTAATGGCTGAAGAGATTTATACTACCGTGTGCTTTCTGACAGAACATAAGGACAATCTTTGGTGGTATGACGGCGAACGTATTGAATTCCGTTCAGCCAATTACAACAAACTACTGATGTTGATGATGTCTGAACCAGTGTTAACACTCTCGGAAATGCAAAACCGTATGGGCATCAATATGTCTGCGGTCAAAAAGCTGGTTGGGCAACTACTTGACAAACATTATATTGAGCGTGGTTCAACAGAAGGTTCCTGGCGCGTGTTTATCACACCGTCGGTGCGATAACCCTGTATATCTCCGCCATTTTCTCATCCTCCGACAAGGCCACATCTATCCAGTGGATGTCGAAGCTGAGGCGCTCCATGCGGCGGAACCAGGTCATCTGGCGTTTGGAAAACTGATGGATGGCCGTGTTGAGCGAGGAGAACATCTCCTCATAACTGATTTCACCCAGGAGATACAATGTAACGAATTTGTATTCAAGTCCATAACGGATCAATATTTCCGAAGGGACACCCTCGTCCAGCAAGTTCTTCACCTCCTCAATCATCCCCTCCTCCAAGCGGGCTTTGAGCCGCTGGGTGATGCGCGTGCGAATCAAATCGCGGTCGCCCCGCAGCCCGAAGATGACCGACGGCACGGGGTCCGACAATATCTGGCTGTCCTCCTGCCATTTGAAACGATAACCCGACAGCACCGCCTCAATATAAAGGCCACTGCCGCCGCAGATCACCACTTGCTTGCCCCGACTCTGAATGTCGCGCATCGCCTTGAACGCCTCCTGCTGGTAGCGATAGACGTTGTACTTCACGCCCGGTTCTTCAATGTCGATGAGATGGTATGGCACCGGCTGCCCGTTGTACTGATACTCGGAGATATCCTTGCCCGTGCCGATGTCCATGCGGCGATAGACCTGGCGCGAGTCGGCACTCACAATCTCGCCGCCCAGCTCGGCAGCCAGGCGCACCGCAATGTGCGTCTTGCCCGTGGCGGTGGGACCCAAAATCGTGATGATAGGTTTCTCTTCGTTCATCATTTCACGGGTTGTAGTTTGGGTTCGTCAAAAATTTCAAGGTCAAAGATGCGTTCTCCGTCAATTTTAAGGCGCATCATGGTTAGGCGGGTGTGAAAACCGTAGCGTCCCGCGGCCCCGGGATTGATGAAAAGCAGGTTATGCTGTTTGTCGAACATCACCTTTAAGATATGGGAGTGGCCGGCCACCAGAATGGTCGGCTTGGCTTGACGGATCAGTTCCAGCGCCCTGGGGTCATACTTGCCTGGATAACCCACAATATGTCGAATGGCCACCGTGTGCTGCTCGCACTGGAAGACCTGATTCTCCGGGATCTCGCGACGGATGTCCCAGTCATCGCAGTTGCCATACACAGCGCGCACGGTGGGCGCAATGGCGGCCAGCTCGTCAAGGATAAAATCGTCCACGATGTCGCCCGCATGCCAGATCTCATCGCACTCCTTGAAGAACTCGAAGGCGTCGGGGTGCAGATAGCCATGCGTGTCCGATAACAACCCTATCTTCTTCATTCTTTCACGGGATTGCGTTGTTTCACCACCTCGAAGAGCGTGATGCCCGTGGCCACGGAGACGTTGAGCGAGCGGATGGTGCCCACCATAGGGATGGTGATGGTGTCGTTGCAATGGCGCAGGTAGTCCCACGCAATGCCCTCGTACTCGTTGCCCATAATGAGGCAGAGCGGACCGGTCATATCCTTGTTGTAGAGCGCATGGTTGGCCTTCTCGGTCACCCCGACCACCTCAATGCCGGAATCCTTGAGATATTGGATAACCTCCACCAAGTTGGAGTGGCGGCAGACGGGGATTTTGTTCAGCGCGCCGGCGGAGCTTTTGACGGCATCTTCGTTGAGTTGCGCACCGCCGTTGAGGGGCAGAATGATGGCATCCACGCCCGCACACTCGGCCGACCGCGCGATGGCGCCCACATTGCGCACGTCCGTGACCTTGTCAAGCAGCAACAGGAACGGCACGCGCCCTTCCTCGAAGATGGTGGGCACGATATCGAAGATACTGCTGTATTCGATGGCGGAGAGGAAGGCCACCACGCCCTGGTGGTTGTTGCGCGTGAGGCGGTTTAGCTTTTCGAGGGGCACATATTGGAAGGGGATCTTGTGCTGGCGCACTTCAAAGAAAAGCTGCTTGAAAAGTTCTCCCTGAAGACCTTTCTGGAACAGGACCTTATCGATGGTCTTGCCACTCTCGATGGCCTCAAAGATGGGGCGCATACCATAGATGAGAGCGGCATTTTCGGAGGTTGGTTTCTGGTACATTGCGGTGGTGTTGGAATTGGAGGTGCAAAAATAGCAAAATTGTCGGGATTTTGTTCGCGTCAGCGGGCGGGCCTTAATGACTCTATAGAC
>JAGCGA010000037.1 GCA_017649855.1 Bacteroidales bacterium
ACACAACATATTTGCAAATAAGGAATAATAATCCATATTAACTACCCCGCCCTTCGGGCACCCCTTCTGAGAATCAGAAGGGGAGTTGGCGCTTCGTGGCACTGCCGTGCCGCGAGGATAATAAGCGGAGGGAAAACCATTATTTCAAGGGAGGTACAGATTGTACCCCAGTTGGAACGAGATGTGCGTCAGATACCTACCTTATCCCCAGAATCTCCAGCCTCATCTCGCCGCTCGGGGTTTTGAAGGTGACGATGTCGCCCTTCTTCTTTCTTAGCAGTACCTTGCTGAGCGGGGAGAGGAAAGAGATTTTTCCTTGCGTGATGTTCGCCTCGTCCACGCCTACGATGCGGTATTCGGCGGTTTGTCCGTTGTTGAGGTTCTTGTATTGTATGACGGCTCCAAAGGCGATCTCCTTTTGTTTTTTGGAGTCGTATTCAAGCACACGGGCGGTGCGGATGCGCTCCTCCAGCAGCTGCAGCTTCGCCGACAGGTAGTTTCTGTTGATGCGGGCGTCGTTGTTGTCCACATTCTCATACTGCAGGCGTTCCTGCAGGAGAGCCTCGCGTTCGTCTTGCAGTTCCTGCATTCCGGTGGGGGTTACGTAGTTCTCCACGCCTGCGGGCAGGTAGGCGCGCGGGGTTACCATCGGGACCTCTTCCTGGTCGCCCTCTTTCACAAATCCTCTGCTCATAATTATGGGGTGTTTCTTGTTATCGTAACTCTTTCTCTATCACGTTTTCAATGCGGCGGTAGATCTCGCCTGCCACATTGGCGTGGTTCATCGTGTAGATGTGGATGCCGTCGGCGTCGTTGGCCAGCAGCTCCAGGATCTGGGTGACGGCGTAGGAGACGCCGATTTCGTACATCGCCGCCTTGTCGTTGCGGAAGCGGTCGAAGAGCACCCTCAGGTCGAAGGGGATGGTGGCCCCCGCCATGTTGTTGATCTTGTTGAACATCGTGGCGCTCGTGAGCGGCATTATGCCCGGGATGATGGGGATGGTGATGCCCATCTTGCGCGCCACCCGCATCAGGCGGTAGTAGTAGTTGTTGTCGTAGAAGAGTTGCGTGATGAGGAATTGGGCCCCCATATCCTGCTTGCGCTTGAGGTTGACGAGGTCGTCATACAGGCTCTCCGACTCAATATGCCCCTCGGGGTAGCAAGCGCCGGCCAGACAGAAGTCGTGACGCTGCCGCAGATAGTCCATCAGTTCGGTGGCGTGCTTGAAGCGCTTCAAGTACTCGCCCTCGAAATGGGCGGGCTTGTCGCCGCGCAGGGCCAGCACATTCTCGAGTCCCTCCTCGCGCATACGCAGGGCGAGGTTGTCCACGTCGTGCTCGTCCAGGGCGCCGCAGGTGATGTGCACGAGCGGTTCGGCTACGGTGTGCTGCTGGATGTAGCTAGCCAGGTTGAGGGTGTTCTCGCTGTAGTCGCCCGACGACTTGAAGGTGACGCTGATGAAGTCGGGGCGGAACTGCTGGAGGGCGTCGATGGTGGAGTAGATGTCGCGGATATTACTATTCTCGGGATTCGGGGGGAAGACTTCGAAGGAGAAGGATTTCTTCTTTTTCAGGATGTCGTTGATTCGCATAGTCAATAGTATTGGGACCGTTGTTAAAAAAAAGAACGCGAATCGGGGGGATTCGCGTTTAGCAGGGGAAGAGAGAATCGAACTCCCATCTGCGGTTTTGGAGACCGTCATTCTACCATTAAACTATTCCCCTTTGAAAAAGGGCATTGTAACAATGCCCTTTTCGTGATGTTATGGTTAAGATAACTCTTAGTCAAGGATTTCAGTCACCTGACCGGCACCCACGGTACGACCACCTTCGCGGATAGCGAAACGGAGGTTCATGTTGAGAGCGATTTCGGACAGCAATTCAACCGTGATTTCTACGTTATCACCAGGCATACACATCTCAACGCCAGCAGGCAGAGTGATAGCACCGGTAACGTCCGTTGTACGGAAGTAGAATTGAGGACGATAGTTGTTGCCAAACGGAGTGTGACGACCACCTTCTTCTTTCTTCAAAACATACACAGAAGCTTTGAATTTCTTGTGAGGATGGATGGAACCCGGTTTCGCGATAACCATACCACGACGGATCTCGTCCTTGTCGATACCACGGAGCAACAAACCTACGTTATCACCAGCTTCACCTTCGTCGAGGATCTTGCGGAACATCTCCACACCAGTAACAACAGATTTCAGCTTCTCAGCACCCATACCGATGATGTCAACGGGGTCAGAGGTGTGGATCACACCAGTCTCGATACGACCGGTAGCCACGGTACCACGACCGGTGATGGAGACGACGTCTTCAACAGGCATGAGGAAGTCTTTATCAACGTCGCGCGGAGGCAGCGGAATCCAGGTGTCAACTGCGTCCATGAGCTCCATGATCTTCTCAACCCACTTCGGCTCAAGGTTCAAGCCACCGAGAGCGGAACCACGGATAACAGGGCTGTTGTCGCCATCGAATCCGTAGAAGGACAGAAGGTCACGAATTTCCATTTCAACGAGGTCTAACAACTCAGGGTCGTCAACCAAGTCAACTTTATTCATGAAGACAACCATTCTCGGTACACCAACCTGCTTTGCCAACAGGATGTGCTCACGAGTTTGAGGCATCGGACCATCGGTAGCGGCCACCACGAGGATAGCGCCATCCATCTGGGCAGCACCCGTTACCATGTTCTTCACATAGTCGGCGTGACCCGGACAGTCAACGTGTGCGTAGTGACGAGTAGCGGTCTGATACTCGATGTGAGCAGTGTTAATGGTAATACCACGCTCTTTCTCTTCAGGAGCGTTGTCGATGGAGTCAAATGATCTCACTTCAGAAAGACCTTGATTGGCCAAAACAGTGGTAATGGCGGCGGTCAAGGTAGTCTTGCCGTGGTCAATGTGACCAATAGTACCCACGTTTACGTGGGGTTTAGTACGTTCAAATTTTTCTTTTGCCATTGCTTATTAATTTTCGTTTATAACTTTAGTTTACTACATAAAAGTAGAGCCGTTGATGAGAGTTGAACTCATGACCCCATCCTTACCAAGGATGTACTCTACCACTGAGCTACAACGGCTTTTTTGCCCCATTTTTTGAGCCGCATATGTTTCGGCTGTAAAGGCGGGCAAAAATACAATATTTTTTTTATCGTGCTAATTTTTTGACTAAAAAAATTTTTTATTCAGATAACTTATTGACAATCAGTCGCAAACTATCTCTCCAATAGGGTGCTTTCACCCCATATTTGTTTTTTATCTTCCCTAAATTGAAGAGAGAAAAGGGAGGTCTTTCCGCTTTTGTTGGATATTCTGATGTCAAAATGGGTCTGACCGCGCAAGAAATCCCTGCCATTTCCAGGGCCGTTTTGGCGAACTCGAACCAGCTGATGCTACCCTCGTTGGAGTAGTGTAGTGTCTCTACTCCTGGAATGGTGTCAGCCTGCTCGCATAATGCCAGGATGGCATGGGCCAAGTCCCCCGCGTAAGTGGGCGCGCCCAGCTGGTCGTACACAACCGACAGGCTCTCCCGTTCCTTCCCAAGCTGGAGCATGGTCTTGACGAAGTTGCGTCCATATTCCGAGTAGAGCCAGGAGGTGCGGATGATGACGCCCCGGCAGCCGCTCTCCCGCATGGCCTCTTCTCCAGCTAGCTTGGAACTGCCATAGACGGAGCAAGGACGCGGGGTGTCATCCTCTTTGTACGGACTGTTCGTGTGGCCGTCAAAGACGTAGTCGGTGGAGATGTGCACCAGAAACAGATGATGGCGTTTGGCCACCTCGGCCAGGTTGCGTACGGCGTCGCGGTTGATGCGGTAGGCAGCCTCTTGGTCGTCTTCCGCCTTGTCCACAGCCGTGTAGGCCGCCGCATTGATGATGATGTCCACCGGATGCTCCTGCACAAAGGATTCAATCTGGCTGACATCGCAGATATCCAGCTCTGCGACATCTGTATAATAAAAATTGTATTGGTCTTGAAAATCCGCTGCCAGGTCGCGCAAACAGTTACCTAACTGCCCGTTGGCACCGGTGATCAAAATGCTTCTTCTCATAAGTTAAGATTTAAGAGTTAAAAGATAAGAGTTATTGTTTATTGGCAAGTTCTTTAGTGGTTTTAACTATTGATGACAATAATCTTATTAGCTCGTCAATATCATTTTTCATTGATTTGTATTCACTATCTGTCAGATATTCTGCTGCACGTAAAACGTCTAACCAGTAATCTGTTTCACCAGCTTCTTTCAAAGCGATATTCATCTTATTAATGAAATCTTTTCGACTTTGGGCATAGGTGCCTTCTCGAACATTGGCACCTATACTTGTACCAGATCTGACAAATTGTTTGGATAAGATAGTCTCTTTTTTCTTTTCCTGTAAAAAAAGATAACACTTGGCTACTCTTTTCGCAAAGGCTAGACTTTTCTCCCCGACGATACTATGCATAGGCATAACTCTTCATTCTTAACTCTTAACTCTTAACTGAGTTCCACCGTTTCTCTGAACCTCGGCACATACGCCTGCTTAAACCCTGCCTCTTGCAGGTGTTTGGCGTAGGCTTTGCGCACGTCGCCTTCGCCGTGGACGATGAAGATGCGTTGGAGTTTCTTATTGCCTTTCTGGCAGGAGAGATAGCGGATGAGTTCTTGATAGTCGCCGTGGCCGGAGAAGGCGTCGATGCGTTCCAGATGGGCTTTCACATCATACAGTTCTCCGAAGATGGAGACCTTCTTGTCGCCGCGCATGATCTTGGCGCCCAACGTCGTGGGGGCGCAATAGCCGACGCACAGGATGGTGGTCTTCGGGTCTTCGATATTGTTGGCCAGGTGATGCTTGATACGTCCGGCCTCCATCATGCCTGAGGCGGAGATGACGATACAGGGCCGGTTGTAGGTGTTGAGTCGCTTGGAGTCATCGATGGTGCGCACATAGGTCAGCTTGTCGAAGCCGAAGGGGTCCTGGGTGCGCTCGATGAAGGCGCGCATGTTCTCATTGAAGTCTTCGTCGTGCAGCCGGTAGATGTTGGTGGCGGATAGAGCCAGGGGACTGTCCACGAAGCATTCGATGTCGGGCAGGTTGCCGGCGCGCTTGAGACGATGCAGGGCATAGACGATCTCCTGCGTTCTGCCGATGGCGAAGGAGGGGATGAGCAACTTGCCCCTGCGTTTGGCGCAGGCATCCTTCACGACCATCATCAACTGCTGCTCAGCCTCCTCGAAGGTGGAGTGCAGCCGGTCGCCATAGGTGGACTCGGTGATGATGTAGTCGGCATACGGAAAGGGCTCGGGGTCGGGGAGGATATGCTTGTCGTAGCGTCCCACATCCCCCGTATAACACAAGGTCCGGGTCTTGCGACCCTCTTTGAAGGTGATGTAGATGGCCGCGCTGCCCAGCATGTGCCCGGTGCAGATGAACTGGATGGTGACCTCCGGGGTGATGGTGAACGACAGCATATTGGGGATGCTGATGAACTGCGACATGCACTCCGCTGCATCCTTTTCTGTGTAGATCGGCTCGATGGGCTTCTGCCCCTCGCGGTCTTTCTTCTTGTTGAATTGGGTGGCGTCCTGCTCCTGGATGCGTCCGGAGTCAGCCAGCATGATGGCACAGAGGTCGCGTGTGCCGGGGGTGCAGAACACCTTGCCTCGGAAACCTCGCTTATATATATATGGTATAAGACCCGAATGATCGATATGTGCGTGCGAGAGCAGCAAGAAGTCAATCTCGGCAGGGTCAAAGCCCAGGTCGCGGTTCATGCTGTCGGTCTCCAATCCCTTGCCTTGGTACATGCCGCAGTCCAACAATATCTTAGTGCCTTTTTTGGTGGTGAGCATGAATTTGCTACCCGTCACCTCTTCGGTTGCGCCTAAAAAGCTTAGTTTCATAGTGAGATGTGTTTTAGGAAAGATAAATACGCGTTATTCCTTGGGTGGCCACACGTTGCGCCAGCCGTAGAAGAAGCCCAGGTGGTACCTTGCCGCGAAGTAATAGACTACGTGGCGCAGCTTGCCGAAAGGCATATAGCAGAGCAGCAATATGCAGGCGACATAATACAGGATGACGATGGCGCGGGAGGCAGGCCAGACCAGAAATAGCAGGGTCATCAACTGGAAAGTGGAGGTCAGGAAGTTGGCCAAATAGTCGTCAATGGTGGACCAGCTGCGCATCTCGGCAGTGAGATAGCGTCTCAGCAGCAGGATATAGCCGCAGATGCAACCTGCCAAGGGGAACAGGGCGATAAGATAGTGGATCTTGTCAGGTCCGCAGATCCAGTTGTTGAAGAACGGGAAGAAGGAGAGCACAAACACCAGCAGGCTCATGAAACTTCCGATATGGAAAAGAATGCCGGCCGCGTATTCGGGCAGGTGCAGGAACGCCGACTCCTTGTTCTGGGGCATCATGGCCTTGGTGTTGGCATACACCACACCGGCCGCCACGTCGCCACTCTTCTCGGAGAGGTCCTTGGGTTTGCCCAGTCTGACGATCTTGATGAAAAATGTCAACAGTCCGCAAATGCAGAACAGCACCGCCGCAAGGGCGATATATTGAATGATGTACATGGTGTTGTCTTAAGAGATGATGAAACGACTATACGCAACCTTCGGGTTTGGGAAGACCGGCCACACGGCAGGCGCCTCTGGCAGGACCCAACGGGAAGAGTTCGTAGATCTCTTTCAGCTTGAGGTCAGCCGTCTTGCAGATGGTGCGCACCATCGGGGCGATGCCTTTCTCCTCGTAGTTTTCGCGAATGCAGCGGATCACTTTCCAGTGGTTCTCCGTCAGTTCGTTGATACCGTCTTCCTTGGCGATGACGTTCGCCAGATCCTCGGTCCATTCCTCGGGTTTTACCATGAAACCGTCACCGTCCATTTCAAAGGTCTTGCCGTTAAATTCTATGTTTGCCATAATTCTGATGTGTTAAAATTGTGAACCGCAAAAATACAAAAAAAAGTGGATTGCGCATGGTTTTTCTAACTTTCCTATCTTGAGCTTGTTCAAGCGGAAAATGTCGAAGGGAAACATTCAAAAACACCATATCGGGGCGCGTGTTGGACCGAAGGAGTCGAGGCTCGATTGATTATCTGATGTCGAACGACATTTTTGTTCCGCAATTTCCGTGAAATGGTTCTCCCCATCTCATAACATCAAAGTCAAACGAGACAATTGAATCGGAGTTGTGTGGCGTGTAGTACCAGTATATACCGTCTGTGGACAATTTTTCGCCGTTTACATAATAGACAGGGTTAAGGTCTGGATTCTGACTGATATACTTCGGGAGCAGCCGGACAACCCTGTTCCCCTTTTTGTCACGGAACTCGCCGGCATATTCAATTCCAAGCCCTTCTACCTGATAATGGGATGTATAAAACGACTCTATTTCATAATCCAAAGCGTGTAACTGCACCACTCGGACCATCAAAGCAAAATTCATCGAATCCATTTCCGTCCCGTTAATACCATAAGGCCAATCAATGTCGTACCTTTTCATGAGGGAACGGAGTCCTTTGTATTTCTCCTTATATGGCTCTTGGCTGGCGATCAATTGGTTGCATTTTTCCATAATCTCGTCCGCATATTCGTACCTGTTCATTTTTTCATTGCTTTTCGACAATTGGTTGCAATGGGCATATCTGTCTTCTACCAGGTTGGTCAGCATTATTTCGAGGTCTGATGTTTGAGAGTCCGTTTGCTTGGAACGGCAGCCGACCAGGGAAACGACAAGGAATAGTATCAAGAATATGAATCTGGTTTTATCTTTCATTGGAATGATGTTTTGATTGTCATGCTGCAAAAGTATATATTTTTTATAACTTTGCCAGTTGAATTTATAATTTATACAATGATGAAGAAACTTATATTTATTTTCAGTTTTATGATACTTGTGGTGGCGACCCTTGTCGCACAAGTGCCGCAAAACATGAGCTATCAGGCGGTGGTTCGCAACACCAGCCACCAGCTGGTGGTGAATTCGGCGGTGACGGTGCAGGTGCGTATCATACCGCATGTCATGAACAATGCCCCGGTTTATCAAGAGGAGCATCAGACAACCACTAACGATAACGGACTGATGACTTTGCAGATCGGTGGGGGCCAAGCCATTCAGGGCGTCTTCTCGGCGATCCCTTGGGCGGACGGCCCGTATTATCTGCGGGTTGACATAGACCCTGCTGGTGGGAACGACTTCACCATCTCCAGTGTTCAGCAACTGATGAGCGTTCCGTATGCTCTCTATGCCATAGAGGCCGGGAACGGTTTCAGCGGGAACTATGAGGACCTCGCCAACAAGCCGAACATACCCTCCCAGACCAGCGACTTGCTGAATGATGCTGGATTTGTGTCCAACACCCAGTGCGACACGGTGGATATATGTAATCTCAGCGCACAGATTGGACAACTCTGGTCTGTCATCACGGCCCAACAGCATATGATAGACTCGTTGACCACGATGGTCCAGCGGTTGAAGGATTCTCTTTTCCCAGATCCAGTCTATGACACCATTCCCATTCAGGATGTCACTGGGATTATTCCCTGTCCGTTGCCAAACAATGACACTGTTATATTGATCAATGACCAGGACTCATTGCTGGCATTGTGCCCCAACGCCCCGACTATGAATCTAAACGACAGCTCCTTGATTATGATTTCCGGTTACCATGCCATGGGCGTCCAATTTGTGACAGGTATGCTCACTTCCTCCGACAATCAGCCCTATCAGCTGAACGTTCAAATCATGCCGAGTCCCATTGCAATGCCAACACCATGGAGGATATACTGTCTCATTCCAAAGATTTCCTCTTTATCACAAGTGGTTATTCATCTAACCTATTTGCATTGACATAGATACAAACCATACTTTTCTATCAAAAGTATAGTATCAGTCATTGGCAATTTGTATCATAACGTACATGATATCCGTAGCTTTTTCTCTGCGGTTTGAATCCATTTTTTTCCGATTTTTGCGCCGGTTTTTTTGCGCCATATTATGATGTCTGCTTTTTGGATGAGTATTGTAAGCTATTTTCAAAATCTGGATCTGATGGGAGCCTTGGAGCTTGCCGGCACCATCGTCGGGTTGGTCTATCTGTTCTTGGAATACAAGGCCAACGTGTGGTTGTGGCCTGCTGGCATCCTGATGTCCCTGCTCTATGTGGTGGTCTTCTTCCATGGCAAGTTTTATGCTGATGCGGGAGTCTATCTTTATTATATCGGAGCCAATATCTATGGCCTCGCCGTATGGATGAAAGGCAGGCATGCCCACGACTCAAACCAGACGGAGATGCCCATCACGCATACCCCCAAGCGACTCATTCCGCTCCTCATGATCGCTTTTGCCGTGGTGTATGCAGTCATCGCTTTTGTGCTGGTACGCTATACCGACAGTCCCGTGCCCTACGGCGATGCCTTCACTACCTCGCTCAGCATCGTGGCCATGTATATGTTGGCAAAGAAGTATCTGGAACAATGGCTGTTGTGGATAGTGGTCAATGTGGTTTCCACCGCCCTGTATTTGTGGAAAGGTCTCTATCCCACGGCAGTGCTCTTTACGGTCTATGTCGTGGTTGCTGTGCTTGGCTATCTGAACTGGCGCAAACAGATGCTTGGATGTCAACCCGATCCTTATCCTTCAAATAGTAATCAATAACTACCTCTATGAATACCTATAGCCCCCAAATGTTGCAAGAGCTGATCCACTATCTGGAGCAGTTTGTTACTGAGCCTCGTCAGGCACGTCTGCAGGAAGTGCTGCGACAAAGAACCCGCCACATCACGGTGGTGTTGGAAGACCTGTATCAGACCCAGAATATCAGCGCGGTGATGCGCTCCTGCGAGTGCTACGGCATCCAGGACGCCTATATCGTGGAAAACCGCAACGAGTTTGAGGTGCACAAGGATATCAGCATGGGTGCCGACAAGTGGTTGACGCTTCATCAATATCCTCATGCTGAGCATAATATGAAACAATGTATCGACGATTTGCATGCCAAAGGCTATACCGTGGTGGCCACCTTGCCCGATGAGAAGAAGAAGACCATCTTTGATGTGCCCGTGGAACAAAAAACCGCATTCCTCTTCGGCACGGAGTTGACGGGCCTCTCTGATGAGGCCGTGCAATATGCCGACTACAATGTGCTGATCCCGATGTATGGCTTCACCGAGAGTTTCA
Source organism: Bacteroidales bacterium (assembly GCA_017649855.1). GTDB lineage: Bacteria > Bacteroidota > Bacteroidia > Bacteroidales > WCHB1-69 > F23-D06. The sequence goes on from JAGCGA010000037.1 coordinate 10,170, forward strand.
ACATCTCCAATTCTGCGGCCATTATCCTCTCGCATACTGCGGAGCGATTGCGTCACTCGGAGGTTCCTTGGCGCCTGAGCGATGCGGAATATGACGAGCTCTATTTCGACTGGCTACAGAAGAGCATCCGCAATCCGGAACCTATCATCCGCGATTTTCTGGCAAAGCGGTAACCATTTTCCCACCTCCTTCCTGTCGCCCCGGTGTTATTCAAGTCGACAGGTTGATAAATATTGGCAATTTCTCTTCTTTTATTTACGCAAAGTTATATATTTGCGCCCGTAATTATTTCTTATTGTAAATATTATAAATGTTAATTGATAAGTTATGAAAAAGCTTTGTATGATAGCGATGGCGCTATGTGCCTTCTTTTTTCTGGTTCAGGATGGGTGGGCGCAAAAAGACACCATTACCATCTCCTTCACATCAGTAGGTGCCGCTTCATGGACCGTTCCGGCGGGCACCCAGTCGATTATTGTGGAAGCGATAGGTGGAGGAGGTGCAGGCGGTAGAGCAACGGGTTCCGGACTGTTCTTTCACAGTGCCGCTGGAGGCAGTGGGGCTGCTTATGCCATGAAAGAATTAGGCCAGGGAGACTTCACGCCAGGCGAAACGTTTGCCATTACGGTTGGCGCTGCTGGCAATGAAGGTGTCAACGGCACGGCCAGTGTGGTGACGCTGAATGAAACCACCTTGGTGAGTGCGGCCGGAGGTGTCTCCATCGTTGGGAATAACAACCAGACGGGTGCCGTCGCCCAGCCGAGATCTGCCTCTGTTGGTGATGTGATCCACATCGGAGGCAATGGAAGTAGCTCCGCTGGCGACAATTCATTGCCGCTATTTATCTCCAATGCTGGTGGTGGCGGCGGAGCCGGCGGAAGCTTGTCTGACGGTGGCAATGCCACTGCCGCGACCACATCTGCTGGTGGCGGTGGTGATGGCGGTTCCGGTGGCGGAGCACTGAGAGGTGGATATCCGGCTGGAAACGGAGGCTCGGGCACTGGCACGTGGAGTGATGTGCCCCAAGGCCATGATGGCAGCATCTATGGCGGTGGCGGCTCCGGCGCTTGGGCTACCGGCTGGGGTAACCACGCTGGCGGCGACGGCGCACAAGGCATCGTGGTCATTACCTATGTGATGACGCTGGAGATAGAAGATACGACCGCTACCATCTGCTCGGGCAACACCTTCCAGATAACCCCAGAAGGCGTTATCCCCGAGGGCACCCTGTATAGCTGGGATGCTCCTTCCGTGGAGGGGATTTCGGGCGCCGAGGCTGGGTCTGGACAAACGTCCGTGTCCGGCACATTGACCAATACTACGGCTGCTGACATCCAAGTGAACTATCAGGTTACCGCCTCCAATGGAACCTATACGGACCTCTTCACGGTCACCGTGACCGTGCTGGCGATGCCTGAACCCGGCATTATTGAAGAGGATATCATCTCTTGCACCCCCGGCGATACTATCAAGTCGTTTACCAGCGTCCAGGATGCCTCCGGCACCGACGGCCTCTATTCTTGGGAGAAATCCACCGACGGCACGACCTGGACTACGATTGCCGATGCCACGAATAAGGATTATACCCCGACCTTTATGGACAATGTTGGCACCACCTATTACAGACGGGTCTATACGACCGATTGCGGTGTCGGTGTTTCCAATGTGCTCTCCATGACCTATCCCGGTGCTGTTGACCCCGGCTCTATCACCTCTGAAAACACAATCGTGCAATATTGTCCCGGCAGTCCGGTGACGGCCACCCTGGAGGGTCACGCGACTGTCCAAAGCGGTGAGACCCCTGCCATACAATGGCAATCTTCTGCCGATGGATCCGAGTGGACCGACATCGCCGAGGCTACCAGTGAGGAGTATGAGGTCAATATTGCGGCATTGACGTCCCCCATCCATTATCGCTATTTTGTAACGCTCGCTGGATGTACCACTCCTATCTATGCCAATAATGTGTGGACCTATACGCCTTACGCAGTTGCGGTTGTTAACCAGATAGCCGCACCGACAGACCTTTGTCCTGGTCAGACTGCCTATACGCTCACAGCTGATGTGACGGCGGGCGACGGCGAGATCGTTTTCTATAACTGGACGGGTGCTACCGGTACTACGGAAGAGGCGGTGGTCTCAGCCACTCTGCCCAACTGTGGCGAGACTTATAACTATACACTCCAACTCGTGGATGCCAACCAATGCGAGAGCGAGCTCTTTGAAGGATCCTTCACCGTCAAGAATCCTGAATTGGAAATCGGGGCTATGAATCCAGTACAGGCAACTCTCTCCGGTCTTTGTAGCTTTGTCGTTCCCGACGAAACGGTGTTGGCCGAATCCGTCACGGCCGCACTCATATCCGATTGCCAGCTGGCTGTTACCCTGACCAATATCAACCCGGCTCCGGGCTCTTCCCTGACCCCGGGAGTCACTACCCCTGTGACAGCAGTGGCCACCGACATGTGTGGACATCAGCTGGAGGTCACGGTTCAAGTCATCAGCACCTCTCCCATCATGAGCGACGATGCCATATCCGATTTTGACGACGAGGAGGTTGTGATCACCCTTTGGTATGGAGCCTGCGACACCTTGTATGCTGTAGAGGCCCCCTCCTTTGTCAACAATGTGCCGGAATATGAAGGTGCCTTGGTTCTTTCCAATGACATGTCCACCATGAACGACGGTCCCATCATGGGCCGGATCGCACCTGGTACATATACTATAAATTGGACCATTACCGACCCGTGCGGCTCCTATATTACCTATCCTAAAAACTATATTGTACGCTACCCGAATTGCGGTGACGATGATCCTAACTACGAGGAACCTTATACGGTCACCTATGACGGCTATACCTATTCCACCGTGCGTATCGGCTGCGAATGCTGGCTGAAAGAGAATCTGAGAACCACGGTAGATGCGCAAGGCGCCGAGATCATGGTGGCTAAGGCCTATCAAGACGATGAGACCCATTTGGAGCCCTATGGCCGTTTGTATTCATGGTATTCGGCGATGCGTGTCAGCGAAGGCGACCATACGGCAGAACCTGTCAGTGCTTCTGCAAAGACTGGCGACATCTATGTGCAGGGTATTTGCCCTGACACTTGGGCTATTCCCAGTGCCAGTCAGTTCCAGGATATGATGTCGTATGCCGGATATGAGGCTCGTAAAGCATCCTCTACCAATCAGGAATACTGGTTGCCGGGTGCAGCTGGCATCACGCCCAACAATGGCTTTGAGGCGGTTGGCGCCGGTTATTATGATACCATGACTGACCACTATTACAACCTGCTGGCCGAGACCTATTACTGGGCTGCACCTTCCAGCACTCAATCATTCTTAGGTCAGGTGTGCGTCCTCTCGCACATCTGTTCCCACATGATGCAACAACAAAAGCCTAAGACCGTAGCCGGCAGCGTTCGCTGCGTGAAGGTTGAGCCGATGGAGTAATGTGCGGCCGTTGGCAATAAAAAAAAGAGGTCTCCATTTGGAGACCTCTTTTTTTTGATTACAATCAAAATTATTTGCCCAGTTTGGAACCAGCTCTGAATTTAACCACTTTAGATGCGGGGATCTTGATGGCTTTCTTGGCTTGAGGATTGTAGCCAGTTCTGGCAGCACGTTTCACAACTTGCCAGGAGCCGAAGCCTACCAAAGAAATCTTACCACCTTTTTTCAAGGTCTCGCTGGTGGTGGTCATGAAAGCTTCCAAAGCGCCTTTAGCTTGAACTTTCGTTAAGCCGGTTTTCTCGGCCATTGCATTGATTAAGTCAGTTTTGTTCATACTTTAAAATTTAAAATAGGTTAATATAAATTGAGCAGCAAATTTAACCTTATATTGCTAATTCGTTTATACTTAAAACGTTTTTTTTGATTTATGTTGATTTTTTTTGCCACTTGTTGAAATCCACAGCCTTAACTCTAATATAATTACACTATTTTAGTGTTTTAATATAATTTTCCAGGTGAAATCCGGCCAAGAAATCCAGTGTTTTCATCTGTTTTTTTCCCTCAATTTGAAGGATTTTGACGTTGATATCGCTTGTTTTAGTGGTAATCTTCATCATTTTGTGGTCAAAAATGCGCAACATGCCCGGATTATCCTCACTTTTGGAGTCCGCGATGGAGGCTTCAAAAATCTTGAGTTGGATGTTCTTTCCGGTCGCCTTTTCGGTGAGCAGGGTGAAGGCGCCGGGGTAGGGGGCCAGGCCGCGGATTCGGTTGAGGATGTTTTCAGCGGTTTCATCCCACCGGATATGCATGTCGTCTTTGAAGATCTTGGGAGCGGGTTTTAGCAGGCCGTCTGCATTTTGACGAAGGGGAGTCAGGGTGTTGTCCTCCATTTTTTGCAAAGTCTCGACAGCCAGGTTTGCGCCGGCTTCCATCAGTTTGTCGTGCAGAGTTCCGCAGTTGTCTTCAGGTGTGATCGGCACTTTGGCTTGCCCGATGATATCCCCCGTGTCGGTGTGCTCATCGAGCAGGAAAGTGGTGACACCGGTTTCGGTCTCCCCGTTTATGATGGCCCATTGGATGGGCGCGGCGCCTCGGTATTGGGGCAGCAGGGAGGCGTGCACATTGAAAGTGCCTTTGGGCGGGATGCTGTACACGCATTGCGGCAGCATGCGGAATGCGACCACGACGAATGCGTCAGCCTGCAGCTCCTGTAGGTGGGATACGAACGTCGGGTCTTTCAACTTCTCCGGCTGTTGCAGAGGAAGCTGATGAGTCAGGGCATATTGTTTCACATCCGAGTATTTCAGATGCTGGCCTCTTCCGGCGGGTCTGTCGGGAGTGGTCACGACGCATGCCACTTCATGACCTGCCTGGAGAATGCGGTCGAGGATGGTGACGGCGAACTCGGGGGTTCCCATGAAGACTATTTTCATCGGATGTCTATTTTAAAACTACAAAGAGTGGTCCAGGGCAATCATCTTGAGGCAGCTGATGGCGCCTTCCACGCCCTTGTTGCCCATCTTGCCTCCGGAGCGGTCTTCTGCCTGCTGCATCGTGTCGCACGTCAGCACGCTGAAGATGACAGGCACCTTCTGGCTCAAGTTGAGCTGCATGATGCCTTCCGCTGTGGCATGGGCGATGAATTCAAAGTGGCGGGTTTCGCCTTGGATGATGCATCCGATACAGATGACACCGTCAAGCGGGGTCTGCTGGATCAGGTGGGCCGCACCTGTCGGCAATTCAAAACTGCCCGGCACATGCTTCACAATAATGTTCTCTTTCAAAATCCCGTTGTCCTGCAGAGCCGCGCGAGCTCCCTCTAAAAGAGAATCGGTAATGTGGTCGTTCCATTCACTGACCACAATACCGATTCTGTATTTTTCTGGAGACGGGAGTTGAAAAGGAATGTAGCTGTCTAGATTCTTTTTCTTCTCTGTCATAATTGTTTATTTTCCAGCTTGGGCTTTGGCACGTTCGGCGTATTGGCTGATGCCCATTTTCTGATATTCTGCGTAGAACTTGTCTTCGATAGTCTGATAGGACTCCAGCGCTTTCTTCCAGTCACCCTTTCTCTCATACATTTGTCCGAGTTTGAAGAGTGTGATAGGGGTGAAGAAAGGATCTTCGCTCTTGACGGCTTTCTCATAATAGGAGATGGCCTTGCTCTCGTCGCCTTGCTCGTCATAGAGGTCGCCGATGGTGGCTTGACAGGCATACCAGAGAACGTCTTCTTTCTTCTTGAATTTCTTCAGATACTCCATAGCATCGTCCTTTTGACCCAGTTTCAGATAGCACAAGCCGGCATAATACTTGGCTGTGTTGGAGGTCTTGGTGATCTTGTAGCTGCTGGCAATATCCAGGAAGCCACTGTACTCGTCATTGCCTTCCAAGGCAAGGTTCAGGGAGGCGGTGTCGCCAGCCATCAACCAGTTGATGGGTTGGGTCATCAAGGCAGATGCCTCGTTGTTTTTCTTCTGCAAGTAGAACTTGTTGAAAAGGACATAGCCCAATGCAACAATCACTATGGCCAGAAGGATACCATAGATCACGTTGGAATATTTGTTGAAGAAAGCGAGTGTTCTGGTTACAAAATTTTCTTTTTCTTCTGTTTGCTCAATCTTCTTACTGCCTAATTTTTCGTTAGTTGCCATAATTCTTCTATTGTTTTTTTGAGGCGGCAAATATACAATTTATTTGATATGATTCGTTAATGTTTTTAGGATTTCTTAAAAACATGTTTCTGTCAGGTTGTCTTAGGGATGTCAAATCCGCTAATGCTTCCTGTTGATGTTGATATTCAGCCAGTTTTGGAAGAGACTCAAGAAGGCGCGCTTGATGATGTGACGGAACATATAGCGGTCTTCTTTCCGGTTCTGCTCGATGGAGGTGGGATGGGTGATGGGCATGATCGGATAGGCATTGCGTTTGAGACGGCGCACCCTCCGGTCTTCCTGTTTGGTGAACCCGATATTGGTGACGAGGTTCAGGTATGGGGAGATGCAGAGCCCTTTGTGCGACCAGATGTGAAGGAGGTACTGGTAGGACCAATATTTGGCGTTCATGCGCTTGAGTAGCCCTAATTGGTTGACCCAATAGGCTCTATGACGACTCCGGTGCATATAGGGTTCCACAATCTTGGCGATTTGGTCTTGCGTATAGTTGTCCATGGAGAGGGTGAAGTCGTTCCAACGGTTTCTCCAGGTGGCAAAACCCCAGGTGGTGGAGTAGGCGGAGAAGTAGTAGGAACTCTCGCCTTTTTTCATTCTCTTTTTGTATTTTTTTCTGCTCCTATGGCGCAGATAGGAGCCGTTGATGCTGAATATCTGTTCATTGTTCCTGTATTGATTCAGGAGGGACTCGCAGAAGGGGAAGAAGTCATAATGGGGCACGGTGTCCTCAAAGAGGACGATGCCCTCTTCTTCCTTGGAGAAGAACCATCTCAGGGCTTCATAGACCATCTCGGATCTTCCCAAGTGCTCCTCTTTAAAGAGTGTGTGCACTTGGCATGGCCATTCGGGTTGGATGACGCTACGTGTGCGGTAGGTGAGTTTGCGGTCCTCCCGGTCACCGGCTTTCCCACCGTCGCCCGCAATGTAAAGTTGGGTGGGCTGTACCGTCCGCAGCACTTGGAAAACGTTGTGAGTTTCCTCTACGCGATTGTAGAGGACAATCAATACAGGAACATTGAACATGATCGGTTGTCGCTTATGCTAATTCGTGAATAACAAGGCCGGAGCGAAGTTTCGGCTCAAACCAGGTGGTCTTCGGAGGCATGATGTTGCCAGTGTCGGCAATGTCGATAATCTGTTGCATGGAGACAGGATACAAGGCGAAAGCCACCTTCATCTCTCCGTTGTCCACGCGACGTTTCAACTCGCCCAAACCGCGGATGCCACCTACGAAGTCGATGCGCTTGTCGGTGCGCAGGTCCTTGATGCCCAAGATCTTGTCCAAGACGAGGTTGCTGAGGATCGTAACATCCAGTACGCCGATGGGGTCGTTGTCGTTGAAAGTGCCGGGCTTGGCGTTCATCTTATACCAGTGACCGTCAAGATACATGCTGAATTCGTGCAGCTTGGACGGTTTGTAGATTTCAGTGCCCATATCCTCTACCGTGTAAGTCTCGCTCACGGCAGCGAGGAACTGCTCTTTGCTGAGGCCGTTGAGATCCTTCACCACGCGGTTGTAGTCGATGATGTTCAACTGGTTGTCCGGGAAAATGACCGTCATAAAGTAGTTGTATTCCTCTTTGCCGGTGTGGTTGGGGTTGTGCTCTTTCTTCTCTTGTCCTACGAGGGCGGCGGCGGCGCTACGGTGGTGACCGTCAGCGATGTACATGGCCGGAACCTTGGTGGCGAACAACTCAACCAACTCGTCGATCAGCGCGCGGTCGTCAATAACCCAGAAACGATGGCCGAAGCCGTCTTCCTTGGCGATGAAGTCGTAAACAGGAGCCTTGCTCGTCACGGAAGCCACAATCTCGTCGATGCGGTCCACGGCAGGATAAGCGAAGAACACCGGCTCCACGTTGGCGTTGGTGATGCGAACGTGTTTCATGCGGTCTTCCTCTTTGTCTTTACGGGTGAGCTCGTGCTTCTTGATGACCTTGTTCACATAATCCTCGCTATATGCGCAAGCTACGATACCATATTGCCATTTGGCATTTGCATCCTTGGGATTCATGCTTTGGGCATAGATGTATAATTTCTCCTCTTTATCCTGAACCAACCAACCATAATCCTTGAAGCTGTTGTAGTTCTTCACCACCTGCAGGTACACTTCAAGAGAGTGCTCGTCGGTGCCTTGCGGAAGGTCGATTTCGGCTTTGGTCACGTGCAGAAGGCTGTAAGGGTTGCCTTCACACTCTTTGCGAGCTTCTTCGGAGTTCAAGACATCATACGGACGGGAGGCCAGTTTTTCAACGATGTTGACGGGCGGCCGGAAGCCCTTGAAAGGTTTAATGATACTCATAGTAGCTATTTTTAACTGTAATTGAATGTCACTTTTTTGGGGCTGCAAATGTACATAAATTTCAAATACGCGCCAACACATGAAATCTTCCGCCCCCGCGGTGCGCCAACATGAATCGGAAAGAGGCCTTCTCCCTCCCCATATTATTTTTTGTCAACACGCTGTATGTGCCCAAAAATCGCTATCTTTGCCGCCTGACTTTTAAAAGATGGAAAAAATACGAATGGTGGACTTGAACGGGCAGTATCGGAAGATACAACCCGAGGTTGATGCGGCTATGCGCCAGGTGCTGGAGCAGTCGGATTTTATCCGCGGCCAGGCGGTGGCGGACTTCGAGCAGGCCTTGGCGGAATATACCCGTTCCCGGCATGTGGTGACCTGCGCCAGCGGCACCGATGCCCTCCAGCTGGCCCTCATGGCTCTGGAGCTACAACCCGGGGATGAGGTGATCACCGTCCCCTTCACCTTTGTCTCCACCGTCGAGGTGATCGCACTCTTGGGCCTTCGCCCTGTGTTTGTGGATGTATGTCCCGACACGTTCAATATGGATGTTACGAAGATAGAGGCGGCAATCACGGAGCGTACCAAGGCGATCCTGCCTGTCCATCTCTTTGGTCAATGTGCCGACATGGAGGCTGTCTTGCAGATCGCTCACCGACATCATCTCTACGTGATAGAAGATGCCTGCCAGGCCCTCGGTGCCCAGGTGACCTTCTCCGACGGTTCCCTGCTCCAGGCCGGCACCATGGGCCATATCGGTTGCACCTCCTTCTTCCCGACCAAGAACTTGGGCTGTTATGGTGACGGTGGAGCCGTCTTCACCCAAGATGACACCCTGGCCGCTCGCATCCGCAGTATGGCAAACCATGGCATGTCCCAGAAATATTATTATGACCAGGTGGGCATCAACTCCCGCCTCGACACCCTGCAGGCCGCTGTCTTGCAAGTGAAACTGCCCCGTCTGGGAACGTATATCACCGCCCGCCAGCAGGCCGCTCACTATTATCAGGAAGCATTGGCTGACTGCCCGGGCGTGGAATTGCCTTCCACAACGCCATTCTCCACCCACACTTACCATCAATACACCATCCGATTGGCACCTGCGCTTCGCGATGTGGTGAAACAAAAGTTGGCCGAAGCCGACATTCCTACCATGGTCTATTATCCCTGCCCGCTCCATCAGCAGGCTGCCTATCGGCATCTCGCTCCCTGGCAGGAGGCCTTCCCTGTCTCAGAATCCCTTGCCAAGAGGGTCCTTTCCTTGCCTATGCATACGGAACTGACCCCTGAACAATTACAATATATCACCAGTACTTTGCGTTCTATCCTTTCATAAATTTTGACTATGAGCTATTTTGTCCACCCGACTGCCGTTGTTGACCCTGAATGCCAAATTGGAAAAGGCACCAAGATATGGCACTTTACCCATGTGATGCCCCACAGCGTGATAGGGGAGGATTGTGTCCTGGGTCAGAATGTCTTCGTGGCGGAGGGCGTGCGCCTTGGCAATCAGGTCAAGGTTCAGAACAATGTCTCTTTGTATGATGGGGTGGAGTGCGAAGATGACGTCTTCCTGGGTCCCTCGATGGTTTTTACCAATGTGGTGAATCCGCGCAGTTTCATTAACAGAAAATCGGAATTTCAGAAGACTATCGTTCGCCAAGGGGCTACTGTTGGGGCCAATGCGACGATTGTATGCGGTTGTGAGATAGGTAGATATGCCTTTGTCGGGGCCGGTGCGGTGGTCACTAAGTCCGTGCCCGATTATGCGTTGGTGGTGGGCAATCCCGCCCGTCAAGCTGGTTGGATGAGTGAGGCCGGCGCCCGTCTCGTCTTGGATGAGCATGGTTGTGCCGTCTGCCCGATCACGGGAGATGTGTATAAGCTGACAGATGGATTGTTGAAGAAAATGTAGTATGACTCGACGGATGAGAGGATATATCAGAACAGTCTGCACTTTGTTGCTGCTAGCGGTGGCCTTGTTGGCCCACGCCACGCACCAGCGCGCCGGTGAGATATCCTATCGCTATATCTCGGGCCTTACCTATGAGTTTACGATCACCACCTATACCTATTCCGCCAGCCCTGCTGACCGTCCTCAGATTGAGGTCTTCTGGGGTGACGGAACCTCTTCTCTCATCAGCCGAACTGCCAAACAGGCTATCACGTCTGATATCGACATCAATGTCTATATTACCCAGCATACCTTTTCCGCCGCCGGGTCGTTTTACGTCTCTTTTGAGGATCCGAACCGGAATGCCGGCATTGTCAATATCCCCAATTCGGTGGAAATCCCTTTCTATATCGAGACCATGATTGTGATCAACCCCTTCATCGGAGGCAATTCTTGTCCGGTATTGATGAATCCACCGATAGATAATGGCTGTACCAACGTGATCTACTATCACAATCCCGGCGCAGTCGATGCCGATGGCGACAGTCTTTCCTACTCCTTGGTCTCCTGCCGAGGGTACAATGGGGAGGTGATCCCAGGATATTCGCTTCCCTATGCCAGCAACTATATCTCCATAGATTCTGTGACAGGAGACTTGATATGGGATTCTCCTACGATGGCGGGTGAGTATAATGTGGCCATCTTGATTCAAGAATGGCGTAACGGCATCCTCATCAGCAGTATGGTGCGGGATATGCAGATTACGATTGCCCCGTGCAACAACACGCCACCTGTGGTCGAGGTGTATGACACTTGTGTGGTGGCCGGCACCCGTATCGATTTGCCCGTCCGGGTCTATGACCAGACCTCTACCCAAGTGACACTGTCTGCCACCGGAATGCCACTGCTGATGGATGTCTCGCCAGCTCAATTCATGACCATCACCGATACGGTGGATTACCAGACGCATTTCATCTGGCAGACGGTCTGCGAGCATGTGCAGCCTGGTCCCTATGATGTCCTCTTCAAGGCTCGCGACAATGGCCCTCATGTGGAACTGGTGTCGTTTAAGACCTTGCATATTCAAGTGGTGGCACCGGCACCCCTCATAGAATCGGCCATCCCGTATGGGAATACGATTACAGTGCTTTGGCATCCCGATTCTTGTCAGAATGCCGTTGGATATGATGTCTATCGGCGTTCAGGCAGCAATCCGTTTGTCCCGGATTCCTGTGAGACCGGAATGCCGGCCGATGCAGGTTATGAATGGGTGGGATCCACCATGTCGTGGGATGATACCCTGTTTGTGGATGATGGATCTGTGCAGCCGCTGTATCATGCCAATGAGTACTGCTATCGAGTGGTGGCACTCTTTGACAATGGCGCAGAGAGTATCGTGTCGGAGGAGGTCTGCACCCATCTTTTCAACGATGCTCCCTTGATCACCCACGCGGATGTGGTGACCACGGATGAACAACATGGTATCGTCAGGGTTGAATGGATCCGTCCGCCGGAGATTGACTCCAATGCTTTCCCTCCGCCTTATTATTATATATTGTATAGAAATTCTTTGGATGGATCTGGTGACCCCGAAAGATTGGACTCCATGGCCGCTGACCTGTCAGACACTGTCTCATTCCTGGATCATGAATTAAACACCGTGGGAGAGGATTATACCTACCAAGTCGCATTCCGCAATGCCGATACGGTGATAGAGTATTCGGATCCGGCTACCTCTATCTTTCTGAATATTACGCCATCAGACCGGAGATTGACCTTGCATTGGTCTGTTCGTCAGCCGTGGCATAATGTTTCTTACACGATCTTCCGTCAGGAGGAGGGTGGAGTAGAATGGGACACGATAGCCGTTACGGAGACAAACTCCTATACCGATGCACCTTTGGACAATGAGAAGATCTATTGCTATTATGTCTTGGCTGAAGGATATTACTGGCTTCCCGATACCCTAGGCCCATTTTGGAACCGTTCCCAGCAGGTGTGCGCCCAGCCTTGGGATAATGAGCCGCCGGAACTGCCCTCGATAACGGTTACGACCGATTGCTATAGTGTGGATTTCCAATGGCAGTTCAGCAGCGACAGCGCTATGTCTGACGCGTGGACCTATTACATTATGTATAAGCCGATGCCCGAGGCTCCGTTTGAAATGGTAAGTCAGTTCTCTGCCCTTTCAGCGGATTGTCAAGGAACTACTTGCCACTACTCTTTCGAGTCCTCCAATGTGATTGTGGGATGTTTTGCGATGATGCTGGCCGACAGTAACGGCAATATGACGACCTGTACCGATTCAACCTGTATCGACATCTATGAATGCCTCGATTATCATCTGCCCAACGTGTTTACCCCCAATGGAGATGGCGTGAACGATTTGTTAGTGCCTTTCCCGCCCTATGCCGGTGTGGAGCGCGTCAACATGAGGATTTATAATCGTTGGGGAAAGCGTGTTTTTGCAACAGATGATCCGGAAATCCGATGGGATGGCACCGATGAGACCACCCATCAACCCTGCTCCGATGGCGTTTATTTCTATAGCTGCGATGCCCAAATCCGAACGCTGAGTGGCCTTGAGAACTATCCTCTGCATGGCTCGGTAACAATTATCAGGTGACATTTGGATTTATATAAAAAAAATGTACTTTTGCCGCCGCTAAAATTTATTTATTAACAATTTAAAGAAAGAGGTATTTTTTATGATTATTGTTCCCGTAAAAGATGGCGAGTCTATTGACAGAGCGCTGAAAAAATTGAAGAAGAAATTCGACAAGATTGGTGTTAAGAAAGAAATCCGTGCAAGACAGGAGTTCACCAAGAAGAGCGTTATTCGCCGGGAACAGATCCGCAAAGCTATCTATGTTCAGCAGCTGCGCAATGCAGAGAATGAATAATAGTTAGTTTTGAAATCTCACAAAAAACAGGCTTGTCCTGTTTTTTTTTTGCTTCTGTTTGGCATAATAGTTGCATCGATTTACTTGTCATGTTGGATTATCAGGATTTTATCAACTATATGAGAAGCGAGAAACGGATGTCTGAAAACACCGTAATCGCTTATGGCAAAGATCTGGACCACTTTTTTGCATTCGTGGATGAGGTGATTCAGGCCCGCTCCTTGGAGAGTATTTCGTCAGATGATATTCGCGTATGGATTATCTCCTTGCTGGAAGATCAAGGCAATAGCACCAGAACGGTCAATAGAAAACTTTCCACGCTGAAGTCCTTTTTCCGCTATCAGCTGAAGATGGGTCATATAACCCATAACCCAGTGGCTGCCATTTTGTCGCCTAAGGTCAGCAAACGGCTCCCCGTTTACGTGGAGCAAAATGACATGGAACGTCTTTTTTCATCCGACTTATTTGCCGATGACTTTGAAGGCCGTCGCGACCAACTGGTCATCGAACTCTTCTATGCTACCGGAATCCGGTTGTCCGAATTGCTGAACCTTCATCATCAAGATGTTGACTTGGTGCAGAATACAATTAAAGTTTTGGGTAAAAGAAATAAGGAAAGAATCATTCCTTTCGGAGAAAATGTCCATAACTTATTCACAAACTATTTTGATATTTATCGGAATTTTTTTCAACCAACTTCAGAAAATTATTGTATATTTGTAGCCGCTAACGGAAAGCCTTTGTATCCGAAAGCGATTTATAGAATTGTAAGAAAATATCTGGACATGGTTACGACCATCGATAAAAGAAGTCCGCACGTCATCAGGCACACCTTTGCCACCCATCTGCTGAACAATGGTGCAGACCTGAATGCAATCAAGACCATATTGGGACACAGCAGTTTGGCAGCCACCCAGGTATACACGCACAATTCTATAGAACAACTCAAATCTATTTATAAACAAGCCCATCCCCGGGCATAAAAAAGGAGGTCTTTATGACAATTAACATCTCATCAGTCCATTTCAAGACGGACAAAAATTTAGAACAGTTCATCAATGAGAAGGTTTCTAAGTTGAACAAGGTTCACGATGGAATTATTGCTTCTGACGTGACGCTGAAGGTAGAGAACAATGAGTCTCCTGAAAATAAGTCAGTGGATATCCGTATGAGAATTAAAGGATATGACGCTATGGCCAGCAAAACTGCCAAATCCTTTGAGGAGGCTGTAGACTTGGCGGTAGATGCCTTGAAGAAACAGTTGCTGAAATCCAAGGAAAAAGTCCAGGACAAGCATAAAAAAACCGATAAAGAAGGTGTTGACTTTGAAGCCTAGAAGGGTTTCATGATATGAAAAAACGAGCGGGTTCTCCACATGGGGAACCCGCTCGTCATATAAATGCTATGAAAGAGAATGGTTAATTCACAAAATAGGTCAGTTTGGTGTTGATGGTAGCCCGTTTTTCTTTCGAAGAGGTATTGAAGGCGCCGCCCCAAGTGTAGTCTTCATCGGCAGAATTGGGCGCGGTGATTTGGAACACACCCATATTGGCTGATTTGAGCTTGCCGAGGGTTGAGCCTGCATTCTTGGTGATCGCCTTGGCCCTCTCCTGGGCATTCTGCGAAGCTTCTGCCAACATCTCAATCTTCAAATCTGACAGTTTGGTGTAATAATACTCCGGATTCCAGCTGTCTATCAAGATGTTTTGATCGTACAACTCAGAGATCTCCCGAAGCACTTTCTCGATTTTGTCAATGTCATTAGAGGTGATAGCTACTGTCTGTTTGGAACTGTAGCCGGAGAAAATCTCTACCGAGCGCCGATTGACATCGTCCCAACGGTAATTTTTTACTGCATCGGTGGATATGGGCTGGAAGTCCATTTCCTTCTCGGTTACTCCCTCTTTCTTGAGGAAGGCCTTTACGATGTTGATCTCGTTTTTTAATTTGGTGTAAGAACCTTGCATGCTCTCATCCATAGTGGAAAAGGAAAATCTCCACACGATGAGGTCTGAAGTGAAGTCTTTTTGTGCCATGCCTACTACGGAGACCGTTTTGGCGGGTTTCTTGGATTGGTAATAGGCAAAGCCGAAGATTGCAGCAGCCAGGAAGAAGCAGATGCTGGCCACGATACCAATGATTAATGCATTATTTTTCATTGAGGGTAAGTTTTAAAAAACACAAGGAAAACGTCAAGCCTCGTATCTTTATTGTATCACGTTATTTTTTTATTTGATGTGGCTCCTAGACCCAATTTAAATCATATTGTATATATAATAAATAAAAGATAGCATCCAAATATTGTCCTGACGATGTCCCGCATCTGTTTTTGAAAGAGCCTCAACAGGTCATACCCCAAGGGGTGATCGTTCCATTTTTTCCTCTTTTTCCAAAAACTCTCCGAAAACGGGGTTGCGGGGGAGCGGAAAAAGTGTCCGGAACGGCCCGAAAACGGGGTGAAAAGGGCCTGCCGGAGGCCGAAAAACGGGAAAAACAAAATTTTTTCTCACTGGTTGTCAACGAGTTAGCAAAAAAATGAAATTTTTTTGGCTTGAGGTGGTACAACATATTGCGAAAAACACTATTTTTGCGGTCCCAATTGAGAGGGAAACAGAGGCGAAGGGATTGGGGAGAGTTCATTGGAATAATGAGGAAAGATGTAGCAAATACTCAAGGAAAATTTCTTTGGAGATTCGCAA
>JAGCGA010000038.1 GCA_017649855.1 Bacteroidales bacterium
TCAGCACCTCCACCTTGACCCGTCCCACCGTTTTGGTGGTAGCTTGCAACTGCCGGTTGACATTGGTGATGCACACGCAGTCGCTGTCCACGATGGTAAGGTGGCAGATGCCGCTGCGCACCAGACTCTCGGCACACCAGCTTCCCACGCCGCCCACGCCAAAGATGATGACGTGTTTGTTCGAGACACGCTCCATCGTCTCCTCGCCCAAAAGCAGGTTCAAACGGTTGAATATGGGGTTTTGTACACTCATACTATGGTAGTTATTTGAGGCGGCAAAGATAGTGTTTTTAGACGAATTCTTAAACCCAAAAGAAACAATCACGATGAATCTGACCTGGTCCGGCGGCAACATTACGGAATAAAAGGGTCTAAAGCCTTGTTTTTACGTCTTCATAAGCCAATGCTCCCGTTCCACTATCCTTGACAAAGCAGATTCCAATTGATCGACATCCTCTCCCGTCCATCCGAGCCCACCCTCACAAATCACTATTCGGTCTCCTTGCTTGGGGAAAATCCGAAGTCTGTCGAGACTGCGTCCGCCCGGAAGCACAGACCAACTCATCCCTTCGAATGGAACCACCACTCTGTGCTGACGGTTCAAAAGCGTGAAATGTACGACTCTGATTTCCTGTCTCAAATAATCAAAACTTACAGATTCCACTAAGCTCCCCTTGTTGATAAGGGAATAGTACAAGGCAAAGCCCAAAGATATGAGATAAACGAGCGGCTTTTTAAAAAGAGAAGGCATCAAGCCTTTGTCAAACAAAGAGACCAAGAAGAATCCTGCAAGAATAATGAAAGTAATCATGGCAAGACGGAGATACCATCTTGACACTATGGATAATTTGCGTTTGCTTCGGCGGATAGTCCGAACATAACGGGGATATTGTCTGGGCTGGGCTTCTTCCATCTTCCTGTTTTTCAGTCCGCAAAAATAAGCATTTCTTTCAAACGTGCCGTTGTTGTATTAGATAATGCATATTTTCGCGGCGTTTTTGCCCAGACACCAGTTGGTGGAGATGCTGGCGCGGGTAAAGAACCCTCGCTGAGAATCGGCTCAAATCGTAGCAAAAAACAGGGATTATCGGTACGGGTTGAGCCGATAATTTGCGAAAAATTACTATTTTTGCGCCGATTTTTCTAAAGACAAGGTTATGGATACTTCTCGTAACATATTGGAATTTCTGCATTACCATCCGAACGTTTCCCGCCAGGAGATTGCGGACGGGATTTCTTTTTCCGAAAGTGACGCAACGCTTAAACGAATGATTGCCAAAGAGGTGGAGAATGGAAATATTTTGGTGGAGGGCAAGGCTCGCGCCACCCGTTATTCTCTCTCGCCACAAGCTCATCTCACTATGCCGCTGAACATCGACACCTATTTTCTGAAAGAAGCTGACGAACGTATGGTGCAGTCTTCTTTCAATTTCGAACTGATCTCCACCCAAATACCGCAAGTCAAAATCTTTTCTGAGGATGAATTGCAACGTCTCAATGCTTCTCAAGCCCTTTTCCAAAAGCATCTTGCTGAAATTTCGGAATCGCAATACCGTAAGGAAATGGAACGCTTGGGCATAGATTTGAGCTGGAAATCTTCGCAAATTGAGGGCAACACATATTCTCTTTTGGAAACGGAACGTTTGCTGCGGGAAAGCAAAACCGCGGATGGCAAGACAAAAGAGGAGGCTGTGATGCTGCTCAACCACAAGGATGCCTTGCGTTTTATTCTTGGCAACCAAGATTATATGAAGCACCTGAGCATCAGAAACATAGAGGACATACATACAATCCTGACAAAAGAATTGTCGGTGGACAAAGGGTTGCGACACAGACGTGTGGGTATTACGGGAACCAATTACCGTCCTTTGGACAACGAATTCCAGATTCGGGAGGCTATGCAGGCAAGTTGCGATGCGATTAACGCAAAGGAAAATGTTTTTGAGAAAGCTCTCCTCGCTTTGTTGTTATTCAGTTATATCCAGCCCTTTATGGATGGCAACAAACGCACGGCTCGTCTGACGAGCAATGCCATACTGATTGCTTTTGGCTATTGCCCGCTGTCGTTCCGCACGGTGGACTCCATCGACTACAAAAAGGCGATGTTGATGTTTTACGAACAAAACAACCTGCACGCTTTCAAGCAGATCTTCATTTCGCAGTACGAATTTGCCACGGAAGAGTATTTTTAACGGAGTATAGATATGGATTTCAACAACAAAATTGCCGTCGTCACGGGCGGCGCGCAGGGCATCGGACGATGCATCGCCGAGGAGTTCCGGAAAGCCGGAGCCACCGTTTGTGTCATCGACAAGCAGCCAGGCGACCACTTCGTCGGCGACCTTGCCGACAAGGATGTGCTGGAACTGTTCGCCAAGGAGGTGATTGCGAAGCACGGTCGTGTGGATTACCTCGTCAACAATGCCCTGCCGCTGATGAAGGGCATTGCCGAATGCAGCTACGAGGAATTCCAGTATGCCCTGAGCGTGGGCGTGACAGCCCCGTTCTACCTTGCCAAGCTTTTCGCTCCGCACTTTGCGGAGGGAGCCGCCATCGTCAACATCTCATCCTCCCGCGACCGTATGAGTCAGCCGCAGACCGAGAGCTACACGGCCGCCAAGGGAGGCATCGCCGCCTTGACCCACGCGCTGGCAGTCAGCTTGGCGGGGAAGGTGCGCGTCAACTCCATATCCCCGGGCTGGATCGACACCCAATACACCGTCTATGAAGGTCCCGACGCCGTGCAGCAGCCGGCGGGCCGCGTGGGCAATCCCCTGGACATCGCCAATATGGTGCTGTATCTCTGCTCCGACAAGGCCGGCTTCATCACCGGCGAGAACATCTCCATCGACGGTGGCATGACCCGCCAGATGATCTACCACGGGGACAACGGGTGGAGGTTGTCGCCAATGGAATGATGATGGCTGAAAATATTCCCATACTTTTATCTTATAAAGGGTAAATTTCTTATTTTGCGGAAAATTTCTATCATTCAAAAATAACGGAAAGAAAAATCTAAGTATCATGAAAAAATTTCAAGCAGGAGAGTGCTGGCTTTTTTCCGAGGGCCTTGCGGCAGTGATGATCAAGAACAAATGGGGGTTTATTGACCGGCAGGGAAACACCGCCATCGAACCCCAGTTTTCCGGAGCCTTCGGATTCTCGGAAGGTTTGGCCGCCGTCTGTGTGAACGACAAATACGGGTTCATCGACAAGACAGGTCAGATGGTGATTGAGCCGCAATATGACCTCGCCCTGGCTTTCACCGAAGGGGTGGCGGGTGTCCTTGTCGGTGACAATGTCCATATCATCGACACAAAAGGCACCATCCTTGCCTCACCCAGCGAGAATGTCACCGATGTGGAGAATTTTTCCTGCGGTCTTGCCATCGCAGAGTGCGTTTGCGGAGAAAACGATTGGTGCTCCGGGTTCATCGACCATTCAGGCAAGATGGTGATTGAACCGGTTTTTTGTATGGCCTTTGCCTTTGAAGATGGTCTTGCCTTGGTGTCCGACAAAGACGGGAAATGCGGATTTATCGACACCGCCGGACGCTATGTCATTGAGCCACAGTTCGACGAGGCAGAGTTCTTTTGCGAAGGGGTGGCACCTGTAAAGAAAGAGGGCCGATGGTGCTTTATCGACCGTAATGGTGCCGATGTCGCGATACTCGACAGCAAGTTCGACTATGTGTTTCAATTGACCGAAGAGCGCGCGACAGTGAAGATAGGCGACAAATTCGGTGCCATTGACAAAATGGGGAACTTGATTATCGATGCGCATTTCGACCGCTTGAATCCTTTCTCCGAAGGCCTTGCATACGCCCGGGTCGGCGACACGCACGGATGGATCAACCCTTCGGGCAGTTTCGTGATACAACGCCCTATGGCAAAGCCGACGCTGATAGACAGGTTGATGAAGAGAGCCGATCGTCTCCGTTGGTGATCTCGGCAGTTAATAGGCAAATTTTGCATTTCGAACAAGCTATTTCAATAATTACAGCAAAAAACTAATCCCTTATGAAACAACCGATTAAAACAACCGAAGCCATTTTCCCGATGCCCGTTTTGCTCGTCGCCACCTACAACGAGGACGGCACCGTTGACGTGATGAACGCCGCCTGGGGCACGATGCTCGACCGCGACCGCGTGGCCCTCAACCTCACCGAAACCCACAAGACGGTGGAGAACATCAAGAAACGCAAGGGCTTTGTGGTCCACATTGCCGACGCCGCCCACGTGGTGGAGGCCGACTATTTCGGCGTGGTGTCGGGCCACAAGGAGAAAGACAAGTTCGCCAAGAGCGGTCTCACCTCCACCAAATCCTCATTGGTGGATGCTCCCGTCATCAACGAGTTGCCCATCGCCATGGAGTGCGAATTTATTGAATACCAAGGCGATGACACTGGCCTGGGTGTTATCGGCAAGGTGCTGCAGACCTCCGTGGAAGCCGACAAGATGAAGGACGGCAAAGTGGATATTGACGCCCTGAAATCCATCGCCTTCGACCCCTACACGCACGGTTACTACCTTGTCTCGCAGCGCGTTGGCGAGGCCTTCAAGGACGGGATGAAGCTGAAATAGACCGGCCCTGAATCACTATGTCGAAATCGTCTTTCAACAATTGGATTGTACGTTTCTGGTGGCTGCTTCCTTTGGCAACCATACTCTTCAGCATTGCCTCTTCGTTTGCTTCGGATTGGAATATCACCATCATGCTTATCTTTTGCGGGCTTGCAACCATCACACTTCTCCTGCAGTTGCTGGCTTTTGTGACACTTTTGATTGAAAAGCGATGGTGGCGTGCAGTGGGAGCATTTTTTTCAGGTGCACTTTCCTTTATCTTTTTTGTTGGTATTCCGATTGTCAATATGTTTTTCAGTTCGATGCCAGATGATTTTGGCAAAAAACATGTCATTCCAGAAGGAATGGAGATGAATATTCCGATTACAGATGCGAATTGCAGATGGAATGCCACCGACGGATTCACATTCACGCCCGTTGACATTGACAGCACCGACTCCAACTCGTGGCTGCAGATTTGGAATGGCGAACAAGGCGGGATATATCATTACGCTTTCTATTGGCCGGCTCTCAGCGATGGTGAAATATATCTTCGTTGCTTTGAAGCCACGAAAGACACCGAACTCTCCGCATCACGACTGAAGCCCAGAACAACAGTGCGAGTATTTGGTCACAACGAGTTCGGACAGGTGGTTCCTCCCACAGAGTTCACCATCTACGAGGGCGATTGGGAGGACTACTATGCTGTACGCGTTGAGGTGTGGCACAAGCCGACAGGAGGGAAGCCCCACAAGTTGATGGAGAAAATCTATCGTATGGAAGGATGGATGCGGTGATATCTCTCTAAACTAGTACAAAGGAATAATTGGTGCAAGACCTTTCGTTCAGAAAAATGGGGAAAAGTAGTGCCAATCTACTAAGACAGAGACCAATCATTGAAGTACGTTCATCATAATGAACAAAATTCAAAGATTTTTCATTTTGTTCATTACAGTCAACAAAAATAATTAACCCAACGTATAATAGGAAAATCAATTTACCCCCCAAAAATATGACAACCCACAACATCAATACTGACCGTGTTTTCAGCATTTTCCGCGAGCTGAACAGGATTCCGCGCCCCTCGCACCACGAGGAGCGCATCGCCGACTACCTTTGCCAGTTCGCCGAGCGGCTGCATCTGGAGTACGAGCGCGACAAAGAGAACTGCGTGGTGATCCGCAAGCCCGCCACGCCCGGACACGAGGCGGCCGAGCCCATCGTGTTGCTCAACCACATGGATATGGTCTGCGTGGGCATGAACGACCCGCTCAACGACCCCATCGAGGCCTACGAAGAGGACGGCTGGATGAAAGCCCGCGGAACCTCGTTGGGCGCCGACAACGGCATCGGGCTGTCGATGGCGCTGGCCGTGCTCGAAGACGACCGCATCGTGCACCCCGCCCTGGAGGTCATCACCACAACCAACGAGGAGGACGGTATGTCGGGGGCCTCGCAACTCAGCAAGGACTTCCTCAAAGGCCGAAAGGTCATCAACCTTGACTCCGAGGACTACGACACTATCACCACTGGTGCCGCAGGGGCCTGCCTGCAATTCCACCGCATCCCCGTGAAACGGGTGCCGGCTCCCAAAAACGGCCAGTGGCACCGCATCCGCATCGCCGGCGGATTGGGCGGCCACTCCGGCGTGGATATCAACAAGGGACGCTGCAGCGCAGTGGAGCAGACTAAAATCATCCTGAAAGTCATCAACAAGGAAGAGGATATTGCCGTTGCCGACATCCAAATCGGTGAAGCCAACGCCTCGATTGCATCGTCGGGCGAAATCGTGATTTGCACCGAGAACGGCGGGGCATCCGAGTTCGTGAAGGAGCTGTTGGACAATATCAACCAGACTTTTCACAGGCAGTACGAAGGCACCGACCCGCGCATCACCTGCAGTATGGAGGCGTGCGACAAGCGGGACACGGTCATTCCCAAAGAGACATTAACGGCGTTGGTTCGCGCTTTGGAGAAGGTGCAGCAAGGCGTGGTGAAGATGAGTGAGGCGATGCCCGGCACGGTGGAGACCTCCAACAATGTGGGGCGCATCGTGGCGGAAGAGGACCACCTTTTCATCTCCACCCACACCCGCAGCTTCGTTGACGACGATATGGCCGCGTTGAGCAAGACGATTGCCGCGACCTTCGCCAACGCCGGTGCTGTTTCCGAAGTCGTGATGTCGGCCCCCGCCTGGCAGGAAGACCAGCAGTCGCCGTTCCTGCGGCGGGTCAGCGACACGTTCCAAGACGTGTTAGGCTGGCGTCCCCGTATGGTGGCGATGCACTTCGTGTTGGAGGCGGGCTTCTTCGTGCAGCACTATCCCGGCATCCAGATCGCCAGCATCGGTCCGCGCATCGTGGAGCCCCACTCCACCAGCGAGCGCGTCGAGCTCTCGACCATCCACGACATCTGGCGGGTGCTGATCGAGTTGCTGAAGCGGTTGGCGTGAAGTGTTGTCCATAATCCTTTTCAAAAACTTTCCAACGACTTCTTCTCATGAAAAAGTTATCTCTCACCACCCAAATAGGCATCGCTCTGCTGCTGGCGGTGCTGGCCGGCGTGCTTCTGCATAATCAGGCCGACTTCGTCAACACGTATATCAAGCCCATCGGCATCATCTTCCTGAACTTGCTGAAGTTCATTGTGGTTCCGTTGGTCCTCTTTTCGATTATGGCGGGCATCTTGTCGATGAACGACATCTCCAAGGTGGGCAAGTTAGGCTTGCGC
Organism: Bacteroidales bacterium; assembly: GCA_017649855.1. Lineage (GTDB taxonomy): Bacteria > Bacteroidota > Bacteroidia > Bacteroidales > WCHB1-69 > F23-D06. Next base: position 7,293 of record JAGCGA010000038.1, read on the forward strand.
GCGCTGCTCTATTTTATGACCACGACCCTTTTCGCGGTGACGTTGGGATTGGTTGTCCCCAGTCTTCTCAGAGGCATCCTGCCAACCATTCGCATCAGCACAGAAGCGGCAGCGGAGGTTGTCGAAACGCCTCACCTGTCGGTGATGGATCAGCTGGTAAACATGTTTCCGAACAACATTCTTGAGCCGGTGAGTTCCATGGCGATGATGCAGATTATCGTGATCGCCTTGTTTTTCGGCATCGCGATGGTGCATGTGGGCGAAAAGGGCGAGATGGCCCGCAAAGTGACGCTCAGTTTCAACGATGTGGTGGGCAAAATCTTGGAGTACATTATGGCATTGGCCCCTATCGGTGTGTTTTGTATGCTGACTCCCGTGGTGGTGGAAAACGGTCCGGCGGTGCTCGGCTCCTACGCAGCGCTGTTGGCCTTGGCCTATTTCTGTTTCGCCTTACACGCTGGCGTGGTTTATTCCTCGGCAGTGGGGTTGCTGGGCGGCCTTTCGCCGTTGAAGTTTTTCAAAGGGATGCAGCCGGCTATGCTGTTTGCCTTCTCCAGCGACTCTTCGGTGGCCACATTGCCCTACACGATGCAGTGTACCGAGAAAATGGGAGTTAACAAGGACATCGGGCGGTTTGTGCTTTCGTTGGGCGCGACCATCAACATGGATGGAGTGGCCATTTATTTGGGTGTGGCTTCTGTGTTTATGGCCAATTGTTGCGGTATCGACCTCACGCTGAGCCAGTACCTGGCCATCGCTTTCGCCTCCACAGTGGCGTCCATCGGCACCCCGGGGATTCCGGGAGGCAGTTTGGCCCTGATGGCGATGGTGTTCGCCTCGGCCGGCATCCCTGTTGAGTGCGTGGCCGTGGCCGCCGGCATCGACCGTCTCATCGATATGGGCCGCACCGTCATGTCGATCACTGGCGACGCCTCCTGCGCGGTGGCGATGCAGCGGTTCGCAGGTTCTTTCGACGAGCCGAAATTATAACGAAAAAGATGTATCTTTGCGGCCATAAATATTTCTAAAAATGAAAAACATCACCTTTATCCTCGCCGTGTGCTGTCTGATGATGACTGCATGCGCACAGAAACCCCAACAAATCAACAATTCAACTGATCAACAATCCGACAACATGAAAAAGACCTTAATCGTTTATTTCTCGGCCACCGGCACCACCAAGGCCGCCGCGCAGAGACTCGCCCAGGAGTTCAACGCCGACCTTTACGAGATCACCCCGGAACAGCCCTACTCTGCCGCCGACCTCGACTGGCGCGACAAATCTTCCCGCTCCACGTTGGAGATGCAGGACAAGAGCTCCCGTCCTGCCATCAAGGGCAAATGCGAGAACATCGCCGACTATGACACCGTTTGGATCGGCTTCCCCGTGTGGTGGTACACCGCCCCCACCATCGTCAACACCTTCATCGAGGCCCACGATTTGAGCGGCAAGGTACTCAACGTCTTCGCCACCAGCGGCGGCAGCCCTGTGGAGCCGTGCGCAGCTGACCTCAAGAAGGCCTATCCGCAGTACAATTGGGGCGAGAGCCGACTGATGAACCGCTAAACATTCCATCATCATGAATAAAAGACCCAAGTTGTCGCATGTGAGCGTCGGTTTCTTGCAGCAGTGCCTGCTTTTCACCGTGGTGCTCATCGCCTCCAACATCTTTGAGACCAAGCAACTTGCCGCCGGCCCCGTCCATCTCACGGGCGGCATGCTCACCTTCCCCCTCTGCTACATCATCGTCAAGATCGTGTGTGAGGTGTGGGGCTACCGGAGAGCCATCTTGCTGGTTTGGCTGGGCTTTGTGCTGAACTTCCTCTTCATCGCTGCCGCCGCCCTTGTGGACTTCTTGCCTGGCGCAGAATACTGGACCAACGACGCGGGCTTCCATGCCATCTTCGGCCTTTCGGCCCGCATCACCTTGGCCTCGTTCGTCGCCTTCCTCTGCGGCAGCTTCCTCAACGCCTTCCTCATGAGTCGCCTTAAAGCAAAGCACGCCGGCAAGAAACTGCCTGCCCGTTACTGCCTCGCCGCCGTGCTTGGTGAGTTGGTCGATTCCATCGTCTTCTTCCCCATCGCCTTCATCGGCGTGCTCGCAGGAACGGAAGTGCTGGACCAGGCCATCGACCAGTTCGTCCTGAAGACCGCCTACGAGATCGTCTTCCTCCCGATTGTCATCCTCTTCATCAAGAGAATCAAAAAGTTCGAGGACTCCGATGTCACGGACAATGACATCAGCTATGATGTTTTCAAGCTATAAACATGCTTTCTTTCCGATTAAATCACGCAAGAGTTTAAGCGACTCTTGCGTTTTTTTTTATTTTTGCCACTCCCAAAAAATAGTTAAAATTATGAAGCGAATGAATATTTATGAAGAGGCCAGCCGCTGTCTGCTGTGTCAAGATGCGCCCTGTACGAAGGCCTGTGTGCACGGGGATCCGGCGAGAGCCATCCGTGCCATCCGCTTTGGCAATGAGAAGCTGGTCAACCGTTGGATCGCCGACTGCTCTGACGCCGACTTGGAGCGAGCCCAGCAGGCTTGCATCCACTATGACGAGCCTGTGCGCATCAAGGAATTGCTCCGCTCCGTCCGCTCGGACGAGACGACAGACACCCATCCCGACTTGAGCATCGACTTTTGCGGACTGCATTGCGAGAATCCCTTTTTCCTGGCGTCCTCTTCCATTTGCACGAACTATGAGATGGTGGCGCGCGCTTTTGAGGCGGGATGGGCCGGCGTTTATTACAAAACCATCTGTTTGCAGGACATTCAGGAGGTGTCGCCACGCTTTGACGCGGTCCACAACCATGGTCATCACGGCGATTTCTATGGTTTTCGCAACATGGAGCAGTTGAGCGAGAATCCTGCGGAAGTGGATTTCGATATCCTGCATCGTCTGAAACAGGATTATCCCACGAAGATCGTCATCGCTTCCATTATGGGCCAAACGGAGGAGCAGTGGATAGAATTGGCGAAGAGGGCCGAGGCTGCCGGCGTGGATGCTGTGGAGCTTAACTTCTCCTGTCCGCAGATGCGGCTCGCAGGTATGGGCAGCGACGTGGGACAGAATGCAGAGTTGGTGCTGTTTTACACGGCCTACGTGAAACGCAGTGTCCATATCCCTGTCATTCCAAAGATGACCCCCAACATCACGCATATCAACCAGCCTGCTTTGTCCGCTTTTCTGGCAAATGCCGATGCTATTTCGGCCATCAACACCATCAAGAGTGTGACGATGTCGGACGATGCTGCCGTTTCGGGCTTCAAGACGGTTTCCGGTCTTTCCGGCCGTGCCGTCAAACCCATTGCCCTTCGATGTATCTTGAATATGGCTCAGAACTCCGCCATCCGCGGCGCCCATGGCAAATCTGTGGAATTGAGCGGCATAGGTGGAATTGAGACGTGGCGGGATGCGCTTGAGTTCATCCAGCTGGGCTGCAGCAATGTGCAAGTCTGTACGGCGGTGATGCAGTATGGGTACCGTATCATCGACGACCTCGTGCTTGGCTTGCAACACTATATGGCCCATCGGGGAGTGTCGCACGTGTCCGACCTGGTGGGAGAACAGCTGCCTGCGTTTGTGCAGCCGTCCGACTTAGACCGCCAGACCCTCGTCTATCCGAAAATAGACCATGAAAAGTGCGTGGGTTGTGGGCGTTGCGAGATCTCCTGCAGCGATGGCGGCCATCAGGCCATTCTTTTCGACCGCGCCACGCGTCGGCCCCGCGTTGTGGGCACGAAGTGTGTCGGTTGCCATCTCTGCCGCCTGGTCTGTCCCGCAGGTGCCATCGGCCTTGCCAACCGGATCCCGAAGAAGCAGAAGTGATGCTTGGCGCTTTTCCAAGCTTTTTATTAAAATAGTATTTTGCGCATTGTATTTAATAGAGAATGGACAGACGTGAATTTCTGAAGAAGACGGCCCTCGGGGTGGCGGCATTGGCGGCGACCAGCCTGCTGGAACATCCCGCCGTGGCTGCGGCAAACGAAATGATTAACAATAAAATACCGAATAATATGAAGAAAATAATGGTTATCGACGGCGGTCCGCGCCGCAACATGAACACCGCCTCCATGCTGGAATCCTTCGCCAACGGTGCTAAAGAGGGTGGGGCAGAAGTGAAGCTTGTCCGCCTCTACGATATGGACTACAAGGGCTGCATGTCGTGCATGGCCTGCAAGCTCAAAGGCAAAGCCTCGAACATCTGCAAGTTCAAAGATGCCTTGACCCCAGTCTTGGAGGAGATTGCCGAAGCCGACGGCTTGGCGCTCGGCTCCCCGAATTATTTCGGCGAGATCACGGCGCAGATGCGTGCGTTCCTGGAACGGCTGGCGTTCGCGTGGCTCTCCTACAACGACTACAGCATCACCGCCCCGAAGCGCATGCCCGTGGTGCTGATCGAGACCATGAACGGGACGCCCGAGCGCAACAACGACCACGGCTACGGCTCGATGGAACACTGCATCAGCCAGGCGTTGGGTCAGCCTGAGAAACTGATCGCCTACAACACTTACCAGGTGAAAAACTACGACCGCTACGAACTCGCCGGATTCTCCGAGGAGGCCAAACGGAAATGGCGCGAGGAGCATTGGGAAGAAGACCTGCAGAAGGCCTTTGACGCGGGAAAGCGGATGGCGGAAGCGAAAGAATGAACGTGTTCCGTGAAGGTCGTTGAACGATTATATTCATAACTAGATAAACGGAGGAGATTCCGCCACTTCCTATCGTCACTGGCGGAATGGTGCGTTGCACATAGGGGAAAGGGAGGAGAAGATGGGCGGCGAGGAAAATACTACCGTTGCATGAAATTTCACGACCGCCGCCCATCTTCTCTTTCTTGGTCTCATACGGAGGTGCGCACCATTCCGCCGCGAACTCAGTGAGCGAGCGGAATCTTTTTTTTAAAAAATATCGTACACGATATAAATATTTTTTGTATTTTTGCATCGTGAACGACATAAATACGCAAGCAATGGAATACGAGCAACTTAAGCTAAAAAACCAACTCTGTTTTCGCCTCTATACGGCGGCGCGGCTGACCGTGGGCGCGTATCACCCGTACCTCGACCCTTTAGGCATCACCTATCCGCAGTACCTCGTGCTGCTCGTGTTGTGGGAGCAAGACAGGCAGCCGGTATGCGACATCGCCAAGCGGCTGATGCTCGACACGAACACCGTCACGCCGTTGCTGCAGCGCATGGAGAAGTCGGGACTGCTGCAGCGCACGAAGGGCAAAACAGATACACGCCAGCGCATCGTGTCGCTGACTGAAAAAGGAATTGCCCTGCGCGAACAGGCGAAGCACATCCCCGAATGCCTGAGTACAAACATCTTGGAGAAAATGGGCTCTGTGGAGGAGTTGGCGACACTCGTGCCCGCCCTCGACAAACTCATCGAAGGGTTGAAAGAAGAGAAAATAGGCTGTTAGCTATTGGCCAAAAGCCAATGGCTAATAGCCAACAGCTAAAACGAACAAATAAAGTAATTGTATCACTAAAATATTATAACAATGGCTACTATTTATGATTTCAAGGCCCAGAACAACAAGGGCGAGGAGATGGACATGGCGCAATACCGCGGCAAGGTCCTCATGATTGTCAACACCGCTTCCAAATGCGGTTTCACCCCGCAATACGACGGCTTGGAGGCGCTGTACAAGAAGTACAAAGACCAAGGTCTCGTGATTCTCGGCTTCCCGTGCGACCAGTTCGCCAACCAGGAGCCCGGCTCCGATGCGGAGATCGCGGAGTTCTGCCGTCTCAACCACGGCGTCACCTTCCCGCTGATGAAAAAAATCGATGTCAACGGCAAGGAAGCACACCCCATCTATGAATACCTGAAGTCGATGGCCCCGATCGAGGAGTACAAAGGCTTGAAGGCCAAGGCTTCGGCCGCTCTGTTCAAAACCATCAGCAAGAGCGTGGAGAAGGAGAGCGACATCAAGTGGAATTTCACCAAGTTCCTCGTTTCGAAGGACGGTGCCGTCATCAAACGTTTCCCACCCACCACAACCCCCGAGGAGATGGAGGCGGACATTGAATCTATGTTGAAATAAAACGTCAGGATTATGGCACACGCTTGTGAAAACTGCAAGATTCGCGCACACTATGACAAGAACCCCAAATCACTGATGGGCCGCATCTGGCACTGGCACATTAGCTTCTGTCCGGGTTGGAAATCTTACTTCACCTCGCAGTCGCCTGAAAAACAGGCCGAGCTGCGGGAGAAGTACCAATTTACTAAGATCTATGAACACTGACAGAATCCTGCCCGTCAATCGGGAACATCTGCTGCTGATGCAGGTTTTGTGCTGGCTGGGTCCCGGCATCAAAATCCTCACAACCGGCGTGAAGTCCATGGCAGAGGTATCCAGCCACCATCCCGGACGCGTATGGTGGCTGGCCTTGATTGCCGTGGCTGTTGCCGTTGCTTTCTCGCTGATGTTCAACAACTTCGTCAAGCGATACACTCGGCGTATCCTCGACTTTCCCGAACGGAAAAAGTCGCTGTTCGCCTTCTTCGACCTGCATGGATATATCCTCATATTCTTTATGATGGGACTGGGCATCAGTTTGAAATTCATCCCTGGAATGCCAGCGGAGTTCTTTGCCGGATTCTATCCGGGCCTCGGTGCCGCCCTCTCAATAGCGGGAATACGGTACTTTGTCAGTTGGATGAAGGCGGTGCGGGAGTAAAGTTCAGGTGGTTATATACATAATGGCACAAATACGATTGTGAAAACGGAGCCTCTTTGTTCGAGAGTGTTATGCAAAGAGCAAATATCCTGTTTTAAGATAAGTGTCGGTATATCAGATAATTATAGTCTTTAACTTTTCTCTTGATAGAAAAGTTACAAAAGATCAAGCCGACATGAATGCCGCCCGCTCTGTCCGCCCTCTGACAGCGGCGGCAAACGTGAACAAAAATGCAGCTGTTTGCAAAAGGGAAGATTCTCTGACGGCATGCATTTTTGTAAACGCAAGCGCCTTTGCACGCCGCTGTTGGAGGCCGGCCATTCACGCCGCGTCCGCACCGCATGTCGGCATGCCCACCCGCGTGCTCTATGGGTTGGTGCCTCGGCAAAGCATGTTGGGGTTAACATGCAATTTTCTCCTAGCTTTGAACTCATCTTTGTCTTGCCACCATGTATATAATTCCTATTAATATTTGTATTTTTGCACATTAATTGATAATGTAAATACTATGATCCTATACTTTTCAGGCACGGGTAACAGCCTGGCCATCAGCCGCCACATCGCGGAGAGACTCAATGAAACGGTGATGCCGCTCAGTCAGGCGGTGCATCAGGATTTGTCGCAGGAGCGGCGCATCGGGCTGGTCTTTCCCAGCTATTGGTTCAACGCGCCGCGGGCGGTGACCGAGTTGCTGCCGAGACTACAGCTGCCCAAAGAAGCGTACGTCTTCATCGTCATCCCTTGTGGCGCGCAGGCCGGCAACTCCATCCACACGGTTCAGAAACTACTGGCCGACAAAGGGTTGCCGTTGGCGTACAGCCAGAAGATCCGCGTGCCCGACAACAGCGCCGTCGGCTTCGGGCGCGACCCCAACAAGCAGGTATGGAAGTTCGAGAAGTACGCCGAGCGGCTCGATCGTATCACCGAGGAGATTGCCGCCGGCACGCATAGTCTGCACTACGCGTGGTGGGGACCGATAGGCGCGTTGTGCGCCCGTCCCGGCATGCAGCGCCGCACCCTGCCGATGCTCACGCCCGCCGTCAACACCGACCTCTGCGTCGGTTGCGGCATCTGCGCTGACGTCTGCCCGCAAAAGAATATTGTCCTCACCGACGGCAAAGCCCATTGTGACGACAACTGCACGCAGTGCCTCGCTTGCGTCCACTTCTGTCCGAAGCAGGCTGTCGAGCTCAACCACAAACCCACGCCCAAAGCGCACCAATACCACCACCCGAAAGTGACGGTGGGGGACATGAAACACTAATGTAAGGATGGCTTACCTATGGTAAAAAGCAGTTTATCTGCAACCTACTCGTAATGCCGGATTCTGACATCAATTCCTTCCTCCTTTAATTGAGCGGGGATGTCTTTCACGTTGGTCTCTCCGTAGTGATAAGGGAATAATACTTTGGGTTTCACTATTTTGGCAGCGCGTACCAGTTGTTCTGGAGTCATCGTGTAAGGTTGGTTGCAAGGCAAAAAGGCGATGTCGATGTCCTTGATGTTTGCCATTTCTGGGATGTCTTCTGTATCCCCGGCAATATAGATGCGCAGACCGTCAAGGGAGAGGATGTAACCATTGTCGCGCCCCTTGGGATGGAACTGCAGATGACCCTTCGTGGTGTTGTAGGCGGGGACAGCTTCCACGGTGATGTCGTCGGCCAACTGCAGGCGGTCGCCGTTTTTCATCGCTTTGCCGCCACCATACATGTCAACACAGCGCTGATTCATAACTAGTTGCGTGCTCTCCTTGTGGAGCAGACGGAGGGTAGCCTCGTCGTAGTGGTCGAAGTGCTCGTGGGTGACGAGGATGATGTCGGCCTTGGGCATGGCGGAGTAGTCCACCTTGCGGTCACGCAGTTTCGCGCATGGGTCGATTTCTATCTCCCTTCCATCGTACTCGATGCGGATGCTGGAGTGCATCAGGGCATAAATCTTGACGGTTTTTCCACTTTGAGTGGTAAACACATCAGTTTCATAGTTCGTTTTTTGTCCGCAAGCAAAGAAAAGTCCGCTCATCACTAATAAATAGGTAATTATTTTCTTCATAACTGGATTTGAAATACGTTTTTACATCGGCAAAGATACAATAATTCCGATAAAAAAGAGAAAACGTTAAAAATTATAGATGTTGGATGATTCAATCGAAGATTTAGCCGATGGGGGAGGGTGGTGAGGTACAGAGTCTCTTTAGGACTAGCCCACCTGTCATTCCACAAAAGTGTGTATTTTTGCCGACGCATTCGAGTTCTTTTTAATCAATCTATAAAACTTTGATAATCAATACTATAAACAAGAATTCGAAATTTGTAAAAATATCTTGCTATGGATAATTTCAGTATTTGGGAAGTTCTTTTCCTACTCTGTTTCGCGGTCAGCTGGCCTGTCTCTATTGCCAAATCCTTGAGGACCAAGGTGGTGATTGGCAAAAGTCCTTTTTTTATGTCGTTGGTCATCTTGGGCTATATCTTTGGTATTATCCATAAGATTTTGTACAGTCATGACATTGTCATCTGGCTTTATGTCTTCAACGCCACCTTGGTGGCCACGGATTTGTTTCTCTATTTCAGATATATCGGTCGTAACCGCAGGGATTTGCAACAATCACGAGCATAACGAACCCTTTTTTATCAGAATTTTGCTAAAATGGAAAAGACAGAACGCATAGAACAGATGGAACAGCGCTTTGACCGTGCCAAGGAAATGGTCCAAGAAATCGCGCATGTGCTGGAGCACTATGAATCAGTGCAAGAGGATATTCGGCTTCTGGATGCTTATCTTGGCAGCGAGGAGTGGAAGGCCGATATGGCAGCTGACGAGGCTGGTCTTTTGCCAGCCGACTTGAAGCGTGGAGTGCTCAGTGAGGATGGCATCTGGAACCTGTTGGAAGATTGGCACGAGCTTCAGGAAAAGATGGCGCAGAAAAAAGCCTGTCAATCCCTCCATGACGAATAGGAGGAACGGACAGGCCATAGGTATAAAGGGAAGCCTCTTATTTCCCAATGATAGCTGCCAACTCGTCCACGCCCTTCGGCAAGTGCGGACCTAACACTCTGTGGCCGGTCTCGGTGATCAGCAGGTCGTCCTCGATGCGGATGCCGCCGAAGTCGCGGTACTTCTCCACCACGTCGTAGTTGATGAAGTCGGCGAACTTGTTCTCCTTCTTCCAGATGTCGATGAGGTGCGGGATGAAGTAGATGCCCGGCTCGATGGAGACCACGAAGCCCGGTTTCAGCTCGCGGGCCATGCGCAGCGACGCCCAGCCGAAGATGTTGCTCGGACGCACGGTCTCGTCGTATCCCACATGGATCTGGCCGAGGCCTTCCATGTCGTGCACATCCAGACCGATCTGGTGGCCCAAGCCATGGACCATGAACAGGGCGTGAGCGCCCAACTCCACAGCCTCTTTCACATCGCCCTTCATCAGACCCAAATCCTTGAGTCCTTGTGCGATGACCTCACAGGAAAGGCGATGCAGCTCTTTGTTGTACATGCCCGGGTGTGCCGCATCGATAGCGTCCAAATTGGCCTTCAGTACAATCTCGTAGATCTCCTGCTGTTTGGTGGTGAACTTGCCACCCACGGGGAGCGTGCGGGTGTAGTCGGAACAGTAGTTCATCAATCCTTCGGCGCCGGCGTCCATCAGCAGCATGTTGCCCTTTTGCAGGATGCCGTTGTGGAGGTGGTTGTGCAGCGTCTCGCCATGTTGCGACAGGATGACCGGGAAGGAGATGCCGTTGCCGTAAGAGAGAGCGATACCCTCGGCCAGACCGGCCAGTTCGCGCTCCGACTCGCCCGGCATACAGCGGCGCATCACAGCGGTGTGCATCTTCACGCCGACCTCGCAAGCCTTGTCCATCTCGTCAATCTCGCACTGCTCCTTGGTGGAACGCAGGGCCACAATGCCCTTGATGAGCTCCAGGGAGGCTGCTTCACGAATCTCGTTGACGTTGATGCCCGTCAGGTTGGCGAGCCAGATTTGGTTGTCGCCGCGGTACATCGGGGTGAAGTGCACCTTGCGACCTTTGTCTTGTGCCTCGCGGATATAGTCCTGCAACTTGCCGAGTGGCATGGTCTTTTTCACTCCGACCTTTTCGGCCAAGGAGGCAATTGTCGGCTGGTCGCCCATCCAAATGATGTCATCGATGGTGAAGTCGTTGCCGAAGATGATGGACTCATGCGCGTCAAAGTCGATGACAGCGGCGATGTCGGCGATGGAAAGTCCGAAGAAATAGAGGAAGTCACTGTCCTGACGGAAGTTGTAGGTGTTGTCGGGATAGTTCATCGGGGCCTCGTGGTTGCCCAAGAATACGGCGATGCCGTGGCCCACGGATTGGGTCAGTTTTTCACGTCTGTTTTGATAAACGTTCGGTTGGAATAATGGATTCATAGGGATAGTTGTTATTATAATTTGTTGTATTGTCGTTTTTTGTGGTATTCGCAGAGACGTCATACCATGGCGTCTCATCGCATAGACAGACGCCATAATATGACGTCTGTACCGTAGGGCGTATCAAATCGCCCTACGGTATTATGATTTTGGCGGTGTAATTCCCTGCCCGCACCAGATACAGCCCGGATGTGCCGATGGGGATACGGGTTTCGGTTTGGGGGTGTGCATTTTGATAGAGGATTTTTCCCAAGGCATCATACACGGTGATGGGGGCCATCTGTTCGTCTTGCACCACAATCTGTTGGTCCTGGGCAAACACGTTAGGAATATATTCCTGCTGGTCTTCAACACCACCTGTTATAGTAAAGACAAAATCATTGTGATTCAAATGATTACTCGTCTCATACACGGGATATTGCGCCAAGGTGTCACCATACATCAGCACGGCAGTGTATTGGGTGTTTTCTGAAAAGGGTAGATAGTAATGTTCACTACCATCATATAGGGGGTCATCATAGTAATATTCGGTGCATTGAGGATCCAAGTGAATGTCCTTTTGGTAGCACAAACCTAGATAATTACCCTGTTCATCCCAAATGCCGACACCAATCTTCCCGTCAAAGGCGGAATCTCCCTTGTTGGTAATAGCGTAGTCAAAATTTTCATAATAAGTACAGCTAATAGCAACGGAGGCTTGCAGATCCTCTGACATCTCCAGGTGGCTGTAGTCGGGCTCGATACCGAAGAGGGCCTCCTGGCGGTCGGAGAAGCTGTATCCGGCCACGTCCAACGCGGAGGTGGGGAAGTAGTTGTCGTAGGCGCCGCCCCAACCCCAGTTGACATGGAAGAAGCCGTTGTTGTCGTAGCCGTCGAGCACGAAGCAGTGGCCGCCGTTGGTCTCGCCGGTGTTGGGGTCAACGCCGAAGCCGCCGTAGAGCACGGGGCGACCGTGGGAGATGTCCTCGCGCAGCATGTTGTCCCAGACGGTATCGGCGATGCCCTCGCGCGCGATTCCGCGCACAGAGGCCTTGTAGCCGAAGAAGGTGGGGAGCGCATTCTCAGGACAGTAGGTGTGGTCCACGTACATGGGGTCGGTGAACTCCAACAGGGCCACGGGCGCATCGCTGCCGCTGTCGCCATAAATGTTGTAGCTCATCTGGATGCTGATGCCCACGTGCGACATGAGCAGAGCCACCGCGTTGACTTGTGCGGGGGTGCTGTTCCAGTTGAGGGCGTCGGGCATGTTGTCCCAGTCATAGTAAGTGTTTTCAAAGTCGGCGCTCAGCGTGCCGTAGGTCCAGTGGGGTTGCACGCCTTCCCAGCTATAGGAGTAGCTGCCGTAGCCATGGCGCGGATGGTTCCAATACTTCATCACCTGCGCCATGGCCGTGGCGGTGCAGCCGGTAGTGGGGTGTCCGGTATAGAGGGTGGAGTCCACAGGGCATAACTCGTTATAGAGGGGTCTTTGATTCCAGGTGGTGGTGAGCATGGGTGCCACCGTGTCGGCGTATTTGCTGGAGAGGGGATGGTTGTCTATCAGCGACTTCCAGGCCTGCTGGCTGACGGGCGAGGAGATGTGGTTGGCCTGTGCCCACGCGATCTGCCGGTCGTAGAAATCCAACCAGTAGTGCATGGCCGGCGGCATGTCGGTGGCGTTGAGCGCCCCCTGGAGACCGTAGCCCAAGACCGGCTTGGCGCAGTCGTCATCGGCAACGATGACAAAGCCGCCGCCGGAGCAGTTGAACAGATGGAGATGCGCGTAGGGTAGCTGGTTGGTCACCTCCACGAGTTGCGCCGAGGCACGTACCTGCTGGCTCCAGAAGTGTTGCGCCGCAGCACGGGCCTTATTAGTATCCACGGGCGAGGCCACGGCCATAACGGCCAGACACCAAGCCAAGACACAAAGCGATATTTTTTGATAAGCGGACATATTTCTTGTTTTTAAGAACAATCTATAAAAAAATGAAAAGCGGCAGCAAAAATAATCATTTGTCGGATATGACAAACCGATATTCCATAATTTCTGCCATAAAAGAATTCTCAACAGAAAGTCATTGCGACAAAAAACAGTGCTTTTTTCCACAAGAGTCTTATATGGCCCTGTCTTTTAGTTTTGTTTTGGTGTCATATCGTAAATCACAACCTCGTTGAAAACGCCTTCCTTGGTGTAAACTTCAAACAAATAAGCCTTGCAGGTGACGGGCGTGTTTTCTGGCAAACTACAGGAGTTTTCCACTCGTTCCACAGTGGTAATATAAAACTCTTCTCCTCCTTGCAACAAAAAGACAGCGGTGGGTTCTGGCGGCATTTCTGTTTCATAATCTCGTATGACATAGTAATAAGCTATCTCCTTGCGCACTGCTTCATTCTTGATGAACTCCAAGTCCTGTTTTTGAAAATTGAAATCTCCTTTGCAACAAGAGAGGTAAAGGGCATTAAAGGAGTGAGAGGAGACGGAAATGGAGTCAATGTTGTGGTAACTCCGAAATTTGTTGAGAAATAACGCAGAGTGTCCGTCTGAAAATTGGAGAGTCGGGCAGTTGATGATCTTCATCCCTTTCTCAAAGAGAAAATCGTCATAAAATAAAAGAATCTGCCTTATTCCTTTTTCAGACGAGACATTCATCACCATATAGTGCATTCTGCCGTCAGGGATATGGTAAAAATCCAAGGTAGAAAAACCCACTTTGGGCGGATAGGAAGTTTCATATATGGGCATATCCAAGGTGAGGTCGGGGAAGAAAAAGGTGGTGTCGATACTGCTCAGATGTATCTTTGGGTGAAATTGAAGATGGGCGCCGCCGTTCCCCACGAAAAGCAACTCGTCGGCAATGCCATCACCATCAAAATCCCAATTCCCGGAATAGTCGTGTGTCTGACTGTCTTCCTTATACGAATAGTGAATCTGGGTATGTTTGTAACGACTTGAGTACGAATTTGTTGGTCGTATCTTGCAGCCATATAACAAAAGACAGACAGCTATTATGAGCAGGAAAGCATTTTTCATTTTTCAAAGAATCCTTATCGGATAACGTTTAGTATATGACAAAAAAATGAAAGTTTAATCTAACGTATTTATATTCAGCAAGTTGTCAATAAAATTTATTGGTAAATTTTTTGTTTTATTCTTGACAAAGTGATTGATATGTAGTTTTTTAGAAGTCAAAAACAACCACATCTTTTCTTTTATGAGTATCCATCACATCGGCAAAAATAACGAATTATCCGACACATTGGTCACTTTTTTAGAAATAAACATCAATATGGCCCACATCAAACTCATATCGCTGTTTATCGTGGCTCTATGCAATGCTAAGAGAATTTTCTTCTACAGCGTGGACATCGTGACGGAGTTCTTGTTGGGAGAACGGAATGAATACAAAATACCGATTTTTGACTTCTTAGCTATTGCTAATCAAATGATATTCTTTCGTTATTAATCATTGGATACTTTTCTCCGCATCCTCTGTATGTTTTTCCCTCAAACACAAAAATAATCTCGTATGGGAGGGAGTCTTTCTCTGTGATGGCATAACAGCAGTCGTGGTCCCAATTTTCATTGATAAAGCCATAGAGGCTGTCATTGGCGAATCCGATGGTGTTGCCATTCACACTTTTCTCCGCAAATGACACTTGCATTCGTTTCTCTTTGTTGGAGCAAAAGAGAAAGATGGAATCATTCAAGATTTCCATTTGCCAAAAGGGCTCGGAACCGTAGAACATGTAGTGAAAAAATTGACTTGATGAAAAAGCATGGTCGTTTTGCTGCTTTTTATGTAAAGAAGAGTTGTCTGGATGGTGGCTGCACCCTGATGATAGAAAACAAATAGAAAGAATCAAAAAAAATTTCAAGAACCTAATCATAACTGTGCGGATTACCTGATAATATTGGAGGCCAAGAATATTTGTCGCTGGCCCAAGGATTTTTGTAGCTGGGTTTGCCCCAATACCTTTCATGTTCGAATTTTGGTATGGTGTCAATAGGGATGCCATTATTTTTTAAAAGTTGATAAAAACGATTATAGTCAAAATTTGTAGGATCACAATGCCCGTTAGGAATACCGCGATCAACTTCAATGTGAGGAACAATAATAGGCCAACAGCCTTCAATTGAACTTGCTTCTAGATAAAGTGTTACTAGTGATTGGTATTGTTCTTCTGTTGGCGATTCAGAAGAATCATAGTTAAGCTCAACATGAAACATTTGTCCTTTTATCTCCTTCCCCAATTCTGTTAGGAGAACGGAATGTTTTGAAACTAAACAAATATTCTTTGATATCGGATGTCATAGTATTTTTTGGTTTATAGTTAACAAAAGTACACTTTTTGACAACGTTAAAGTGGTTGGAGTTATTGTTGTTTATCAAAAGTTTTCCTATCAAAATAAATCTTCGAAATCTTTCATCTATTTTAATGAATTCATCATCTATGGTTTTAATCGGTAAAAAAAATGTAAAAACCAATGTAACAATTGGAGAATTATTTTGAAGAATTACCCTTAAACATCTAAATGCTTTATTGTTATTACGCGTGCAAAAATATGAAAAATCCGCAAACGTCCGACCACAAAGGGCGCCAGGAGTGAAAAAAGCGGGATAGGTGTTAGTTTCCTTTTTTTTTGTATTTTTGGCACCTATTTTAGAAAATGCAATAAATATGAAAAATATGAAACGGTTACTTTTGTTATTTGCTGTAATTCAGATAATTGCAGTTTGTTCTACGGATGTTTTCGCGCAGAAGCTGAAACCAGCCGATGTGCCGGATGACGTGGTGCAAGCCTTGGATATGCAATATTCATACGCCAAAGTGATGAGCTGGGTGAAGGAGGGCAACCAATACATTGCCACCATCAAGGACGAAGGCTCCACGGGCAAGGTCTATATCTCTTCGGATGGAGAGTGGTTGCGCACCACCTTTGCGGTGCCGCAAAACGAGCTGCCCTCTGCCATCACGGCATACGTAAAGGAGAACTATCCGGAGTTCGCCATCACCGAGTCTTGTCTGGAAGAGAAAGACAACGAGAAGACGCACTACTACCTGGAGGTGAAGCCTGACGGCGTCGGGTTCAAGCCCTCCAAGCTGACCTTCAGTACCACGGGGCAGAATGAGTTGATCAGCCGGGTGGATCCTGAGGACTTCAAAGATCCGAAGGCGCCGGTAGAGAAGCCCGCCCCTGCCCCGAAGGACAACAAGCAGACGGCCTCCAACACCAAGCCTGCTGCTGAAAAGCCTGCACCCGCGCCCAAACCTGCTGCCCAGAAGCCGGCACCGGAACCCAAACCTGCCAAGCCCGCCCCAGAACCGAAAGAGCCCAAGCCGGCCAAGCCCGCCAAGGAGAAACCCGAACCCGTGGTGAAAGACGAATACGGCAACATCGCCATCAAGGCTTCCGAAGTGCCCGCCGTGGTCACCAAAGCCTTCGCCAAAAAGGTGATGCACCCCGAAGAGCTCAACTGGTTCCTCATCGACAGCTCCTATGTGGCCAAGTGCATGAACACCGGCAAGAAGACTGCCGTATATCTTTCCAAAGACGGCATCTGGGAGAAAACGCTGACCGTGCTGCCCGAAGAGGCGGTGACCGGCCCCATGCTCAAACACCTCAACGACTACTACAAAGGCTTCAAATTCAAATCCGCCGTCAAGGAGACCCGCGCCGACAAGGACGACAAGACCATGGTGGAGTTCTACGAGAAAGCCAACTACAAGGCTAAGTTGGTCACAACGGTCATCTTTGACAAGACTGGCAAGCTGATCCGCACCATCGATCCCGACTACGAGTTGGGTGGCGGCGGCAAAGCCTCCTCCGACGATGATGCTCTCGACAAGTATTATGAGAAGATGAACATGAGTGTCAAGGAAGATGACAGCCAGAAGGTGCCCGAAAGCGTGGTGGCTGCCTTCAAGCTCAAATACCCTCGCGTGACCAATGTGGAGTGGCAGGAAGACGACAACCTCAACTTCCAAGCCATCTATTATACCGCCAGAGGCAAAGAGATCTGCGTCTTCAACCCTTATGGCGAGATTGTGGAAACCTGGCTGATGGGCAAACCCGACGCTTTGTCAACAACGATTCAAGACTATCTGAAGAAAGAACATAAGAACTGCAAAGTGGTAGAATACTATACGGTCAAAAAGATTGCCGACAAACAGAGCTTCTACAAAGTCATCATCCAAAACAAGAAGACGGGTGAGGAGGACGAGCTCTGGTTCTCCCTCAATGGCAAACCCGTTGACATGTAGCCTCCCACTGTAACAGACCAAACCACTAACCCTATGAAATACCTTGAAATACGACTGACCATCACCCCTGCCGACCCGTGGAAGGAGATCTTCACCTCCATGATGGGCGACATCGGCTGCGACAGCTTTATGGATGGTGAGGACGAAGAGACCTTGTTGTGCTACATCCCTGCCCACGACTATGACGAGGCAGCCCTGAAGGAGGTGGTGGAGAACCACGGTTTTCCAGACGTGAAGGTGACTTACGAAGTACAGGAGATGCCTGACATCAACTGGAATGCCGAGTGGGAAGCCAACTACCAGCCGGTGATGATTGCGAATCGCTGCTATATCCGGGCGCCCTTTCATCCGGCCCGTCCCGATGCGGACTACGAGATCGTGATCGAGCCCAAGATGTCGTTCGGCACGGCGCACCACGCCACCACGGCGCAGATGATCGAGTATGTGCTGGAGACGGAGATGCAGGGCAAGAAGGTCCTGGACATGGGTTCCGGCACTGGCGTATTGGCCATCCTCGCCAAGATGCGCGGCGCCACGGAGGTGACTGCCATCGACAATGACGAATGGGCTTACCGCAACGGCCTGGAGAATGTGGCCCACAACCACTGCGAGGACATCAAAGTCCTCCTGGGCGACGCCTCCCTGCTGGGTGACACCGTCTATGACGTTATCCTGGCCAATATCAACCGCAACATCCTGCTGCAAGATATCCCGACCTACGTTCGTTGTCTCAAACCAGGAGGGCTGCTCTTCATGAGCGGCTTCTATGAAGATCCTGACCTGGCCATCATCCGCCAATGCTGCGAGGAACATCAATTGCAATATGTGTCCCACAAGGTACGAGACCGTTGGGTGGCTGTCCAATTTTCAAAAATCTGACTATGAAAAGAATCATATTGATCATCTTGATGCTGTGTACAACTATCGGTGGTTATGCACAGCGTTTTACCCGTTTCTCCAACGATCCTGCCAAAACGGTTGAGGAGATGAAGGAGATGCTCGCCACCGTGCCCAAGGATCGTCAGAAGGAGGCTAAAGACCTTCTGGACTACTTCACGGCCATGTGGGAGCAAAATCTGATGTATGATGCTCAGATGGCCTTCATCGAGGAGGCTAACCAGATGCTGAAGCATAAATTCCGTCCCTTTCCTCACTTTGAAGCCTATATCCACACTTACAAAGCATTTGCCTTGAGTGACTTTGCCGATGAGACGGAGACGTGGCTCAAAATCTCTGAGTATCACGCCACGCACGGAGTGACGCAATACCAAAAGAAGATGAAACTCTATGAAGACCTCTTCACGCGCTATGTGCTTAATACCGAAGACAATGTGTGGTGGCAGGCCGACGCCATGCCCTCCAAGATGGGCTTTGACGAGGAACCCTACTTTGATTTTGATAACATCGTCCTGACGGGTCACTCCAACCAAGACAGTTTGGAAGTCTTGGATGTGGCGGGTCGTTATTATCCAGCCCAGCTGAAGTTCAAGGCGAAAAAGGGCGTGGTCTATTGGACTCGCGCTGGATTGAGTGACGATGTGAAGGCTGAGCTGAAGGATTTCACGGTGGACACCCGCTTCTCCCAGCTCTCTGCCGATAATGTCACCTTCTATTATCCCGATCTGTTCTCCGCTCCCATCAAAGGACATCTGGAGGAGAAGGCAGTGCTGGCCACCACGGAGGAGAAGGCCACCTATCCCCGTTTCACCAGCTACGACAAGACTATGTCCATCCCGTCGTTATATCCCAATGTGGACTATATCGGCGGTTTTGACTTGCGTGGTGCCTCCATCTATGGCACCTCCTCCGGCGACACGCTGGCCAACGTCATCATCCGCCGCGATGGGAAGATCATTATCCGGGCGGCTTCGCAGAGTTTTCTCATCAAACCCACCAACCTGCTGGCGGAGGATGCGCATGTCAGCATCTATATCGAGGAGGACTCCATCTATCATCCATCGGCTAACTTCAAGTATGACAATGACAACCAGGAGTTGCTTATCTCGCGTCCCAAGCAGGGTGTGGGCCGCTCCCCCTTCTTCGACTCCTATCACAAACTGGATATCACCATCGAGTCCATCCACTGGAACACTAACGATGAACGAATAGAATTCAAGCCTATTGTCGGCAACACCAGTCAGCAGACCGCTATCTTCGAGTCTCAGAACTATTTCGATATAAGTGTGATGCATGAGATTGAAGGCTACAACAAGGAGAACCCTCTCTACACACTCTGGGAGCTTTTCAACTCTGCCGGCTATGAGGATGTGACCATTGAGGATGTCATCCGCTGGTTCCGAAAGCCCCCGTTGGATATCAAGGCTTTGGTCATTGACCTTGCCGCGCGTGGTTTTGTGGAGTATGACGTCATCAACAACCGTATCCACTACCGTAGCAAGATCGCCCAATATCTGAACAACCAGATCAAGAAAAAAGACTACGACTATATCCGACTTGAATCCAAGACCCACTATGCCTCCTTGGACCTCCTCACTAACGACCTGAAAATCACCGGTTGTGAGTTCTTCGTACTCAGCGACCCCCAGATTGTAAACGTTTATCCGATGGATGAGGTGGTCACTGTGAAGAAAAACCGAAACATGGTTTTCTCCGGACGCGTTATCGGCGGCCTCTTCGATTTTGTTACCCACAACTGCCAATTCGACTATGATCGTTTTCTGGTCGATATGGACATCATCGATACGCTGATCATGTATGTGGAGGACAAAGATGGTCCCATGGACATGTATGGCGACTACAAGTTGCAACGTGTCAAGAGTCAGATAGAGGAGCTGTCGGGTGTGTTGTATGTGGATGTGCCTGGCAACAAGTCCGGCATGACCGACTACCCCGACTATCCCATCTTTGAGGCGCGCAAAGGCGGCAAGGTCTTCTATGACAAGCCCGAGATTCTGGGTGGTGTCTATGACCGTAACCGTTTCTTCTATTCCGTCAATGAATTCCGGATTGTCAATCTTGACAACTTCGAGATAGACTCCATGAAGTTTACCGGGAAGTTGGTCTCCGGAGGTATATTCCCAGACATTCATGAGCCGTTGCAGGTGCAGAAAGATTTCTCTTTGGGTATTCGTCACCAGACTGGTGGTTTGCCCATGTATGGCACCAAGGGCAGCTATGCTGGTGGCATCACGCTTACACACGAAGGTTTGCGTGGCAAGGGAACCATAGACTATATCACTTCGCACACCATCTCTGACAGTCTGGTCTTCTATCTGGACTCCACCAATGGTGCTGCCAATAATCATGTGGTCGATGAGCAGATGTCCGGCGTGGAGTTTCCACCCGCCTCCTTAGAAGATGGCTATCTCCATTGGGAGCCCTATCAGGACCAGATGTTTGTGCATACTTTGGAAAAACCGATGGCCGTATTTCGCGAGGCTGAGTTGGTGGGCAACTCCAAGATCACCCCGAATGGCATGTTCGGCACGGGCATCGTCAAGTTCAACCGCGCAGACATCACTTCCCGCCTCTTCGCCTTCCAGCATCACGAACTGATGGCCGACACCTCCGACCTGCAGATCTATGACTTGAGCAAGAACAAGGACAATATTGCCTTCTCCACCCGTAACTATAAATCTCATGTGGACTTTGAAACCCGTAAAGGTAACTTCAAGGCCAACGGTCAAGCATCGGAAATCTTCTTCGTGAAGAATGAGATCAAGGGTGTTGCCTCCGAATTTGACTGGGATCCCATTGATTCCACCAAGCTCCGCTTCAAGTGGGAAGATCCATACAAAGATGTGGATATCGACAATACCGACATCAAGGAGTTGGTGGACATGCATAGTGAAGGTAACGAGTTGTATGCTTCCGACCCTTCGATAGGCTATCGTTTTAATGCGCTCAGTGCCGAGTTCGACTTCACCAAGAATGTCATCTATGCGCATGGTGTGCGCTATATCAATGTGGGCGATGCGGCTGTAACCCCTCAAGGCGGTGATGTCATCATCCGGGAGAAAGCCGACATGGATCGTCTGCCCAAGTCGCGACTGTTGGCTGGACGCGAGAACAAGTATCATGAGTTCTACGATTGCGATATCAAGATCCGCACCGCCACTCGTATGTATGGTAATGGCTACTATGACTATGTGGATGAAAACCAACGGGTGCAGCAACTCTATTTTGACACCCTGTTTTATGTCACCAAAGAGACCTATGGTGAGGCCAAGATCCCGATTGACAAGTATTTCCAATTCAGCGATCAGTTTGCCTTTGACGGACGCGCCGAATTGCATAGCACTCAGCCGTTCCTCTCTTATTTCGGTGGTGTGGAAATTCGGACTGGCTGTGACACTTTGAAGCATGCCCGCCTCAAGATTCTCCAACAGGTGGATCCCAACAATATCATGATAGAGGTCCATGACCGCTCCAAGGATATGGATGAACGCAAGGCGGTGGTGGCTATCGCCTCCTCCAATAAGACGGGCCGCATCTATACTGCCTTTGGTACTGCCAAAGATGAATTCAATGATGCTGAATACATCAACGTGTTCGGCTATATCAAATATGACAAAGAGTCTCGTGAGTTCGTCGCGGCCTCCGCGGAAAAACTGGAAGACCGTGAAGTCCCCGGCAATATCATCACCCTTAACACGGACAACTGCATTGCCACCGGTGTGGGTGAGATTGATATGGGTGCCAAGTTGGGCCGTGTGGACTTCATCACCAACGGTACTATTGTCAACTATATGATGGCCGACTCTGCCGAGATGCACCTCACCACCTCCATCGATTTCTTCTTCAGTGATGAGTCGATGAAGCAGATGAACAAGATGCTGGATAACTCCACCTCCATGGATTTTGTGGATATCTCGGAAGATGAAGCTTTCGATCAGTCGTTGAAGACCATCTTGGGTAGAGAAGAGTATCAGCGATTCACCCACAACTTGGCCTTGGGCAACACCAGCCGACATCTGCCTGCCGCCTTGCAGGTGAAGTTTTTGTTCTCCAATATCTTCTTTGAATGGGACAAAGAGCAGCATACCTTCAAGTCACAGCGCGTGTTGCCACTCATCATCTGCGGTTCCAAGCAGGTGTTCAAGATGGTGCCGGGCCGTATTGTGATTGAGAAGAAAGGCTCCCGTAATAAGTTGTATCTCTATTTTGAATTTGACGACCAGTTCTATTATTTCCAGTTTGACAACAACACGGTTTCGGCCTATTCTTCTGACAAGAGCTTCAATGAAGGCATCAGCAAGATCAAGCCGAAGAACAGATCGCTGGCTCCAGAGAATGGTTTGCCCTCCTTCACTTACAAATTGGGCAATAGAGGTTGGAAGAATAAATTTGTAAAGAACTATTTTATGCCTGAAGAGGAGGAGATTGAGGATGATGGAGAATAGTCAGGGACAGAAGCCGATATGGATAGCGGGGCCGTGTGCTGTAGAGAGTGAGGAGCAGGTTTGGGCCACTGCGCGGCAGCTCTATGAGGAGGTGCGGCGTTACGGACTATGTCTGGACTTTTTCCGGGCGGGCGTTTGGAAACCCCGCAGTCACCCTGACAGTTTTCCCGGGTTGGGAGAGCAGGCATTGCCATGGCTGGCGGAGATCCAGTCCGAACTGGGATTTCAAGTATGTGTGGAGGTGCTGAATCCGGAGCACGTCGTCCTCTGCGAACAATATGGCATTAGGACTGTCTGGATTGGAGCCCGCACAGGCGTCAACCCCGTAGAAGTGCAAAAGCTTGCCGATGCGATGAGCCACAAACCCTTCACTGTGCTGGTCAAGAACCCACTCGTGGCGGATCTGAAACTCTGGATAGGCAATATAGAGCGCTTCCTGCAGGCGGGCGTCCACCAGGTGATGGCCGTGCATCGCGGCTTCCCCGACAACAAGGAGAATGTGTTGCGCAATGCTCCCTGCTGGGAGATCCCGATCGCCCTCAAAGTCCATTACCCTGAGATTCCTATCCTCTGTGATCCCTCTCATCTCTGTGGGCAGACCACCTATATCCCGCAGATGGCCCAGATAGCCCTGACCTATGGCTTTGACGGTCTGATGACGGAATGCCATGCTGACCCACAAAACGCCCTGAGTGATGCTGCCCAGCAGCTCACCCCAGCCCAATGGGCAACCATGGCATCTCAACTCAAGTATCCCACCAACGCCCCCGACCGGGAACTTGTCCGCCAACGTGCCCTGCTCGAAAATGTGGACCATCAGCTGAGCCAACTGCTATGGCAACGGATGCAGATCGTGGACGAGATCGCCCGCATCAAGAGAGAACACCTCCTCCCCGTGGTGCAACCCCAACAATGGCAAAAGGTGGTGGAACGCTATCACCAACCCGAGCAAGATGTGCTGTATCGTCGTTTCCTCGACCAATTTCTGCCCCTGTTGCACCAATACTCTGTTTTACGACAACAAGACGACAAACCACACCTTGAATCATAACCATCATGAATACCGATAGATATAATCGTTGGATGCTATTCTTCTACCTGCTCATCGCCTTTTTGCTGGGCATGACAGTAGCTGTTAACTTTTTAAACTCCCGAAAAGCCGTCACCCGAAATTCCCATCTTCAAAAATTGAATGATGTGCTGAACTATATTGATCGGTATTACGTGGATTCTATCGATGTGGACTCCCTCTATGATGTCTCCATCAACACCATTCTGCAAAATCTGGATCCTCATTCTTCCTATTCCACTGCCGAAGACAATAAGCTGATGATGGAATCCTTGGAAGGCTCCTTCGAGGGTGTGGGTATTCAGTTTAACATCATGAACGACACACTGATGGTCATCAATACTGTGGTGGGAGGACCTTCTGAGAAGGCAGGCATTCGGGCCGGTGACCGTATGATCTCGGTCGATGGAAACTCTATCATCGGCATCACGAATGAAAAAGCTTATAAGCTGTTGCGTGGAAAGAAGGGAACCAAAGTCAAGGTGGGCATTTTGCGTCCAGGATTTGACGAGACCTATACCTATGAGATCAAACGTGATGTGATCCCTATCTACACGGTGGATACCTATTTCATGATGGATGCGCAGACCGGCTACATCAAAATCAACGAGTTTGGCAGCACTACCGTCGAAGAGTTCCAAAAAGCGATCAGGAAACTCAAAAATGCGGGAATGAAAGCCATGATATTGGACTTGCGAGGCAACGCGGGTGGTTTCCTGGATGCTGCTGTGGGCGTGTGCGATGAATTATTGTCCAACAAACAGGAGATCGTTTCCATAGAAGGACTCAACGTGCGTCCTGAAGTGATCAATGCGACCCGGAGAGGAGATTTTGAAAAAGGCAAGGTGGTAGTGCTGATCGATGATTATAGCGCTTCTGCTTCCGAGATTGTAGCAGGTGCTGTCCAAGACAATGACCGCGGCCTCGTCGTGGGGCGCCGTTCGTTTGGCAAAGGACTGGTGCAACGGCAGTTTGAGTTGGGAGACAATTCCACCATCCGTCTGACGACTGCGCGCTACCATACGCCTAGTGGCCGCTGTATCCAGCGCGACTACAAAAAAGGGACGGAAGCCTATTATGAGGAGATCATCAATAGGCTGGTCAATGGGGAGATGGAGACTGTGGACAGCATCAAACTCGACTCCACCCAGATCTTCAAGACGGTCGGCGGGCGCACTGTCTATGGCGGCGGTGGCATCATGCCCGACTACTTCGTGCCATTGCAATATTCCGACACCAAAAGCGGCTTTTATGCTGTCTCTAACACGGCTGCTCCGGTGCAATATGCTTTCCATTATGCCAACGAACACAAGGCATCGCTTTTGAAGCAGTATCCAGACGCTAAAACTTTCTGTGCCAAGATGTCCGTGTCGGACGCGCAAGTTCAAGAACTGCTACAGTATTATAAAAAGCTGACGAAAAAAGATCCTCCTACTCTCAACGGGGAGTCTAAAAAAGAGTTAAAAGTGTGGATAAAGGCCCTCATCGGGCGCAACCTTTTCGGCGATGAAGCCTACTATCGCACCATCAACACCACGGATCCGGTGGTGCTGAAAGCGTTGCAAGCACTGAAATAAGTTGTCAGTTTGAAGGGAGTTATGAAATTCTTAGGGTGGGCTATAGTCACAGTTCAACGTCAAGGTTGACAGGCCAACGGCCAATAGCTAATAGCTAACGGCTAATAGCTATTGGCTATCCTCCCGATTACTGCTCTTTCCCGTTCAAGAAGTAGCGTTCAATCTTGTTGCTACCGAAGGCGTAGTTCATGAAATAGACCGTATCCATCGGTTTGGTGATGAAGAAGTTGGCTCTTTTGCCTTTGGTGATGGAGCCCACCGTTTCGTGCTCGCCTAACGCGTAGGCTGTGTTGATGGTGGTGGCATTGATGATCTCCTCAGGCAGCATCTTGTACATGATGGAACCCATAGCCACTACCAGCTGCATGTTGCCGGAAGGACAGGAGCCTGGGTTGAAGTCGGAAGCCAGTGCCACCGGCAGGCCGGCGTCCATCATCTTGCGGGCGGGGGCGCACACCATGCCCAGGAAGAAGGCTGCACCGGGCAAGATCGTGGGCATCGTCTCACTGCCCAACAGAGCGGCAATCTCTGCATCTCCCGTATACTCCAGATGGTCCACGGACAGGGCATTGTATTTGACACCCACCTGGATACCACCGGAGTAGTCCAACTCGTTGGCGTGGATCTTGGGTCTCAAACCATACTTGATGCCCTGCATCAGCATCCGCTCGGTCTGCTCCACCGTAAAGAATCCCTTGTCACAGAAAACATCGATAAAGTCGGCCAGCTCCTCCGCTGCCACCATGGGGATCATCTCGTTGATGATGAGGTCCACATAAGCATCGGGGTCCTGTTTGTACTCGGCCGGCACGGCATGGGCGCCCAGGAAGTTGGCCTTGATGAGCATCGGTGACTTCTCTTTAAGGCGGCGGATGACGCGCAGCATCTTGAGCTCGTCCTCCGTGGAGAGTCCGTAGCCGCTCTTGATTTCGACGGCTCCGGTGCCGTAAGAGGCCATCTCCTCCAGCCGTTGCCAGGCCTGGTCGTAGAGCTCCTCCTCCGAGCTTTCGTGCAACCGCTTGGCGGAGTTCAGGATGCCACCGCCACGCTTGGCAATCTCCTCATAGCTGAGCCCTTTGATTTTGTCGATGTATTCCACCTCGCGACTGCCGGCATAGACAATATGAGTGTGTGAGTCACAAAATGAAGGGAACACCATGCGTCCCGTAGCATCTATTTTCTGTAATGGTTCTTTTATTTTCGCCAAAGAGGAGCGGTCGAGATCCTCCATCCGGCCGAAGTCCTTGATGGTATCGCCCACCGTCAGAAGGTAGGCGTTCTCTATAATGGGCAGATGTTGCATCTCCTTGCCTGCGCGGAAGACGATCTTGCGAGACTCGGCCTGCACTAATTGCTTGATGTTGGTCACTAATATTGCCATAATGCGAAATTGAGTTTTTTTAAGATAGATGATTATTTTTCAAAACGGGCGGCCACCACTGCCCAGTTGACAATGGCCCAGAGGGCTTTAAGATGGTCGGGGCGGCGATTCTGGTAGTCGAGATAATAAGCATGCTCCCACACGTCAAAGGTGAGCAGCGGGGTCAGACCTTTCTGGATGGGGTTGGCGGCGTTGGCTTCCTGGGTGATGACCAGCTTGCCTTCCTGGTCAACGGAGAGCCACACCCAACCAGAGCCGAAGAGCCCCGCACCCTTCTTCACAAACTCTTCTTGGAAAGCTTCAAAAGAGCCGAAAGCCTCATCTATGGCTTTGGCCAAGGCGCCGGTAGGCTTGTTATCCTCCTTCGGTGCCATGAACTGGCCGAAGTAGAGGTTGTGGTTCAGGATCTGTCCGGCATTGTTCAACATGCCTCCCTCAGCACTCATCACAATCTCTTCCAGCGTCTTGTTCTCAAAAGGGGTCCCCTCTATGGCGCCGTTGAGGTTGTTGACGTATGCTTGCAGGTGCTTGCCATGATGGAAACCGATGGTCTCGCGGCTGATGATAGGCTCCAATGCTTCGGGAGCGTATGGTAATGTCATTAAATCAAATTTTGCCATTGTTCTGTGTTTTGTTTGAATGAATAATGAAAGCGCAAAAATAGCAAATTAAAGGTCATCAGATGCTAGCAATGGTAATAATTTCTATTTTTGCACCCACAGAGTCCATTTTGCTGGATTTTTTGGTGTTTATTATTAAGAATGTTGATATACAATAAATTACGATTTTTATACCACCTTCTGCGGTGGTTTGTCCGTTATCCGGCCCAATCGTTTCGTCACCGTGTCCGGGTGTTGACGGATTATTTGCGGTTGCGGCGGCGAAAGGGATTGACCTTGGAGGAGTATGACCAATTCAACATGTTGGATCGACCGGAGTCGTTTCGTCATCATTTTCTGGGGATGAATGAGCAGCGTTATTATCTGGATGTGTTGAATCCGAAGAAATATTACATCTTGGCGCGCAACAAGTACTTGGCTCACCAGGTGTTGGCCGCGGCCGGCCTTCCGCAGGCGACCCTGTATGGCTATTATGATCCGCAGGCCGGCCGCTCAGCGGGTGACCTGATAGCCCGTACGCCCGAAGAGCTGCTGCAGATCCTCCAACGTCAGCATGTCAGCTCCTGCGTGGTCAAAACCACAGAGACTTCCCACGGGAGCAATGTGTTGGTTGTCAAGAATATTGACTATGCAACCTCCATGGTTACCCTTCATGATGACACTGAAAAACCGATAGCGGAATTGCTGACCGACAAACCTCTGATCTTCGAACAGTGTATTCGCCAGACCCCACAGCTGGAGGCCATCAATGCCTCATCCGTGAATACCGTACGCTTCATGACCCTGCTCTATCCCGATGGCACGGCGAAGATAGCGGCTACCTTCATCAAGATTGGTCGTGCAGGCCGATGTGTGGATAACGCTGGCGGCGGCGGCAATGTGGATGCCTGCATTGACACCGAGACGGGTGTGCTCCAGGATGCTATCCGCTTTGATGGCTGGGAGCATATCACCCCCATCGATCATCATCCCGACAGTGGTCAGCCCCTCAATGGGGTCCGGATTGAGCACTGGTCCGAGATCTGTCAGCAGGTCAAGTCCTTCCAGCAAGCCCTCCCCTTTGTCAAGGCTGCCGGCTGGGATATAGCCCTCACCGAGCAGGGCCCGATGGTGGTGGAGGTCAACGATATGTGGGACCGCACGGGACAGCTGTTCATCCACCGCGGATGGCGCCAAGAGGTCCGCGACTGCTTCCTGGCCTGGCAACAGACCAATACCTCCGTTGAGTTCGGCCGCCTGACCAACGAACTCAACGATCGAAGACTGAAACATATAATTGCACATCCATAATCCCTCATGATATGTTCGAGAACCTGTATAACCGCTATATGCTGTTCCGTATGCGCCAACGCGACATTGCCAACATCAAGGGCAAATGCGCCGTTTGTGACCTGAAACCGCTCAGCAATGCCCAAAAGTCAGATATTCAACACTTTTATCAAAAGCTCATCGGACAGAAGGTGCCCACCTATTGGCATGAATATTTCTATTCCCGCAACGACAACTTCTCGGTCCGTTATGTGCCTACCAGCCTGTATCATACCGATGTTATCTATCGCCTGAATAGTTTCCAGTTGCGCCATGCCTATGTGGACAAGGGCATTTACGACATCTATTTTCCAGATGTGAACCGTCCGGCTACCATAGTCAAAAACATGAATGGATACTTTTACGACGGGCAGAAGGCCATCTCCCGTTCTGAAGCCTTGGAACGTTGTCAGGACCTGGCCAAGGCGGTGGTCAAGCCTACGCAGGAGGGCATGTGGGGAGAAGGCGTGAAGGTTTTCTCCTCCAACCATGGCAGCGTAGGGGAGGCGATGACGATGGAACAGCTATTTGACCAATATGGCCGTAACTTCATCGTCCAGCAGGCTGTTACGCAACATCCTGTCATGGCTCAGTTGAACCCGACCTCTCTGAACACCCTGCGTGTGCTGTCGTACCGCCAAGACAACGAGGTATTCATCCTCTACATGGTGGTCCGTATCGGACGGGCGGGCAAGAGTGTGGACAACGAGACCGCCGGCGGCATCAACGCCGACATAGACTTGGCAACGGGGACCATTCGCGATTGTGCCTATGGTACACCTAGTGAGAAACGTATTCTCTCCACCGATAACGGCACTCCCCTGAAGGGCTTTTCCATTCCGGCTTTTCAGCAGGTACTGGAGACCGTCAAGGCACTGCACCTCCGACTGCCCTATTTCAACCTCATTGGCTGGGACTTCGGCATTGATGAACAGGAACGGCCTGTCCTGATAGAGTGGAACCGAGCCCCGGACCTCAGCCAGACCGCCCATGGACCTGCTTTTGGCGAGATGACGGAAACCATCTTTGAGCGCATCCGTCATTTGAAAAATACGATGCTCCGGTAGCAATGTGGCCGAAAAATAGTACATTTGCCTTTGCTTTTATAGCCCGAGACTTAATTATAATATATTGATTATCAACATATAACACCTTATCCCTTATGGAATTACGGAGCAATTTACGCCTGTGGATCCATTATCTGATGACCACCCTCTCTCCGAAATGGAGCATTCGTTTCCAGTTCCGTCGTTGTCATCATCGTCGCTTGGACTTGAAAAATCCCCAGACGCTGGACGAAAAGATACAATGGATGAAGTTGTATTACTATAAGGATAACGCTTTGGTGAACCAATGTGCCGACAAGGTGCGCGTGCGTGACTATGTGCGCGATTGCGGGCTTCCTGACATCCTGAACGAAGTGCTGGCCGTATATCAGCAGGTGGATCAGATAGAATGGTCGGCGCTGCCGGAAAAATTCGTGATGAAGTGGAACTTCGGCAATGGGGGCAATGTGGTCTGTACGGACAAAGCCCAATTGGACATCCCTAAAGCGGAAAAGGAGTTGCGTAGTTTCCAGAAGATCAAGTTCCATCTGATTTCGTATGAACCCCAATATATCTTCCCCAAGCAATTGCTATGCGAGCGGTTTATAGAACCTTCGGAAGGGATTACGCCTGTGGATTATAAGGTTTATTGCTTCAACGGGGTGGCTAAGTATGTGCTCTGTTGTTACGGTCGTGGTCGCCAGGCTCGCCCCAACTTCTATTTCTTTGACCGTCAGTGGCAACTGCAACGATTTAACCGTCAAGGCCAGCAGGCTCCAGAGGGATTTACCATTCCCAAGCCGGAAGGCATCGACCGCCTTTTTGAGTGCGCGGAGAGATTATCCAAACCGTTTCCTTTTGTCCGGGCCGACTTCTATTTGGAGCATGGTCAGGTCTGGTTTGGCGAACTGACCTTTACTCCTAGCGGAGGTTTTGACTATGGCCGCCTGCCAGAGACCGACCTGCTCTTTGGCCAGATGGTACAATTGCCCGATATTGATACTTTACAAAGATGAAAGACAAGATAGCCAAGATATTGTTGATCGCCACGCTAGCGCTGATAGTGGTTTCTTACCTGCCATGGGTATATCTGACTTTGGCATACTACATCATCCGCTATGTGATCATGGCCTTTATGGGTGCCGCCGTCATCCTGACCTTTTCTCTGGAGCGCTATGCCTCCCCGCGTTTCATGCGCCTTCTCATGATAACCATTCTGCTTGTGGGGTTAGAGTTTGTGTTCTTCCGAATTGCGCACCGCCATTTCCGGTTTGAAGATCTTTTCCAATTGGTAGTGGCCTTTCTCTGCATCGGCATAGGGCTTAGTCTGGATCTCAAACCCAAAAGCTGGGCCAACATCTGTTTCTACTACACGTTGGGCCTTGCCGCGATGATTGTCGCTAACTGTTTCTACTTCGCGGGTGGTCTTTACGTGCCAGAGTACTACATGGTTAATGAAGGAAAGAACCAGATGGGGGGCCTGCTGGCCATCGGGGCGGCCTCGCTCTTCTTCTGGGGCATGAAGTTGAAGGAGGATCGTTGGCAATACATGACGGTCTTTGTGCTGGCTTTCTTGCTGCTCATCCTGATCCGCGCCCGCGCCGACCTGTTTGCCCTCATACTCTGTGTTTTGTTTGTCTTTGTGAAAGAGTCGGAACTGCATCTGAAAGCTAATACAAAAACAGTCATTGGCATTCTCAGCATGCTTTTGATAGCTTATATCACCTTTAACGGTTTCGTGAAGGATGAGTTGAACCGTTTCATGTTTGGAGGACATGGAGGCAACAATATTGAGCAGGCTTCCACTCATCGTTGGGAACGCAACCGGCAAGGGCTGGATTTTGTGGCGGAGCATATCGTGGAAGGAGAACAGGAGGATGCCTCCGGGATCTCCTTGATTCACAACTATCCGCTCCTCAGAATGGTCCGCTATGGCATTTTTTCCTTCCCTCTGATTGCTTTCTATCTGTTTTTCATTGGCAATGTCATCTATCACCTGTTCAAGAACCGAAGAACGAACATCCGGGATGTGGGTTATGTGGTCTGCATGGTCCCCCTGATTGTCAGCTTGGCGGAACCGAGTTTTCCTTATGGCCCCGGTTCTGTGCAGATGCTTGCCTTCCTGCTGCTGGGCGCTTCTCTCCGCTGGAGCCGTCAGCCTGAGGCGGAACGGATTCCACCTGCGGAGCCGTGTGTCCTGCACCTCTGCAATGATTTCGTCAACAGCAAGGTTCATACTGAGTTGTACCAGAATCTGGATGGGCAGGGAGTCGATCAGGTGGTCTATATCCCGCTCCGGAATCCTGATCAGCATGATGTCAACCGTTTTGAGGCGCAACACACGCGCTTTGTTTACGACTATGTGATCCGGCGATGGCACCGTGTCTTTTTCCATCGTAAGATAGAGCGGATTGCGCAGCATCTGGTGCAGCAGGTCGACCCCTCCACCATCTCCTGTGTGCATGCCACTACTCTGTTCAGCGACGGAGCGGTGGCCCTTTATCTGAAACAAAAGTATGGAATTCCTTTTATGGTCGCCGTCCGCAATACGGATGTGAATGACTTCATGCGCTACATGCCGCACCTGTGGTGGGTGCACCGTGCCGTCCTGAAAGAGGCCTCCCGCGTGGTCTGCATCTCCCCGGCCCTGCAGCGCGACTTCCTGCGACACTTTACACTCTGCGGCCTCCGCGAGGAGGTGCGCCGGAAAACAGAGGTGATTTGCAACGGCATCCATCCCTTCTGGCTTCACTCTCTAGCGCTGAACCCGGAGCAACACAGGCATAACCATGCCATCATCTATGTGGGAAATTTCAGTGCCAACAAGAATGTGAAGCGGCTGACTCAGGCGGTCCTTTCCTTACAGCCCCAAATACCGGACATCCAGCTGCATCTTGTCGGTGAGGGCGGCGCGCAGGAACAGGAAATCCTGCAATATGCCAAGGAGTTTCCAGACACCATCATTTGTCACGGCCCTGTCTATGACAAAGAGCAGTTATGCCAACTCTATCGCTCCTGCAGTGTCTTTGCCATGCCGTCGCTGACGGAAACCTTCGGGCTCGTCTATGTGGAGGCCCTGTCGCAAGGCTTGTCCGTGCTATACACCCGTGGCGAAGGCATCGACGGGCTCTTTGCGGAACGTGTGGGTGAGGCGGTGACCCCGACCTCCATAGAGCAGATTGCGCAAGCCCTGAAACAGTTGCTCCTGGCCCCCGAGCAGTATCAGACCCTTCCGGCGGAACGCTTCCATGAGTTCGACTGGTCCGGGATAGCCCTGCAGTATCGGGCCCGTTATTCCCAGATTCAGCATCCTGCCGGCGAGATATCATCCTCGACCGCGATCAAACAAGAAAAGGTAACCCTCTAATCCGATCAGCCCATGAATAATCTGAAATTGTCATGCTTTGTTATGTTTTTGTGTTTCTTCTTGTCGTCAGCATACGCCCAGCTGCCTACTGAGATGGTCTATGTGCGTGGAGGCCAGTTTTGGATGGGATGTACGAGCGAGCAAAGAGGAGACTGCCTGATGGATGAGGTCCCTGTTCATCTTGTTCAACTTGACGATTTCTTTATCTCCAAATATGAGGTTACTCAAGAACTCTGGATGGCTGTGATGGGAGGCAGAAACCCCTCCAAAGTGATCGGTGACAGTCTGCCTGTAACACGTATCACTTGGATTGCAGCCAACGAGTTTATACAGAAACTGAATAAGATGACGGGTATGAAATACCGGCTGCCGACGGAATCGGAATGGGAATATGCTGCCCGTGGTGGGCTTATGAGCCAGGGTTATAAATATAGCGGATCCGACAATCTTGACGAAGTGGCCTGGTATAAGAGAAACAGTGGTAAGAAACCGCATCCCGTGGGCACCAAGATGCCGAATGAATTGGGAATCTATGATATGAGCGGCAACGTCTATGAATGGTGTTACGACGGATATGAGTACTATGAGAGAAGTATGAACTATGACAACCCTTATGGCGATGATTTCTCAAATATGAAGATCTATCGAGGAGGTTGCATGACCAGCTTCCCGGATGTGTGCAGGGTGACGGCGCGAAATAAGGCCACCTATGTCTATCAGTTTAATTTTGTCGGCTTTCGTTTAGCGATGGATGCAGAATAGTATTCCCCAACCCTGAGCGTAAAACACTATGGTTTTTAGCAGCAATGTATTCCTGATATTATTCCTCCCCATTTTCCTTCTATGCTATTTCGCATGTCCGAAAAAAGGGCGGAATATCGTATTGCTGCTCTTCTCTGTCATATTCTATGCGTATGGGGCCCCGACCTTCGTTCTGTTGCTTCTCGGCTCCACAGTGATCAATTTCTTTCTGGTGAGATGGTTGTACAAGTCAGAAAATGTGGTGCACAAGAAACTATTGGCCGGTCTCGCCATTGCACTCAGTCTCGGATTGTTAGGCTATTTCAAGTATGCCAACTTCTTTGTAGATAATTTGAATGCCCTGTTGGCGGCTTTCGGATTGAAGCCGTTTGCGTTCGCCAAAGTGCTGCTGCCCATCGGTATCTCCTTCTTCACGTTCCAGTCTATCACCTATGTGGTGGATACCTACCGGAATGTTCATCAGCCCATGGAGCGGCTCACCGACTATATGCTCTACATCATCATGTTCCCGCAACTTATCGCGGGACCAATTGTGCGCTACTGCGACATTGCGGATGAGATTCGTCACCGCGAGCAGCACTGGCCGGAGATCCTCCAAGGATTCTACCGCTTTGTGATAGGGCTTTCCAAAAAAATCCTGATAGCGGATGTTTTGGGTCGACAGGTGGACATACTGCTTGCCGGCGATCTGCTGACGATGAATAGCGGTGTCGCATGGATCACCATCATCGCCTACACCATGCAGCTCTATTTCGACTTCTCCGGCTATTCCGATATGGCCATCGGTCTGGGTAAGATGCTGGGCTTCCACTTTCCGGAAAACTTTGACAATCCATACAACTCTGCAAGTGTCAGCGAGTTCTGGAGGCGCTGGCACATCACGCTCGGCACGTTCATGCGCAACTACCTGTACATCCCGCTGGGTGGCAACCGCTGTTCCAAACCGAGGATGTATTTTAACCTGTGGGTGGTGTTTCTCCTCTCCGGCTTATGGCATGGTGCTAACTGGAACTTCATCCTCTGGGGCGCTTATCACGGTTTCTGGCTGGTGCTGGAACGCATGGGCCTCGCTAAGTTCTATACAAAAATCGGCAAGATTCCCAGCGTCATCCTGACTTTTCTGATTGTGACGGTGGGGTGGACCATCTTCCGAATCGAAAACCTCCCAGATGCTTTTACGTTCATTTCAAGACTGTTCGCCTTTGATTTCCACGCCCTGATACCCGTCCGGAGCATCCATTTTTATGTTACCCTTTGCATCGCCTTGATCTTCGCGTTTTGGGTCTTATCTTCCTGTGGGAAAAAGGTGCAAGGTTTTCTGTTCTACACCGAATTCTCCAAGAAACAGCATCTTGTAGTATGGGTGCTCTCTATTCTGCTATTTGTGTTCTGCCTCAGCGCGCTCAATGCCACAGGCTTCAGTCCATTCATTTACTTTAGGTTTTAACATGGCTGCTATGAAAGATATCTTTTATAAAATACTATTTTTCAGCACGATAGCGGTCATGACGATCTTCTTGGTCCAAACCGTCACGGGAGTTGTGAAACTGGAACCCCTTCATGGAGCTGTCATTGAAGCGGAAAAACCGAAACCGACCCTTGCCACATATGTCGATGGCTCTTTCCAGGAGAATGTGGAGCAGTATTTGCGAGATCACTTCGGCTTCCGGGAATGGCTTATCCGATACTACAACCAATATTTATGGAGCTGTTTCCACGAGACGAACAATGCCACCATCGTACGTGGTAAAGACAACTGGCTGTTTGAAGAGCTATATGTCAGGAACCATTATGAAAGTCTGATGTACGACTATACCAATGACACGTCAGAGATGAAGAAGATCTTTGAAAAAGAAGCACTGCGTCTTAAAAAGGTGCAGGAGTTGCTGAAGGAGTACGACATTCACCTCTTTGTCGTGATAGCTCCAAGCAAAGACGAGATTTGCCCGGAATACCTTCCCCAAAACTTTTCGTATAACAGACCCGTGGGTGTTCGGGCCTATGACTACTACACAAAGCGTTTCGATGAGCTGGGCGTGGACTATGTGGATTTTGTTCCTATTTTCAAAAACCTCAAGAATACCGTCGATTATCCTTTGTTCCCCCCAACGGGCACCCATTGGACCAGTATTGCCTCCGTTTATGCTTTCGATTCTCTCCTTCATTATATGGCGGCCCTGGGAAATAAGAATCTTGTGGATCTTGAAATCGGAGAGAAATACCAAGCGGAGACGCGAGATTTCGACAACGATCTTGAAACGATTCTCAACATGGCCCGTCCCTTAAAATCCCCTACGAATTGGTATGTCGATGTGAAAGCGATAGAAGATTCCTCCGCTGTCAAGCCTAACTTGGTAGGGGTTGGAGACTCCTATTTCTGGCATTTTATCTACAACATTCCACTTCTGGATATTTTCCAAAACAGCACTTATTGGTATTACAACTACATCATTTATGGTGATCCTGAGAACACCTCGCCATTGGAAGTGGATATTGAACAGGAGTTAATGAAGCCGGACTATATTATGCTCATTTTCAATCCTACCACGTTATACAAGTTCAGTTGTTATTATTTACCCAGAGCGTTGCTGCACCTCTGCTATGACAAGACGGTAATTGATTCCGTGGCCCTTGATTTCTCCGAGACCATCAAACTCTACAAGCCGACGTGGTACAAAGCTGCTGTGGAAAAGGCCAAAGAGACCCATCAAAGTGTGGAGGAGGTGCTGCATGAAGATGCCCTATATATGTTCCGTACCGAACCTGAGATGTATTTCAAAGAACTGGAAGGCAGCAAAATGCCCACATCCCGAAACAAAGATTTGAAAACCATACGAAATAAATGTATTTTTGCACCTTCAAACGAATGAAATTATATTTTTCACTTATTAAAAAGATATTATTATGAAAAAACATGGTCTTTTAATCTTTATTGTTCTTTTTGCCGGATTGCATTTTTTTGCGAATGCCCAAGCACCCTATAGAAACGGAATCGGTGTTTCCGTAGGCAACATGCAGGCATTGACATTCAAAACTTTCGGCGGAAACCACTTCGCTTTTCAGTTGGATTTGGGAACCAAGTTCGTCACCACAGACGGTCGTTTCAAGAATGTGAATTTGAACAATGTGGACATTTGGTGCCTTGAATTGAACCCCAACTTCATGTTTGAGGGTCGTTTGGCAGGAAACCTCTATGGTATGATCGGTTTGGGTGCCAGCATCGGATATAGCTGGAACACCATCCAATACCAAGGTATTTTCGGCATTTGGCATACCCGTACCGACCTTGGCAAATGTGGTGCGAATGGCATTCTGGGATTGGAATACAAATTCAGTGCGCCTATAGCCTTGCAGATTGACTTCCGACCGGGCTATGGCTGTCTGTTCGCAGAAAATTTCGACGCCCACTACTTTGACTATAGTGCAAATTTAGGAGTGCGTTTTACCTTCTAATCCCATCTCCAATACTGCTTGCGCATTCTGTTGTCGATATGTGTGAACAGCATGGGTTCAGACAGAAGGGCCTTTCTCTTTGTCGAAAATTGTAATTAAACTAAAATTCTTTTATCATGAAAAAAGGTTCTAAATTTTTATTGGTGATGGCAGGATTGTTGCTCATCGCCTTAGGAGTGGTTTGTATGATCAGACCCGCTGAAACATTGTTTGCAAGTGCTTGGATGATCGGTTTGTTCACCATGCTTTCCGGATTATTCACCTTGATGTTCACATTCCGCACGCAGCATTTTTTGCCGAATAGCGGTACCCGTATGCTGTCGGGTTTGCTTCAGATGTTTTTAGGTGTTTTCTTCCTTTGCAACAATTTTGCTTTGACAGCCTCCCTCCCGATTGTGTTTGCTGTCTGGGTGATTATTGAAGGTATCACGTTGTTCATTGAATCGTTTGATTTCAAGAAATTCGGTTTTGGATTCTGGTGGTGCATCATGTTGTTGGGCTTGGCTGCCGCCGTGCTGGGCTTCTTCGGCCTTCGCAATCCTGTGGCTGCCGGCAAGACTCTTTCCGTATTGATTGGTCTCGGCATCTTGGCCAATGGTGTTTGTTACCTTGTGGCACTCTCTGGCCTTGACAAGTTGATGACCCGTGTAAAAGAGATAACAGAGTAAGAACATATGGCATGGGGGCTTTGAATGGCCTCCATGCCTAAATTATTCATTAATTCCGAATGAAAATCCCAAGCTGACAGCTTTTAGGTGATTTTGTCAGTGTATGTTCCGGCCTTTGTGGTCGGACTTTTGGTTTCTCGTGGGTTGGCTGATTCGGGTCTGCACTTTGTTTTTCCATCTTCTCTTTCAGTACTTCGGAGTACAAGGTGACATGCGGGCCTAATGTCTCTTTTTTGTATTTTTGCCGTCTCAAATTTGGATTATGAAACAGGAAAAATTTTCCATCGCCAAACGACTGAAGAGTTTCACATACGCCTTCAATGGCTTGCGGGTTCTCCTGCGCGAGGAGCATAACTCAAGAATCCACCTATTCGTCACCCTGTGTGTGATTGTGGCAGGTGTCGTGCTGCATATCTCCGCTCTCGAATGGGTGGCGGTGGCCTTTGCAGTTGGGATGGTGTTCAGCGCCGAGATCTTCAACTCCGCCATCGAGGATCTTTCCGATGTCGTATGCCCGGAGCGCGACGAGCGGATCAAAAAAGTCAAGGATCTGTCGGCTGCCGCCGTGCTGGTGTCAGCTCTCACCGCCTTGATTGTCGGATTGGTCATTTTCATTCCCAAAATCGTAGCCTTATTCTCCTAGTATCTTTGCCTTACGCT
The DNA here is from genome assembly GCA_017649855.1 of Bacteroidales bacterium. Lineage (GTDB taxonomy): Bacteria > Bacteroidota > Bacteroidia > Bacteroidales > WCHB1-69 > F23-D06. The sequence goes on from JAGCGA010000038.1 coordinate 45,901, forward strand.
CTTTTTTATAGGCATTTATGGTTGTAACAGGTTGTTAATAAAAGAATAGTGTCATGAAAAGATGTTGTTTGATTGTTCTCCTTGCTTTTTTAGCGAGCACGTCTCTGACTGTCAATGCACAGGCCCCATACAAGCATGGCATCGGTGCAACGCTTGGAACCACACAGGCCGTCTCCTACAAGACTTTTGTCGGCAATCATTTTGCGATCCAACTCGATCTGGGAACCAAATATTGTTATGTCTATGGCTCCCACCTCTGGTCTGCGGAACTAGCTCCGAACTTCATGTACGAAGGGCGGCTTGCCAACGGCTTGTATGGCCTCGTGGGTTTGGGAGGCAGCATTGGCTATAACTGGCAGAGTTTTTTGTATATCGACTACATGTATGGGGTGAGCAGACACAACTGCAAGGCTGGTGTCAACGGTTTTTTCGGTTTGGAGTATAAATTCGACATCCCGCTGGCCTTGCAGTTAGATTTCCGCCCTGGCTACCGTTGCGTCTTCGCCCCTAGGAAATTTGCCGATCACAAGTTCGACTGGGGACTGAATTTCGGTGTGCGCTACACGTTCTGATCAGGTGACAAACACCTCCCTGTCGGCCCTATTCCTTACAGGCAGAACAAAGATTGCGTTTTTGCCATAATGATTATCAGAGAAACGAAAGAAATTCGCATTGGCGCGGATTAGTGCCTCATCGCATTTTTATACCCCTTTTCCTGCCATCGCGCACTCTCAATGGCCATGATGATGCCGTAAAACCGCTCGAAATCAGCTTCGAAAGCCTCTTCGGACGGCCAGTTGGGGTAGGCGTTCCAGGCGCGCTCGGCCGTGCCGAGACCTTTGGGGAGCATCTGGTAGGTGACGTCGGAGAAGCTGCGGAGCTGCGACGACCACAGCGCGGCCTCCACCCCGACGATGTCGCCGAGGTACTCCTTGGGCTGCAGCGAGAAGGTCTTCCGCTCATCTACGTAGCCGGCCCAGTTGAGACCGATCTCGAACGGACTGTCGTTGTACGCCAAATCCAAGTAGGTGTAGTCCGCAGGGGAGACCACCACTGGGGAACCCTCTATCCCTTTGGTGTTCCATACGTTAAGGAAGTAGAGCGACTTCCGCAACCGCTCCTGCGTCTCGGGAGACAGATTGCGGGCGATGTCCTCCCAACCCGCTATTTTGATGCCCTGTTCCTCGGCCAAGTCCAACATCCGATTTATGAAATGCTCCTTCAGCGCATGGCGGTCGCGGCCCGACCAAGCGCCATCGGGCACCTCATCGCCGCCGATGTGGATGGCAGGCAACGGCACCCCAGCTTCGCGATGCAATCGGATTACCTCGTCAAAAACTTTTCCGTAGAACGTGTAAACACTTGGCAGATAGACACTCAGCACATTGTCGGTGAAGTCCTGCGCCGACCAGTAGTGCGAGGTGTCGGCGGGGTCCTGCAACCGATAGGTGGCGTCGCCCGTGCGCCGCTCGTAGGCCTGCATCGCCTTGATGGAGGCCCGCGAGTGCCCCGGCGTGTCGAACTCGGGCACCACCCGGATGCGCCGTTCCCACGCGTAACGGAGGATCTTCTTGTACTCCTCCGCCGAGTAGTAGGTGCTGTAGCCGATGCGCCCGTTGCAGGTGGGCTTCAGCGCGGCGGTCTCCTGCAGGTTCCAGTTGGGCAGTTCGTGGTGCGCCCCGTATTCCGTAAGCTCTGGCAACCCGTTGATTTCCAGACACCATGACTCATCGTCCGCGATATGGAAATGCAGCGTGTTGAGTTTCCACTCCGCCATCAGGTCGAGGATGGCTAACACCTCGTCCACCGTGCGGAAGTCGCGCGCCACATCGAGCATGAACCCACGATAAGGCATGTCGGGCCAGTCTTCGATGGTGAAGGGGACAAGCGGTTTCCACAGCTTATCGAGAGTCATCTGCGCGTAGAAAGCACCGTCCTCATCCTCGGATTCCACCGTCGCACTGTCGAAATCCCAGATTGTGATGCGGTACCAACCAGCGGGGTGCTCGCCACTATCCTCCATCGGTGCTGTGCCAAAGTGCATACGCTTCACCCGGGGAATGATGTCGCCGAAGGAAACTACGCCGCCGGGGGATGTATATCTGGATGATTTTTCCGTATCTTCCTGTTTTAAAAAGTGATACTTCACCTTCATCGGCTGGTCGTGCTTGCCTTTTTGCTGGAGGACGAAGCCTTCGGGTGCCCAGCCGTGTCGCGGCAGCGGCCGACCGAAGTACTTTAACGTGACTTTGCCGCTTTTCGGGATGTCGATGTACCAGGAAGTGCCCTGATAGTGGTGCATGGCAGGACCTTCGATGTACGTTCTGCCATCGAAGAGCTCCTGGAACCAGACGCGGGATCCCTTGGGCACGTTGTGGAGCACGAGGGTGTGCAGTGCGTGGCCCGAGCTGTCCGCCACTCCCTCCGTCCACTCCGCTCTCGGTGTTTGCGCAAAAACAGTGACATGGAGCAGGAGAAATAGGAAAATGTTGGTTATGAACGGTCTCATTGTCAGTCAAATTTCACCGCAAAATTACGATTTTTATTGGAACGCGCTCCGTCGTGCCTTGCGAGCCGGTTACAGATAGGGAACCCCTAACAAGAATTCCGCCACCCTCTTCCCCTGATGCTCCATCGTCTCCAACGATTCCAAGGCCCGCCGTTTCACCGCATCGTCTTCGTTCTCGGCATGGTTGAGGATGAGGTGCCGTTCGTAGTCCACAGTGAACTCCGGGTGGCCCTGGAAGGTGAGGATGTGGTGACCGATGCGGAAGCCCTCGTAACGGCAGAAGTCGCTGGTGGCGAGGGGCGTAGCGCCTTCCGGAAGTTCCATCACCTGGTCGTGGTGGTTGACGATAAGGCGCATTTTCTTATCGGGGAAAAAGGGGAGCAAGTCCGCGTCCAAAACCTCCATTTCGCGGATGCCCACACCCCAGCCGCCGGCATAGCGCTCCACCCGTCCGCCCAACGCCTGCGCGATGACCTGGTGCCCGAAACAGATGCCGACCATGGGTATTTGCAGTTTCGCGGCCTTCCGAATCCACTCCTGCAAGTCCAGAATCCAAGGCAGCGTGTCGTAGGCGGCGTTGTTGGAGCCAGGGATGATGTAGAGCGTGTCGGAGTCGAACTGTTCGGGCAACTCGCCGTCCATCACGCGGTAAATGTTAAAGGTGAGCCCGGGGTTGACCGGACGGAACAGATTGTAAAACATGGATTCGTGACTCGGGATGCTTTCAGGCAGCAGTCCAGGGTACGTGTCGCAAAGCAGGAGATTGACTTTGTTGATCATCATAAAGACTTAGTTCTTATAAGGATGTTCGGATTTCGGACGGTGTTTTGTGGGAATATTAAAACAGTTTCCGCAAATCCATTGGCAGAAACTCCTCCACAGGAAGACCGCCTTCGCCAATAACAAGGAGATTCTTCAAGTCTTGATTTAATAATCTGATATTCAAGCTTTTTATACGTATCAATACATTTTACTCAAGGGGTTGAGTATTTTTACACGATGCAAAAATAAAAAAAATGGTGATTATATACATGATGGCACAAATATGATTGTGAAAACAGAACCTCTTTGTTTGAGAGTGTTATGCAAAGAGTGGATATCGTACTTTGCGACAAGTATCAATTTATCAGATAATTACGACCTTTAACTTTTCTCTTGATAGAAAAGTTACAAAAGATCAAGCCGACATGAATGCCGCCCGCTCTGTCCGCCCTCTGACAGCGGCGGCAAACGTGAACAAAAATGCCGGCCAGAGCAAAAAGGAAACTAACTCTGCTGGCTTTGCATTTTTGTAAACGCAAGCGCCTTTGCACGCCGCTGTTGGAGGCCGGCCATTCACGCCGCGTCCGCACCGCATGTCGGCATCCCCGCCCGCGTGCTCTATGGGCAGATGCACCCTAAAGCACCCTATGATTAAATGAAAACGGTTGATTCTGCCGTCGGTCTCATCTTTGTTGTGCCATCATGTATATAACTCTCTATTATTATCAAACTGCAACCATTTGACTTTTTTGCTTCATAGTACTGTATAATGTTGTAACTTTGCCGCGCCGTTGTCTTCGGAGGCTGTTTCCAGACTTCGAGTCCTTCGCGGGACGGCGTGAAAGATTTTAAGATTATGAAAAAGCTGGTTCTGACTGTTGCACTAATACTTATCGCAGCACTGGGTATGGCGCAGGCTGATTTGCGAAGAGCCGAGGGCTTGAGTGACAGTGATTGGAATAGAATTAATGAATATCCCGAATATTTCAAGGAGATACTTGCGGTTCAGGATAGTCTGATGGTCGGGCAAACAGTTTCCGTGTCGCATCTCCAGTCATTGATGCCCCGGACATACGATGAATTCCTCATTTTCATTAATATGGAGTATTATGCCGTGACCACCTCTGAAGGCGGGATCTTTCAGGTGGAGGACGACAAGGGTGTGTGGTCGGTAGCTGCCAATTACGCCAAAGCCGACACTCTTGATATGATGAGACTTTATCTGATGTGGTTTGAATGGTGCGACGGTTGGATAGCGGAAGATGTCTGGACGGAAGCGGTGGAGATTGAACGTTGTAACACTCAAAAATTCAAAAAGTTGATGGCATCTTCCAAATGGTACGAAGACTGGCAGGTGTTCAGGGAGGAATATATCAAATGGGAACAAACGGAAAAGGATTAGAAAACATTTCAAAAACGTCTCAATATGAACACCACTACCGAAAAACCGTTGAATTACCGCTGTTTTCTGCTCGGAATCATCCTGTATTGGATGTTTGATGCCGTTTGGGCATCGTTCACTCCGTTCCTCTTCGCGCTGGAAGCCGTGCTGCATCCGATATCCATAGTCATCGGGAAATCCCTGCTTTTCCTGCTGGTCTTTTACCTGCTGTTTCGCAAACCGAGGATGTTCAATGTCAAATGGGGGCATCTCGCAATATTTGTCGGAACTGTCATTCTGATGAATCTGTTGTCCGCATTCATCTCCGACCGTTTTTTTGATCTTGATTCCTTCGCGGACAATCAGATGAAATGGGACATTCCCAATTATACGATGAATAGTGTGCGGAAGTGGGCGAATCTGGTTACCTCGTTTCTCACCGTTGGCTTCTTGTGGTGGCGTTACGATTCGGAGAATACGGATGCGGACGAAACAGTGTCGTCAGGTAAATCGCGAAGTTATTATGGCGGAATCTTGTTCGCCATCACCGTAGGTTACATCCTTTCCTTGGTTAGAGTGCTCGGCGGCGGATATTGGCAATTCGCCCACCTTCCCATTTTGGTTGAGGTGATCACTTGTCTGCTGATTGTGCTCATTACCATTGGGGCTATCCTTATGCTGGTCAAAAAACACACGATGGTGCTCTCCATCACGATGATTTTCATTCTCATCGTCCTCCACTTTTTCTCATCGCATTATCTACCAAACATTTTGTCCAATCATCTCACCCCCAACGACACCTTGTACGGACAGGTGAATGTTTTCCCTTCTGTCGCGACCGTCGCGACCGTTTGTGACATTGCGTTCAATCTGGCCGCCTTTATCCTTTACCGCAGGGAATTGAAACAACAAAACGGGTGATTTTCCCCGCACACCTACGGCGTGGGGGCAATCCTAACCTGCCGCTATTTCAACAATTGCGACGTGTGCGCCTTGGTGTTCACCTTGCCGATGGCGTCGATGATAACGCCTTGCTCGTCAATGACGTAAGTAGTGCGAAGCGTGCCTTCGGTCACCTTGCCGTACATCTTTTTCTCGCCCCAGGCTTCGTAGGCTTTCAGGATAGTGAGGTCGGTGTCGGCGATGAGGTGGAAAGGCAGCTCGTATTTGGCGATGAACCGCTGGTGCGAGGCGGCGGAGTCTCTGCTTACGCCCAACACCTCGTAGCCCAAGGCGAGGAACCGCTGGTAGTTGTCGCGCAGGTCGCAGGCCTCGGCGGTGCAGCCTGGCGTGCTGTCTTTGGGATAGAAGTAGAGCACGAGCTTCTTGCCGGCGAAGTCACTCAGTTTCACGGGGTTCCCGTTTTCGTCAAAGCCCTCGAAATAGGGGGCTTTTGTTCCAATTTGCAGCATAGTTCTGATATTTTTCTTCGAGTGGCAAAGGTAGTTTTTTTTTGTATTTTTGCGTCTGAAAAACAATATGATAACCAGAGTCGGAACTATATGTCAACGGATACTCTCATTCTGATCATTGTGATTTTCGTTTATGTTGCGTGGGCGTTGTTAAACGGGTTCATCGCCAGCAGCCGGAACCATTCCTTTGCTGTATGGGTGGGGATCTCATTCTGCATCATGCCGCCGTTTGCCATGATTGCCATGTTAATTCTCTGCAAACCAAACAATAACCATCTGATCCCGTAAGCGATGAATATCCGACTTGTCATTTTCGATTTTGACGGCACCATGGCTGACACGCGCCAAAACATAGTCCGCGTGATGCAGATGGTGATGAGGCAACTGGGATTGCCGGTGGCCGACGAGGAGACCTGTGCCTCCACCATCGGGTTGCCCTTAAAAGACTGCTTTCTCCATATTTACCCGCAGCTTTCGGATGCGGAGGGAGAGCATTGTGCCGAGACCTACCGGCAGCTCTTCTTCGCCAACGCCAAAGACTTTGTCCCCGATCTCTTTCCCCATGTCCGGGAAACGATGGAGCTATTGCACACCAAAGGGATACGCATGGCCATCGCCTCCTCGCGTACCTCAGCCTCCCTGCACGGATTCGTCAGGGAGATGAATCTTTCAGATTTGGTGGAAATGGTAGTCGGATCCGACGAAGTGTTGGCCCACAAACCCGATCCGGAACCCGTCTATGCTATCTTAAAAACTCTAAATTTTACAGCCGAAGAGACGATGGTGGTGGGCGACATGCCCGTGGACATCCTGATGGGCACAGCCGCCGGAACGCACACTTGTGCAGTTACTTACGGCAACGCCTCCGAAGAAGCGCTGAAGGCCTGTGGGAGTGATTTTGTGATTCACGACATGGCAGAGCTATTAAACTTCCTATAGGAGAACCATTCTATTTCCATTGTTTTTTTGTGCATTAAGACCATGAAAAGATTCCTGCTGCTTATTGTAACGATCTTTTATCTCCAGACACTGTCCCTGGCACAGACTGGTTTCTACAGCCGTCTGGCAGATTCCGCCCTGACGCTGACACACCAACGGGTGCAATATGATCCCTCCTATTTCAAGATCGCCTATCCCAACGGTGATGTGCCTGCCGACAAGGGGGTGTGCACCGATGTGATCATCCGGGCCTATCGGAAAATGGGTGTTGATCTTCAAAAAGAGGTGCACCTCGACATGCAGGCGCACTTTAGTCTCTACCCTCAAAACTGGGGCTTAAAGCACACCGACCCGAACATTGACCACCGCAGGGTGCCCAACCTGATGACCTTTTTCTCCAGAAAAGGTGCTACCTTGAAAATCACAGACAAGGCGGAAGACTACCAGCCAGGGGATATTGTATGCTGGAACTTGGGTGGCGGCATCACCCACATTGGCATTGTGTCCAACAAGACAACCCGTGATGGGAAACGGCACCTGATCATCCACAACATCGGGGCAGGGCAGGTGCTGGAAGACTGCCTATTCTCCTACAAGATCATCGGGCACTACCGGTATTCCGGATCATAAAAACTGTTAAAGGGACTGCTCTTTTATAGATTGGCGGGCAGTTTTTTAAAGATGCTATAGACGTTGCGGGAGGTCTGTTCCATGACCTCACGGACGGGAACATCAAAGATTTCAGCAATCTTTTGGGCAATAAGAGGGATATAGGCACTCTCATTGGGCTTGCCCCGATGGGGCGTGGGGGCCAGGTAGGGGGCGTCGGTCTCCAACACGACGTGTTCCAAGCCTATTTCCTTGACCAGCTCCGGCAACTTGCTGTTTTTGAACGTCACGATGCCGCCGATGCCGATGGCGAAGCCGCGGGCCACAGCCCATTTGGCCTCCTGGATGCCTCCGGAGAAACAGTGTACGATGCCGGACAACTCGCCCGGTTTGAACTGTTGCAGAATCTCAATAGCCTCATTGTAGGCACTACGAATATGGAGCGAGAGCGGCAGATGCAGGTCACGAGCCCAGCGTAACTGCTGTAAAAAAGCATCCTTCTGCTGCGCCTCAAAGTTACGATCATAGTAGAAGTCGAGGCCGATTTCGCCCACCGCCACCACATTGGGATCGTCCAGACGCGTCTGGAGGTAGGTTAGGACATCGGGATAGTCTTCCCGCACGTCGGAGGGGTGAAGTCCTACCATAGCATACAGGTTTTCAGGATAGAGGGCCACTACCTCCTGGATCTGGTCAGGGGTTTCTCGGTTGACACAAGCCAAGAGCATCTGTTTCACATTGGCGTCAATAGCGCGCTGAATCACCTCCTCGAAGTTGTCGGGATAGTACTCACGGTAAAGATGTGTATGAGAATCTATATAGTTCATGGAGCTGGATAATTAGAAAAAAAGGCCGGCCTTTTCCAGGGCCGGCCGTGAATAGTCTGATAATAAACGATTAGAATCTGTAACGAAGGCCAAGAGCCACACCGGTGAGATAGCCAGCGAAGCCATAACCGGTACCTCTACCGGCGAAGTTCCACATAGGACGCCAGTCTAAGCTGATGTTCAACGGAATGTCAAATTGATACTCAACACCGATTTGGCCGCCAACATACAAGCCGAAAGGCCAGTAGTTATTCTCTTTCCAGTAAGGGCCATAGTTGTAACCTACGCCGAAACCAGGTCCTACATACCAGTTCCAGTTGCTGGCACCGATACCCCAAACCTTGTCGAACATGACCGTTACACCAACGGCACCCCATTTGTTCCAATAGTTGGTAGCACCAACGGTGAGATCCATCATCCAGGAACCGGCAGCGAGGGAGTGCTGATAAGAGAACTCAACGTTACCACCCAGACGGGCACCGATAGCACGCGGTTGTGCCATGGAGACACCAGCCATCGTGCAGATTAAAAACAAAGTAACAACGATCTTTTTCATTTTTTTAAAAATTTTGATGAATAATAAGGTTAATAGTGTCGTTAATTCAAATTACAGTTGTCCACCCAATCCTCAATGAGTTTCTCCTGACGATCCTTGTCGGATAACTCGTGTTCGATCACTTTTTGGGCGATATCGATGGAGAAGTTGGCAATCTCATTCTTGACATCTGTGATGGCCTTCATCTTCTCAAAGTAGATGGTCTTCTTGGCATCATCGATGATTGCCTGGGCCTCGCTTTCCGCCTTCAGCTTGGCGTCCTCATACAGCTTTTCGCTGAGTTTGCGGGCGTCGGCCACGATGGCGTCACGCTCGGCTTTGGCTTCAGCCAGCATCTCTTCATGCTTCAGGTGCATGTTTTCCAGCTCTGCATGAACGCGGGCGGCCTCATCCAGCTGGTCCTGGATCTTTTTGTTGCGGCTGGCAATGCCGTTGGTGATGACAGGCCAGGCAAACTTTGCCAAGATGAAGAACAAAATGCCGAAACCGATCAGCATCCAGAAGATAAGTCCAAAAGAGGGTTTAATCAGTTCCATATCTGTTGGTTCTTTCCTTTTAAGTTAGTTGTTTATAGTGTTTTTTTTAGTTCCTTGGATAAAACTGAAGTCTCCCCGCCAATCGCGGGGAGTCTTCAATTGTCATTACGCAATAGCGATGAGCAAGCAAACCACCACGGCGAACAGGGCCACACCTTCGATCAAGGCGGAGGCGAGGATCATGTTGATACGGATGTTGCCGGCCACTTCGGGCTGACGTGCGATGGCGGACATGGCATCTCTACCGATGTTGCCAATACCAAGGCCTGCGCCGATGGCGGCTAAACCAGCACCAATACCTGCACCCATCTGGCCAATACCGAGAATGGGAGCTGCTTGCAATAAGGTTGATAATGTTGACATAACTTTATAAAATTAAGGATTGTAAAAAAGTTTCTATTAAGCTAATTCTGTACTTTCTTCATGATGCTCCTCCGTCGCGGTGCCAATATAGATGGCGCTCAGCAGCGTGAAAACAAAGGCCTGGATGAAGGCCACCAGCAACTCCAACACGCCCATGAAAATGTAGAAGAGGATGGATACCAGCGAAACGCCATAGCCAATGGCCGGTGCCATCTGTCCGAAGATGAAAATCAAGGAGATAAAGCCCAGCACGATGATATGTCCGGCCGTGATGTTGGCAAAGAGACGGACCATCAGGACGAAGGGTTTGGTGAAGATACCGATCAACTCCACGAAAGGCATGATGGGTGCCGGCAGTTTCAGCCACCAAGGCACACCAGGCGTGTTGAAGATGTCGATCCAGTACTCTTTCTTTGCCGAGATGTTGGTGATAAAGAAGGTTATCAAGGCCAAGATGCCGGTCACAGCGATGTTGCCGGTAAGGTTGGCACCGCCCGGGAAAATGGGGATGATACCCAGCATGTTATTCAGCAGGATGAAGAAGAACAGGGTCAACAGATAGGGGGTGTATTTCGGGGCACGGTCGCCGAGCGAGGGGTTGATGACCTCGTCTTGCAGAAAAACGATGACCGGCTCCAAGAAGCCCTGCAGACCCCTAGGCGCTTCGTCAGGATGACGCTCATATTGCCTTGCGACAGAGAGGAATATCCACGCAATCAGAATCAATGAGATAAATAGGGCGCAGACATTCTTCGTGATGGAGATGTTGAACTTGCACACATGATCCACGGCATATTCCGTGCCGGGCGTCAGATGTCCGGTATAGTCGTCACTTAACTTCACAATAGCACCTTTCTGGTCGCCCCAGCCCATGGCATAGCCTTCGTATGCTGCCTCGCCATGATGCAGTTTGCCGGAGGAGAAGCATACCAGCCGGCCTTGGTCCACCAGGATGATGGGTAGCGGAATGGTCACGCTCTTGTCCCCCTCGCCGCAAATATGCCATCCATAGCTGTCGGTGACATGCTCAAGGATAAAAGGCCCCGCTTGAAAGCCCTCTTCTTCCTTGGCCGCTAGCGCATTTTTGGGAAGAAACATCCCCATAAATGCAACCCACAAGAGGAGTATTTTGAAAGGTTTAATATTATATTTCATATTATATCAAGTAGTTACAATTCTTAATACACCATTTTAATACAAAATGGGAAAAACGGCGCAATATACATTTTTTTTGTCACCCACTACTTTTTTATTTTATTTCGGGTTTTAGGCAAGGAGCCTTGAGGCAGGTTGAACTTATTTAAAATTTATGTACATTTGCCATCCTTTATGAGCAGCGACCATTTATCTACGGGAACCACGGGATCGTCCGCCCCCATGCAGGCAGGCGAGCGGGCGAGGTTACGTGCTTTGTTTGCCTCTTTCTGCAAGATCGGGGCCTTCACCATCGGTGGTGGCTATGCCATGATCCCGTTGATGGAGAAGGAGATCGTGGATCGTCATGGGTGGTTGGACCGGGAGACCTTCATGGATATGCTCTCCTTGTCGCAGGCCATGCCGGGGATTTTCGCCGTCAACATGGCGAGCAACATCGGCTACCGGTTGCGCGGAGTGGTCGGTTCCATTGCGGCGGTGCTGGGCAACATCCTTTTGCCCATCCTCATCATCATTGCATGGGCTTCCTGTTTCCGTTTTCTAAAAGGGAACCCCTATTTGGAAGCAATTTTCAAGGGTATCCGTCCGGCGGTGGTCGCGCTCATCGCCTCGCCTGTCTTCACGATGGCCATGACAGCCAACCTGCGCTGGCGTAACGCCTGGATACCGGTTGCCGCGGCCCTGCTCATCTGGTTGCTCGGCGTCTCGCCCATCCTCATCATCCTGTGTGCGGGCGTGGGTGGATATGCTTATGGTAAATATTTGGAGAGAAAGGGGGAGACGGCATGATTTTTTGGAAGCTCTTCTATACGTTTCTCCGCATTGGCATCTTCAACTTCGGCGGGGGATATGCCATGATTGCGCTCATCCAAAACGAGGTGGTGACGCGTAATGGCTGGATGACCATGCAGGAGTTTGTGGACATGGTGGCTGTCTCGCAGATGACGCCCGGCCCCATCGGTATCAACGTGGCCACCTATGCGGGTTATACGGCCGTGCTCCATGCCGGCTATTCCTTGCCGATGGCCGTGTTGGGTTCGTTCATTGCCTCCTTCTCGGTTATCCTGTTGCCGGTGGTGGCCATGATTTTGGTGACGCGTTTTCTGATGAAGATGCAAGACAAACCGGCGGTGCAGACGATGCTCAAGACGCTGCGCATCACCTTTGTAGGACTTATTGCGGCGGCCGCCCTGCTCCTCTTGACGCCGGAATCATTTGGTTCACCGTCTCAAGACACACTTCAGTTCATCATCAGTGTGGTCATCTTTTTAACAGTTTTCATAGCGGCCTTCCGATACAAAGTAAGTCCGATCCTCCTGCTCGTGTTGAGCGGAGTCGCGGGCTTTATCATCTATGGCTTGATACTGCCTGTTTAGTTGGTCTTGAACTTATAGGTATCGATTGAGGCCAGTTCTGCGTTGGCCTTCACAATCTTCTGTTTGAGTTGTGCCTTGTGGCGGATGACGCGCTCCATCATCATAGGATCGCCATTGGCGAGAATCTGCATGGCGAGGATGGCGGCGTTTTGGGCACCGTTGATGGCGACCGTGGCTACGGGGATGCCCGGCGGCATCTGCAGCATGGCTAGCGCGGCGTCCATTCCTTCCAAGGATGATTTGATGGGGACCCCGATGACAGGCAGGGGGGTCATGGCGGCGATCACGCCGGGCAGATGGGCGGCCATGCCCGCAGCGGCGATGATGACCTCCACCCCGCGCTCGTGAGCATGCTTGGCGTACTCCGCCACCTCGTCGGGGGTGCGGTGGGCTGACAAGGCCAGCATTTCAAAAGGAATCTCGTTGCTCTCCAAAAACTTGCAGGCTCCCTCCATAACTGGCAGGTCGGAGGTGCTGCCCATAATGATACTTACTCGTGGTTTCATCTCTTTGATTTTTGAAAACGCAAACGTACAATTTTTTTGGATATCCCGAGACAGATTCCATGGATCATGACCTCTCCTGCGCCTGTAGAGACGTTCCATGGAACGTCTCCATGAACCCCTCCGTCATGCCAACGATTCCGCGCCCCAACCTCAATCCTTCACCACCTTCCGTGTCGCTTGCTCCCCGTTCGGGAAGGTGAGCTGCAGGAGGTAGAGGCCGGCGGGCAAGTTTGCCATGCTGATGTCCGTAGAGGTGTCTTCCGCGCTCTGGGAGAGAACCAGCTTGCCGAACATGTCGTAGAGCTCTATCGTCGCGGCCTCGCCAGAAGGAAACTCCACCGTGAGCATGCTGTGCACCGGATTGGGATAAAGCATGATGTCTTCCGTCTCGCAGTTCTCCACGCCTGTGCACACTTCGTGGAAGGTGGCGGTGGAGGCATATTGGTTCCAGCCCACTCCCGTCTGGAAGTCGGCCGTAGTGTGGCAGGGGATGTTGAACAAGATTATATCGCGAGACGCATTGCCCATGGATTTCTGCTGGAGAGCTGGAGGAATCTCTCCCATCATATTGAAAGTTCTGTTGGACATTCCCACGGTCAGAAAAGCCTTCTCTTCTATTTGTAGCACATTCGACGGGATAGTTACACTCTGCAAACTGGCACAGCCATAGAAGGCACTCGCTCCTATTCGTTCCAGACTGTCCGGCAATGTGACGCTCTGCAGGGAGTCGCAGTGATAAAAACATTCTCCTGGGACGACTTTCACCCGCGGTGGCAGCACGATAGTTCTCAAGCCGCTTCGGGAAAAACAACTTGCACCTAAGGAAACAACATTGTCAGGAAGTATGATATCTTCCAGGCGAATGAGGCTGTAAAAGGCCATATCCCCTATTTCAAGAGGGTTGTTCCCTTGTTGAAATCTCACATGCCGGCAGACGTTGTACTGTTCTTCTCCATAATAATTAGCTCCTCCAATGTTTCCCAAATACTGCAGCGAGGATGGCAATATGAGAGAATCCATGATGACACAGCAAAAAGCATTGTCTTCTATGGTTAGAAGTCCCTCGTGAAGTGTTATGGTTTGCAGTGGGCATCCCGAAAAACACCCTTGAGAAAGCACACCAACACCCGAAGGGATGTCAACAGATTCCAAAAGGCTATGGGAAAAGGCGTTTTCCCCAAGACCGTTGAGATTGGCCGGCAAATCAACATGGGTAAGCGCAGTGTAGCAAAAAGCTTTCTCTCCTATGTTTTGCACATTGGGCATTACGATATCGTTCAGGTTGGAACGCCAGAAGGCACCGTCTTCTATCGTGGTAACAGTGCCTGGGAGTTCAATCCGGCGAATACCTTTTTCATAGAAGAAGGCTTTTTCGTCAACGGATGTTACGGAATAGGTGATGTTATTGTGGGCGACGGTGCTGGGTATCACAACCAGGGTGTCATATTCAAAAAGGGGATACAAATATCCCGGCATTCCCTCTTGATACGTCATCGTGGGTATCTGTAGATTGTAATAGGATGAGTCCTGACTACGGGTCACAGCCACGGTGTAGGGGGCAGTATTGGAGGTGATGCGGTAGTAGAGGATGTCGCCGTCGCTGTTGGCCTGGCTGAAGTCGTACGGCGGATAGGGGTTCTGGGCGGTGGCAGGCGACAGGGCCGCCATCATGAGGGCACAGGCCAGCGTCAGGGCCGCCCATTTGTTTGATTTCCTGATGTTTTGGGTTGTAGTTTTCATAATGATGTGTGTTTTATCATGAAAGGTTTTAATTACTTAACTTCTTAGTTTCTTAATTCAGCATTAATTCCTTTTCTCGCACGCGCCAAGCAGGGTGGCGGCAAGGAGCATTAAAATCGTTGTTTTTTTCATCGTATCTGAATTTAAGAATTATATTTCGAGTCTGTTTTTCAAAGGCAAAAATATAACTTTCTGGCAACGGATATACCTTCACTCCAAAAACATGTACCTTCACCCAGGAAATAGTACATTGTGATTTCAGACACCTCTTGTTGGGGGGCATTTTGCTGAAAATCAGCAGGTCCCAAAATTCACAGAAAACAGGATTTGTGAAGGGATAAACCGGATTTCCGTGAGGGGTTATGCCTCGTACCGCTTGCCTTATGGAAAATTAATATTATCTTTGCCGTTGAATTCAAGCGTCGCTGTCATGAAAAGACTCCCCCTCTTTGTCTCCGTTTTGCTGAACGTTATGTTCTGCGCCCTGCTCCTCCTGTTCTTCATCCGGAACTCTTTTTTGCGTCCCTACGCGGGGAGCCCCACCAGGGAGGTCCTGGCCGGACTTCTGGTGCTGGGCTCCCTGTATGCCAACTATTTCCTGCTATATCCGAAAATATATGTGCCACGTGCACACATGATCTATTGGATGGTGCTACTAGTCATCGCCATATCGGCGGGATCTGTGGAAATACTGATTGTCTACCGCCATGTCACCGCCTGCAATGCCTATATCATACAAGCCGTCGGCGTTTTCAACTTCATCGCCACAACCTTGCTGCTGCTTGTCGGGCGCAATTTGGCCATCAACCTCTTCCCCTTCCTGCTCAGGGAGAAGAAGTTCTACCAACAAGCCTTGGAAAAGGAGGTGAAAACCGTCCGTGAAAATTTCCGGATGCTCGATGTTGCCGACAAGAAAAACAACCTATATTTCATCTCCGTTGACGACATCTACTATTGCCAACAGAGCGGGAACTATACAAGGATCCGGACGGTACAGGGCAAGACTTACGACCGACTCTGTTCCATGAGGATCCTTGAACATTTTTTGGAAGGAGAGGAGTTCATCCGCGTGAACAGTTCCGTACTGCTACCCCTTCGATATATAAAATCCTGCAGGGGGGACAGGGTAACCATGAAGAAAATGCCCTGGGCAGAAGAGACTTATTCCTTCCAGTTGGATCGGAAGAGACGGGAAAACGTCTCTGCACAGATAAAGGAAGGCCTTAAGAATCTCAAGACCAGATCAAAGGACTGGAAGGTCTCCCAAAACAAAACCCCGTATAAACCGGCCGTTCCCCCGCAGACGAAGATAGACGACGTTCTTGTTTGCATCCAATGCCATCCTGACTGCAACTCAAGAGACATCGTCACCTGTACCCAATACTCCCTCAGCACCGTGGAGCGCTGCCTCGCCGAACTCCGCAAGCAAGGCCTCGTAGAGTTCCGCGGCTCCAAGAAGAAAGGAGGATACTATGTGGTGGGGGAGGGGGATGAGCTTCTCCCTTAGTTTCTTAACTTCTTAGTTCCTCTTTGTGCCCTTTGTGGTATCCCTCTTTGTGCCTTCGTGGTTGACTTTGAACTATGACTTTGAGCTGTCGCCCCTTAGTTTCCCAGGGCGTGGGGAAAATGGACACTCCTCAATTACCTTTCATCTCCACCACGGTGATGCCGCTGCCGCCGAGTTCGAGGATCTCGTCGTTGAAGCTGGCCACGTCTTTGCGCTTGGCGAGGAGCTGCCGTACCACGTTGCGCAGGATGCCGTTGCCCTTGCCGTGCAAGATGCGCACGTTGCGGATGTTCAAGATGGACGCCTCGTCCAAGTAGTCGGATACGGCATCCGCCATCTCGTCGGCGCGCTGCCCCCGCACGTCCAAGGTGGTGCTGAAGGCCGACAACTTCTTGTTCATGGCGTCAGCCAAGGTGCCTTCGTTATAGCGGACCACATGGCCACGTTGCACCTCGCGCGCCTCTTTCTTGCTGATCTTCACCAACTTGCTTAGGTCGGTCTTGAGGGTGATGCCATTAAAGGTGATGGTGGCCTCGCCCCCTTGTATCTTCATCACCTCTCCCGTGATCTGCATGTCGGCCAGGAAGACGGCGTCGCCTACGGTGATGGGCTTCTCATCGGCCACCATCTCCGGCTTCCGCTCTTTCGGTTTCTTGTTCTTGACCTTGATGGGCACCAACGGCTTCAGGACCTCTTCATGCTCAATGGATTCAATCTCTTTGTCCAACTCTTTCTTGAGTGTTGCCACATTCTGCCGCGCCGCCTTGGTCTTCTCGGCCTCCGACTTGGCCTCTTTGATGTCGCGGATGGTCTTCTCAATGACCTTGTTGGCGCTCTCCACGATAGCATTGGCTTGGTTCTTGGCTTTCTGCAGGATCTCCTTGCGCTGTTTGTCCAAGGCGGCGAACTTGTCGGCATACTCGCCAATCATCTCCGCCAACTGGTCATCGGCGGCGTGGACGGTCTTGAGCATCTTCTCGGTCTCCAGCCGCATGGTCTCGATCTCTTCCAGCTTGCGCTCATAGTCGATCTGTGCCGTGCCCGACTTCTGGATGGCGTTTTGGATGATCTCGTCGCGCAGGCCGATGTGTTTGGCTATCTCGTAGGTGAAGGAGCTGCCCGGGTTGCCGATCTTGAGCTGGTAGAGCGGTCTCAGTTCCTGTGTGTTGTAGAGCATCGCCCCGTTGACAGCCTCCGGATGCGTGTCGGGGAACATCTTGAGGTTGCCGTAGTGGGTGGTGATGATGCCGAAGGCCCGATGGTCGTAATAGCTCTCCAGGATGGCCTCCGCCAAGGCGCCGCCTAAGGTGGGCTCGGTGCCGGAGCCGAACTCGTCGATGAGGAACAACGACTGCTCGTCTAAGTTGTCTTCCATCACCTTCAGGTTGGAGAGGTGGGAGCTGTAGGTGCTGAGGTCGTTCTCGATGGACTGCTCGTCGCCGATATCGATGAAGATGTGCTGGAACAGGCCCATGTCGGAGGTACTCTGCATGGAGACGAGGAGTCCGCACTGCATCATGTACTGCAGGAGGCCGACGCACTTGAGGCACACGGACTTGCCGCCGGCGTTGGGACCGGAGATGAGTAGGATGCGTTGGTCGGCTTTCAAGGTGATGTTGAGCGGTACTACCTTTTTGCCGTTTTTCTTCAAGGTCAGATAGAGCAGCGGATGGATGGCCTGCTGCCACTCAATGCGCGGGTAGTCGTGGATGTGGGGGAGAGCAGCCTCTATGTCGATGGCGAACTGTGCCTTGGCCCGAAGGAAGTCGTAGCACCCTAACAGTTGCTGGGCTTCCAGCAGTTCGGGGATGGCGGGGCGCAGTCGGTCGGTGAGCTCGGTGAGGATGCGGATGATCTCGCGCTGCTCGGCATTCTGCAGGTCGCGGAGCTCGTTGTTGGCATCGAAGACCTCCGCCGGCTCGATGAAGACGGTCTGGCCCGTGGCCGACTCGTCGTGGATGAAGCCCTTGAGACGGCGCTTGAACTGGGCGGTCACGGGGATACACAACCGGCCGTTGCGGACGGTCATCTCGGCGTCTTCCTTGACCAGGCCGTCCTGTTTGGCCATGTTCAGGATCTTGCGGATCTGCCGGTCGGCAGACTGCGATATGCGGTTGATCTCGCTTTTGATACGACTGAGCTCGTCGGAGGCGTTGTCGCGGATCTGTCCCTTTTCGTCCAGAATACGGTTGAAGGCGGCGGTCAGCTCGCGCTGGATGGGCATCTCCTCGCAGAGACTCCACAAGAGCGGGTATTTCTCCGACTCGTGGCGCACCTTGAGATAGACGTAGATGTTGGTCATCGTGTTGATGAAGGCGCGTAGCTGGGCCAGCGTCTCCGACTCGATGTAGGTGCCGCCGATCTGCAGGCGTTTCAGCTCTACGCGGAGGTCGTAGTAGTCTTGCGCGGGGAAAGGCTCGTCGAAGAGCAACAGCTGGCGGAACTCCTCGGTCATCTCCAATTGCGGCATGATCTCCTCCAGGGAGGTCATCATCGCGAGTTTGTCCACCCTTTCCGCGCCCATGGGCGATAGGCAGTGCGCCTTCACGTGCGCCCGCACGAGGTCAAAACCTATCTTCTCTTCAAAAGTGTCGGGATATAACATGATGTCTGTCAGGATAATTCTACAATTTGAAATAGGGCACATTCCGGAAATTGCAATACTCTTTATAGGAAATGTCTGATATCTCATCCCCGTCATACAGTACACATGACGAGACTAATTTTTCTTTATATAATTGTTGGAAATAGTTTGTTCCTTTGAAAAATGCAGGATGAAATGCGTGAGAAGATTTGATTTCATACGCTTGCAACTGGCCAAACGATTGTTCCCGAATCAGGTCAACTTCATTTTGGGATTTGTCCCGATAATAGAATAAATGAGGAGTCATTCCCCTATGTGCATGCTGCTTGACCATTTCTGATACCACATAGTTTTCAAAGATGGCGCCGCGGAGAGGATGCGTCTCCAATTGATCTTCTTTTTCAATACCGAGTAGATAACATAAAAACCCTGTGTCGTAAAAGTAGCGTTTTGGGGTTTTGGTAATTCGTTTGCCGATGTTGTGAAAATATGGTGGCAGCAAGAAGGTAATATAAGATGTTTCCAAAATGCTGTTCCAATGCTGAATGGTTTTCATGTCAACCCCAAGTTCATTGGCAAAGTCGGAAGGGACAAACATGCAAGAGCACCTGCCGGCCGACAGTCGCAAGAATTGCCTGAATCCGGAAATATTGCGAATGTTGATTAAATGCCTCAGGTCCCGTTCAACATAAGTAGCATGATAGGCAGCATAAACATCTGCCGGGCGTATGTTTTGGGCCCATACTGCCGGGTAGCAACCTCGCAGCATTAAAGTGTCAGTGCTTATTTCTTGAACATCTTTGATTTCTTCAAGTGACAAAGGGAGAAGAGTCAAAACAGCAGTACGGCCTGCCAAAGATTGCGATACACTTTCCAACAAAGAGAAGTTGCTGCTTCCCGTTAGTATAAAATGCCGATCCCGGTCCTCATCCACGGCGACCTGAATATAAGAAAACACTTCCGGAAGATGTTGTACTTCATCAATAATCAAGCCATTGCCATAATGTCGGAGAATAGATAAAGTGTCAGCTTCCATCGCTTCCCGACTATCTATATTCTCCAAAGAGATGTAATGATAATCAGGAAAAGCTGATTTGCACAAGGTCGTCTTGCCAGATTGTCTCGGTCCTGTCAGCGTGATTACGGGAAAGACCTTCGACAATCTCAAAAGCTCATTCTTTAATAATCTGTCTATCATATAAATATGTGCGTGTTGGACAAAACAGGAGTTTAATTCCGAATTTGTCCGCAAAAGTATGAATTTCTACAATACCATGAAGAATTTAATCCAATTTTTTTCAACAGATTGAAGAAATTTACGATTACGCAAACAAGGTCGCGGGGGTGCAACGGGTCACGGTGACCTCAATATATTCCCCGATTTGATGGTTCTCTTTCGGGAAGATGATGACTTTGTTCTGGCTATTGCGGCCGTACAGGTATTCCGGGGAGCGCTTGGAGACTCCCTCGACAAGGACGGTGAAGGTCTTGCCGATGTCGCGGAGGTTGCTCTCGTGGGACAGCTCGCCCTGCAAGGCGATGATCTCTTCCAGTCGGCGGGTCTTCTCCTCATCGGGGATATCGTCCTGGAAGCGTTTGGCGGACATGGTGCCCCCGCGCTCGGAGTACTTGAACATGTAGGCATACTCATAGCCCACCTCCCGCATGATGGAGAGGGTCTGTTGGTGGTCTTCCAGCGTCTCACCGCAGAAGCCGGCGATGATGTCGGTGGAGATGGCGCAGTCGGGCATCAGCTCCCGGATCTTGCGCACGCGCTCAAGGTAGTACTCGCGGGTATAGACGCGGTTCATCTTCTTGAGCATCTGGTTGCTGCCGGACTGCACGGGCAGGTGGATATACTTGCAGATGTTGTCGTAGCGGGCCATCGTCTCCAACAGCTCGTCGGAGATGTCTTTGGGGTGGGAGGTCGCAAAACGCACTCTCAGTTCCGGCGACAGTTGCGCCACCAGCTCCATAAGCCGGGCAAAGGAGACGGTCTCGCCGTTCTCTTCCCAGTGGTAGGAGTTGACGTTCTGGCCTAAAAGGGTGACCTCCTTGTATCCTTTTTGGATCAGGTCCTCAGCCTCCATGAGGATGGTCTTGGGGTTGCGGCTGCGCTCGCGCCCGCGGGTGTAGGGTACCACACAGTAGGAGCAGAAGTTGTTGCAGCCCCGCATGATGGAGATGTAAGCCGACACGCCATTCATGTCGTAACGCACCGGCAGGATGTTGTCGTAGGTCTCCTCTTCGGAAAGGATGACGTTGAACTGCACCTCTCCCTTGGCGGAGTCTTCAATCAACTGCGGCAGGGAGCGGTACGCATCGGGACCGGCGATGAAGTCCAGCACGGGCTCCGTCTCCAGCAGTTCCTCTTTCATGCGCTCGGCCATGCAGCCCAGCAGACCGATTTGCACGCCTCTGCGCCGTTTTTTCAAAGCCTCCAACTCGGCCAGGCGCTTGTGGATGCGTTGCTCTGCCTTGTCGCGAATGGAGCAGGTATTGAGGAGGATCAGATCCGCCTCCTCAATATTTTTTGTTAGGTCGAAATTATCTTTGAGGATGGATGCAACCACCTCGCTGTCCGCAAAGTTCATCTGGCATCCGTAGGTTTCAATGTATAGTTTTTTCATGGCCGCAAAACTACATTTTTTTCAGACAATCTCTACAATAATATGGTGCATCTTACACGGGGACACCCTTTCGCGGCAGGCAAGTTCTGAGCTTCGTGGCAAACTGCTTCTGCGCCGCGATGATGATCGGCCGCGACCCGACCCAACACTTCAGTGAACTGCACCCCAAAAGTTGGACAAAAAAACAAAGGAGTACAGTTCTATTATGAAACATGATTTTGAAGAGAGACTAGATGTGGTCAGAAAAATCCTCAGTGGCAGAAGCCAGAGGTCCGTATGCATAGAACATCACCTGGACGTGCATGCGGCGTACATTTGGCTGCTGA
>JAGCGA010000039.1 GCA_017649855.1 Bacteroidales bacterium
CCACCCTGCTGATTCACAAGGGTGCTGCCTTTGAGAAGGCCGGCCGGGTGCCCGACTTCAATCCCGAGACCGAGCCCGAGGAGTGGGGCGAAATTCTGGGGTGCCTCAGGACGCATCTCGCCCTCGACCCCGCCAAGTGGACCCGCATGGCCAAAACGGTCCGCGGCGTCAGCGAAGAGACCACCACCGGCGTCCACCGCCTCTACGAGATGGCCGCGAAAGGCGAGCTCCTGTTCCCCGCCATCAACGTCAACGACAGCGTGACCAAGTCCAAATTCGACAACAAGTACGGCTGCCGCGAGTCATTAGCCGACGGCATCAAGCGCGCCACCGACGTGATGGTGGCCGGCAAGGTGGTCGTGGTGTGCTGCTACGGCGATGTGGGCAAGGGCTGCGCACAGTCCATGAAGTCGTACGGCGCCCGCGTCATCGTCACCGAAGTGGATCCCATCTGCGCCCTGCAGGCTGCCATGGAAGGCTTCGAGGTGAAGACCGTGGAAGACGCTCTCGAAGAAGGCAACATCTACGTCACCTGTACCGGCAACTGCGACGTCATCACGGTCGATCATCTCAACAAGATGAAAGACCAGGCTATCGTCTGCAACATCGGCCACTTCGACAACGAGATCCAGGTGGGCGCCTTTGAAGCCCAACCGAACATCAGAAAACGCAATATCAAACCGCAAGTGGACGAGTACATCTTCCCCGACGGACACTCTATCTTCATCTTGGCGGAAGGCCGTCTTGTGAACCTGGGCTGCGCCACCGGCCACCCCTCCTTCGTGATGAGCAACTCCTTCACCAACCAGACCATGGCCCAACTCGACCTGTGGCAACACGACTACAAGGTCGGCGTCTATAACCTGCCCAAACATCTGGATGAAGAGGTCGCCCGACTGCACCTGAGTAAAATCGGCGTCAAACTGACCAAGCTCACCCAAAAGCAGGCCGACTACATCGGCGTCAAGGTGGAGGGCCCGTTCAAGACGGACACCTATCGTTATTAAAGTAAGCTATTGAGATTAAAAGGTTGGGGGATTAAGAAAAGAAGTGAAGAAATCTTATCCCCCCCCTTCCTTTTGCCATTCCCTAACTATTAACTCTTAACTATTATCTATTAACTAAAATCGTATCTTTGCCTCATGGAAAAAGAACCCGTTACCATTCGATTGATGAGCATCCAGGACTATGCGTCCGTGTATAAGTTGTGGACCGAAACCGCCGGCATGGCCATTCGCAGCTATGACGACTCTGAAGAGGGCATTGCCAAGTTCATCGCCAAGAATCCAAACTCCAATTTCGTGGCCATCAAAGATGGTGAAATCATCGGAGTCATCCTATGCGGCATTGACGGACGTCGCGCATACATCTATCACACAGTGGTAAACCCCGCTTATCGCCGGCAAGGGGTGGGCAAACTTCTGTTGGAGGCTGTGATGAAAGTGGCCGAGGCCGAAGGCATCCACAAGAGTGGCCTGCTCGTCATGCGCAACAATGAACTAGGGCAGCAGTTCTGGATCTCCCAAGGATGGGATATCCGCAACGACGTGGTCTATTACAGTTACAACAACGTACCTCAATAAGAAAATGGGCAGGCATCTCATTTTGGCACTATTCGGAGCGGCAATCCTGTTGACAGGATGTGCCAAAGTTGTGTTGCCCTCTGGCGGCCCCCGCGACGTCGAGCCTCCCAAGATGCTCAAAGAAGACCCTCCCTCCGGGACCGTCAATTTCGATGGTCATCAGATCAAAATCACCTTCGATGAGTTCTTCACCCTGAACAATCCCACCGACAACGTGCTCATCTCCCCGCCCCTGCCCAATGCTCCCAAATACATCATCAACGGCAAGACCCTGCTCATCAAATTCTCCGACACCCTTCAACCTCACGCAACCTACAATTTGGTCTTCACTGATTGCATCAAAGACTTTCATGAGGGCAATGACTTGTCCTATTACCACTACAGCTTTTCCACCGGGGACGCCATTGATTCCTGCTCGTTGAAAGGCCAAGTGCTGGACGCCTACTCCCTGGACGGATGCAAGGACTTTCTCGTCATGCTCTACCGCCAAGACGAAGATTCCCTGCCGCTCACCTCTCGCCCCGACTATGTCACCAAATCGCTTTCCAACGGAAGCTTCTCTTTCGACAATATTGCCGTAGGCGAATATAAGCTCTTTGCACTGAAGGATATCAATGCCAACATGATCTACGATCTACCAAACGAACAGATCGCATTCGCAAACCAGCCGGTAAACATCTCACCCACAGAAAGAGAGGACTCACTGGCAAGTACTGCCGAAGCAGTTCTTCTATATTGTTTTGAAAAAAAAGAGGATGAACCCAAACTGACCCGGGTGGAAAATCCTGCCCCTGGCACGTATGTCATACCGTACAAATCCTCCTTCGCCCGCTTCTCCGCCCAAAGCATCGGATCTGTACCTGACTACTTTGAATCCGTCAACAAAAACCAAGACACCGTCTTCTGGTATATGAAAGAGCCTGTCGCCGACACGCTTACCTTTGTGCTGAACGCGGATAATCATCTGGACACGGTTTATCTCACTCCTTACAAAGCCCCCAAAACGACAGGCCGCGGCAGTGCCAACGTCCAAACCGCAAAGCTGACTGTCACTACCCAAAACGAGGGCCATCGATACAAACCTCTCACCCTCATTTTCCCTGCCCCTATCAAGCCGGCCGACTCTATCCCCATCAAATACTTCACCAAACGGGATACTTCCGTCACATGGGTGTCAGTCCCCGACACCTTCGTCAAACAACTGGAACTGCCCCTCTCCTTGGAAGAAAAACAAAACTATACCGTCCTCATTCCCGACTCTGTATTCTGGAACTACCAAGGCAAGACCAACGACTCCGTTAAGCTTCATTTTGAGACCCATGCCGCCAAAGACTACGGGAACCTGACGATGGAGTACATCCATCCGGACAATTCCATCGTGTATATTGCCCAACTCTGGAAAGAAAACTCCTTCTTGCAGGAGGACCTGATTACAGCAAACAGGCAAGTACAATATCCTGCGCTGGAACCCGGCAACTATCGCATTAAAATCATCGAAGATGCCAATCATAATGGCCGTTGGGATGCTGGCGACTACCACTTGAAGCAACAACCTGAAAAGATCTGGTTTTTCCCGCACACTATCTCCATCCGTGCTTATTGGGACAGCGAAGAGCAATTTGTTATTCCTGAAAAATAATTTTTTTATTTTACATTACAATATTTTTACAATATAATCGTTGAATATTGTACTATGAAACAGTTTATAGACAATATTTTTTCGATGTTTTATCCGCGCCTATGCGTGGGTTGTGGCAATGCTTTAAGGCAAAATGAAGAACTTTTGTGTCTCCCCTGTCTGCTACATCTTCCGGAGACCCATTTTCATCAGCAGCACGACCAAGTGTTGAGGGATGTCTTCGCGGGCCGTGTGCCGGTACGGGAGGTGGCCGCCTTACTATATTATAATAAGGGCAGCATCGTGCAGCACATCCTGCACCAGCTGAAATACAAAGGGAAAAAAGAGATTGGCCGATACTTGGGCTCCTATTATGGCCGGCAGCTAGCCAAGGAGCCACGGTTCCGGAGTGTGGACTGCATTCTCCCGATTCCTTTGCATTCACGGAAGTTGCGAAAAAGAGGGTATAACCAAAGTGAGTGGATTGCCATGGGGTTGTCGGAAGGGATGGGGATTCCCTACCTAACCGATGTGCTGGTACGCACTCAGTTTACAGAGACGCAAACCAAAAAAAGCCGTTTCAACCGCTGGGAAAATGTCAAGGAGGTCTTTGGGGTTCAACATCCCGAGAAGATCCGGTACAAGCATGTGCTGGTGTGCGATGATGTGCTGACCACCGGCGCCACCATGGAGGCCGCAATCCAGCATCTGGTCGGGATAGAGGGTGTGACCGTCAGCGTGGTCACACTGGCAACAGCCACCCATTAAAAGCTCAGGAAATCTTCTTTGCGCTTGGAAAGTTCAACCTTCCGTTTCTCCGTCCCGTTAAAGTGGGTATGGGTCAACCGGACATAATAGGCTCCATTCGGTTTCTTGCGCAAGAAAGGCTCGATGTATTTTTGATACTTGATCAGCTGCTCCTGGTCAACACGCCAGTAAGTGGTATAGAGCTTGGCAAACCGGATGCCCGTCTGGGTCTTGCGGGCCTTCAGTATGATCTGGTTCTTATACAGGTCAAAAAAGTGAAACTCTGTTTTGGCCGGCATGGAGAAACCATGGATATAAGGCTGATTCAAAGAGGGGTCTTGGGGCGGATTCTCCAAGACAGGATTGTCAAAGACGACAAAGGAGATGTCGCGGAAATCCATCAAAAAAGTATCGGTACGATTGTCTTTATAGCTGATTTTCATGCCTTCGCAAAAGGAAGACTGGAAATGCAGGGTGTCGATGGAAAGGGAGATGGTTAGCTGCGGGACAAAGATGGCGACAGATTTGTCCAGATACTCTTGCAGTCGCGCAGCAAGCAGATTATACAAGGTATCGTAATGATCCGGAAAAACCTCCCGGTATTCGACCACCATCTCCGAGCGATGGTTCATAAAGTCCTGAATGTTGTTGATAGTCTGGGAAAAGGCTGGGGATAGATTATTCTGTTTCATCAGGGAGTTCAACTCGGAAGATTTGGTGACGGCCGCGATATAGGACTGGCGGGCGCGTTCCTGATCGTTCATCTGCTCATATTGGCGGGATTGCGCCAAATAGGTCTCGATCTCTGAAAGTTGTCGGATGAGTTCCAAATTGAAGTCGGAGGTCGGAGTAATCAAGTTGATATTCTCACTCCGAGCATAAGCAATAGCGTCGTTGTAATACTTAAGGGCTGCCGAAGCATATCCCTCGGCCTCCAGCTTGCGGGCATTGGAGACCAGGTCATCCAGGTGCTGATATTTTTTCATGGAAAGGATGCGGGAGTAAGCCTCTTTTCTTTCCAATTTTGTAATTTTTGGTTGCTCTTGTGCCTTAAAATAGTAATATTGTGCCTGCTGATAATCATGTAGCATCGCACAGGAATCCCCCTTCAAGAGGTAGTTCTGATAGGGAATCACCGTCTTGGGAGACCATTTAACTCGTTGTGCCACAATATTTAATGGCAAAATCAAACAGAGTAGAAACAGCGCTATGTATGTACAGAAAAATTTCACGCGGCAAAGATACAATTATTCAAAAAAAGTTGTACTTTTGCCGCCCATTAAAATTTATCATTTATTAAACCAAAAAAATTATGGCAAATCAGTACGAAACCGTTTTCATTATGACGCCCGTTTTATCTGAAGACCAGATGAAGGAAACGGTACAAAAGTTTGAGAAGATTCTCACCAACAAGGGTGCAGAAATCGTCCACCAGGAGAACTGGGGCCTCCGCAAGTTGGAATACCCCATCCAGAAAAAGTCCTCCGGATTCTATCATTTATTTGAATTCAAAGCCGCCGGCGATGTTGTCGCTGAATTGGAACTCCAATTCCGTCGTGACGAGCGTATCATGCGCTTCCTCACAGTCAGCATGGACAAATATGCTATCGCATACGCTGAAAAGAGACGCAACCTCCGCAACGAAAAGGCTGCCAAAGCCCAAGAGGAAACTGTAGAAGCCCTCGAAACCGTTGAGGCTCCCGCGGTTGCTGAAGAAGTTAACAATGAATCAAAAACCGAACAAGAATAAACATTATGGCTCAACAATCAGATATTAAATACATTGCTCCCGTAGCAGTTGATATTCAAAGAAAAAAATACTGCCGTTTCAAAAAGAGCGGTATCAAATACATCGATTATAAAGATGGTGAATTCTTAAAGAAATTCGTGAACGAGCAAGGTAAGATTTTACCGAGACGTCTGACTGGTACCTCTTTAAAATATCAAAAGAAAGTTGCCCAAGCCGTCAAGAGAGCTCGTCATTTGGCTCTTCTGCCGTTCGTAACCGATAATTTAAAAACCAACTAATTTAGGAGATCATTATGGAAATCATATTAAAACAAGACGTCAACAATTTAGGCTATGCCGATGACCTCGTAAAGGTTAAAGACGGCTACGCACGCAACTACCTCATCCCTAGAGGATTGGCAGTTTTAGCAACTCCGGCTCAGAAGAAACAGCTGGCCGAGACCATCAAACAACGCTCTTTCAAGGCTGAGAAACTCAGAAAAGAAGCTGAATTCCTCGCCGGCAAGATCGAAGGTCTCGAAATCACCATCCCGGTGAAAGCTTCCGACAAAGGTACTATCTTCGGTTCTGTCAACAATATCATGGTGGCTGATGCCCTCAAAGAGCAACATGATATCGACATCGACCGCAGAAAGATCATCTTGAACGAGAATCATATTAAAGAATTAGGACAATATACCGCTGTGGTCAACCTGCACAAGGATTACAACAAAGTATCCTTGAACCTGAACGTGGTGGCCGAACAGGAGTAGTCCTACCTGAGATAACATGTCTAAAAACTCTTCCCCAAAAAGGAAGAGTTTTTTTATTTTTGCCGACATGAAAAAAATTGTGTTCTATATTGGATTTTTCCTGGTCTGTCTGACGCTCTCGGCACAGCGTGACTCCCTAGTGCTGGTTGATGCGCACTGGCAAACCGACACCGTTAAGCAAGGAATAGTGCTTAAAAGGCATCACTTTGGGCGTCCGGCACTATTCGGAGCCAAAGAGAATATCTGTCTGTTGGAGATTGCCCCTGATGCGCCCGTCTCCTTTGCCTTCGCCTGGGAGCCGCGCCGGACTGTCACCTCCACCATCGCGAAGAAACACGGGGCCCTGGCTGCCATCAACGGCTCATTCTTCGACATGGACCTGCACAATCCGGTCTGCTACCTGCGCATTGACAGCGTGGAGGTCGGCATCAACACGCCCGGCAGCGACACTGTACATCGCAAGTATTACCAGTACGGGGCCCTCGTGCTGGATCACGAGTCGCTCTTGATCATCAAGACCGACAGCGCGCGGCTATGGGAACGCACGTTGCCCTATCCAGACATCATGACGAGCGGACCGCTGTTACTCAAGGATGGCCAGCGAGAGTCCTACCGCACCGACCGCACTTTTGTGACCAACCGTCACCCTCGCTCTGCCGTGGGCATCCGTCCTGACGGCACAATCCTGTTCCTCACCGTGGACGGTCGCATCAAGGAGTCGGCCGGCATGAGTCTGGACGAGCTGACCAAGACCCTGCTGTGGCTTGGCTGCACGGAGGCCATCAACCTGGACGGCGGCGGCTCCACCACCCTGTATGTGGACGGTTTCCCGTGGGATGGCATTGTCAACTGTCCCGTCAACAACGGCCGCTTCGACCACAAAGGAGAACGGGCGGTATCCAATATCCTGATGATCTTGCCTTACTAACGGGTCAGCGCATAGCACTTCCCCGGCTTTGCCTCTATCACCCCCTTCAACTCCAATCCCAACAAGATCCCTGCCAGTTTGGAAGGGGACACTCCTGTCAGTTGCTCTGCCAAAGCATCCACAGACAGTATCGGCTGCTCCCGTAACAGGGAGACCACCTGTTGCTCTGTTTCATTCAACTCCACGAAAAGCTGCATCTGCATGGATGCGGAAGACTTTTCCCAGTTCATTAAATTGATGAGTTCCTGACCTGACGTGACAATAGCTGCTATATTCTTCTGAATCAAGGTATGACAGCCCTCATGATGCTCGTCAAAGATAGAGCCCGGCATGGCGAAGACATCCCGATTGTAAGAATGTGCGATGTGGGCGGTGATGATGCTGCCACCCTTATAGCCAGTCTCCACCACCAATACAGCATCCGACATGCCGGCAATAATCCGGTTCCGCTTGGGAAAATTGTTGCGGTCAGGAATCGTCTGAAAACTATACTCGCTGATCAAGGCTCCTCCATGTTCCACAATACGCTGCGCCAAAGACTGGTTTTGCGACGGATAGATCGTGTGAAAACCACAGCCCATCACCGCGATGGTGGGAATATTACATTCCAACGACCGGCCATGCACCTCGGTATCTATCCCGTATGCCAACCCGCTGACCGTCACCAGACTCGTCTCCTGCAACTCCCTCACCATTTTACGCACACACTGTCGCCCATAATCCGTCGCATCACGCGTTCCCACCATCGCCAAGATATGGTCTCGGTTGAAAATCGTAATATCTCCTTGGCAATAGAAGGCTAGGGGCGCATCTGAACAGCTGCGAAGTCGATAAGGATAATCCTCATCCGTGTAAAAACAATAACCGATCCCCTTTCGCTCCATTATCCTTAGCTCCTCCGAAACCATTCTTTGGATAGCCTCCGTCACCTTGGGCAGAGGCTTCTTTTCGGCTCGCTTGCTGGCCATTTTTCGCCATCGGTCGGGCTCCTCAAACAAAGCGGTAGCAGATCCCGACAAACGCAACATCTCCTTCAACATGGAAGGACGATAATCCTCAAGATATTGTAAAGCAAGACGATAAAAAATTTCTGAATACATATATATTTTGTTTTTTATATATACTAAAACCCTTTCCTTTTCCGTTATATAAATTGCTGCAAAGATAGCAATTAAAATAATTATTATAATAATAAACAATATTTTAACTATTAATTATGAAAAAGATTATCTATTTACTGGTCGCGATAGCTTTTCTTTCTTCAGCCTGCAAGCCTAAGCCTGGGGGCAACATTCAAGTGGAGAACTTCTCTACCGGCAAAGCTGGGGAGATGATCTTGGCTATGGACACCGCCTATTGGTCGACAGAGGCCCAAAAGGCCATCCTCGCAGTCTTGGAGCAGCCTCAGCCAGCGCTCAACCAACAGGAGCCGCTGTTCGACATCATCCGTTGCAGCAATAAAGACCTGACCACCTCCTTCATGCGTCACCGCAACATTGTACAGTTTGACTACAATCCCAACTATGCCCATAACACATACGAGGTCAAAAAGGATGCCTACACCTCCCCACAGATCCATGTGGTCATCAAAGGAAATGACCCGAAACAATGCCTGGATCTCTTTTTAGAACACCAGGATGAGATTGTCAAGGCGCTATATGACAACGACATAGCGAGACTCCAGAATGCCCAGCGCAAACTCAACAACCCCGAACTGGAAGAAAAGGTACATCAGAAATTCGGTATCCGGCTGACCATACCGGACAGCTATTTTGTGGGACGTGAAGAGCCTGACTTTCTCTGGCTTTGTTACCGCACGCCCAAAAACGATCGGTTTGTCATGATTTACAAGACTCCTGCCCATCCCCTGACGCGGGACAGCTTGGTAGCCGCACGCAACCGCATCACCAAGTCCTATATCCAAGGGGCTGTTTTGGGCGCCTATCCGATCGTGTCGGAGATTACCGGCTACCCGCTCACCGACTCCATCCGCATCCATTATCATGAGGGTGTGGAGCAACGGGGCTTCTGGGAATCCGTCAACGACAAGATGGGCGGCCCGTTCTACAGCTTCACCACGATGACCGCCGACGGGTCCTCCTGCATCACGGTGGACGGCTTCGTCTATGCGCCACAAGAGGCCAAACGCAACTATCTGCGCGAGGTGGAAGCCATCGTCAAGTCCCTCAACTAGTCTGTTTTGTTTTTCCCATACCCCCCGCTGAAACGCTGTACACATCGTATCTGCGGGGGTTATTTCATGTGTTGGTGTATATTTGAAATTTATGTACATTTGCAGCGTAATATTTAGATAATGAAAAAGAGCAAACTTCTTCTGCTACTGGCAGGTATCATTCTGGCAGGAGCCTTATGTGTCCTCATCGTCAAAACAGTCCGCAACAACGAAACCCCGAAAGCCGAGATGTTCGCTGTGACGGACACCGCCACCATCTCCAAAATCTTCATCGCCGACATGAACGGAGAAACCGCCCTGCTCACCCGGAAAGATGGGATTTGGTATGTTCAGGACTCCATCAAGGCCCAGCCTTACAAAGTCAATGACCTTTTATCCACCATCCGCAATGTGCGCTTGCAACAAACAGTTGCCAAGACCGCACAGTCTAACATCAACAAAATGATGTCCGTGAACGCCATCAAGGTGGAAATCTATCAAACAGCGCCCAAGTTCACGCTGTTCAAAAAACCCTTCTTCGTGAAGGAACGACTGGTAAAGACCTATTATATGGGGCCTGCCACCATGGACAACATGGCCAATTTCGCCATCTTGGAAGGCTATGACGAGCCCTGCATTGTCCACATACCCGGATTTCGCGGTTTCTTAACCCCCACCTTCTCCTTCCGACCCGTGGAATGGTACAATTGTGATCTTTTCAGCACCAAGATCACCCGCATCCAAACGCTGACCGTGAAAGATTATGAGGTGCCCGAAGAATCCTTCACCATTGAAAAGGTTGGCGCTCGTTTTTTCAACCTGTTTGACAGTCAGCACCAACAGATCCTGCACTACGACACCATCAAGTTGCTGGACATGCTGGCAGAATATCGGGACCTCAACTACGAACTCCTGATAACTGACATGCCCAAGCAGCAGAAAGACAGTATTCTGCAATACTGCCAATTCAAGACCATCATCTTGAAGGACATCAACGGAGAAGAAACCCGTTTGGACATGTATCGGAAATATACCCCGGAAGACATGTATCTCGACGCCATCTTGGGAACAGAAGTTGACGAGTCTGCCTATCCCTACAATCGGGATAAATTCTACGCTATCTTAAATGGTAATCAGGCAAACCTGTTGCAATGCCAGTATTTTCATTTCAGCAGACAAAACCAGCCTCTTTCCTATTATCTTCTTAAACAATAGAGTCGTATGACTGCTGATGAGACCTTTATGCAGCGATGTCTGCAGCTGGCAGCCTCCGGGTTGGGAGCCGTACAGCCAAATCCGATGGTGGGAGCCGTCATTGTGCACCAAGGACTCATCATTGGAGAAGGATATCATCATGCCTATGGGGAAGCTCATGCAGAGGTCAATGCCATCGCGTCCGTAAAGGACCCTTCCTTGCTCTCCTCCTCCACCCTATACGTCAACCTGGAGCCCTGTTCCCATTATGGCAAGACTCCGCCCTGTGCGGATGCTATCATCCGACACCGGATTCCCAGAGTAGTCGTAGGGACACAAGACTATCATAGCAAAGTTAATGGAAGCGGCATCCGCAAACTGCAAGAAGCCGGTGTGGAGGTGGTGCTGCCCGTATGTGAAACGGCCTGTCTGGAATTGAACCGGCGTTTTTTCACCTATCATCGGAAACAGCGACCCTACATCATCCTCAAATGGGCTCAGACCCAGGACGGCTTTATGGATATCGACCGCAGCGATGCCACGCAACCTCACGACTATTGGATCACCAATCCCGCACTGAAAGTCATCACCCATCAATGGCGTAGCGAAGAAGATGCCATTCTGGTTGGATGGAATACCATGCACAATGATCATCCTCAGCTGACCACGCGCTTATATCCTGGCAAAGACCCCAAGCGCTTTGTCATGCAACGAGGTGACAGCCTCATCTCCGAGTTGCCCTACACTCCACTTCCACCAGACATCCCAAGCGCTCTGCAAATCCTTTACGAGCAAAAGATCCAATCGGTGATCATTGAGGGCGGCAGAAAAACACTGGAGCGTTTTATCAACGAGGACCTATGGGACGAAGCCCGCGTTCTGGTTGGGGACATCACTTTTGGCAAGGGGCTCCGGGCACCTGCATTGCCTGCGCCTCCACACCGCGTTGAAACCGTTAACCAAAACCAGATCTTATATGTTCGAAGACACCTATAAAACCATCGCCAGCCCCTGCACCGGCAGTTACAGTGAGAAGCGAAGCAAGTTTCTCGCCTATGCTTTCCCTGTGGAAAACGAGCAACAGGTGAAGGAACGTCTTACCGAAATACAGAAAAAACACAATGACGCCCGCCACCACTGTTATGCCTACATCCTAGGGCCCCATAAAGATGCCTATCGGGTTAATGACAATGGCGAGCCATCCGGTACTGCAGGACGTCCTATCCATGGACAACTCTTGTCCAAAGATCTGACCAACACCCTAATCATTGTAGTCCGGTATTTTGGAGGTATCAAGTTGGGAGTCAGTGGGCTACAAAATGCTTACAAGACGGCGGCCAAGGAGGTCCTGGAATCCGCCACCATCATAGAGAAGACCATCGACGAGACCTATGAGGTGACCTTCGAATACTTGCAGATGAATGCAGTCATGCAACTGATGAAGGATCCTTTTGTGACCATTTTGGAGCAACGCAGTGATTCCAACTGCACCATACGGTTTTCCATCCGGCAACGGGAGGCCGACCGCATCGTGACAGCCTTGAAAAAAGTGGGGATGGTACATTATATATAAAAATTGTATCTTTGCATTTTAAATTTCATTGGATGAAAAAAACACTGACCATAGGGTTGTTGCTTTTATGTCTCCTCCCGGGGGCATTGCATAGCCAATCCTATTACCGCACCGACTTCAGAAACAAAAATTACGTGGATACTGCCGCCACCATGATCTGGGCTGGGGTCAATTTGGGTGGCCAACTTCCCATCGGATTGCTACACGACTGGTTCAAGCCCAATTTGTCTGTAGGTGTGGACCTGACCTTCAAGACCAAAACCAATTGGACCTTTGACATCGCCATGAACTACATGTTCGGTGGCAACCTGCGAGACACCAGCTATGCTTTCCTGGGCAGTCTTTATCAGAACCACATCATCTATGACGGCAATGGATATGCTGCCTCCGGTCTCAGCATGGAGGGTCGCTATTGGTTCTTCGGCGCCGGCGTAGGAAAAATCATTCCTGTCAACAGATGGAAAAACTCCGGCATCTGGATCAAGATGAACATGGGCTATTTCGGCCATAAGATACGCATCAATGACTATGACCATCAAATCCCGCAGTTTGACGGGGACTATAAGAAAGGGTATGACCATCTGTCTGCCGGTTTTGCGATGAATCAGTTTATCGGTTACCTTTTCATCCAGAAAAACAGAGTGCTCAGTTTCTACGGAGGCATCGAATTTTATGAGATTTGGAGCAAACCCACCCGCAACTACATCTTCAACGAAGGCCCTACTGCCGGTTTGAAGAACAAATTCAGCAGCCTGATAGGACTGCGCATCGGGTGGAATATCCCGCTTTATGAGAAGAAATCCGTCACCACCTTCTACACCCGATAACAACATGCTCATGCTTCTGCTATATACTGTCGGCATTTTCTTCTACAGATGTGGCATTGCCATAGCCTCCCTTTTCAATCTGAAGGCCAGGAAATGGCAAAAAGGGCGTAAGCATATCTTTGAACTGTTGGA
This sequence comes from Bacteroidales bacterium, assembly GCA_017649855.1. Taxonomy (GTDB): domain Bacteria; phylum Bacteroidota; class Bacteroidia; order Bacteroidales; family WCHB1-69; genus F23-D06. Next base: position 13,277 of record JAGCGA010000039.1, read on the forward strand.
ACAGAACTTCGATGGCACAGAACATCCCATCTGGGTGCACTGCGCCTCGTTAGGGGAATATGAGCAGGGAAAGCCTCTCATCGAAAAGATCAAAAAAGAACGCCCCGACACCAAAGTGCTCCTCACTTTTTTCTCTCCCTCGGGATTTGAAGCGTGCCAAAAGGACTCCCTCCCCGACTACATCTTCTATCTGCCCTTTGACTTTCGCCATAACGCCAAACGTTTTATTCGAACCGTCAAACCCCAGATGGCCATCTTTGTAAAGTATGAGTTTTGGTTCAACTACATCTATGAGTTGAACAAGCAACAGATTCCTTTCTACTATATCAGTGCGATATTCCGTCCTAACCAATATTTTTTCCGGAAAACAGGACGTTGGTTCTGTCGTCAACTGCAAAAGGCTTCCTACTTCTTCGTCCAGAATGAGGAATCCCAACAACTGCTCAAGAATGTTGGCATCACCCAGGTGGAGATTTGTGGCGACACCCGCTTTGACCGAGTGGCGGCGGTAGCCCGACAAACAGAACCCGTTGAGGCCGTGATGCAGTTCCAACAACAATCCAAGCTGATCGTTGCGGGTAGCACTTGGCCCCCTGATGAAAAACTGCTGGCAGAGGTCATGCCGCATCTTCCTGACTACAGAATCATCGTCGCTCCTCATGAAATCAAGCGCAGCGACGATGCCGTCAAGACTTTTGCCGCCTTCAAGACCTGCAGGCTGACCTCCGCATCTGCTGAAGAGTTGGCCATGAGTCGCGTGTTGATCGTGGACACCATAGGATTATTGAAAAAGATATATCGATACGGCACTTTCGCCTACGTGGGTGGGGCCTTCAAAACCGGTCTCCACAACATTCTGGAGGCGGCAGTCTATGGCATACCCGTCTTTTTCGGCCCCCACTATCAGCACTTTAACGAGGCTGTCTTGCTAACCAAATGTCAGGGTGCCTTCCCGGTCACCACTGCTGACCAGATGCGCGACAAAATAGTATTTTTCACCCAACATCCGGAAGAATACCAGCGCACCTGCCATATTTGCCAAGATTATATTCAATCCAACTTAGGATCTTGTGATAGAATTTTTAATATCATTCAAAAACATATCGTATGAAAAAGACCTTATTAGTTTTATTAGTCCTTGCGTTGATCTTGATTGGCGCTGCAATTCGTCCCTACAACCAGATGGTTTCCAAAGAGGAGACCTGCAATCAGGCTTGGTCCAATGTGGAAAGTGTGTACCAACGTCGTATGGACCTCATCCCGAATTTGGTAGCCACGGTGCAAGGTGCTGCCGATTTTGAGAAGAGCACACTGGAGGCCGTCATCAACGCCCGTGCCAAAGCTACAGCCGTCAACGTGAGCGCTGACAATCTCTCGGAAGAGAGCATCGCCAAATTCCAAGCTGTCCAGGACGAACTGAGTTCTGCCATCAGCCGTTTGTTGGTATCTGTGGAAAGATATCCGGAACTGACAGCCACTCAAGGATTCAGAGAGTTGCAAGCCCAATTGGAAGGCATTGAAAACCGTATTGCCGTGGAGCGTAACAAGTACAATGAAACCGTTCAGATCTTCAACTCCTACATCCGCCGTTTCCCGAACAACATCGTTGCCGGCATCTGCGGTTTCAAGAGCAAGGGCTATTTCAAGGCCACTCCGGGTGCTGAGAATTCTCCTTCCGTGGAATTCAATTTCAAATAATATAGTCTATACAGATGCGTCGCATTTCCCTTATCGGGCTGTTGCTAAGTATATCCGTACTGCTTTTTGCCAGAAACAGCAGTACGGATGTCATCCCTGCGGTGCCTGACCCGCCAAGGCTGGTCAACGACTTCGCGGGGGTCCTCAGCGCATCTGACGTGGCAAGGCTTGAACATCAGCTGGTAGCCTTCAATGACTCCACCTCTAACGTATTTTGCATCGTCACCGTCAATGATCTGGGAAACTATACTGCGGCAGAATTTGCCTACGAGATTGGGGAACGCTGGGGGGTCCGCTCCGACCAGTACCGCAATGGCGTAGTCATCCTCATCAAGCCCAGCACCAACCATGATGGAGAAGTGTATATTTCCGTCGGATATGATCTGGAGCCTGTCATCACGGATGCTTTTGCCAAGCGCATCATAGACATGAAGATGATTCCGGAATTGTCGCAACAACACTATGCGGCAGCCATCGACTCTGCTTTGGCCTACCTTCTTCCGGTAGCCGCTGGGGAGATCTCGGTGGAACGCATCATGGACGACAAGATGAGTACGGAAGAAGCCTTGTTCATCGTGGGTTTCACCATCCTGCTGGTAATCCTGATCCTTTACTCCTTCAGAGACAGTAAGAAACACCACAATGGCGACTCCAACCATAAAACCGGCAGCTTCGGCGGCCCGTACATCGGACCCGTCTGGGATTTGAACCGAGGGGGCAGCTTCGGCGGAGGAGACTTCGGTGGTGGCTTCAGTGGTGGCTTTGGCGGTTTCGGCGGCGGCGGTGGCTTCGGCGGCGGTGGCGCCGGCGGACGGTTCTAAAGAACAAGAATCCTTCTTCATAAAAAAAAACTCTGCTAGACATTCAGACACCATGGTCTCTTTCCAGCAGAGTTTTATTTTTGTAAGCACTTTCGTCTGTGCCTCCTCAGAAGAGGTCTTCCGTTACTCGGTAGTGATGACCTCGGACTCGTATTGGCTTCTCACCAACTTGTCGTCAATGAAAATACGGCCGCAAGCCTCACAAACGATGATCTTTTTGTGCAATGCAATGTCAAGTTGGCGTTGAGGCGGAATCTTGCTGAAACAACCACCACAAGCATCACGGTCAATCTTCACAATGGCCAAACCATTGTGAGCATTCTTACGAATTCTCTCAAAAGCGGTCAGCAAGCGCTCGTCAACTTTCTTTTTCAGCTCGTCAGCCTTCTCGATCAACTCTTTCTCCTCTTTTTCAGTGTCGGCTACGATAACTTCCAACTCAGCCTTTTTCTGTTTCAGGATCTCTTCCAATTCCACCAGACGGGCCTGGGTCTCCGCGATCTTCTGCTCTCTCTCTTCAATTTCAGCCTCATACTTGGCAATGTGCTTGTCCGCCACCTGAATTTCCAGATTCTGATAGTCAATCTCCTTGCTCAAAGACTCATACTCGCGGTTGTTACGCACGTTGTTCTGCTGCTCCTCATAACGCTTGATGGAAGAGGTGGCATCCGATTTCTTGGCGTTTTCCGCCGTGATGTTGTTCTTTAGCGTTTTAATCTCCTCCTCCAGGTTGGCAATACGGGTTTTCTTGCCTTCGCATTCATCCTCGTTGTCGCGAATCTCTTCCGGCAACTCGCCTCTAATCATGCGGATATCATCAATCTTGGAACAGATCTGCTGAAGGTTATACAGGGAGAGCAACTTCTGCTCAATGGACAACTCCTCTGCGGTGTTTTGGGTGGTATCCAATTTCTTGACTTCGATGACACCGTCAGCGGTTTTTTCAACGGTCACTTCGTCATTGGCTACCTGCTTTGTCTTAGCAGTTGACACCTTTTTGGCAGAAGTTTTGGGTTTCACTTCCTTTACTTCTTTTTTCTCTGTCGTCTTTTTAGCGGCCATAATATTGTTAATTTCTTGATTCTAAGAGTTATATATAAACTATTTCAAATTTTTCCGTCTCGGCAATAGAAACGGCAAAAGTAGAAAATTTTTCTTTTAATTCCTTATAAATTATTTCTTTTATAAAGAACTCGCTTTCATAATGTCCGATATCGACGATGGTCATGGTGTGATTGGCTCTGAAGAAGTCATGATATTTGACATCGCCGGTCACATAGGCGTCGGCACCTGCCGCCATGGCTGCCTCTATAAAGGAAGAGCCGCCACCTCCGCAAACCGCCACCTTGTGAATCTGGCGGTCCGCGTCTCCTGCATATCGAAGATGTTGGACATTCATCTTTTCTTGCACATAGGATATGAACTCGGGCAGACTCATCGGATGGGGCAGGAGTCCCAGCCGGCCGAGTCCCTCCGTGCGGGAGGCATTTTCCAGCCTCAAGATGTCAAAAGCCGGCTCCTCATACGGATGAACCTGATAGATCGTAGAGACCACCTTGCGTAGCAAAGGTGCGGGAAAGACCATCTCCACACGTTCCTCAGACACCTGCTCATCCTGCATGACGTGGCCAATAAAGGGTCGGGCATTCTCCAGAGGCCTGAAGGAACCGGTGCCAGACATGGTATAGGCGCAATGGTCGTAGGCGCCCATGGCACCGCAACCCACCTCTGCCAGAGCCTCTCGCATCGCCTGTGCGTGCTCTCTTGGCACAAAGACCACCACTTTGCGAAGGTGTCCGGCTTGGGGCACCAATACGGAGGTCTGCTGGATCCCCAGCTTGTCGGCCAAGACATCGTTTCCGCCACCCTGGGCGCTATCAATGTTGGTGTGCATCGAATAGAGCACCATCTTATGCTCCAAAGCTTGGCAGATGATGGCCCCCACCCTGTCGGTCGGTTGAATCTTTTGGATACCCCGTTTCAGGATGAGCGGATGGTGGGAGATGACCAGATTGGCTCCTTTCGCGATGGCCTCCCCGATGACTTGGAGAGACATCTCAAAACAGACCAAAACGCCGGTGATCTCTTGGGAGACATCTCCACATTGCACCCCGCAATTGTCGAATTCCTCTTGAAGATAGAAAGGAAAGCGACGTTCCAGACAAGCTGTTACTTCTTTGATTTGCATTATTTACTTGATTTTTTTTCGACGGAAAAACCAAATTTCCCCAATATTTTCCCGAGTTTATAATAATGACCATGAGAATAGGCCAGCAAGTTAGCCCGTTGAAGCTCCAAAGCATCGGTTTTGTGGTTAAACAGTGAAGCTTGCGCATGCACCGCCAACACTTCTGCCAAGAACATATCGTGCGTTCCGAGCGGGATGATCTCCTTAACCTTGCATTCTATGTTCACCGGAGCTTCTGCGATCATCGGACAGGACACATGCTCACCCCGCACTGGTGTCAAGCCTGTATCCAGGAACTTATGATGAGCGCTACCGGATTGCACACCGCACCAGTCCGCAACCGCTGCCAACTCCTCATTGACCAAGTTGATGACAAACTCGCCCGACTTTTTAATCAGTTGATGCGAGTGTCTGGATGGCCGGACAGAAATATAACACAATGGCGGATCGGAACAGAGTGTTCCGGTCCACGCCACCGTGATGATATTGTATTCATCAATTGTGCTGCCACATGAAACCATCACCACAGGGGTGGGGTTCAGCATGTTGCCCGCACGCATGACGCGCTTGCCGTTCTTAGCCATTAACGACTTACCGTATAAGCGTTGACATTCGGGATGATGTACAACGGCATCGCACAAGTACTCAGGATCTGACGCATATTGCGGGATGCCGTGAAGTCGGTCTCATTCTCCTCGCGCATGATCACAATAAGATTGGCATCATAGTTGTGAGCCGATTCCAGAATGGTGTTGCACACATCGTTGTGGTTGATATTCTCGGTTTCGATATTATAACGCACATTGGCCTCATCGCACATGTCGGCGGCATGGCGCAACTGCACATTGATGATATGACGCACATCCGGATTGTTCGGATAGTTGACACCATACAGCAATATTTGAGCCGCAAACAATTTAGCCAGCTGAATAGCATATTTGATCTTCTGCAAGGTTTCAAAACTGGTGTCTATCGGCACGAAGATCTTATGTAAATCCCTGTTGATCTGGATGTTCTCACGCATGATCAAGACGGGTACATCCGACTCGTTGATCAGACGATAGGCGTTGTTGCCAATATAGCCTTCCTCAAAGCCAGAGGTTCCATGGGCACCCATCACGATGATGGATTCAGGCAGATTCTTGGCATATTGGGTGATGGCTATATGCACCTTCCCTTCCAAAATGAAGCTATTCACAGAAGTTTGAGGAGATTCTTTCTTGCAAAGATCCACCCATTGGTTGAGTTTCGTCTGGATGTCTCCCAGATAGTTGCTGTTCTCTTCAATATTTTTCATCGCCCCTGGAGTCTTCACCCATACCAAATGCAGGGTTGCATTAGATTTGAGAGCCAATGCTACAGCGTGGCGCATTGCCGTCATGGCGCTGTTGGAAAAGTCTATACCGACCAGGATATTTTTCATAGTGGTTTATGTTTTAATGTTATTACTAATATTCGCCAATTTGGGGTTCTTTGGGATGTTATCAAAAAACAGCACAAAAATACAAATTTTCCGAAACATCCAAAAATAATCGCACAAAAAAGCCGGTCTAAAAAAACCGGCTTTAAAGATAGATGTATTATTACTTCATCAGGAAAGGCAATTTGTCGAAGTTCTTCAGGGCAATGGCAGTACCGCGGGCTACAGCCAGGAGCGGATCTTCCGCCACATGCACCTTCAGTCCTGTCTTGGCGGCCAGTCGTTTGTCCAGACCTCGCAGGAGGGAACCGCCGCCGGCCATATAGATACCGGTCTTATAGATATCGGAGGACAACTCGGGCGGTGTCTGCTCCAGCGCGCTGCTGACAGCCATTTCTATGGAAGAGATGGACATATCCAGTGCCTGGGCGATTTCCCGATAGTTCACCGTTACCGAAATCGGCACACCCTTCGCCAAACTACGTCCCGTGACCTGATAATCTGGTGGTGGGTTGTCTAAGGAATCCACTGCGGATCCAACATTGATCTTGATTTGCTCTGCAGTGGCAAGGCCAATCTCGATGTTGTGGTTTCGACGCATATAGGCGATGATATCGTTATTGAATTTGTCACCTGCCACCTTGACGGAGGTGCTGGTGGTGATACCACCTAACGCAATAACCGCAATTTCGCTGGTGCCACCACCAATATCGATAATCATATTACCATTTGCATCCAGGACATCCAAACCGATACCGATGGCTGCGGCCATAGGTTCGTGAATCATACGCACCTCTTTGGCTCCAGCCTGCTCGGCTGAATCGCGCACAGCACGCTCCTCAACCTCTGTGATACCGGAAGGAATACAGATGACCATCTTCAAGGATGGAGGAAACAGGTATCCTTTCGTTCCTGTCATTTTGATAAATTCACGAAGCATCAACTCCGTATATTGGAAATCCGCTATGACACCATCTTTCAAAGGACGAACCGTGATGATACCTTTCGGACAACGGCCCTCCATGTACATAGCCTTCTTTCCAACCGCCTTCACTTGATTGGTCTTCGTATCAATCGCTATGATGGACGGCTCGTCCACCACAACCTGATTGTTGTGCAGGATCACCGTATTGGCTGTCCCTAAGTCAATAGCGATTTCTTTTGTGAAAATTGAAAACAGACCCATTAATAAAAAAATTAAGACTGCAAAATTATAAAAAAACTTTCTCTTATACGTCAACCCCGCTTTTTTTGTTACATCTTTCGGAAAGTTTTATAATTATCTGTGTATGATAAGATTACACAAATTAGAAATAAAGATCCCGCTCTCCGGACTTGACTCTTTCGATTCGCTTCAGCAATTCCGGACGGAATTTTTCATCCACATTCTCCAAGTTGTTTTCTATCACTTTCCATCCCTTCTCGGCCACTTCCGGAGTAGCATAATCCACCAGATACTCACTCAGTGTCAGAATGGCGTTGGGCGTGCAATAACGTTTGATGAAGCCAGGCACGCTGAACTCCATGAAGTGTTCGCCCGTACGTCCCAAACGATAGCAAGCCGTACAGAAACTCGGAATATAGTTTCCATCCAGCAGTTCTTCGATAATCTCGCCCAAGGTCCGGTCGTCGCCAATCTTAAACTGCTCCCTGTCGAGGTTCTGTTTCTCCACCTTGTCGGAGTTTTTGTCGGTTTCCTCATGATGGTACTTGTAGTCTCCGATCTGGAGGTTCGTGCCTCCGTCAATCTGGGAGATACCATATTGGATAGCTTTGGCACGGAATTCCGCCGTCTCGCGGGCGGTCAGGATCATGCCCGTGTAGGGAACTGCCAAGCGGAAAATGGCAATGATCTTTTCAAAAGTGTCATCGTCGACCATATACTCTTGATCGATATCCAACCCCGAAGCATCTTTGATACGCGGGAAAGAGATGGTGTGAGGTCCGACATTGAAACAGGCTTCGAGGTGGTTTGTATGACGAATCATAGCCATCACCTCAAAACGCCAGTCATACAGGCCAAAAAGAATGCCAAGACCATTGTCATCAATGCCTCCTTGCTGGGCACGATCCATGGAGGTCAAGCGCCAGTCGTAATCGCCCTTACGGGTGTTGGCCGGATGATACTTGGCATAGGCTCCTCTGTGATAGGTCTCTTGGAAGATCTGATAGGTGCCGATACCAGCTTCCTTGACAATGCGGAATCCCTCAACATCCAGTGGAGCTGCATTGATGTTGACACGACGGATAGAGCCGTTGTTCTTCTTGGTGGCATAGGTCAGCTTGACAGTATGGGCAATATACTCAGGAGAGTATTTCGGCGACTCGCCATAGACCAAAATCAAACGCTTTTGGCCGTCTTCCTCCAAAGCCTCCACATTGTGTACCAACTCCTCATCAGTCAGGGTAGTACGTATTTGATCCTTGTTGGAAGAACGGAAACCGCAATATTTGCAATTGTTAACACAATAGTTGCCCACATATAACGGGGCAAACAGCACGATCCGGTTTCCATAGATACGACGCTTCAGTTCCCGCGCACCTTCTTTGATCTCTTCCACCAAGACGGGATCCGTCGTGTTGATCAGTACCGCCGTCTCTTCCATGGTCAGACGGTTCTTGTCCAATGATTTCTGAATGATGGACCGCACACGCTCCGGCGTGCTCTCCGTGTGGTTGATATAGTCCCAAATTTCCTGTTCATCAATAAACGGTTTCCCTATTTCATCGGGGATCCGGCATTTTTCTGGATTGAATTTCATAATCTATAGTTTTAGTGTGAATAATTCTTAATTTTGATTTTTGGCTACGACCGCCTTGACCTCCACCTCTGTAAGTTTGCCCAATTTTCCCGACAAGGCGTTCACCTGGTCCACATCACCCTCCACGATGAGGGCAATGACCGACAACTGGCGATGGTGGAACGGCAATCCTTGTCGCGCCACAATAATATCGGAATATTGCGAAATAATAGTGTTGATTTGCGAGGCTATCGCACGATTATAGATAAACACCGTAATGGTGCCGATTCTCTTTTCCATCAGTTCCTCCTTTTGGATCAGGTTTACTATTCAGATAAAAAAGTCACGCAAGACTTGCGGTCTCAAATGACGCGGCAAAAGTATAAAAAAATATCATCAAAAAACGCTTGACAAAAGATTTTTGCTATTATATCTTTGCTTCTTCAGAAAACGAAAAAAACGATGAAAAAACTATGCTGGTTTGTTTTACAATTGATTGTTATAGGTTGGGCCTATGCTCAACAAGCCGACACTTGTGTAATCGCTTTCTACAATGTGGAAAACCTGTTTCACCCATCGGATGACTCGCTCACTTTGGACGATGACTTCACCCCCACAGGACTATACCATTGGTCGTTCGCCAAATACAAACGAAAGATACAAAACATCGGAAAGGTATTGGTGGCCATGGGTGAAGGGAATCCGCCATACCTGGTCGGGCTGGCGGAAATTGAAAACGAACAGGTCTTGAAGGATCTATGCTACAACTCCCCCTTGAGCAGATTCCGATACCGGTACCTCCATTACGATTCTCCAGACCGCCGCGGAGTGGATGTAGCACTCCTATATCGGGACAGTTGCGTGCAGGTGCTACAGTCGGAGAAAATCCCCGTAGTATTCCCCTTTGAGCCCGGAACTCGCAATCGTGACCTGCTCTATGCGCTCGTCAGCTTTTCCAATGGTGACTCCCTGCACCTTCTTGTCAACCACTGGACCTCTCGCTTTGGCGGCTTCGCGGCCACCATCCCCAAACGCAACTATTATGCTGACGTGGCCCGTCGGAAGGTGGACTCCATCCTGTCCGTCTCACCGGGAGCCAAGGTTCTTCTCATGGGAGACTTCAACGACTACTGTACAGACGAAAGCATGGAGGAGCACTTATGCGCCGTACGCTTTACGGACACCACCCAGACCGACACACTCTTCAACTTGATGTATGAGTTCTTAAATTACCACAACAAAGGCTCTCACAAGCATGAGGATTTCTGGGGTTGTCTTGACCAACTGATTGTGTCACATGGATTCCTCTTGGGCACAGAAGGGCTCCAGATTGCCAATCGGGCCCCGCACATCTATGACGCGCCTTTTCTACTGGTTCCGGATGAAAAATATGGAGGCTTCAAAAACTACCGCACCTTTATGGGCCCGCGCTACGTGGGTGGCTTTGCCGACCACCTGCCCGTCTATCTGCGCATCATCATCCAACCGACAACGATATTCAACAAGTTGTCAGAATGAGTTTTCCGGACAACGATAATTTTATTACTTTTGCACTTTCTTTCAAAACAAATGGCTATGCGCAATTACATCATCATTGTCTGCTGTCTGATTCTCGGCTTATCTGCACAGGCACAAGACACCGTGAAAAACTATTGGAAAAACCATCAGCTGATGTCTGTCGGTGTAGAGAAAAACGGGAAAGAGGATGGACACTGGGTCTATTATCACTACAATGGCACCAAATGGACAGAGGGCGACTATCGCAATGGTGTCAGGGTTGGCGTTTGGAAAGTTTGGTTTGATGATGGACATATCAGCCAGGAATACCATGCCGACAATGGCCCGTTTAAGAGCTGGTATCCCTCCGGTGCCATGGAGTCCGAAGGCCAGTTCGTGAACGGAAAGCGTAACGGACAATGGACGTTCTATCACCCCAACGGCAAAATTTTCAAGAATGTCAACTATCAGGCTGACAGCATCCATGGTCATGCCATCGAGTATTTCGACAATGGGAAAAAGTATTTTGAAGGCGACTACGATATGGGCGAGCTGGAAGGCTATGCCTGCTGGTGGAACAAGGATGGTGAGAAAAATATGGAAGGGAACTCCGTACGCGGATTGCAGCAGGGCGAATGGAAATTCTACCATCCCAACGGCCAGCTAGGCAGCAAGGGAAACTTCGACCATGGTCTTCAGAATGGGAATTGGACCTACTATTATGAAGAAGGTCAGCTCTGGAAGTCCGGCAGCTATCAAGACGGCAAACGCGAAGGCCTATGGAAAGCTTGGTATGAGGATGGCAAGTTGCAACGACAAGGCTCCTTCAGCAACGACAAGGAAGAGGGTGAATGGGTCTCCTACTACCCCAACGGGAAAACCCAGGATCACGGCTTTTTCCATCAAGGAGAGATGACCGGCCTGTGGACCGGCTGGTATGAAGACGGCCACCAAAAATACGCCATCCAATACAAAAACGGCAAAATGAACGGCTCCTACACCTACTATTGGGAAGAGACCAAACATAAATCCAAGGAGGGCCATTACAAGGACAATCTGAAACATGGCGCTTGGAAAGACTTTGCGCAAAACGGCAAGGTGTTCGCCCAGGGTAAATATGCCTACGACAAGAAACAGGGCAAGTGGACCTTTTACAACGTGCAGGAGGTCAAGGTGCGCGAACAGAACTTCAAAGACGATGTAGCGGAAGGCAAGTTCACCGAGTATTACGAGAACGGCAAAAAACACTATACCGGTGCTTTCAAAAACCGTCTCAAAGAGGGTACTTGGACCTACTGGAAACCCAATGGGGAAGTCTATCAGGTAATTCGCTACAGTAATGGCCAGGAGATTCAATAAGCCGTTCATCAACAAAAAGAAAATCAGCTTATCGGCGTATATGGAAAGTTTGACCCGACAATTTAATGATGTTACCATCCGTATTTTCCATTTCAACCCCATCATGGTCAATACGCTGGTGCTGCACGATTCCACAGGAGAAGCCATTATTGTGGACCCTGGCAACTGCCAGAGCTATGAAGATGCACAACTCCGGGAATACATCGACAACCACCATCTGACCGTGAAGCACATCATCAACACACACCCCCACATTGACCACATTGCGGGTAACCCTTGGTGTACGCAGCAATGGACGGAAGCCGATCTCCTGATGCATGAGGCAGGGCAACCCATATACCAGATGGCACCCTCCTATGCCGTAGCCTTCGGTTTAATGGTTGAGAAGATGCCTGCAGCCACTGGTTTTCTGAAGGAAGGAGAAACTGTTTCCTTTGGACAGCAGCAACTACAGGTTTTATATACCCCAGGCCACTGCGACGGGAGCATCACCTTGTACGACCAGACTAACGGTTACCTCATCTGTGGCGATCTGATCTTTGAGGAAAGTGTGGGGCGCAGCGACCTGCCTACCGGCAATGGATCGTTACTGGTGGAGATGGTCAAAACCAAAATTTTCACGCTTCCTGAGAAGACTGTCATCATCCCCGGGCACGGCTTTGACACTACAGTTAAACACGAAAAACAATACAATCCTTTTATACAATAATTCATTATGACTCAAAAAAAAGGTGGAAGCACCACCATTCCCAATTTGCCGGATCAGGAAATTGCCGCTTTGGCGGATAGCTATCGAAACATATTACTCCATATCGGTGAAAATCCCGAGCGCGAAGGCTTGATCAAGACCCCCATGCGCGCGGCCAAATCCATTGATTTTCTAACCCATGGTTACCGCCAAGACCCCAAAAGAATCCTGGAAAGCGCTCTCTTCCATGAGGATTACAAACAGATTGTCGTGGTCAAAGACATTGAAATCTACTCTTTGTGCGAACATCATCTGCTGCCCTTCTTCGGAAAAGCTCACGTCGGTTACATTCCCAACGGCACCATCGTCGGACTGAGCAAGATTCCGCGCGTGGTGGAGTGTTTCGCCCGCCGCCTGCAACTTCAGGAACGTCTGACTACCCAAATTAAAGACTGCCTCCAAGAGGTCCTGAATCCCATGGGCGTGGCCGTAGTCATTGAAGCACAACACCTCTGTATGTGCATGAGGGGTATTCAGAAACAAAACTCCGTCACCACCACATCAGAGTTCACCGGCGCTTTCTTGAAGAACGAGAACACCCGTCAGGAATTCATGCACCTTATCGGCGCTAACCTGCACTAATGGCGACGCTTCCCGACATTGCCCCTTGTCCTCCTGCGATGCCTGTATTTGATCCGCTGGTAACAGATGGCATCCTCACTAACCTCCGCATATATCTCCTCCTGAACATAATTCGCCGTTTTCAAAATACAGGTCAACGGCTGGCCTACCCATTCTGCCGGAATACAGATGGTAATGGTGTCTCTTTGGGGGTTTAAGATCAGTTTCTTTAGCATAATATCGAGTTTTTAGAGTGTTACTTTTGCGATGTGTCTTTTCATTTTTCTCCCATTTTCTACGCATTTCCCTTCCTTTTACAACAAAAATGCTAGGTTGCCTGCCAATTATGGGTTTTTGATTTTTAACATACTGAATATCAGAATATTATTTAAGCAAATATACTTTTTTTATGATATCGTTCACACTTTTTGATTTTTTTTGAACAAAAGAAAAATAGTATTGATTATCAGCGAGTTATATATATTTTTAAAAAAATATAGCTTAGTTGATTGAAGATAAGGAAAAAAAGTCTATTTTTGCAGCCCCAAACAAGGGGAAAGGATGTCCCAGTAGCTCAGCAGGTAGAGCACATCCCTTTTAAGGATGGGGTCCTGGGTTCGAATCCCAGCTGAGACACCAAAAAAAGGATAGCGATTGCTATCCTTTTTTATTTATCCTAGGCAAGGTTTGCCGGACTACTTCTTGCCTTTCGTGAGCAGCTGCTGGATTTCGTTCAACTTCATCAGTGCCTCTACGGGCGTAAGACTATTGATATCCAGTCCTACAATCACATCCTTTACCTCCAGGAGAAGGGGATCGTCGAGATTGATGAAACTCAACTGATAGCCAGGCGAAGACTTTTCAATCATAGGTTCTTTGTTGTCCTTGGAAGCTCTGCTCTGTTCCAGTTGTTGCAGAATAATCTCGGCGCGTTTGAGCACCGATGCGGGCATGCCGGCCATCCGGGCCACGTGAATTCCGAAGCTGTGTTCGCTGCCCCCGGGCTCCAACTTGCGGAGGAAGTAGACCTTGTTATCAATCTCCTTGATAGAAACATGGAAGTTTTTGATACGGGCAAACTGCGCAGCCATGTCATTCAACTCATGGTAGTGGGTGGCAAAAAGCACCTTGGCACGGGCATACGGGTTTTCATGCAAGTATTCGGCGATGGACCAGGCGATGGAAACCCCGTCATAGGTGCTGGTTCCTCGGCCGATCTCATCCAGCAGTATGAGACTGCGGTTGGAGATATTATTCAGGATACTGGCCGTCTCGTTCATCTCCACCATGAAGGTAGACTCTCCCGTCGTGATATTGTCGGAGGCACCCACGCGGGTGAAAATCTTATCCACCACCCCGATGTGAGCACTCTTAGCCGGCACAAAACATCCAATCTGCGCCATCAACACAATGAGCGCCGTCTGACGCAACAAGGCCGACTTACCAGACATGTTGGGACCGGTAATAATGATGATCTGCTGTTTGTCGTTATCCAGAGTGACATCATTGGCGATATATGGTTCGCCCGGTGGCAGCTGTTTCTCGATTACCGGGTGGCGCCCCTGTTTGATCTTAATGCTGAAACCGTCGTTGATGACAGGGCGCACATACTGGTTGGAGGCGGAAACGGCCGCAAAGCAATGGAGCACATCCAGTCGGGCGCAAAGCCTGGCATTGTGTTGAATCGGGGATATATAGTCCGTCAAACTGACCAGCAACTCGTTAAACAGCTGTGTCTCGATGACGCCAATCCGGTCTTGCGCACTGAGTATTTTGGTCTCCAGATTCTTCAGTTCTTCGGTGATATAACGTTCATTGTTGGTCAGCGTCTGCTTCCGAGTCCATTCGGGTGGAACCTTGTTTTTATGTGAGTTGGAAACCTCAATGTAATATCCGAAAACATTGTTGAAACCAATTTTCAAGTTGGTGATTCCGGTGCGTTCCGCCTCTCGCTTCTGAATGTCGGCCAAGACATTCTTACTATTGGTGGCCAGATTTCTCAACTCATCCAATTCAGCACTGACTCCTGGCTGGAAGATATTCCCTTTGCTGACCATCACGGGGGCCTCCTCTTCAATTTCCCGCTCAATACGGGAACAGATAGAGAGACATGGATTCAACTGCTCGGCAATTTTGGACAAGGATTGCTCCTCTGTATGCTGACAAAGGTTCTTGATATTTTCAACAGCACGGAGGGAGCGGGACAATTGCAGCACCTCCCGGGGATTGATCTTGCCGGTGGCGATTTTGGACACCATTCTCTCCAGATCCCCCACCCGCTTTAATTCTCCAGCCAAGTTCTCCGCCAAAGAATTCTGCTGCATCAGATACTCCACCATCGAAAGTCTTTCATCAATCAGCACCTTCTCCTTCAAAGGCATCAATAGCCATTTGCGAAGCATTCTGGAACCCATGGGTGTCTGAGTTTCATCCAATATCTGCAAAAGGGTAACAGCATTCTCGTTAGGCGTGGAGACTAATTCCAGATTCCGGACAGTGAAACGGTCCAACCAGACATACCGCTCCTCTTCAATACGAGTTAGCTTGTTAACATGCTGAATCTTATGATTTTGCGTCTCATACAAATAGTGCAAGGCCGCTCCCGCAGCGATGATGCCATGCGGAAGACCTTCCACACCGAAACCTTTCAAAGATGAGGTCTGGAAATGATTGGTAAGCAACTCTGTTGCAAAATCAGAGGTGAAAACCCAATCATCAAAGGGGGTGAGCAAAATCTTGTCTCCGAAGAGTTCTTTGAACCGCGACATCTTGTTTTTCTGAATAATCAACTCTGCCGGCTTGAAATTCTGCAGGAGCTTGTCGAGATAGGTTATATCCCCTTCCGCCACATAGAATTCTCCTGTGGAGATATCGACAAAGGCCACGCCACTTATGTTGTCATTCAACTGAACAGCACCCAAGAAGTTGTTTTCGCGTTGCTCCAACACCTTGTCATTGATGGAAACGCCCGGTGTCACCATCTCCGTGATACCTCGTTTCACCAGCGTCTTGGTCAGTTTCGGATCCTCCAGCTGCTCACAAATAGCCACCCGCAGTCCAGCCTTGACAAGCTTGGGCAAATAAACATCGAGCGCATGATACGGGAATCCCGCCAATTCTGTCTGAAAGGTGCCTTTGGAATGATGTTTGGTTAATGTGATGCCAAGGACTTTGGAGGCTGTGATGGCGTCATTGCCATAAGTTTCGTAGAAATCCCCCACCCGAAACAACAAAATAGCATCAGGGTGTTGTGCCTTGAACTTGTTGTATTGTCGCATCAAAGGGGTCTCTGTCGTCTTTTCCATATTTTCGTCAATGAGTTGGCAAAGGTATAATTTTTCAACGAAAATAGAACCCACTTTAAATTTTATCCATTATTCTGTGTCAATAAAAATTTTGAGAGGCGGCAGGCAGATATAAAAAAATTGTATTTTTGCCGCCAAATTAAACAAACAACTTAAAACAACAATTACTATGTCTTACAAAATTAATCCGGATCTTTGTGCAAGTTGTGGTACTTGCCAAGGCGAATGCCCTCAAGAGGCCATCTCCGAAGGTACTCCTTACTCCATCAACCCTGATTTGTGCATCGAGTGTGGCGCATGTGCTGACGCATGTCCCTGCGAAGCTATCGATCTGGAGTAGTATTCACAAAGATATCAGAAGAACAAAAGGAGGTCTTATGGCCTCCTTTTCTATTATCTGCCTGTCAGTTGCCGGACTTGCAAAAGACCTTATGCAAGAGCCAGCCAATCAGATTTGTCAACGTGTTTAAAATTTATGTACCTTTGTGGACCAAAAAAATTTTAGAATAGTTCTTATAATTTATTGATTATGAATAAGATCGTATTAATAACGGGAGCCACAAGCGGTATTGGGCTCAGTTGTGCTAGAAAGTTCGCCGAGAATGGCGACAAACTGATTCTTACCGGACGCAAAGAACAGAAACTGGAAGAAATCCGCAAGGAATTAACGGATAAGGGCACAGAGGTGCTGACGCTGGTGTTTGACGTGCGGGATCGCGAGAAAGCCACGCAATGCATCAACAGTCTTCCCGATGGATGGAAAGCTATTGATGTGTTAGTCAACAATGCCGGTCTGGCACTGGGTCTGGAGCCTGAATATGAAGGCAGTTGGGAAGATTGGGAGACCATGATTGACACCAACATCAAGGGTCTGCTGACCATGACCCGCCTCATCGTGCCAGGAATGGTGGAGCGCGACTGCGGACACATCATCAACATCGGTTCCGTGGCTGGTGACGCTGCATACGCCAATGGCAATGTTTATTGCGCCACCAAGTCGGCAGTGAAGACCTTGACCGACGGACTGCGCCTTGACGTGGCAAGCAGCGCCGTTCGCGTGACGAACCTAAAGCCAGGACTGGTAGAGACAAACTTCAGCAACACCCGTTTCCACGGTGACACGGAGCGCGCAGCCAATGTTTATAAGGGTATCAAACCGCTTACTGGCGACGACATTGCCGATGTAGCCGTGTTTGCTTCCAATGCGCCTGCCCATGTGCAGATTGCCGAGGTGCTGATTCTTGCCACCCATCAAGGCAGCGGCAGCGTCATCGTAAGAAAATAACTATGACCAGCAGCAGGCTTCTATGATATGTAC
>JAGCGA010000004.1 GCA_017649855.1 Bacteroidales bacterium
CTTGAGCAGTCCCGTCAGGGACAAGAGCTCGGTAGAGGAACAGTGATCAGTTGTCAGTTTGGGGTTAGCCATTAGCCATTGGCTATTAGCCGTTGGCTTTATAACCGCTAATCGCATAATCAGCCAACCACATTGGCTCCCGTAGTTTCTTAACTTCTTAGTTTCTTAGTCTTTCATCGGGTTCATCACCCCATAGGGCACGGCGAGAACGAGCCCCCGACATTTCAACATTTTTCCTATCTTTGCGGCTTCTTTTGTAAAAAAATGGTCGCGATGCAAAAAATACTCCTCCTCACCATGGTTCTGGCCGCCACGCTGTCATTGCTGGCGCAGGACGGCCTTTATGAGAAATTGTTACCCTCGATAGAGCAGACCCCTTACGCCACGGACATCTTCGTCACCCGGGACTCCGCGTTGCGCCTGGACATCTACCTGCCCGACAAGCAGAACGAGCAGCACGCCTGCTTCCTCTACGTGCACGGAGGCGGCTTTATCGGCGGCGAGCGGACCGAAAGCATCTCCCACATTGCCCCTTACCTTCTGGAAGAGGGATTTGTCATCATCTCCATCGACTACCGGCTCGGGATGAAGGGAGAATCGGACTTTGGCATCCTCTCGGGCATGCGTAGCTTTCAACGATCCATCGACATGGCAGCGGAGGACCTGCTGGAAGCCACGGGCTACATCCTTCGGAACCGCCTGACAGTCGGTCATTGCACCATCAACCCCAACTATATCATCACTTGTGGCAGCAGCGCCGGCGCCATCACCGTGCTGCAGGCCGACTACTACCTGCACAACGAGGCGCCCTTCGAGATCCATCTGCCCGACACCTTCCGCTACGCGGGAGTGCTCTCCTTTGCGGGCGGCATCTTCTCCAACCACGGCAAGATCAAATACCTGAAGGGAAAGCCCGCCCCCACCCTGCTCTGTCATGGCATGGACGACCACCTCGTGCCCTATGGCAAGATCCAGCTCTTCAATATCGGCATCTTCGGCAGCGACGCCCTCGCCAAGCAGTTTGAGAAATATGACTACCCTTACCATATCAAACGCTACGAGAAGCTGGGCCACGAGGCCGCCGCACGCCACGCCTATGAGTCGGACCTCGTATTAGGTTTCATCCACGACTATGTCTTCGACCAGAAGTTCCTCCAGATTGACGAGACCTTCTATTCCCCCTACATTCAACACTGGAGTATCGGCGGTTACAAGATCAAGGACCTCAAGAAGTTCAAATAGCAAACCCTCCCACCCATGCGCAAGAAACTGAACATACCGCACACCTTCACCATCGTATTTGCCATCATCGTGGTCTGCGCGGCCCTCACCTGGATCATCCCGGGTGGCGAGTTCGACCGGCAGACGATTAACGTGGACGGCCACGAGCGCAACATCGTGGTGGACAACTCCTACCACCGCGTGGAGAGCCAGCCCCAGACGTGGCAGGTCTTCACCGCCTTCTTCCAAGGCTTCCAGCGCACCTCCCACATCATCGTCTTCATCCTGATGATCGGCGGCGCCTTCTGGATCATGAACGAGACCAACGCCATCAACAAGGGCATCTTCCTCTTCTTGGAGAAGACGCAGAAGATACAGAAATACAAGTTCTTCCGAGCGGTCGGGGTGGACAACATCCTCATCATCGGCATCATGCTGGTGTTCAGCCTCTTCGGCTCTGTGTTCGGCATGAGCGAGGAGACCATCGCCTTCATCGGCATCTTCGTGCCGTTGGCCATCTCGATGGGCTACGACTCCATCACGGGCGTGCTCATGTGCTACGTGGCGGCCCATATCGGCTTCGCGGGCGCCATGCTCAACCCCTTCACCATCGGCATCGCCCAGGGACTGTCGGGGCTGCCCACCTTCTCCGGCATCGGCTACCGTTTCCTCTGCTGGCTGCTGCTGACGGTCATCGGCATCCTCTTCACCCTTTGGTACGCCCACCACGTCAAGAAGAACCCCAAGAGCTCGCTGATGTATGAGCTGGACCAGTACTGGCGCGACAAGGCCTCTGCGGAGGAGACGAGCCAGGAGTTGACCCCTTCCACGGCGCGTGCCTGGATCGTGTTCGCCCTCCTGAGTGCTGTCTTGCTGTTCTGTTCCATCCGCATGCCGCAGACGACCATCACCCTGGGCACCACGGCACACTCAGTCGTGCTGTGGCCCATCGTCACCGGCATCTTCGTGCTGCTGGGCTTCTTCGCCATCCGCAAGTCCATCCATCACTTCATCCTCACCCTTTTGTTGCTCACCATCACCTGTCTGGTGGTCGGCGTGCTGGGCTATGGCTGGTATGTGATGGAGATCGCCGGACTCTTCTTCGCCATGGGCATCTGCGTGGGCATCGCCTACGGCTTCCAATTCGACAAGATGATCCGACTATTTTTGGATGGCTGTAAAGACATCATGGTGGCGGCCCTGATTGTCGGCCTCGCCGGCGGCATCATCGTCATCCTGGAGGACGGCAAGGTCATCGACACCATCCTGTACGCCATCTCACAGGGCATGGGCAATGCGGGACGCATCGGCACCACCGCCTCCATGTATGTGGTCCAAAACCTTCTCAACCTGATTATCCCGTCGGGCTCCGCCAAGGCCGCCCTCACCATCCCCATGATGGCTGAATGGTCCGACCTGATGGGCGTCTCGCGCCAGCTGACCGTGCTGGCCTTCCAGTTCGGCGACGGCTTCACCAACATGATCACCCCCACCTCGGGCGTGCTCATAGCCGTCCTTGGGGTGGCGCGCATCCCCTACGCACAATGGTTCAAATTCATCTGGAAATTCCTGCTGGCCCTGATCGTCATCGGGTTCCTGCTGCTGCTCCCGCCCCTGTTCTTCCCCTTCGCAGGATTCTGAAAATGGCTATTAGCTATTAGCTGTTGGCTGTTAGCCATTAGCCATAATTTCTTAGTTTCTTAATTATTGGTCGCAGTTTGCTCCTCAACCGTCACCTGTCACCGTTGTTCCATCTGTTTCTTATACTCTTCGGCATAGTAGTAGAACTTCTTGGCCATGTCGTAGTTATGGCGCTTTTCGGCTGCTTTGGCAATAGAGATGTACGACTCGTACACGCCCTCGCGCGAGACAAGGATGCCGCGATAGTAGTCGTCGTTGCAGTAGCCGCTGGGCATGTTGTTGCAGAAGTGTTCCAACGTCTGGAAGGTTTCCAGGGCTTCGGCCGCACGACCTTGCTGCACGAGCCACTGGCCCCGGTTGTACATCTGTTCGTACAGTTCCAGGGTGAAGTCTGACACTCGCTGTTCCTGCCGTTCGGTGAGGGAAGCGCGTGTATAAATAATATGTACCGTCTCCACGGCCTCCTCATACTTCGCATCCTGCAGCTGCAGTTGCGCCTTCAGCAGGAGGGCGTCTGCATGCACGGGGTTGTATTGCAAGGCCCGGTCCAGGAAATAATGGCACTGGCTCAGTGTCTGATAGCGCAACTCCTCTTCCGCCTTCTGGTAGAAGAGGTCGTCCACATGATCCCGCAACACGCGCAATCTCGCCTCCTTGGCATCCGCCTTGCCGCGGACACGCTGATAGACGGCACGCACCTGGTAATAGTCTTTGTCGGGGCATCTCGTCATGGCCGGCAGCTGACGCGTCCGGAAATAGTCCAGGTCGCGGATGATGTCCTGCAGGAAAAGATAGTGCAGGGAGATCAGCTCGGGATCGTCCAGGGTGAGCTCTCCCACCCGCGTCTCCCAACGCTCCAACTGCGACAACAGGGCATCACAGTCGGCCTGTGCATAGGACACCGCGACTGTCGTCCATAGGATTATCAACAACCAAAGTCTTTTCAAGAGTTAGCGGCTTAAAAAGTCATCCAGGGCCTTCTTCATCTCCTGCTCGGTGGGGGCACCGACCATCTTGAGCGGCTGGGCGCCCTGACTGAAAAAGATGAAGGTGGGAATACTCTCAATGCCAAAGAGGGAGCAGATATCCTGCGCCTTGTCCACGTCCACTTGGTAAAAGATTATCTTACCCTTATACTGTTCCGACAGTTTATGGAAGGTCGGCTTGAAGTTCATGCACGGACGGCACCAGTTGGCATAGAAATCGACCACACAAGGGGTTTTGCCTTTATATCGGTATCCCTGGGTGGCATCCACATCGATAATCTTCTCTTTAAAATCACGGGCCGTGAGCGAGATCACCTTGCCGGAGAGGTCTTCCTCCACAGGCTGATTATCTGTCGGCTCGTTCATCGGATCGACGACGGCACTCTTGGTCGGTTCGGATGATGTTGCCGACTTGGCATCCTTCTGTTGGCAACCGATCATCAGCAGCGGTGCCAGGAGGATTGCGAGGATTATTTTCTTCATAGGTTATGGTTTTTTGCGTATTCGATAATGTATTGTTTGAACAGGTCGCCCCGTTCCTCAAAGTTCTTGAACTGGTTATAGCTGGCGGCGGCGGGCGAGAGCAACACGACCTTATGAGGGGCGGTGTGCTCGAAGGCGAAGGCCACAATCCGGCGGTAGTCGTTCTCCAGAACCAGATGCTCCGGAAGGGGCTGTGATGATGCCTTCCACTCTGTGAGGATGCGTTCCCCGGCGGGACCGGTGAAGGCCACATTGCGGATAGGGTTCTCGCCCAGGTATTCAATCAGGCCAGAGTAGTCGATGCCCCGGTCATAGCCGCCCAGGATGAGGGTGTCCACCTTGCGCAGTGCCTTGAGGGCCGCGATAGCCGCCTCCGGGATGGTCGAGATGCTGTCGTTGAAGAAGGTGATCTCCCCATACGAGCCCACCCGCTCCAGACGGTGCGGCAGTCCATGGAAGCTGGAGAGGCCGTGCAGGATCTCCGCCGGGGTCAGCCCGAATTGGCGCACCACCGCAATCGCCGCCATGATGTTGAAGTAGTTGTGGCGCCCCGGCAGATGGGTGTGATCCTTGAGGTCATACTCGTCCAAGAGGGTCTTGCCGTTGTAGAAACGGATCACATCATCCTCACAGCGGGCGTAGATGCCGGAGTGAGGTTTCGTGCCGAAGATGACGCGATCGCGGTTGAGGTTGTACGACTGCACCAACTCCTCGATCAAAGGGTCATCGCCATTGTAGACAAAGAACTTCCGCTCATCCTGGAATCGGGCGATGTTGATCTTGGCAATCTGGTAGTTATTGAAGGAGTTGAAATGGTCGAGGTGTTCCTGATAGATATTGAGCAGCACGGCGTAGTCGGGAGAGCGGTGCAGAAACTCCAGCTGATGAGCGGAGAGCTCGGCCACCACCACCGTCTGCGGGGTCATCCGCTCCACCACGTCGAACAAGGGGATGCCGATATTTCCGGCAAGGATCGTCTCGCGACCCGCCTCCTTGAAGAGGTGGTAGATGAGCGAAGAGGTGGTACTCTTGCCCTTGGTGCCGGTAACGCCTACTACCTGCGCATGGAAAGCCTGCAGGAAAAGATCCGTCTGGGAGGTGATCCGCTCCGTGTCCACCAGATAGTCCAGCTTGCTGAAGCTGATGCCCGGCGACTTCAGGATCAGGTCGTAGTCGTTCAGATTACGGTCGTACTGCTTGCCGGTGATCAGGGTCAGATGTTCATCTCCCAGGAAGTCCTCGCGGGAGAGCGTCTCGCTCTTATCGGAGACGGTGATGTCCATCGTGGGGAAATAGCGACGTATAAAATGATAGGAAGAGCTACCTTCGCGGCCGTAACCTAGGATGATAACTCTTTTGCCTTCCAATTTTTGCAGGATAAAATCAAGATGCATACAATATAATTATATAGCGCGGCAAAAATATAAAAAATTAGGGAGACGGGCAAACACAAAAAAAGGAGTGCATTTCTGCACTCCAAAAACAAACACAATTATGATTTAATGAAATGAATGATATGAAAAAAATGGGAGCGGAAAACGGGGCTCGAACCCGCCACCTACAGCTTGGAAGGCTGTCGCTCTGCCAAATGAGCTACTTCCGCATAAAAAACAAGTGGGAGAGGAAGGATTCGAACCTCCGAAGGCTTAGCCAGCAGATTTACAGTCTGTCCCATTTGACCGCTCTGGAACTCTCCCAACAATATTTTTTTTATGCCTATGAGCCGATAGAGGGACTTGAACCCACGACCGGCTGATTACAAATCAGCTGCTCTACCAACTGAGCTATATCGGCATAATTTTTCTCAAAGAACTCGCGTTGTTTGCGGGTGCAAAAATAGACTTTTTTCAATATCCAGCACCACTCCATGGATTATTTTTTTCAAAAAAATCATATCCATCTAAAAATCAAAAAGATAAAAAAATGTTTGGTCTAGAACATCCATAATTTCGACCCTGTTTCAAGGGTGGATGGAGGGGGTTGGGAAGGTGAAAAATCGGAGAAATCCCGGGATATGGGGCGGAAACTGCATTTTCAAGGGGTCAGGAGAGGCCTCGGAATAGTGGCAAAAAAAAACGATGATTTTGCACACGTCGGGGTATATTAAAAAAAGTGTATTTTTGCCGCCAAATTTAAAAACTATTATTATGTCAGAAATTTTAGAAAAAGTACAGACCATCATTGCCGACAAACTGAGTGTGAACCCGGCTGATGTAACACCGGAAAAAAGTTTCTCTGATGATTTAGGTGCGGATTCTCTGGACACCGCAGAATTGGTATTGGATTTTGAAAACGCTTTCGGCATCAAGATGCCGCAGGAGGAAATGGAAAACATCATCACGGTGGGTGATGCCATCAATGCCATTGAAAAATTAGTAGCTGAGAAATAATACTTTTGTTTCTTTATGGAACTTCAACGAGTTGTTATTACCGGCATGGGGGCAATAACCCCCATCGGGAATAACGTTGATGAGTACTGGGCTGCACTGCTGAAAGGTGTTTCAGGGGTGGGGCCCATTACTCATTTCAATCCAGAGAAGTTTGACACGCGCTTCGCCTGCGAGGTCAAGAATCTGAACATCACGGATTTCATCCCGAAGAAGAGTCTGCAGCGGATGGATCCGTGTGCGCAGTTTGCCATGGTGAGCACCATGGAGGCGCTTCAGGATTCGGGATTGGACCTGGAGCAGGTCAACAAGGAGCGTGTGGGAGTCATCATCGGCTCCGGCATCGGGGGTTTCACCTCGATGATGGATAGTGCGATTGCTTTCGTGGAGAGCAACCGCGTCCCGAGATTCAGTCCCTACCTGCTCATCAAGGTCTTGGGGGATGTCATCTCGGGCCATATATCCTTAAAATATGGTTTTGAGGGACCGAACTACATCACCTCGGCGGCGTGTGCTTCGGCGGCGAACGCCATTGGGGATGCCTTTCATCTCCTCCAGCTGGGCAAGGCTGACGTCATCATCACGGGTGGCACGGAGGCGAGTGTCAACGAGACGGCCATTGGAGGTTTCAATGCGATGCATGCGCTCTCCACACGCAACGATGACTATGTGCATGCCTCGCGGCCTTTTGACCGTGACCGTGACGGCTTCGTGATGGGCGAGGGCGCCGCGACGCTCATCCTCGAGCGTCTGGATCACGCCTTGGCCCGCGGCGCCCGTATCTACGGTGAGCTCTGCGGCATCGGCATGACGGCCGACACGCACCACATTACCGCGCCCGCCCCCGACGGCCACAGCGCCTCCGCCTCCATGCGCCTCGCCATGCAGGACGGCGGCGTCCGCCCCGAAGAGGTGGACTACATCAACATGCACGGCACCTCCACCCCGCAGGGCGACCTTGCCGAGTGCATCGCCATCCAGAACACCTTCGGCGACCATGCCAGCAGACTGCTGCTCAACTCCACCAAATCGATGACCGGCCACCTGCTCGGCGCCGGCCCCGCTATCGAGTCCGTGGCCATCCTCAAGTCCATCCAGCACAACACCGTCCACCCGACCATCAACATCGAGCATCTGGACGAACGCATCCCGCAAGACTGGAACTTCTGTGCCGACGGCCCCGTACAACACCCCATCAACACCGTCCTCTCCAACTCCTTCGGGTTCGGAGGCCATAACGTCACCCTTCTCTACAAACGCTATCGCGGATAGACGACCACCATGGCACAGACGGATCAGGACATCAGACGCTATTTCAAAAACATCTTCGGTATCCGCATCCGCAATGTCGAACCCTATCGGATTGCCCTCACCCATCGCTCCATCACCCAAAAGGACCAGCATTTCGGCAAGTTCAACAACGAACGGCTCGAATATCTGGGCGATGCCGTGCTCAGCACTGTCATTGCCGACTACCTCTTCCACAAATACCCGCTGGAGACCGAGGGACAGCTCACCCAGCTGCGCTCCAAGCTCGTCAGCCGCTCCCGTCTCAACAAGCTAGCCGCCAAGATCGGCCTTCACGACATGATCGCCACCGGCAGCAACGTCCAAGGCGGCAGCATCGATGGCAACGCCCTGGAGGCCGTAGTGGGCGCCATCTTTCTCGACCTCGGCTTCAAAAAGACATACAAGACTCTGATACAAAAGATTTTCCTAACCCATCTGGACATCGAAAGTATCAAGGAGGAAGAGGTGGACTTCAAAAGCCGGATGTTCATCTGGGCACAACGACAACATAAAAACATCCGTTTTCACAACCATCCCACCGAAGATGGCAGCGGTCATGGCTTCCACTCCCGGATTATGATTGGCGAAGAAGTGGTGGCTGAGAGCGACGGGACATCCATCAAACAGGCTGAGCAGCTGGCTTCCGAAAAAGCCTGGCATCTGCTGAACCCACAATCCTAGGGCATTCTTCCATCCCAATATTTTTTTTTCTAAAAAACCACATATTTTCATTCTTTTTTATATTTTTGCGCTTTCAACAAAAAACGCAAATCATATTATTATTTTAAACACAAAAAAAATTCTTATGAAAAAATTATTTTTACTTCTTTTCCTCTGTGCCATGGGCATGACCACCTTCGCACAGTTGCCGGATTACAGTAGTGCTCCTAACTTCACGCTCTATGAGATCAACAAGGCCGACGGTAGCATGAACACCACCACGCCTATCGTATTGTACGATTGGACGGATGCCGGCTATCCGGTTTTCATTGATGTATTCGCCACTTGGTGTGGTCCTTGCTGGAGCTTCCACAACAAAGGCTATTTCGAGAACCTATTCTCCCTTTACGGTCCTAACGGCACCAACGAAGTGCGCGTCATAGGCATCGAAGGCAGCTACGGCACTTACGCCTCTTTAACTGGTACCGGTGCTGATGCCAGCGGTCAAGCCACCCAAGGCAATTGGCTCAATGGCGTGGAATACCCGATCATTCCGTTGCACATGTCTCCGAACACCACCTCCTTTGACAACAACTACAACATTCAATACTTCCCTACCGTTTACATGATCGCCTCCAACCGTCTGGTCTATGAGGTGGGCCAGCAGAGTACTGAAGGCTTGTACGCAGCCGCTAACGCGCTCAACCCTGCCGGTTTCAACAACAACCTCTCCAACAACGCCATGGCATTTGACATCGAAGGGTTCAATCCTCCCTTCTATTGCGATGCCACCATCACCCCGACCTTCAGACTCCAAAATGTCGGTAACGAGCCTCTGACCTCCGCCACCCTTACCCTCAACTTCGATGGCCAAACCTCCACTTTCAACTGGACTGGCAACTTGAGCAAATGGGCCGTGCAGACCGTCACCCTTCCGCAGATCACCACCAGCACCGAGGGTGCCCACACTTACTCTATTACGATTGATCAAGTGAACGGTATTGACGATCCTGATCCCGTATGGAACACCACAAACAAATCCTTTACGGTTCTCTCTACTCCCACCGCTTCCACCATCGAGGAGAACTTCACCAGTGGCATTCCTTCCTCCTGGGCTGTTGCCAACGACATCCTCTTTGCCTATGAAATCACCAGTGGCAGTCACGGCGGTGCCGTGGTCTTCAATGCCTATAACCTTGACAACGGCGTCATCGATGAACTCTACCTGCCCTACAAGGACATCTCCGGATTCAACAACCCTGTATTGGCCTTTGACGTAGCTTACAGACAATACCAAAACCAGAGCGAAAGACTCCGCGTGCTTTACTCCACCGATTGTGGTAATACGTGGACTCCCATCTTCAATAAGAGCGGTCAAGCATTGGCCACGGCCTCTTCCACCACTTCCAACTATATTCCTACGGAAAGCCAATGGCGCACCGAGATTGTGGACCTCTCCTCCATCGCGAACAAAGAGCAAGTCATCCTGAAATTCGAATTCAGAAGCGCCTATGGCAATAACGTCTGGATTGACAACGTATATGTTGGCAACAACACCGGTATCGAGGAGAACAATGCTGAATTCAACATCTATCCGAATCCGGTACACTCCACCCTCAACATTGCTACCGATGAGGTTATCGAAAGCGTGGAGATCTACAACATGCAAGGTCAGCTGCTCATGGTTGAGAGAGACAACATGAACGCCATCAATGTGAGCTCTCTCGCTGCCGGCAACTACTTTGCCCGCATCATGACCGCCAACGGAACCTCCACTCAAAGATTCACCAAAGAGTAATCTTCCTGTCTCTATACACCAAGCGCCTCCTCTCGGGGGCGCTTTTTTTTTACGCACCTATGTGTCGATATCAGATGGCATCCTGCGAAGTTCCTCCATTTCGCACCGGGTTCGTACAAGTGCCTTGAGGCAAATGACTCCCGCGGTGCGACGATGACTCGGGCTCCGTCCTACCCCATACTGCAGTGTGGGGTAAGGCATGTGCGCGGGATGAAACTCGCGGCGCGGGTGACACTTGTCATGATGCTGATAACGTGCCCGCCGCGAAAGGGGAGTCTGTGCCATCAGGTATATAATTACCAAAAAAAAACAGATGGCGGGAACCATCTGTTCTGGTGGGATGTATTGGATTCGAACCAATGACCTCTGCCGTGTGGAGGCAGCGCTCTAAACCGACTGGGCTAACATCCCGAAAGCGGCGGCAAAAATACATTTTTTATTTATTGGTTCGTCATCCTACTGTGATTTTTTTATAAGACCTTATCAATCAGAGAAATAATTATACTTTTTCAAAAAAAATGGCCTCATGGAAGCACTTTTCGACTCCCATAACTGAAAAAAGTGTATCTTTGCAGCCTTGCAAAAATAACATGACGATGAAAAAGAGAAAGCTGCCTTATATCCTAGGAATGCTGGTTTGTTTCCTTGTTCTCAGCATCGCGGCGCCATCCTGCAACTCTTCCAAGCAGACCACCAAAAAGGCGCCCCGTTATTCGCGTCAGAGGACCAAGAGCCCTCGTTGGAACGCCTCCACTTCCAGAACCACCACCTACTACATCAAGAAACACAGCACCAAACAAAGACACAGTCCCAAACCAAAAAAACGCCACTAGAAAATTATGCACAACACCTACGTAAGATATCTCACCATTTTATTTTGCCTATCCTTCGTATTCCAAGCCGCATTCAGTCAAGAGGACCACATCCAGTTCAACGTTGTCAACGACACTGCCCGCATAGATGCGCAGATACCCGTCGACTCGTTGGGATTGGCTTTTGACACTGACGACAAGGACTACTATGACAATATCGATCATGGTGACGGTATGTTGTTCACCTATTTCAACTGGATGCCGGGCTTCACACGCTATCAGAACTTCGACATCATCACCATTCATTACCGTCATCAGGGCTCCGCGCCGCGCGACACGCTGATCCTGACGGGCTACCATCATCCGGCCAACTACAAGATCACCTCCAACTATGGCTGGCGTCACCGCCGCATGCACCGCGGGGTGGACTTGGGTCTTCCTGTGGGCACGCCCATCGCGGCAGCCTTCGACGGCATGGTACGCATCTCCAAAGGCAACAACACCGGTGGCTACGGCAACCTGGTGGTCATCCGCCACGACAACGGGCTGGAGACCTACTATGCCCACCTCTCCAAGCGGCTCGTCAACCCCGGCCAGATCGTCAAGGCTGGCGACATCATCGGACTGGGTGGCAACACCGGCCGCAGCTACGGCTCCCACCTGCACTTCGAAACCCGCTACCTGGGCAACGACATCAACCCGAACCGCATCGTGGACTTCGACAACTACACCTTGAAGCACGACACCCTTTACATCTCCGGCTATGCGGTCTCCACGCCGACCCCGGCCAAGACCGACCCGGCCCAGATCGCCCAGACGACAAAGCCCGCCAGCAGTGCCGTCTATTACAGAGTCCGCAAGGGTGACAACCTCGGCAGGATAGCCCAGAAGTACCACACCACCGTCTCCAAAATCAAGAAGCTCAACCGACTGCGCAGCGACTTCATCCGGGAAGGCCAACGCCTCCGCGTCCGATAGCCCATATGAAGAAACGCCTTGTCCTCGCGTGGTGGCTCTGTCTTCACAGTCTCCTCCCCTACGCACAAACCGACCTCTTTGACTACGGCTTCACCCGCAGCCAAGAGCCTTTGGTCGTGCAGTCCTCCGACACCCTTGCCCAGCCTTGGGCCGGCGGCATCAACTCCGTCTATTGCTCTCCCCTCGACTTGGACCTCGACGGAACCGACGACCTGGTGGCCTTCGAGAAACATGGCAACCGCCTTCTCCCCTTCCTGCTGCGCGACGGTCGCTACCACTACGCGCCCCAATACCTGCGCTGCTTCCCGAACCTTCACGACTGGGCCATCTTCAAAGACTACGACGGGGATGGCCGGCACGACATCTTCACCTACGGGCTTGCAGGCATCCGCGTCTACCGCAACACCTCCACCGATACCTTGAACTTCAGTCTGGTCACCGAGCAGCTACCCGCCTGGTACTACAACGGCTATGTCAACCTGTACGCCTCACCGGACGACTATCTCGTGGTGGACGACATTGACGGGGACGGCCGAACGGACATCCTCAACTTCTGGGTGCTGGGCAAGTATGTGCACTATCTGCGCAACCACGCCAGCGACCCGGCGCTCTTCGACCTGCGACTGGAAGAGAGCTGTTGGGGGCATTTCTCCGAGGCCGACGACAACAACACCATCACGCTGTTCACCGACTGCAGCGACAAAGGTGACGGTCCGCTCCGCCACACGGGCTCCAGCCTGTTGTGGACCGACGTGGACGGGGATGGCACCCACGACCTGCTGGTGGGGGATGTGGATTCTCCCCACCTCATCTACCTGCACAACGGAGGCACCGACACGGAGGCATGGATGGACTTCCAAGACACAATCTTCCCCGCCCATGCACCCGTGGAGCTCTACTCCATGCCCGCACCGGCGCTGGTCACCCTGCCAGGCAAAGTTCGTCCCTCCCTGCTCATCTCACCGTCTGATCCCTCCCTGAGCAAGTCGCAAGACCGGGAGAGCCTATGGCGATACGATTACGACACCCTGGCACAACAATATACGCTGGTCGAGAAAGACTACCTGCAGGGCGACATGATCGATGTGGGCAGTGGCTGCCGGCCGGTGCTCTACGACTGGGACGACGATGGGCTCACAGACCTCTTCCTGGCCAACTACGGAGAGTTCGACAGCGCCCGGCTCGACCAAGGCTTCCTCACCAGCAGCTTCTCCTCCTCGATCCGCTATTACCGCAATATAGGCAGCAGTGCCCAGCCTGCCTTCCAGCTGGCAGATGACGACTTCGGCCATCTGCGGGCGTTGAACCTGCAGGCGCTCCACCCCACCTTCGGGGATCTGGACGGCGACGGCCTTCCCGACATGCTCTGTGGCAACCAGGACGGCACCCTGCTATGGGTACCGAATGTCCGCATCGAGACTGGGGAGGGCATGATCACCAGCCATTACAAGGATATTGACGTCGGGGAGTACAGCACGCCCCAGCTCTTCGACCTGGACATGGACG
Source organism: Bacteroidales bacterium (assembly GCA_017649855.1). GTDB lineage: Bacteria > Bacteroidota > Bacteroidia > Bacteroidales > WCHB1-69 > F23-D06. Next base: position 13,763 of record JAGCGA010000004.1, read on the forward strand.
GGCGTGCCGACCTGCTCATCGGCAACCGACGCGGTCTCATCAGCTACTACCGCAACATTGGCATCTGTGGCATCATGGACTTCGAGTGGATCACCGACACCTTAGGACAGGTGGATGTGCGCGACTTCAGCCAGTCCTACTTCGGCCACAGCGTGCCCTGCTTCTTCCGCGACCCGCAACGTGGCACGGTACTCTTCTGTGGCAGCGAGAGCGGCCGCATCCTGTACTACAAAGATATTGACGGCAACCTCGACGGCGCCTTCACGCTGGCCGAACAGACGCTGGCCGAGACCATCGACGGGACGCCCTACCGACTGCGCGAAGGCATCCGCTGCGGCGCCGCCGTAGGGTTCCTGGACAACGACGGACGCCCCGACCTGCTCATCGGCAACTACGCCGGGGGCGTATCCCTCTTCTTCGGCAGCGCGCCCCTGCCCCACGGCACAGACATCCCCCAACCCGCAGAATCCTTGTTCCAAGTATATCCCAACCCCACCACGGGGATGGTGCAGTGCCTCCCCAAGCAGGAGGTCAGCAGCCTGGAACTCTTCGACCTCTCCGGCCGACGGCTGCTCCAGACCCGCCAGGGAAGCCTCGACCTGTCCAACTTCGCCAGCGGCCTCTACATCCTCGTCATCAACCATCATACCCGCATCAAAATCATCAAACAATAGCCATGTCCATACCCTTCCAGCCCATACGGATAACCGACCAGGAGCTGTTCCAGCAGTATCAGCCGCAGGGATGCCGCATCTGCGACCAGTCCTTCACAAGCCTATTCTGCTGGCAGGACTTCTACCGTACCCAGTGGGCGGTGGTGGAAGACCGGCTCGTGGTCAGCTGCCAGATCTATGGGGAAGGACGAAGAGGCTACATGATACTGCCGGACCTCCGGACAGAACGGCTGCCGGCGTTGCTCCAGCTGTTGCAGGAAGATAGCGGCTCCGCACCGCTCACGCTCATCAACTTGTCGGAAGAGGACCTACCATGGCTGCAAGAGCATCAGCCCGGCCAGTGGGGCTTTGACCACAACCGCGACTATGACGATTACCTCTATGAGACGGTCCAATTCCGGACCTACAAAGGCAAGAAGCTGGCCGCCAAGCGCAATCATGTCAACAAGTTCGTGAAGAGTTACGACTACAGCTACGAGCCCCTCTCCGAGCAGTGGTTTGGGGCATGCCTCCAGCTCGAGCAGCGGTGGCAGCACGCCAAGGGGACTAGTTCGGAACAGCAGGTGGCCGAGCAGGCGGTAATACGGAAAGCGTTCCAGCACTTTGACGCGCTGCACCTCCAAGGCGGGATCCTCCTGTCGGAGGGAGTGCCCATAGCCTTCACCTACGGGTCGCCCCTCAACGGAGAGACCTTCTGCGTCCATATCGAGAAGGCGGACACCCGCTACGAGGGGGTATATCCCATGATGGCCCAGCAGTTTGCGCAGCATCTGCCAGACGCCTACCGCCACATCAACCGGGAAGAGGACATGGGGCTTCCCGGCTTGCGACAGTCCAAAGAGTCGTATCAGCCCATCGCCATGGAGAAAAAGCTCACGGCCGTCGCCTTCGACCGGACCATGCACGAGATTGTGGAGGTGTGGACGCGCTGTTTTGGCGACGAGCCCGCCTTTGTGCACTCCTTTTTGGCTCGCTACTACGCCCAAGACCGGGCCTTCCTGCATCGCGAAGAGGGCCGGGTGGCGGGCACCTGTTTCCTCATCCTCTGTGAGACGGAGCTGGGCCAGGTGGGCTACCTGTACGCCATCGCCACCCTGCCGGAATACCGGAGACAGGGCATTGCCGCCGAGCTGGTGCGCCAAGCCCTGGACCACTGCCGCGATCTACAACTGGCCGCCGCCCTGCTCATCCCCGCCGACGACACGCTGACAGCCTATTACGCCCAATTCGGCTTCTCCCAAGACCGGATAGCCCTGCAGTTCACGCACGACATGGACCTCGGAACCGGCGATCCAGACAAAGATAAAGCATTGTTTATCAAGCTAAAAGAAGATATCGACATGCCCAAATCGCTAAACTGCACCGCCACCCTGTGATCCCGTGCCAAGATGTCGCTATTTTTTGTATTTTTGCAACCTAAAAAATTTTGAGGTATGGATATTGAAATCGTTAATAATCACTTCGACAAGTTTCAGAACACCAACATATTAGTTGTCGGCGATGCCATGATTGACTGCTACATTGAAGGCAAGGTCAACCGCATCAGCCCGGAGGCTCCCGTGCCCATCGTCAACGCACAGATGAGAAGCCATCGCTTAGGCGGTGCGGCCAACGTGGCCCTCAACTTGAAAGCCCTCGGCGCCAACCCCATCCTGTGCTCTGTCATCGGCAGTGACAACAAGGCCAAGATCCTCTATGAGTTGCTGGAAGATGCAGACATGGACTCCGTGGGTATCGTCCCCATGTTCGGCCGCCGCACCACCGTCAAATACCGCATCATCGGCAACGGGCAGCAGATCGTCCGCGTGGATGACGAGAAGGTGGAGATGCTCAAAGAGCGTGAGCAACGTCAGTTCCTCACCACCATCGAACAGCTTATCGAGCACCATCCCATCGATGCCATCATCTTTGAAGACTACGACAAGGGCCTCTTCTCCAAGAATCTCATCGAGGAGATCATCCGCTTTGCCAAAGAGAAGAACATCTTCGTGGCAGTGGATCCCAAACGCCGCAACTTCAGCAACTACGCCAACGTGGACCTCTTCAAGCCCAACCTGAAAGAGCTCGCACACGGCATCCAGATTGAAGACACCGTGGAGCTCTCCTTGGACGACATCCACGAAATCGCCAAGAACTTCGCCAACCAGAAGAACATCGACAAGGTGATGATCACCATGTCCGCCAAGGGTATCGCCTTCTACGACCGGAAGGAAGACATCTTCTACCATCATCCGGCCTTCCAGCGTCATGTCAGCGACGTGTCAGGTGCCGGCGACACCGTCATTGCCGTCGCCACCCTCTTCCTGCTCAAGCATAGTTCCATCCAAGATACCTGCCTGGCTGCCAACATCGCCGGCGGTCTTGTATGCGAATATCTGGGCGTGGTACCCGTCAACGTGGCACATCTCAAATCCGAGTTCGCCCGCCATGCCGACGACACGGCCACCAGCCTGTAACCCTCACAGAGCATACTAAACTTCTGGTTTTATCGTTATATAGAGCATTTGAATCAACGGCTATGAAAAAACGAATCTGTGTGCTGGCATTGCTTTTGGCCATCTGTTCTACCTCCTTGTTCGGACAATCCAACCGCTGGTCATTCGGCGTGCCAAACCTCTTGAAATATGACAAGAAGACCTTTCACTTCGGCTTCTTGATCGGCTACAACCAGTTCGACTTCACCATCGCCTCCAAGCCAAACCTGGCCGAATACGACTCTCTGATGGTCGTCAACACCAGTCCGCTCTCTGGCTTCAACCTCGGCATTGTCACCAACCTGCGCCTAGGCAAATATTTCGACCTGCGCTTCATCCCGGGACTGGCCTTCGGCGACCGTATCGTCAACTACTCCATCTTATACCAGTCTGGCAACCAGCTGGTCACCAAGAAAAACGCCGAATCCGTCTATCTGGACCTACCCCTGATGATCAAATTCAAGTCGTCGCGAATGATGAACAACATCCGCACCTACGTCATCGCGGGTGCCCAGTACAGCCTCGACCTCATCTCCGCCGCCAAGAAACAGTCGTCCAACCCGCAGGAGATCATCCTCAAACTGTATCCTAACGACTTCCAAGGGTTTGCCGGCATCGGCTTCGACTTCTACTGCACCTACTTCAAGTTCTCCACGGAGTTGAAGATGTCATTTGGCTTTGTCAACCTTCTCAAGGAGGAGGACAACATGTACGCCACCAGTGTCACATCATTGAAATCCAAGATTTTACAAATATCATTCACCTTTGAATAAACAAATATGGCAAACAACGAAGATCTTTTCAAACAGATTATAGCACACGCTAAAGAGTATGGTTTCATTTTCCCGTCGAGTGAGATTTATGATGGGTTGAGTGCCGTTTACGACTACGGTCAAAACGGTGTGGAGCTGAAGAACAACATCAAGCAATACTGGTGGAAAGCCATGGTACAGTACCACGAGAACATTGTGGGCTTGGACAGCTGCATCTTCATGCATCCTACCATCTGGAAGGCTTCCGGCCATGTGGATGCCTTCAACGACCCGCTCATCGACAACAAGGACTCCAAGAAGCGCTACCGTGCCGACGTGTTGATCGAGGACCACATCCAGAAAATCGAGGACAAGATCAACAAGGAGGTGGAGAAGGCCAGAAAGCGTTTTGAGAACTTCGACGAAAAGATGTTCCGCGAGACCAACGGTCGGGTGCTGCAGTATCAGAAGCAGATCGACGACATCAAAGAGCGTTTTGCCACGATGATGAATGCCAACGACCTGGCAGGACTCAAGTCGCTGATCGAAGAGCTCGGCATCGTATGTCCGGTCTCTGGCACGCGCAACTGGACGGACGTCCGCCAGTTCAACCTGATGTTTGCCACCAAGCTGGGTTCCGTCTCCGACGGCGCCGACACCATCTACCTGCGTCCGGAAACGGCCCAAGGTATCTTTGTCAACTTCCTGAACATCTACAAGACTGGCCGCATGAAGCTGCCGTTCGGCATCGCCCAGATCGGCAAGGCCTTCCGCAATGAGATTGTAGCGCGGCAGTTCATCTTCCGTATGCGGGAATTCGAGCAGATGGAGATGCAGTTCTTCGTCAAGCCCGGCGAGGAGCTCAAATGGTTCGACTACTGGAAGCAGACCCGCCTGCAATGGCACACCGACCTGGGCATTGCACCGGAGAACTATCGTTTCCACGACCACGAGAAGCTGGCCCATTACGCCAACGCCGCCACCGACATCGAGTTCAAGTTCCCCTTCGGCTTCAAGGAGTTGGAAGGCATCCACTCCCGCACCAACTTCGACCTGTCACAGCATGAGCAATACTCCGGCAAGAAGCTTCGCTATTTCGACCCTGAGTCCAACGAAAACTACATACCTTACGTCATCGAGACCTCCATTGGGGTGGACCGTATGTTCCTCGCTGTCTTCAGCAATGCCTATACGGAAGAGACCCTGGAAGACGGTTCCTTGCGCACCGTGCTGCGTCTGCCGGCCAAGTTGGCGCCCTACAAGGCTGCCATCCTGCCGTTGGTGAAGAAAGACGGCCTCCCGGAAATCGGACAGGAGATCTTCGACAAGCTGAAGAAAGAGTTCATGGTGCAGTACGAGGACAAGGACGCTATCGGTCGCCGCTACCGCCGTCAGGATGCCATCGGCACCCCCTTCTGCATCACCATTGACAACCAAACCAAAGAAGATAACACGGTCACTGTCCGCGAGCGCGACTCGATGCAGCAATACCGACTGCCCATCGACAGCCTGGTGGATGAGATATCCAAAAAAATCAGATAGCCATGAAGCGCACCATCTTACTACTGGGTCTCTTTGCCCTGCTGACGGCCGGCCTCCATGCTCAGAACATGCGAGCCTTCATCAGCCACAAAGCCTACTGCACACCCGCCAAACAGCCCTATATCGAGTTCTCCTTCATCATCGGAGGCGAATCGGTGCAATACGCACCCGACGGCCAAGGGCATTACTTTGCTGAAGTGGAAATCCAAGTGGATGTGGTCAAAGACGACTCCGTGGTAACCGGCCTGCACTACATTCTCACCTCCGACCTCTTCACCGACAGCGCCAAGGCTGGCAAGCCCGACTTCGCCAACATCAACAATCTGCCGGTGGACAACGGGGATTACTATCTACACTTCACCCTCAAGGACCTACACCGCGACTCTGTGGAGTTGAAATACATCGACTACACCCAGATCGACTTCCCAGCAGACAAGATCTCCTCCTCCCGGATCTCCCTGTACTCCTCCATGTCCATCCCCGAGCCCTCAGACCTGTTCGTCAAATATGGGGTATGCCTCCCTCCGTTGTTCAACAACTACGTGCCCGAAACTCAGTACGTCCTTCCCTTTGCGGTGGAGATCTACAACACCAAGGACGTGGTGGGGGCCGACAAGGAGCTTACCGCCAAATGTTACATCGAGTATGCAGAGAACAAGCTGGCGGCACAACCGGAGAACATCATCACCAAGAAAGTGCAATCCAACGACGTCATCCTGATTCTCGAACGGTTCAACACCTTCATGCTGCCGTCAGGCAACTACAATGCGGTGGTGGAGCTGTTGGATGGGGACCAGCCGTTGTTCATCAACAAGGTCTTCTTCCAAAAGAGCAACCCCTCCGTTCACTTTGAGATCAGCCGCTACAACGATGTGGTCATCGACGACTCTTTCGTCAGCAACATGACCGACCGGCCGGCCCTGGAAGAGGCGGTGTTGTGTCTCTACCCCATTGCCAGCACCATGGAGCGCGAGTTCTTCGCCAAGCGTATGAAGACGGTTACCACCGAGCAATTACAGCGCTACTTCTACTCCTTCTGGCTGGCGCGCAATCCTTCCCATCCGGAAGAGGCCTGGCTGAAATACAAGAAGATGGTGGACATCGTGCAAGAGCGCTTCGGCAGCGTGCAGGTCAAGGGATACCGCACCGACCGGGGGCGCGTCTATCTGCAATATGGGCAGCCTAACGACATCCTGGAGATCCCCTCCGACCCCGTCACCCTGCCCTATGAGGTCTGGCACTACTACTATCTCGACAACCAGTCCAATGTCAAGTTCGTCTTTTACGACCCCGCCTTGGTGGGCAACGACTATGAGCTGCTGCATTCCAACAAATATGGAGAGCCGCACGACACCAACTGGAAGATGCGGCTGGTGCGCAAGCTGCAACCCCAACGCGACATCTACGATCCCGAACCGGAAGACTACTTCGGAGGCGACATAAACGGCAACTGGCGTTATCACTGATCATTACGATATGGGGCGGAAGTTCTATTGTCTGATTCTACTATGGGCAGTCTTGGGCTGTCTGCCGTTATGTGCCCAGCAAGACACCCTGCCGAAGAGAGACTCCGTCCATCATGCCAAGCGTTTCACCAAGAAAGACTACATCCCCAAGTTCACGGCCACCGTGCTGGGGCGTTATGAGTTGAACACCAACACCTGGGGACAGCATTTTGAGTTACGCCACACCCGCATCGGTGTCTATGGCAGCGTTCATCCCTGCTTCTCCTACATGGCCTTGGTGGACCTCACCTTCGGCGGCAAGTTCTCGCCCGTGGCCATCTTCGCACAATACAAACCTGTCAAAGGGCTGTCCATCCTTATCGGCTACGACAAGCTGCCTTTCAGCAATGAGAACCTGCTAGCCCCCTACCAATACTATTTCTCCGACAAGTCATTCCTGACCCAGAAGATCACCGCCTGGAGCGATGTGGGCGGCGTCATCAGCTATGAGTGGGACAAGGTGGTGCCCTTCACCCTGAAGGCCGGCGTCTTCAACAGCGCGGGGTTCAGCCGGCAGGGACAATTCCAGAAGCGGCTTAACTATGTGGCCCGCGGCACGTTCGGATTCTTCAAGGGGTTCACCCTCTCGCTGAACTATGCCGCTGCCATCCCTGGCACGCTGCGCATGCATGTCATGGACGCCGGCATTGCCTACGACATCCGCAACCTGCATCTGGAGTCGGAATATATCTACAAGTGGTACGCCGAGCCAGGCATGACCCCCACCCACGCCCTGTATGGGTTCGCCTACTACAAGTTCAACATCCAAAAAAAGGCGCTCTCCAACATAGCCCTCTCCCTCCGCTACGACGCCATCACCCCCAACTGCAACGGCATAGCGGACGACCACGGGCACTTCACCTACGACACCTTCTGCCAGCGCATCACCAGTGGACTGACGCTCATCTTCGTGGAGAAGCCCGTCCGCGCCGGCATCCGCTTCGACTACGAGAAGTACTTCTTCCGCAAAACGGTGACCAACGACAAAGACCGCCTCATCTGCGAGCTCATCGTGCACCTGTAGCCGCGACAGAAGCGCAACCGCGACTTCTCCTATTCTCTATTTTTGTTTGATTTCTGAAAGTGGGAAACATCTCTCGCTCGCATTTTTTTTGTATTTTTGCAACCTTAAACCAGCCTAACCTATAACCTATGTCAGAAGACCCGAAAGAAGAATTGGAAGAAGGTGTTGCCAGTGAGCCTGTGGAAGACACTTCTGATTTGCATAAACTGATTTACGCGGACATCATGTACCGCGAATGGTATTTGGACTACGCCTCCTACGTCATTCTGGACCGCGCCATACCGGATGTGTATGACGGACTGAAGCCGGTGCAACGGCGTATCCTGCACTCCATGGACGAGTTGGAGGATGGCCGTTTCAACAAGGTGGCCAACGTGGTCGGTAACACCATGAAATACCACCCCCATGGCGACCAGTCTATCTATGCTGCTTTGGTGCAGCTGGGACAGAAGCACTATGCCATCGACACGCAGGGTAACTGGGGTAACATCCTGACGGGTGACCCGGCTGCGGCGCCCCGTTACATAGAGGCACGCCTCTCACCCTTCGCCAAGGAGGTCGTCTTCAACCACAAGACCACCGAATGGCAAGTGTCGTACGACGGCCGTAACCGCGAACCCATCGCACTGCCCGTCAAGTTCCCGCTCCTGCTCGCACAAGGCGTAGAAGGCGTCGGCGTTGGCATGTCCACCAAGATCCTGCCACACAACTTCTTGGAGCTCATCGACGCCTCCATCTGCATCCTGCGGGGCAAAGACTTCGAGATATATCCAGACTTCCCCACCTACGGCACTGCCGATGTCTCCAAATACAACGATGGTGCGCAAGGAGGCAAAGTCCTCAACCGCGCCCGCATCAACATCGTTGACAATAAGACCCTATGTATCACCGAGATACCTTACGGAACCAACACCGTCAAGCTCATCGGCTCCATCACCAAGGCCGTCAAAGCCAATAAGCTGAAGATCAAGAAGATTGACGATACCACGGCCGAGCATGTGGAGATCTTCCTGCACCTGCTGCCGAACGTGTCGCCCGACCAGACCATCGATGCCCTGTATGCCTTCACGGATTGTGAGATAGCCTACGCCACCAACGCCTGCGTCATCTGGGACGGCAAGCCCGTCTTCACCGATGTCAAGAGCATCCTGCGCATCAACACGGAGAACACCCTCAACCTGCTGCGGAAAGAGCTGGAGATTGAGCTTCAGGAGTTAAACGACAAATGGCACAAGATCTCTTTGGAGAAGATCTTCTTCGAGAAACGCATCTATAAGGAATTGGAAAAAGACACGGAGAGTTGGGACATCCAGATTGACAACATCGAGCGTGCCTTCGACCCCTACCGGCCGCTCTTCAAGCAGGAGATCACCCGCGACCATGTGCTGGCCCTCTGTGAGAAGCCTGTCCGCAAAATCTCCAAGTTCGACATCAAGAAGGCAGAGCAGGACCTCGCCGACATCGAGCTGAACATCGAAGAGGTGGAGAACCATCTGGCTCATATCGTGGACTATACGGTCAACTATTTCAAGCAGCTGAAGAAGAAATACGGGGCCGGTCGCGAGCGCAGGACGGAAATCAAGAACTTCAACACCATCATCGCCTCCGAGGTGGCCGTCACCAACCAGAAGCTGTATGTCAACAAGAAAGAGGGTTTCGTGGGCACGGGCCTGAAGAAAGACGACGACGTGGAGTTCGCCTGCGACTGTTCCGACCTGGATGAGGTCATCGTTTTCCGTGAAGACGGCAAGTTCTCGGTCAACCGTGTCTCCGACAAGCATTTCTATGGCAAGAACATCCTCCACGTGGAGGTCTTCAAGCGGGGCGACGACCGTCGTATATATAATATGGTATATCTCAACGGCTCCAATGGGCCTGCCATGGTCAAGCGTTTTGCCGTCGGCGGCATCTCCCGCGACAAAGAGTACGACCTGACCAAAGGCAAGCCGGGGTCCAAGGTGCTCTACTTCACCTCCAACCCCAACGGGGAGGCTGAAGTCATCCATATCAAGCTGCGCCCGAAGCCCAAGCTCAAGAAACGGGAATTCGACTTTGACTTCAGCTCGCTGGCTGTCAAGAACCGTTCAGCATTGGGCAACCTGCTGACCCGTTACCCCATCTCCTCCATCTCCAAGAGCAAAGAGGGCGTCTCCACCCTCAGCGCCATCAATGTCTACTTCGAGGAGTCTGTGATGCGCCTAAACAACGACGGACGCGGCCAGCTGCTCGGGGCCTTCAAGGAGGATGATAAAATTCTGACAACCTATCAATCAGGACATTACAGAATCACTGGATTCGATATCTCCACCCATTTTGACGATGACCTGGAATTCATCCGGAAATGGAATTCCCATCTTGTCATCACGGCCGTCTACTATCAGAAATCGGAGGACAAGTACTATCTCAAGCGGTTCAATCCCGACAACTTCCAGAAGAAGACGGAGTTCATCGCCCCAGATCCGGACATCGTCCTGAAGGGTGTCTCCATCGACTATCTGCCTCAGATCAAGGTGGTGTATAAGGAGAAGAAGAAAGAGGAGCTCTCGGAGGTCGTTATTTCTTGTGCGGAGTTTGTGGATGTGATGACGGCGCGTGCCCGTGGCAAACGCATCAACTTCCCGGGCATCAAGTCGATCACCTTCATCGAGCCGCTTCCCTACGAAGAGCCGGTGGATGAGGAGCCTGAAGAGATTGACGAAGAGGATCATGACAGCAGTGAGACCGTAGAGGACATGGACTATGCCATCGCGAAGGCGGAGATGGAAGACATCACCGTGGAGCCGCTTGAGAAGAGCGAACCCGGCACCGGAGAGCAGATGACCCTCGACCTCTGATGACCTCACGATCTGTGATATTATCCCTCCTGACAGCCCTGTTGCTGTTGTCGTGTCGGCACACAGAGTTACCGACCCCCTTGGAGATTTCCATTCCTTACGGATTCCCCACCCGACTGAACATCCCGGACGACAACCCCATGACCGTTGAGGGAGTTGCCCTGGGGCAGTGTCTCTTTGAGGACGGCCATCTCAGTGGCTATCGGGGCACGCATCCCGACTCGCTGATGTCGTGTGCCGACTGCCACGACCGGGCGCACAATTACGACATCGGGACGGACAACCCGCGTTTCCCTGGCGGGCAGCCTCATGGGCGCACGGGCATCCCTACCCGCCATACCGCCATGCCGCTCTGCAACCTGGTCTTCAATTCTGAAGGCTATCTCTGGAACGGAGCGGTCAGTTATCAGCAAGGCTCCGGCGCCCAAAACATCGAAGACATCGTCAGGGCTGCCATCCTGGCAGAAGACGAGATCGGCAGCACGGAGGCGCGCACCCTGGCGGCCTTGCGACAAGACAGCCGTTATCCGGAGATGTTCAAGAAGGCCTTTGGCAGTGAGGAGATCACCATGGAGCGCATCCAGAAGGCCATCGCCCAATATGTGCGATCCCTCGTCTCGGGCAATGCCAAGTTCGACCGCTATCTGCAGGGACAGGAGCAACTCACCCCGCAAGAGCTGCACGGCTACATCCTTTTCACCACGGAGGAGGGGGCCGACTGTTTCCATTGCCATGGCAGTGGCGGCTCCCCGCTATTCACCACCAACCTGTTCTACAACAACGGGTTGGACGCCGTCTTCACCGACCCTGCCGACCGTAGCGCCGTCACGGGCAGCCTGACAGACCGCGGCGCCTACCGAGCCCCCTCCCTGCGCAACATCACCGCCTCCGCCCCCTACATGCACGACGGACGCTTCCAGACCCTCGACGAAGTGCTGACCTTCTACAATGAAGGCTTGCAATACTCCCCCTACGTCAGCCCGCTGATGCATAAGATCAACGAGGGGGGACGCCATCTGACCCCCAACGACATTGCCGACCTCAAGGCCTTCCTGGAGACGCTTACAGACGATGAGTTTCTCCACGGAAAACGATAATTTTTGCTCGTTTTTTTTTGCACACATTTTCTATAAAAATTATACTTTTGCAATTTTTCTGTATGATACAATCTCACCACTATGGAACAGGAAATTGAAAAATGTGTCGAGTTGCTACAAGCGGGGAAGGTCATCCTCTACCCTACCGATACCGTTTGGGGCATCGGATGTGACGCCACCAACGAAGAGGCGGTGCAGCGCATCTATCATATCAAGCAACGTCCAGAGAAGAAGAGTATGATCATCCTGCTCGACTCCTTTGAGCGACTTCCTTACTACGTAGAGCATATCCCATTGATAGCATGGGATTTGGTACCACAGATCTCCCGACCCACCACCATCATCTACGAGACCGCCCGCAACCTTCCGGAGCGGCTCATCCACAGTGACGGCACCATCGCCATCCGGGTAGTGCAGCAGGACTTCTGCCGCCGACTCATCAAGAAGTTGGGACACCCCATCGTCTCCACCTCCGCGAACCTTGCCGGACAGCCCACCCCACAGGTTTTTGAGCAAATCGCGCCCGAGGTTATCCAACAGATGGACTATGTGGTTCCCGCACAATATGCCACCTCCGTGGACTACAAGCCCTCCCGGCTCATCAAGTTCGTGGACGATTATAACTTCACCATTTTAAGAGACTAGTCATGAAAACTGCTGTTTTTGCCGGCTCATTCTGCCCTTTCACCAAAGGTCATGAGGACATCCTTCAGAAGGTGATGCCACTATTTGACACCCTCTACATTGCCATCGGCCACAATGTCCGCAAACAGGACATCTTCAGCGTGGAGGAGCGGAAGGGATGGATCGAGCAACTCTACCGAGGCAACGACAAGATTCGGGTCATTACCTACACCGGCCTGACGGCGGACCTCTGCCGTGAGCTGGGCGCACAGTTCCTGATCCGGGGTGTCCGCAATACCGCCGACTACCAAGCGGAGCAGGAGATGTGTCTCATCAACAACCAGCTGAACCCGGATGTGCAGACCCTGCTGATACCCGCTTCCCCGCAATGGGCTGCCGTATCCTCCTCCTTAGTACGCGAACTGTGGGCACTAAAAGCCGACTATTCTCCGTTTATCTCTTATCCCCTACCGGAAAATCGAACCTAACGCATGCATCACCCCCACAGCACATATCGCATCTGGACCCTCGCACTATGTATCCTGCTCGCGCAGAGCGCTTTCTGTCAGCAGGTCACCATCAGCGGCGAAGCACCCTTTGCGCCCAACGAGGAAATTCGCGTGCTGTTGTTCCACGACCTGATCCAGAACACCCCCGAGGTGGCCGCCACCGCCAAGATCGACAAACACGGGCATTTCTCCCTATCCTGCAAACTCCAGCAGATCACACTTGCCCAGCTGGTCATCCGCACCACCAAAGCCGAGATGTACCTCGTACCCAATGTGGACTACCAGTTGGAAATCGAGACGGACACGGTGCTCTTCAACATGCTGAATCCGGAAACGTACGGAGGCTACCTCCTCATCCGCAACCCCAAGGCAGACACCAACGACCTGAACTACAAGATCAACCGCTTCGACCACTACTTCGGACGGGCCTTCGACTATTACGGATTCCGGATAACCTACGACAAGGACATCACCCTCTTCGACACCCTCTCCGATCTGCTGAAGAGTCATTTTGACATCCGCTACGAGCCAGACAACTTCTATCTTTCCCACCTCTACTACTCTTACGGCATGCTGGAGAAGCTCTGTTTCCCCAATGACCGTACCCGCATCTACCAAAACTACTTCAACAACGACCGTATTCTCTACAACAATCCGGCCTACATGGCGCTCTTCACCAACTACTACACCGGCTATCTCTACAACTCCAAATATATCACCAAAGACCTGCTCTCCACCACCATCAACGAGGACCCCGACTATCTGACCCTTTTCAATGAGGTGGGCCGCGACCCGTTGCTTGTGAACGAGCGCATCCGCGAGCTGGTCATCATCCAGAACCTGAACGAGCTGTACGACAGTCCCGAGTTCGACCGCGGGAATATCATCAAGCTACTGCAATACCTCGACCAGATCTCCCATTTCCCGGAACACAAGATCTATATCCGTCACGCCTTAGAGCGCATGACCCAGCCCAACGCCACCATCCGGGAGGTCACTTTCACCAACGCCAAAGGGCGCAAAGAGAACATTAAACATCTGGGGGACAAGCCCATCTATGTACAGTTTTTCAGCGCCGACTGTCTGGACTGCATCCGCGAAATGGCCATCATGCAAGAATTGTACAAGAAATATAACGACCACATCCAGTTTCTCAGCATCTGCACCGATGCCAAAGAGAGTTTTTACCAGCGTTTCATGAAAGACTATGGCGGCCTATTTGAATGGCCGATATGGTTTGTGAATGGACAATACGACTGGCTGATGGAGAATGAGGTCGTCACCCTGCCCGACTATTTGCTGTTAGACAAAGACGGCAACGTGACCTTGCGCAGGGCACCGGAGCCTGAGAAGGGACTGATGGAGTACCTTTGGTATCATTTCACTCCAGAAGAGGAACAAGAATCCAATCCATTATTCATCCGAAATAAAAACGAATAAAATACCCAAAGATGAAAAAGATCATGTTTATTGCCGCCGCACTGCTTTTCAGTGCCACCTTATGGGCTCAGGAGCCTATGATGGAAAAAAACCTGGCCAAGCTGCCGGCCGTCACCATCCAGACCCTGGACGGCCAAGCCTTCAACACCCAAGATATCCAGAACGATGGCAAGCCCATCATTGTCAGCTTGTGGGCCACCTGGTGTCGCCCCTGCATAGCAGAGCTGATGGCCATCGCCGACGAGTACGAAGACTGGGTGGAAGAGACGGGTGTCAAGTTGTATGCCGTCTCCATTGACGATGCGAAGACCTCCGCCCGCGTGGCGCCCTTCGTCAACGGCAAAGGATGGGAATATACGGTCCTGTTGGATGTCAACTCTGACTTCAAGCGGGCGATGAACGTCAACGACGTGCCCTTCATGTGCATTCTCAACGGCAACGGCGAGATCGTGTGGGAGCACACCTCCTACGCCCCCGGCTCTGAAGAGGAAGTGTATGAGATCCTTAAACAGTTATCCAAGAAACAATAGCAGAGCGTATGAAGAGATTATTACAGCTTATCATGATCACTGTCCTGGTGGCGGCCTGCTGGCCGACACAGGCACAGCACCAGTTAGGAAGTAGCCGCATCAGCGGCGACTTCGGTTTTAATGGCATGTATTACATCCCCGACTCGCTCATCGGCGCCGATGCAGTGGACTCCAAAGTGCGCGCCAACGCCTTCCTGAACCTCCTCTACTCCAATGGCGGCTTCTCCGCAGGCATGCGCTACGAGTTCTATCAATTCCCCCTGATCGACTTTGAGAAGCTCAACTACAAGGGACAAGGCATCCGCTATTTCTTCGCCGACTACAAGAACGATTTCATCCAAGTCACGGCGGGCAACTTCTACGAGCAGTTCGGCAACGGACTCTCCCTGCGCGCCTATGAAGAGCGGCAGTTGGGCATTGACAACAGCCTGTTGGGTGCCCGCATCAAGGTCACCCCCTACAAAGGCATCTGCCTGACAGGCGTGTGGGGCGTCGAGCGCCTCAACTTTGACTCATACGTGGGTCGCAAAGACTTCGTGCGTGGCGTGGACGGCGACTTTAACTTCGGAGAGATCTTCCCCAAGATTACTGAGAAGGGCTTCATCCTCCATGTCGGAGGCAGCTTCGTCAGCAAGTTCGACAAAGCTGATGACGATGTGTACATCACCGTCTATCCCGAACCGGACGTGAACACCTCCGCCGTCATCGCCAAAGACAAGCTTCCGCAGAACACCCCTGTCTGGGCCGCCCGCGCCAGCTTCGGCTACAAAGGCTTCCGCCTCGACGGTGAGTTCGCCCAGAAGATGCAGGACCCCAACGTCACCAACGACTTCATCTACCGCAAAGGCAACGCCCTCTTCCTGTCGGCGACCTACTCCATGAAAGGCTTCGGCGTGGCCGCCTCCTTCATCCGCGCCGACAACATGGACTTCCGTTCCCAACGTATGATGAAGACCAATTCCCTGCTTTTTATCAACAACATACCCGCCATCAACCGGCAGTATTCCTACCAGCTTCTGGCAAACTACAGCTACGCCTCCCAGCCTAACAGCCAGATTGGCGTGCAACTGCAGGTCAACTACCAGATTCCCAAGAAGAGCAAGATCGGAGGCAAATACGGCACCGACCTCACCTTCAACTTCTCCCGCTTCCATAATATCGACAAGGTATGGACTCCAGAGGCTTTAGCCATCGGCACCATGAGCGGCACCGACGGCTACACCTCCAACTTCTTCAAGTTCGGTCCCGACCTGTTGTATCAGGACATCGGCTTTGAAGTCCACCGCCGTCTGACCAAGAAATGGGAGCTGACCCTGGCCTACAACTACATCACCTACAACCTGGAGTTGTTGAAAGGTCATGAGGGCATCATGAGAGGCCACCTGGTGGCTGCCGACGTGCTCTGGAAAGTCGCCCCGAAGCACTCCTTGCGTCTGGAGGCCCAGCATTTCTACACGAAAGACGACGACGGCAGTTCCATTTTTGGATTGCTGGAGTACTCCATCAGCCCGCACTGGTTCTTTTCTGTGAGCGATGAGTGGAACTACGGCAACCCTGACAAAGCCCATAAGCTGCATTATTACAACATTGCCGCCGCCTATGTATGGCGTACCACCCGCATCGCCCTCAACTTCGGCAAGACCAAAGAGGGTATCCTCTGCATCGGCGGTGTATGCCGCGCCGTGCCCGCCTCTTACGGCGTAGGCTTGTCTGTCACCACCTCTTTTTAACCCATTATCTCAAGCAACATGAAAAAGATCATTTTCCCTATCATAATCCTCAGCATGATTCTGCTCTCCACCTCTTGTGACCGTGTGGAGGGGCCCTATGTCGTCATCAACGACCAGGAGGGTGTAACCGTTGACTTCCCCGATTTGGATCCTGCCTCGGTTTACCGCAAGGTTCTCATCGAAGAGTACACCGGACACAGATGTCCGAACTGCCCCACGGGGCACGAGAAGTTGGAAGAACTTGTCACGCGTTTCGGCGACACGCTGATTCCGGTCTGCATCCATGCCACCTCCTTAGCTGCACCCACTGCGGAGTTTCCCGACGATCTCCGAGCCGAGGCAGGCTTGGAGTTGGCCACCGACTGGCAGATTGACGGCATCCCCGCCGGCGTCATCAACCGCGCCGATGAGCCCATGGGCAGCATTCCCGCCCGCTGGCTCTCCAAGGTCAACGCCGTGGACCGCACCGACATCCCCGCGGCCATCCAACTCATCAACCAATTTGGAGTGACCGGAGCGGGCATCCTGAAAGCCAACGTGAAGGTGACCCTGCTGAAACCCTACAACGGACAACTCCGACTCTCCCTCTTCTTGGTAGAAGACGGCATCGTGAGTCCTCAGCTCGACGGGACGGAAGTGTTGGAAGACTACGTGCACAACCATGTTCTCCGCTCCGCCCTCAATGGCACCTATGGTATCAAGCTGACTGATGCGACCCCTGAGAACGGTCTGGACACCTACCTGCTCGCCAGCTCCATCTCTTTTGCCGGCACCAGCTGGAATCCGGCACACTGTTCCGTGGTTGCCATCCTTTACGACAAAGAGAACTACGACGTATTGCAAGTGGAACGTTGCCCCGTCACGAGATAAAGTTGTCAGTTAGGAGTTACAAGGCTAACAGCCAACAGCCAATAGCTAAAGTTCAAAGTCAAGGTCTATTTAAACAACACCCATTATCATGAAAATAGTTTCCGTCGAGCCCATCGGCATCAGCGAAGAGCGGGCCGCCAACATTGCTCACGAATTGGCCGCCAAAGGCCACGAGTTCATCTGCTACCGCGACCGCAAAGAGGATGCCGCCACCCTCATCGAGCGAATGAAAGATGCAGATGAGGTTATTGTTTCCAACATCAAAATCGGCAGCGACATCCTGTCCCAATGCCCCAAATTGAAGAAACTCAATGTTGCCTTCACGGGGTTGGACCATATCGACCTGGCCTATTGCCATGAGCACGGCATCGAGGTCGTGAATGCCTCGGGCTATGCCACGGAGGGTGTCGCCGAGCTAGCCATCGGGCTGATGCTGGATGTCTATCGACGCATCACGGCTTTGGATGCCGACACGCGCAAGGGAGGCACGCGCAACAACTTCTTAGGCCACGAGCTGCGTGGCAAGCGCGTGGGCATCGTGGGCACCGGCGCCATCGGCATTCGCACCGCCCGACTGCTGCAGTGCTTCGGCTGCAAGGTCATCGCCTATAGCCGCAGCCAACGGCAGGAGGTGCTCGACATGGGCATCCCTGACGTCTCCCTGGAACAGCTGATGCAGGAGGCCGACATCATCAGCCTGCACACCCCGCTGACCGCCGAGACACATCATCTCATCAGCCGAGAGCTTTTGGCATTGTGCAAGCCCACGGCCATCCTCATCAACACGGCCCGTGGCAATGTGGTCGATATTGACGCTTTGGCGGAGGCCCTGACGGAAGGACGACTCGCCGGCGCAGGCATCGACGTGTTCGAGAAAGAACCGCCCTTGGCCACTGACCACCCGCTATTAAGGGCACCCAACTGCGTGGTGGCGCCCCATGTGGGCTATGCCACCCGCGAGGCATTCGACGACCGCATCGACATCGTTCTCAGCCATATCTAAAAACGACCCCTCTCTATGTTCCGCCGCATCATCAACTTCTGCGTTAAGGTTGTTCAACGATATCTACCCGAGCCTTTTATCTTTGCCATCATCTTAACCTTCATCGCCGCCTTGTTGGCGATGCCCATCTGTCACCAGACCCCTTTGGAGGTGGTAGAGCATTGGGGCAATGGCGTCTGGGGACTCTTGGCCTTTGCCATGCAGATGGCCTTGGTGCTGGTGTGCGGCTCCGCCCTGGCCTCCGCGCCGGTCATCCATAGAGGCATCAGCGCCATGGCCTCGACGCCCAAGACGCCAGGGGGTGCCATCGCGCTCGTGACCGCTGTATCTGCCATCGCCTGCTGGCTCAACTGGGGTTTCGGCCTCATCATCGGAGCCCTCTTCGCGAGGGAGATCGCGCGCAAGTTGCAGGGCGTGGACTATCGGCTGCTCATCGCCTCCGCCTACAGCGGCTTTGTGGTGTGGCACGCCGGCCTCTCCGGCTCCATCCCCCTCACCATGGCCACGCCCGGGGAGGCTCTATCCAAAGCCACCAACGGCATCCTGACGGAGCCCGTGCCCGTATCCAACACCATCCTCGACTGGCACAACCTGGTCATGGTCGTCCTCGTCATCGTGGCCCTGGTCGTCGTCAACACGCTGATGCACCCTAAAAAGGACATCTGCACAGTGGACCCCCAGCTGCTGAAAGAAGAGCCCGCACCGGAAGAGGCCAAGACAGGGACTCCTGCCGAGAAGCTGGAGCACAGCCGGCTGTTGAGCATCCTGCTGGCAGCCGTCGGACTGGGCTACGTTGTCCTCAAGTTGTTCTTTTTGCACGGCAGCTTCGACTTGGGGATCGTCATCATGCTATTTCTGTTCTTGGGCATCATCTTGCATGGCACGCCGTTGGCCTACGTGAGGGCTTTCAACAAAGCGGCCACGGGTGCTGCTGGCATCATGTTGCAGTTCCCCTTCTACGCGGGCATCATGGGCATCATCACAGGTGTGGGAGCCTCAGGCATCTGTTTCGGGACCGTCATCAGCAATGCCTGCATCAGCATCAGCTCACCGGTCACTTACCCGTTGCTCACCTTCCTGTGTGCAGCGGTGCTCAACATGTTCGTGCCCTCGGGCGGCGGCCACTGGGCCATCCAGGCGCCCATCATGTTCGCGGCGGGCGCCGACCTTGGCGTGGACCCGGGCCTCACCGGCATCGCTATCGCCTGGGGTGACGCCTGGACCAACCTCATCCAGCCCTTCTGGGCCATCCCGGCCCTCGCCATCGCCAGGCTGAACGCGAAGGACATCATGGGGTTCTGCATCATCGACCTGCTCATCACGGGACTCATCATCAGCGGCGGATTGGTGCTGTGGGCGCTATGACAATGAACAAACAGATTTGCTCAGATCTAACGATCTTCGCTTATCGTGAGCTGCGTTAGCGGCGAACAAATCCGTTTGTTATTTTTTCAACAATCAGATTTGCTCAGCTCTAACGATCATCGCTTATCGTGAGTCGCGTTAGCGGCGAACAAATCCGTTTGTAAATCTTTTATCCAACGACCCCGCCTTTCAAGTTGGTCAACCTCTCCCACTTCAACGACGATTCCCCAAAGTTCACCAGCAGGCCCACTTTCATTTTTGTTCCGTGTAGATAATTGATAACCTGTGCCTTGTTAGCATTCACAAGGCGTGCGATACTCTTCAACTCCACAATGATTTTGTCATAGCATATAAAATCAGCATAATACTCTTTGTTGAGTTTGTATCCCTTATAATAAATGTCAATTCTAGCTTCCCGAAGATAGGGTATCCCCATCTGCTGAAATTCAATTTCAAGTGCTTCTTGATAAACAGCCTCCAAGAATCCATTACCAAGTTCATTGAAAACGTTCATACATGCAAGGAGTATTTTTCCAGTTTCGTATTTATATAAAATCATAATTAATAATTAATATTGTATTAAATAATAAACAAACGAAGACATGGAGATATTATTGTGAGTCGCGTTAGCGGCGAACAAATCCGTTTGTTATTTTTTCCAACAAACAGATTTGCTCAGATCTAACGATCGTCGCTTACCGAGAGCTGAACAAATCAGTTTGTGCTTTTGCACTTGACAAAAATATTTTATCTTTGCACTTTGTTTTATTCGCAAGTTACTCAACAAAAAAATCACTACAAAAACATACAAGATATGGAGAACTATGATGTTATCGTCATCGGGAGTGGTCCCGGAGGTTATGTAGCTGCCATCAGAGCGGCGCAACTGGAGATGAAAGTGGCCGTGGTAGAGCGCGCCGAAGTAGGCGGCATCTGCCTTAACTGGGGCTGCATTCCCACCAAAGCATTGTTGAAATCAGCACAAGTATATCGTTACATGTCGCATGCCGCCGACTACGGCATCAGCCTTGAGGGCGCTGCCAAGCCCGACTTCGAGGCCGTGGTGAAACGCAGCCGCACGGTGGCCGAGACCATGAGCAAGGGCGTACAATATCTCTTGAAGAAGAACAACGTCACCGTCATCGCTGGCACCGGCAAGTTGCAGAGCAACCACGAGGTGGCTGTCACCGACGCTGAAGGCACCGTGACCGTCTATGAGGCCAAGCACATCATCTTGGCCACGGGCGCGCGTTCCCGCAGTCTGCCCAACGTGCCCCAAGATGGCAAATACATCATCGGCTATCGCGAAGCGCTGACCCTGCCCAAGCTGCCTGAGACCATGGTGGTGATGGGCTCCGGCGCCATCGGCAGTGAGCTGGCCTTCTTCTATGCCTCCATGGGCACGAAGGTCACCATCGTGGAGTACATGCCCCGCCTGGTGCCTGTTGAAGACGACGACATCGCCGCCACCCTCGCGCGCTGCTTCCGCAAGGCCGGCATCAAGACCATGACCTCCGCCTCCGTGGAACAAGTCGTAGTGGAAGACGGCATCTGCAAGGTGACCGTCAAGGACGCCAAGGAGAAGATCACCGAGCTGACCTGCGACATTGTCCTCTCCGCCGTGGGTGTGCAGACCAACCTGGAAGGCCTCGGCCTCGAAGAGTGCGGTGTAGCCGTCGAGCGCGGCAAGGTCATCGTGGACGACTATTACAAGACCAACGTGGAGGGTGTCTATGCCATCGGTGACATCGTGCACGGGCCTGCCCTCGCGCACGTGGCCTCCCACGAAGCACTCGTCTGCGTGGAGAAGATCGCCGGCAAGAACCCGGTACCCGTGGACTACAGCAACATCCCCGGCTGCACCTACACCACCCCGGAGATTGCCTCTGTCGGCATGACCGAACGCGCCTGCACGGAACAAGGCCGCGAGGTGCTCATCGGCAAGTTCCCCTTCACCGCCTCCGGCAAGGCTACCGCCTCCGGCAGCAGAGACGGCCTCGTGAAGGTCATCTTCGACAAACAGACTGGCGAGTGGCTCGGATGCCACCTCATCGGCGACAATGTGACCGAGATGATCGCCGGCGCCGTCATGGCCCGCCAGAACAAGATGAAGGGCGAAGACATCATCCATGCCGTCTTCCCGCACCCCACCCTGTCGGAAGCCATCATGGAAGCCGCCGCAGATGCTTACAAAGAGTGTGTCCACCTCTAATCGATCATGGTGAAACATACTTTCCTCATCGCCTTACTCCTCTTGGTCCTCGCAAGCTTGACCCCCTCACAGATGCGAGGACAAGAGGTTGTCTCTTCCGAGCCCGTACACTACCACGACACCACCTGGTACGACAAGGGCTTCGACCTCTACATTGGCTCCGGCGCCTTCTTCGCCAACAAGGAGAACGCCCTATACTACAACGGCAGCAGCCTCAACGAAAACAACCTGGACTACATCTTTGACAACCAATATTGGTATGAGGAGATTCAGCGGGAGGTCAACCGTTGCTATCCACATGTGAGTATCACCGATGAGATCTCCTATCATGAGGAGAACCTCGACTGGCATGTGCGCTACAAGATCAAGACCATGCTGCAGCTGGGGGCGCGCTATAAGTTCGGCCGCAACTGGGGGCTCTCCCTCTCCTACTCCTTCTGCCGGCTTACCACCTCCAGCCAGTTCCTGCTCAACTACTCATCCGTATCGGGCAACCTCATCGACGCACCCGTCATGGAGCTCCATGGCAAGGAGGACCGCTCCATGATCGACCTCTCCGCCAGCTATGTCATCAGCCAACTGCACCCTGTCGCGAAGCCTTTCGTGGAGGTGGGTGCCCAGTTCAACTACGCCCGGGCCAGGGTCCTGGAAGCTGTCATCGGCGACCGCACCTGGACCCTCCTGGACCCCTACAACGGCGAGCACTATGTGCCCGGCGCCCAGATGACGACCTATGATATCATCTACGGAGGCCCCGGCTACGGGATCTCCTTCGCAGCCGGTCTCAAACTGGTCGTATCCAAGTCCTTCTCCATCGACCCCACCTTCTACGGCTGCATGGCCTCATACGGCATCAAGCCCCTGCAGGAGAGAGCATTCAACTTCAACTACGGTGTCGTCATACGACTGGTCATGAACGACTTCTTCTTCCGGCACCGTTAGCCAAAAAAATAGCCTCCGGGAGTCGGAGGCTATCGGTTTTGATTTTCATCTGATCAGAAGCAGGCTTTCAAGATTTCCAGCACCTCTTCGGTGGTTACCACATGATAACCGCCACCTTTGATAGTGCTCTCCGCTATCAGCGGCAGCATCTCCTCGGTGGCGCCCACTTCCCGCAAAGTCTGCGGGATACCCAACTCCTGGATGAACTTGCTCAGGCAGTCAATGCCCTCCAGTGCCACCTGCTCGTCGCTCTTGCCTTCCGGATTCACATGCCAGATGTTCTTGGCATAGCGAACAAAACGGTGCAGGCCATATTTATAGATAGCACGATAGTAGGGCACGGAGATGATGGCCAGTCCGATGCCATGGGCACAGTCGGTGTAGGCCCCTAGCTGATGCTCAATCATGTGTACTTCCCAGTCTTGCTCTTTGGACACGGCCAGAATCTTGTTCAAGCCCATGGTGGCACACCACATGATGTTGCTGCGGGCCTCATAGTCGTGCGGATCCTTCAGGGCAGCGCGGGCGGCGCTGATCAGAGCCAGCATATCGCCTTCCAGCAGATAGTCGCTCACACAATCGTCGTTGCCGCCAAAATACTGCTCCATCAGATGGGAGAAGATATCGAAGATGCCGCTGATCATCTGATATTTCGGCACCGTGTAGGTGAATTCGGGATTCAGGATGGAGAACTTGGGGGCCATGGTCTCCAAGGGGAACACGCGACCCAGCTTCAGCTTCTTGTCATCGTTGGTGATGACAGAGCCGCCATTCATCTCAGAGGCCGTGCCAGTCATGGTCAGGATGGTGCCGATGGGGACCACGGGGTTGGCCAGAGGAGCTTGCTGCTCCCAATAGAGTGTCCAAGGATCCTGCTTGCAGTAGGCAGACGCGGAGATACCCTTGGCACAGTCGATGACGGAGCCGCCGCCAACCGCCAGGATAAGGTCCACCTGATGCTCACGAACCAGCTGGGCACCTTGCAACACCTGCGCATAGGTCGGGTTCGACTTGATGCCAGCCAGCTCAACGACTTTCTTGCCAGCCTTCTGAAGGTCCGACATCACCGCGTCATACAATCCGCTGGCCTTGATGGAGTTTCTGCCATAAAGCAACAATACATTCTTGCCATACAGTGCGAGCTCTTCGGGGAGATATTGCATCGCACTTTTGCCAAAATGAATCCGCGTGGGATTCTGATAGGTAAAATCTATATTCATATAAATCGGGGTTTGGAAATTTTCTTTTGCACATAAAAAGGAGCTCCGTTCTTGAGCCGTCCGCTAGCACTGATCGTATTCCGGGGCGCATCTTTCAGCCACACCACCGTGGCCGTATGCCCATTCCGCTCCAAGATAAAGCCACCCTCCACCTTCCACTGGATCTCCTGGATATCATCCTGTTTGATAGCATACTGGAGGGGCTTCTTGGAAATCTCGCGGATAGGAGCCACGCGCTGTATCTCTTTGAGAAAGAAAGCCTGCATCTTATTCTGGATGAAGTAGTAGACATCGTTCACATGTCCGCTCGCATCTTCGTAGGGGGCGTGCTTCATGCCCCGCAAGGGATAAAACTCATTCCGGATCCCCAGGGAGTCCAAATGTTCGTGGATGGCTTGGGAGCCATACATCGTATCGAAGAGGCGCTCCCCTATCTTGCCTTTCACGTCAGAGAATGGGATGCCTCGGTCAAACGGCACAACATTGTCACAGTCCCCATGGAAGGAGATCACCGGCACCGGCCGGCTGTCGATCTCTTTCAGATCGTAGAGGGCACCCCACATATTGGCGATGGCCTTGATCTTAAAGGACTGGCGAATGTCATTGCCAGCGGTCTTCAGAGAGCCCAGCTTCTTCTTGAAGTTATGCTCCCGCACAAAATCAGGACAGTTATAATCGTTCATGAAAGCCATGGAAAGCATCGCGATGGACCCGGCGCTCGTGCCCCCGACGAAGACATTGCTGGTATCGATACCATATTGCTCTGCATGATGGACCAGAAAACGCATGGCGGCATTAGCATCTTGAATAGCCTCGTATCCACACCGTTGGATGGCCGCCTTGTTAGGCAAGAAACCCAACCGGTAGTTGACCGATGCCACCACATAACCCATCTTGGCAAAATGCTCACACCAGAGCCGCATATTCTCCGCGCCCTTGTCTCCAAAATAAAAGGCCCCGCCATGCATCAACACAAACAGCGGATGCACCTCAATCGTATCGTTTTCGGGCATATACAGGTCCAGCGTCAGCTTCAAGGACTTGGGGGTGATCGTCTTGCCCAGATTCTTCAAGAGGGTCTTCAGAAACTTGGATTCATCCAATTGGTAAGATGTCCAGAATCCTTTGGCCTGGCCATACTGGATATCCTTCAACACCTTCACATCCAGGAACTCCTGGCTGAAACGCTTGCTTTTGACGGTCTGGAAGGGAGGCTTCTGGTATCTGGTAAAGACAAGATGGTTCGTGGCAGGGAACAACTCTCCGTTTTCAAGCTCAAATGAGCCCGTCAACGACATGGAATCAAGCAGGACATCAAACTCAAACGGGACTCGTTGACCCTTGGAGATAAAGTAGATATGGTTTTGAGCATACTCAATGGTAAATGCTTCCGGCACCAGCCATTGGGTCGTGGAATCCATCCGATAATAAACACCCGAACAGTTGTTGGATGTCACCTTGTTGACCTTGTAAAAATAGGCATCGTCATTTACCAGCCCATAATAGTAATGGGCCGTATCTAGCAGGGAGAAGTCTGGTGCCTCATCATGCGTAATGTGAATGGCATTTGAGGAATGGTCGATCTGCCTCTGTTCCTCCTCGGCGCGGTCAGCAGGACGCTTGGTACAAGTCCCCACCAACAGGACAAGTACCAAGAACTCCAAGAAGAGCAGCAGTTTGTAACCGACACCAGAGAACTTCGCCATAGGCCTGTCTCCTTACTTTGGTAACAGTTTGACAAAGGGGACCATCATCTCCTCCATCGAGATACCGCCATGCTGGAAAGTGTTCCGATAGAGGTTGACATACTGGTTGAAATTGTTCTGATAAGCGAAAAAGTCGCTGCGGGTGGCGAAGATGAAACGCTGCGTCATATTGGTCTTGGGCAGGAAGGCCTCGTCGGGATTCTTGATCTCGAAGACATCCTTCGACGGATAGTCCATATTGCTGCGTCCCACCTTATAGCGCAAGTTGGTGTTCAGGTCGCGCTCCCCGACCATCTTGAGGGCCCGGTTGACCTTGATCGTGCCATGATCGGTGGTGAGGAAGATCTTGACCTTCTTTTCCGACAGATACTTGATCATGTCCAGCAGGATGGAGTTGGCGAACCAGGAGGCGGTGACGCTGCGATAGGACTTCTCATCGTCGGCCAACTCGCGCACCACGTTCACGTCCGTGCCCGCATGGGAGAGCATATCCACAAAGTTGAAGACGATGACATTGAGCGGGTTCTTCATCAGATTATGGAAGTTGTCGAAGATCTTTTTGCCGAACTCCGCATTCAGGATCTTGGCGTATGAGTAGCGGATGTTCTTGCCATAGCGCTTCAGGTATTCACCCAACAGCTCTTCCTCAAACTGGTTCTTGCTGCCGTTATCCTGCTCGTTCAGCCAGAGCTCGGGATATTTCTTGGCAATCACAGAGGGCATCAGGCCGGAAAAGAGGGAATTGCGGGCATAGTGCGTCGCCGTAGGCAGGATGCTGTAGCAGATGGACTCGTCCTCGATGTAGTAATAGTCATGCACCATCGGATAGATGCTGCGCCATTGATCGTAACGAAGATTGTCGATGACAAAGAGGAAGGTGGGGGTCGTCTCACTCAACTCCGGGAAGAGCTTCTCCTTCAGGATGGTGTGCGACTGCAACGGCTTCTCGCTGCCGCGGCCGTTTACCCAGTTCAGATAGTTGGCCTGCACGAACTTGGCAAACTGCACATTGGCCTCCTCCTTCTGGTCCGACAACATCTCCGACACGCTGGCATCCTCGATCTTTTCAATCTGCAACTCCCAATCAACCAAATCCTTATACAGCTGCTCCCATTCGGATACGGAGAGATGGTCCGACATACGCATGGAGAGCTCGCGGAAAGCCTGCTGGTAGTCGATGGTGACTTTCGTCGTCATCAGATTTTTCTTGTCGATATTCTTCTTCAGGCAAAGCAAGATCTGGTTCGGGTTGACGGGCTTGATCAGGTAATCGGCAATGTCGCCCCCGATGGCATCCTCCATAATATGTTCCTCTTCACTTTTGGTGATCATCACGATGGGGATGTGAGGATAGAGCTTCTTAAGCCGTTGCAACGTCTCCAGTCCGCTCAGGCCGGGCATATTCTCATCCAGGAAAATAATATTGACAAACTCCTTCTTCAGGATCTCCAGGGCCTCCATGCCACTCAACGCGGGGATCACATCATATCCTTTGGTTTTCAAAAACATAATATGCGGCTTGAGCAATTCAATCTCATCATCCGCCCACAAAATCTTTACATTCATATACAGTTCATATTTCTTAACAACAAAAGAGTAACGGCAAACATAGGCAATTATTTTATGTAAACGACCATGGGGAAATATTTTTTGACATGCGGCTCGCCAGGCACAACAAGGCATTTTGCGGCGAGCTTGTCGCATATTTGAAATTTATGTACATTTGCCGCCTATTTTGAAAAACAGGACAACGATGAAAAGAATCATATTAGCAGTTCTCTGCTGCCTGCTGATGGCCAGTGGTTTTGGCCAAGAGAAGCCGATGCGATTCCTGGGCATTGGCATGAACAGCACGCTCTCCACTTTCGTGTCGAAGCTGAAAGGCAAGGGGTTCACGGAGGATGTCAACCACAACAAGCCCAACATGGTGGTCATGAAGGGTGTGTTTGCGGGCGAGCGGGTGAAGTTGGAGGTGCGCTCAGCCGCCAAGACCCATCTCGTGTACAGCGTGAACGTCTTCTTCAATGTGAGCACCCAGTTCACCTACGCCGACCTGCAGCAGCGGCTGACCGACAAATACGGGGAGGCCGCCATGGAACTGAACAACATCAAGGACGAACCGGTGTTTGTCAAGTACACCACCGACTACACCAAGTGGGAACTCGACACCGACACCGTGACGAATGCCTATAATGCGATCATACTCTCCAAATGCAGCTACCACAGCACTTCTCCTGTCACCATCACCTATCTGGACGGGAAGAACTCCAAAGTGGAAGCCTTGGAGGTCAATTCTGATTTCTAACCCACAAAATAATCATATGACACACAAGCACTTATCAAGAAGAGCTCTACTCCTCGCCCTGGGACTGAGCCTATGCATGGGCCTTACCGCACAGGTATCCGCCCCCCAAAAGAAGAACTCCTTCTGGATTGACCTGAACGCCGGTGTAGGGGCGGTGACCTGCTACGACAACGGCACCATCCCCTTCGCTTATCAAGGGGTGAGCACCGACCTGGGCATTGGTTTCACCGATGAATGGAAACGCTGCCATATCAGTCTCGATTTCCAGCGGTTCAGAAACATTCTCTCGGAACCTGAGGGCACCAGTTATGGTATTGACGGACGACTGGAGTTCCTGTACAGTTGCCTGAAGTCTTCTGAGAGCCGCTGGCATTTCTGGTCCGGCGCCAGCCTCGAAGCATACGGTGAGCTGAAGAGCATCCCCGAACTGCAGAATGCGTCCGCGTCGGTTTCCATCTTCAGCCATCTGGGCCTTACCGAGAAGATATCCTGCGACTTCGGCTATGACAAAGAGCGCACCCATCGCTGGATGACGGCCTTCTTCAAGCTCTACCTGCCGCTCGCCAGCCATGTCTCCCGCCCCGACTTCATGTACGTGCACGACCCGCTGGGCGAAATCAGCGTATCCACCATCCTCGCCGGCAACGAGAAGTTCTTCAAGTTCTTCCCGGGTGCCTCCACCGACTTCGGCTTCACCCTCAACCTGCGCAACGGCAACCGCATCAGCCTCTCCTACATGTGGTACTATCTCACCACCGGCAAAAAGGGAGCCAACCGCTACGACAACGCCTACCATATGCTCAATTTATCATTAATGTTCAAACTCTAACACATCACGACTATGAAAAGAATCCATATCCTTATATTCAGCCTAGTAGCCCTGTCTTTCACCTCGTGCGAACGGGTCTTCATGAACGAAGATGAATCCAAAGACCCCGTCACCGTATTCGAGTACCTCTGGAACAAAGTGGATCAGCAATACACCTTCTTTGACATCAAAGGGGTGGATTGGGACTCCGTGCATCGGGTGTACCGTGCCCAAGTGTATGAAGAGATGAGTGACGACAGCCTTTTCCGCGTCTGCGGCAACATGCTCCGCACGCTGAAGGACGGCCACACCGACCTGTTCTCCGACTTTGACGTCTGGAGCAGTGACACCATCCTCTACAACATGGTGGCAAACAGCAACCTCAACAACGAGATCATTCGGCTCAACTACCTGACTCTCGACGGGCACAGCACGGGAAGCTTCCGGCACAACGCCATCCGTGACGGCAAGGTCGCCTACATCCGCTACTCCTCCTTCTCCAACGCCATCACAGATGAAGATCTGCGATACCTGATGGAGCGATACAAGGATTGCGATGGTCTGATTCTGGACCTGCGGCAGAACACGGGCGGCTCTGACGCCAACGTTTACAAGCTGCTCAGCATTTTCGACTGTCATGGCCAGGCGCTCTACACCATGCAGACGAAGGCGGGTCCCGGTCATAACGACTTCACCACGGCAGCGACGGCCAATGCGCCCAAGAAGAGTCTGTTGGAGAAGCCCTACACCAATCCTGTGGCGGTGCTCATCGACAGAGGCTCCTTCAGTGCCACCTCCTACTTCGCCATCTGCACCCAGGCTTTTGACAACATCCGCTTGTTTGGCGACTACTCCGGTGGCGGACTGGGCATGCCCAATGGCGGCATGCTGCCCAACGGGTGGAAATACCGCTTCAGCGTCACGCGCAGCATCGCACTGGATGGAGGCAACTACGAGAACGGCGTCCCGCCCGCGGTGCGCGTCCTCCTCGATCCTGCTGCCACGGCTCAAGGCATCGACAACATCGTGGAGACCGCTGCCGACTGGATTCAGCAGGGCGGTCTGATTGCAAAAAAATAGGGATTGCTGGGCGCGAGGGATGCTACTCTCTGCGCAAAGTGATCGTATAGCCATAATCGCCGGAGCCTTCCGGCGATTTTTTTGTGTCCTTGGGCTTGGAAGAGGGCTGAAGGGTGTAGGAGATGGTACTCCGGACCGGCGTGGGAGCCAAGTGGAAGTTAATGTTCAGCTTGGTGTTGACCTTGAGGCGGATCCCACGGTTGCGGGCTTTGTCATAGCGCAACAACCGAACCAGGCGTAACGCCTCCTCATCACAGGAGGGGCAGAGGCTCTTCACGATGGTGGGGCTCTCCACATAACCATCGTCATTCACCTGGTAGGCGACCGTCACAACCCCCTCTATCCGCTGTTCCATGGCGTCCTGCGGATATTGCAGATGCGCGGATATGAAAGCACGCAACGCCTTTGCTCCGCCCGGATAGAGCGGCTTCTCCAAAAAATGCGGCGATTTCTTCTTTTTATCTTCCTTCATGACGCTTCATTTAAAAACTGACGCCCATAACCATAGGCTCAAAGAAAGAGCAAAGATACAAAAAAAATGCAGCACCCGTTCTATGGATGCTGCTTGGCTTGGTAGCGGGGGCAGGACTCGAACCTGCGACCTCCGGGTTATGAGCCCGACGAGCTACCACTGCTCTACCCCGCAATATTGAGAGCGCAAAAATACATTTTTTTTGAATAAAAAACCCATTTTCTGCATTTTTTATCCAAATACCTGTATATCAGACAAAAGCTACAATTACTCGGTCGGGAACAAGGGGCTGTTGCGGTAGTATCCGAAGTTCAAAGCGCGCGTGGTGGGGCTTAAGACCAGCGTATCCTCACTATGATCTTGGCTGTTATTGATCATCAGATCCACATACGTCGAGGTGCGCGAGGCCAACAGGCCATAGGCATTCTCATCGCTGGAAATGAAGTTGGTGTACTCAAGACGGTTGTCCACAATACTACTGCTGGGCGTGGAGACTTGCTGATAGTAGAGATAGTCCTGGGAGGCGGCCCACACGCTGAGACGGATACAACGATAGGGATTTCCGTCGATGGCGTCAATATAGCGGGTGACATTAGGCTTCACGGGGATATATTGCGCTATATAGCGGAAGATGTCGTGGGGTGTGAAGGAGGAATAGGAGACGATGCCGGCCGCGGAGGGAGTCCGGATGAGGTCGGAGTTGAGACGGCGGGTGAACGACTTGTGTTCGATAACACCGGTCGTAGTGTCCACTTCGATATAGGCGAAGGTGAGCAGCAGGTCGTAGCAGGCCGCATGGTCAGACTGGTAGAACTGGATGGCATAAGGCTGCTGCAGATTCATATTCCAGGAGCTGGTGGGACGACGAATGCTAAAATGGTTGACGACAGGGGTCTCGGCATAGGACTCCTCTCCGCTGTCGTTATGGTGGATCACCAGACGGTAAATACAGTCTTCGTTCAGTTTCCAGTCGGAATAGTAGAGTAACTGTTTCGGGCTGGCAAAAATGCCGTTTTCCTTGGGCACGATTGTCGTGGTATCCAGCACCTGGGAGCGAAGGAGCGTATGGGCGGAGTTGTATTCCTCCAGGCGCACCTCAATGGAGTCGATCGGATAATAGATGTTGTTCCAGTCGCTCGCCTGCACGTAGGCGTTCTCGTCGGTCAGAAAGCCCTTGTAGATCTTGAAATAGTGCAAGGAGTCGTTGACATCGAGGATGGCATACGTGAAGGAGATATCTTTATAGTCGGCGCTCAGGTCGATCTGACGGTTGCAGGCGCTTCCGAGCAGCAGAAGCGGCAGCATGAGGGTGATAAAACGTTTCAAGCGGTTCATGTCCGTTTTCATTATTAATATTCAGGTATTGACTTAATCCATTTGGTGCCTTTCCGCTCACCGCGTTTGTTGAGCCGGGTGTTGAGTTCGTATTTCTCATTGAAGTAATAGCTCAGCCGGACGGTGAAGACGTGGTTGTGCATATTGATGATCTCGTTGCGCGTCAAGTTGAAGGTACCGTCGGAGTTGGCTCTGCCGGTCATGTAGTGCATCTTGCGGATGGGGACCATGGAATACTCCCAGCGCACATTCAGCGAGAGGTTTTTGTAGAGACGGGCTTCCACATCAAGGATCACTGACCAGTCGCTGGTCCGGTAGGTGCCGGAGCGGAGGTTGGTGGTCCGGGTGAAGCCATTGTAGATCTCTTTGGCACGCACCAGACGGCCCCAGGCGAAGCCAGCGCCGATCTTGAAGCCCGACTGCATATCCTCATAATGTGCCAACAGCGGGATCTGCACGTAATCCAGGCTGATATGGCATTTCATGTTGGGGTCGAAGGGGATGGTCCGGTTGACATCCAAGAACATGTCGGGATGGTAATAGATGGTGTCAAAGTAGCCGGCGAGGCAGTGCTTACGGGAGCCTTTCTGCGTGTAGAGCAGTTCAGCGCTGATGGTCCACTTGTGGTCACGGGTCAGGGGCAGGGCCACGCCCAGGCCGCCATTGGCACCGATCTTTCGGAAGCCGTGGACATCGTCGCCCTCTATCTGCGCCATGTTGACGCCGGCGGTCGCGAAGCCGATGAAACGCTGGCCATGAGACATCGTCACAGACGAAAGCAACAACGCCAGAAACAGGATATGCAGGATATATTTTTTCATCTTAAAAAATTGTCGGCAAAGATACAAAAAAAGCGGTCAACGAGTGACCGCTTTTCAAATTATCAGGAATGGATTATTTTCCTTCTTTCTCAAGGTCTTCCTTCAGGGATTGGAGCACGTCGAGGTCACCGAGAGTGGCTTTCTCAACAGCATTCTCATTAGCCTTGTTGAATTCCTTGATCTGCTTTCTCTCCTCATCGGCCTTCATTCTCTCGTCATCTTCCTTGTTGGCTTGCCAAGTTTTGGTATGGGAGAGATGAATTTTCTTGGTCTCCTTGGAGAAATCCACCACCACGAAATCGAGCACGTCGCCCTCTTTGACCTGGCTCTTGTCTTCCTTGGCGAGGTTGCGGTTGAAGGCAAAGCCTTCGATGCCGTCGGCGAGGGTTACGGTAGCGCCCTTATCGTTGATAGAGGCGATGGTGCCTTGGTGTACGGTACCCACAGCATAGGTGGACTCGTAAGCATCCCAAGGATTCTCTTCAAGTTGTTTGTGGCCTAAGCTGAGACGTCTGGCAGCGGTGTCCACCTCCAGCACCACGACTTCGATAGGTTCGCCGATCTTGGTGAACTCAGCCGGGTGTTTGATTTTCTTGGACCAGGAGAGGTCGGAGATGTGGATCAGACCGTCCACGCCCTCTTCCAGCTCAACGAAGATACCGAAAGTGGTGAAGTTGCGAACGGTAGCGGTATGTCTGGAGCCAACCGGGTATTTGGTCAGGATGTCTGCCCAAGGATCCGGGATGAGCTGTTTGATACCGAGGGACATCTTGCGCTCCTCTCTGTCGAGGGTCAGGATGACGGCTTCCACCTCGTCGCCCACCTTCAGGAAGTCCTGAGCGGTGCGCAGGTGCTGAGACCAGGACATCTCGGAGACATGGATCAAGCCTTCCACGCCGGGGATGATCTCGATGAATGCGCCGTAGTCAGCGATGACGACCACTTTGCCCTTCACCTTGTCACCAACCTTGAGGTTAGGATCGAGGTTATCCCACGGATGCGGGGTGAGTTGTTTGAGACCCAAAGCAATACGATGCTTGTTCTCGTCGAAGTCGAGGATAACGACATTGATTTTCTGGTCGAGTTGGACAACAGACTCGGGGTTGGTCACGCGGCCCCAGGAGAGGTCGGTGATATGGATCAAGCCGTCCACGCCGCCGAGGTCGATGAAGACACCGTAAGGAACGATGTTCTTGACCACGCCTTCGAGGATCTGGCCTTTCTCCAGCTTGCTGATGATCTCAGCCTGTTGAGCTTCGATTTCAGCCTCGATGAGAGCCTTGTGGGAAACCACCACGTTCTTGTACTCGTGGTTGATCTTGACCACCTTGAACTCCATGGTCTTGTTGACGAATGCGTCATAGTCGTGGATCGGTTTGACATCGATCTGGGAACCGGGCAAGAAGGCCTCGATACCGAAGATGTCCACGATGAGACCGCCTTTGGTCTTGCCCTTGACATAACCGGTGATGATCTCCTGGTTGTCGTAAGCCTCGTTGACACGCTGCCAAGACTTGAGGATGAGGGCGCGCTTGTGGGAGAGCTGCAGCTGACCGTTGGAGTCTTCCTGGCTTTCCACATAGACCTCGATCTCGTCGCCGATCTTCAGATCCGGGTTGTAACGGAGCTCGGAAGCGTTGATGACGCCGTCGGACTTGAAGCCGATGTTGACCACCACCTCGCGGGCATTGATGGCAACCACCTTACCGGTGATGACAGCATTCTCATCGACAGACTTGAAAGACTTGGTGTAGAGGTCTTCCAGTTTGGCCTTCTCATCAGCGGAATAGTGATCGTTCTTGTCATCGATATTATCCCAATCGAAGTTCTCGATAGAGGCATAGACATTCTCGATTTCTCTCATCTTGCGGGGCTTGGGAGCGACCTCTTCAGCGGGGGTCTCTACCACGGGCTCAGCCACGGTTTCAGCAACCTGCTCTACCGTCTCTTCTGCAGCGGCAGCCACTTGCTCTACAGTCTCTTCAGCCTTGGCTTCGATTTCTTCCGGGATGTTATTGATTTCTTCTGACATAAAAATTTTGTTCATTTATACCCTGAACAATGGGCTTTTTAAAGATTAGACAATGAGGTTAATTACTTATAAATCAATCCAAAGAGCCTCTTTTGAATTGAGCCCGCAAAGATAGTATTTTTTCAGACAAATCCTACGGTTGAAAGATGATTTTTTTCTTTTCAGCTTTATACCATCTCAGGTGGGGCCAACAACCATGGAAAATGGAAAATTAGGGTGAGTCGGGATTGTTCTTCATTTTCAATTTATCGTGGATTGTCCTATAGCGTGCCAGCGGCACGCCATCCCATTAGCCCCACATCAGCGTAACGCAGTGGAGCGCAGTGTGGGGTCCAGAGCGGGCCACGCGGCAGGCAGCGTGTCGGAGACACGCCACCATCACGGCACACATCGCCATCTGCCCAGGCCCAGGGATCACGCCCCGCCCTCTCCTCTTCTCCCTCTCCCTCCCCCTCCCCGACGACAAGTAGCGTGCCTCCGGCACGCGTTGGGCACACGCGCATCGCCACACCCCACACCGCTGTGCCGCAGAGTACACCTCACAGCATAGTCAGAGTATCGACACACCCTACACGGCACAGCCGCGTCCATCCCCACACCGCGCTCCTTACGACCACTGGTGCCCCACACTACGCTCCCTGCGGTCACTAGTGAGGGGTTAATAGGATAGCGTGCCGTTGGCACGCCGGGGCTCCCGGGAGAAAAGTGCAACGAGGAGGAATTGAAAATGAAGAGCAATCCCCGAGGAGTTCTAATTTTCAATCACAAAAAAAGGAGCGCGTTTGCGCTCCTTTTTAATTCATGCTAGGATCAAGCCTACGGCTCGGTAGTCTCAGTACCTTCCGTCTCGGGCACGCGCTCCTTGATACATCTGATGCTGTATCCGTTCGGGTTGGTGTTGAGGACATTCTTCACACGGAGACAGTTCATGGTCAACTCAACCTCGACGGCGGAAGCAACGCCGGCATCGTCGGTGGTGGTTGCCCAGTAGTAATCCATGATGGTCATGTCGCGATACAGCAGGATGTTGCCCACGTAGCGGCCACCAGGCAGACCGGTGAAGCCCGTGGTGTTGGTACCGCCACCGTCAGCCCAGAGGATGTCAGCACGGAGAGCTTCCGGACCGTAAGCGGCCAAGCCTTCGTATTTCTCCTTGGTAGGCAAGTACCAGCCGTCAGGACAGATACCTTGGATGTGGCCGTAGCCGTTGTCAGCGCCATCCTTGATGGCAGCATTCCAAGTGTAGAGGTGACCGTAAGTCTGCTCGTTGGCGGCCTCGTCATCAAAGTACGGAGTAGCATTGTAGGTCATCACATCCTCAATAGCACCGCCACCTACCTTACTACCATAGGTCTCAGACACGAGGTTGGTCTGGGTCCAGCAGTCGCAACCGATACGGACACTTTGGTAAGTGTTGTTATCGGCATCCACAGCCACAGGGCACTCACGGAAGACAACCGTAACGGTCTGATCGCAGGTAGCCATGATGTTGTGGCAAGTGTCGGTGAGCATCCAGGTGATCACATGAACGCCCGTATCCAGCGGATTGAGCTCATCAAGGTTGTTGGTGATGGTGTACATACCTTCAGCGATATCCTCGATGGTCGGGATCTCAGGTTCGAAAACGGTATCGCATTGACCGAAGTTCAACTCGATGGTCAGATCATCAGGACACTCAAATTCAGTGTAGTCGGTCACCGTAAGCGTACCATCGACATAGGTGATGTCATACTGGTCGGTGACATTTTCATTGTTGTCATCGGTCTTGATGATAAGGGCGTTGGAAATGGTGTGATCAGCGGTACCCACGCAGAACTGGCTGCCGCTTTGAGCGATAGAAGCGATTTCATCGTTCTCGGCGAGACCAGATCCAGAGATGGTGTAAATAGTATCCGTCAACGCAACACCGTCATACATCTTGGTGGAGTCATGGGCGGTGATGGTGATCGGACGCAGCGTGATGTCGAGCGCGATGTCGTAGGTCACGTCATAGTTCTCAAGGCCATAGGTGGAAGCGAAGGCAGGATCGACAAGCACGTCGCCGTCCTCGATCGCTGCGAAGGAGAGGCCGGAAGCCGGTGTGTAGGTGTAGTGACCCACCTTATAGCTTGCAGCGTTATTATAGTAGGTAGTAGCTGTACCAGCGGTCAGGGCGTCGCCATCAACCAAGCCGTCAACGGTGACACAATCCTCGTTGTCATAGGTCACGACGAACGGGGTGCCGTCATACATCTTCTCACAGGAAATCTCAATGGTGAGAGGTTTCGGATTAACCACAATTCTGATGGTGTCACGCAGCGTGTCGCAGTACGGAGCCATGTTACCGCCAGCCTCAACGGCGAACTCATAGGTTCCAGCAGGAGGCATGGTGGCGGAGATAATCTGGTTCTCTGCGTCATAGGTAAAGCCAGTAGGCATCGTAGAAGGCGTGATAGCAAGATTAGAATGGGTGTTCGTGATCTCAACGTCAGCAATAGACTCACCGAAGGTGATTGTTTGGGTCTTGTTGGTAATGTCGAGCGTCGGCAGCGGGATCACCACAACCTCCGTGCTCGTAGCAGCCGTACAGATACCATCGGTGTAAGAAAGCTTCAGGGTGTAGGAGGTGGAATCCGTCACCTGAGGAATATCAATCACGTGGGACAGATTGGTCGTACCGACAGTGACAGTCTCAGCCGTAACCTCACCCTGCCATGTCCAGTTCACGCTGTAGTCTTGCGTAGCGTAGGAATTCGCAACCGTGGCGGTGGCCACGACAGTGTCCTTATCGGCGCAAACAGGGCTCGTGGCATTCAGAGAAAGCACAACCTCCGGCAGGATCTGGGCGGTCACCGTAACGCTAACGGTAACATCAGGCAACACACAGTCGCCCAAAATCGGGGTAACCGTATAAGTAGCCGTGGCGGGAGTAGTACCGCTGTTCACCAGTCTACCCTTGATGGAGCCTTGCGGCGTGGTAGCCCAAGAAGTTTGGTAGAGCGAGTCAACCAAAGTGGTGGCGCTGCAGACAGGAGCATTCCAAACATACATGACCGTATCGGGAGCACCCACCGGAATGGTATCGAAGGAATATTTATTACAAGCGATAAGAGACAGCGGGTCGAAGGAAATTTCAGTCTGGTCGAAGTGCAGCACAACGGTGGAATCGACATAACACTTGTTGCCGTCAATCACCTTAACGGTATAGGTGCCAGCTGTAAGATCCTCGTGCGTGAAAGTAAGAGCATTGGTCTGGGCTTTCGGCTGGTTGTTGAGATAATAGTTGTAGTAAGGAGTCGTCTCGGAAGTCGTGACTGCAATCTTACCCTTAGCCGTACAGGTCTGATCTGTCAGGACAAGCGTCAAGGCCGGGTTTGGGTTGATGGTAACAGAAGCCGTGGTCTGGTTGACACAACCAGTCGTCAGGTCGGTCACCACAACAGTATAGTCGCCTTCCACATCGGTAGAATAAGTAGCTGAGGTGGCTCCTGGAATATTACCATTGGCGTTCTTCCACTGGTAGGAAACGTTGGTGGCCACAGCCTCCAGCGTAGCGCTGAAGCCCTCACAAGCCGCAGTGTCGGAAACGGTGACCGTAGGAAGCGGGTTCACCGTCACCGTCATCGTCACAACGGAGTCGCAGTCGTTGACCGTCTTCAGCGTTTCGGTCTCGGTGAACGTGCCAGCCTCGGAACCGAAGGTGTGTCCCTGCCATGTGTAGGTATCGCCCTGGCACATCGTGTGGCTGTCGGCAACATCATAGGTCGGGTTGATAGTAATAGCTATTGTATAAACAGCGTGACAAGTATCCGTCGGAGTGAAGGTGTAGGTGACAGGAGCAGTGGTAGCAACGGAAGTATTAACCGTTTCAGGGTTCCAAGTACCGGCAACACCATTATCAGAAGTAGTAGGCAGGGTTACTTCAGCACCCATACAGTAGGCATCCTCCAAATCGAATTCCGGAGTCACTTTCTCTTGCCATACCGCATACAAATCTACCGTGTCACCGGAAACGTTGGTCAGGTTGATGACGGAATCTTTGTCTTGATGAACCACAGTGGCAGCAGCTGCATTGATATCCCAACCCAGGAAGCAGTGTTCAGCGTAGGTGAAAGCATTTGCGCTCAACTCATATTTCACATCAAAGTCGAAGTCTTGTTCAGGCATGGTGCCGGAAGCTCCATCAGCCACCTTGTTGAAGCGCACGGTATAACCGGCAGACTCCCAGATAGCGTAGAGATAGTCGTACGGATTGGCCTCGTCGGCAGCCACAGAGTCAGCCTGGGTCTGGAAAGCAGCATCCGCATAGAACAGAGAATCTGTACTGTTAAAATACAAGAAGTTGGGAGCTATGGTATCCACGGTTTTGGGTGGCTCAGGAGTAGAAACATTCAGTTTATACCAGCCTAAGAACTTATAGCCCGGACGAGCGTCTGGAATAGGAATAGAGACAGCCTCATTAATTTGGAGATTCGTATCTTTACGGACAATGGAACTATCCCCATCATTCGTAAACCAGACGATGAAGGTCGGGGTCTCTTTCTCTACCGGAACATACTCGGCACGAATCTGAATGGTATAAATAAACTGATCTACAGTTGCATTTGTATCAGGATCATAGTCCGGATTGGTTTCTTTATATGCATCGGCTTTACTGATCGTAAACGGGGAACCCGGATAAACAGTTTCTTCGCTATCAATAAAGTCTCCCTCATCATCACTCCAATGTTGGATTACCCAATATTGGAAGACGCTGTCTTGCGGATTAGGCATACCATTAAAGGAGGTAGGAGCCGGGATAGAGAAAGTGGATACGTTATCATTGAAAAGGTCTTCTTCGGTATGGACCAAAATGGTATCGGTTCCTTGTTCATCAATAAACACATAATTGATGTGGATACCCTTGGCACCTTCCAGTTTGGAACGCCATTTGGCATAGAGATCTAACTTCTTGGTGATCCAGAAACGAGCTTCACCATTATAGCCAATCGCATCGCTATTCCACGGATCGATTACTTCATGGGTTGACGGATCAATGGAATCAGTAATGATATTACCCCATTTGTCCATCAGGTCGGTATAGTCCGTTTGATCATAAAGGGTGGTAACAACGGCATCGGAAAGAGGAGTCACATCGGCATTAAAAACTTGGGTACAAGCCTCATCTTTGTACCATCCCATCAGAGTATAGTCATCGCGCAAACCGGTAGGGATACTCACCTTCTTACCTAAATCGACACGGAATGTCATAGCCTGATCATCGGTACCCCAATCCAGTGTGGAGTCAACTTGGTTCGTCTCAGGATCCACGGCATTCGGATGCAAGAAGATACGGTATTGCACCTGACGCCACTTGGCATATACGGTGATACCTTCCGGCATATTGGTGAAGGTATAGGCTTGCGTACATTGGTCATCCATGTACCATCCCTCGAAAACATATCCTGTATAGGTGGGTTCGTAATAGTTGGTACCACCTTTATCATAAGAAGTGATATCGGATTCAAAAGGAACACCATTCACTACAAGTAATGTACCTTGATCGGGCGCATTAGAAATAGGAGCACCGGTACCGCCATTCACATACACACCGTCTTCATACAAGATACTATAAGTGAGACGATTATAGCGGACATACATATTAGCAGTACTGGAAATAGAACCATAATAACCAGTAGTAGGATCTTTCTCACCTAAATCAGTCCAGTCCGTGCCATTGGTACTATATTGAGCAGCATAATATCCATTATATTTATCGGAAATATAAAATGTTCCTCCACTTGACGTAACCGTATTGGCTTCCGTGTAACCACCTGCATCATTCTGTTTCATGAAATGAATGGTATTGTTACCACTGCCTGTGAAGCCATAGAAAGTCTGGGAAGAAGAGCCGTCGGACAAAATGAAGGCGTCCAAGAAGGTCGTACGGGTACCAGCGCCTACATATTGACCATATTGAGTAGTAGTAGTATCATACCACCATCTGTTGGTAGGCCATTCATAACCATTGGATTCCAAGGTGGAACCATAAAGACCTGTCATGGTGGTCTGAGTTTGCCAACTATTATTTTGACGATATTGGAAAGTCAAGGTTACGAGGTTACGGTCATAATAGACATTCACAACGGATGTGCCTTCTGTCACAATCGTCACATTTTCATCGTAGGTTCTCAAATGGAAGCCTTCATATTGCTTGGCTGTACCGTTCACAATGGCGTATGCATTATTACCCGTTCCTGTTGAAGAAACAGCATTAATCTCATCACCCACATTGCCCGTCAAGGAAACAGACTCCGCAAAGTCGTATGTCTTATTTGCATCCGTGGCATTTTTGGCATCGTGCACATTCTGCTTCCAAATAATGATCGTATAATTTGCTGTCTCATTTTCCGACCACTTGGCATAGACTGTGGTGTTTTCAGTGATAGGCTGTCCAAATACGAACGCAGAACCCGTAGGATCTCCGTACTGTGTTGCCGGCTCACCGGTATACCAGCCGTCAAAGTGATAACCGAAACGTGCCATTTCAATAGTCGGCTCGGTAGTAACCTGACCATTCTCAACGAACTGCGGAGCAATATAGGTAGCACCCTTGCCGTTTTCGTCAAAAATCAACCAATGACCGTATGGCACATCGGCACGCATTTTCACATTACCTTTAATTAGAATAGTAGTATCATTAGGATAAACTTTTCCGCTGGTATGGCCTTGGATATTAGACCCACCTTCTTGGACAAGCCATCCCAAGAAATTTTGCTCACTGGAGGTCGGGACATATGCTTCACTAATTAAACAGGAATGGTATGTATTATCCTCGCTCACCAGGTAAAGTACCTCTTTAGAACTGATAATGGTTCCATTTTCATCATAATAGGTCACTTTATATGTTTTGTACAACAGAGGCCACAAATCAATGGAATCTCCATCATGGATATTAACTAAAGAAGGTTTCACAAAATCACGGACTTCAGCGATAGACATACCGTCGTCCGCATTAGCTACCGTATAGGTTGAATCCGTGAACCAACCACGGAACTGGACGGTATCGCCCAACTGTCCCACACCGGGATCATAGAGGACCGTCTTGTACATATTAGCGTCCAACGTATCCTTTGCCTTCACAAGGATAGTCGTGACACCGCCACCAATCTGGTGGAAGTTCACTTTCAAACGGGCGCCGGCACCAGTCTCCGTCACAATATACACGGAGAAGCTTCGAGCGGGGAAGGTGATCTTGCCGTTCTCGGCGGCCACCGTGGCCACGAACTCGTTGCCGTTGGCACCCTCATGATAGACGTCCATGTACTCACCGTCCACGAAGTTGGGGTCTGCAATGGTGACCATCACCGGCTGGCCAGCCTGGGGCTGCCAAACCTTGTTGCCATTCTGGATGGTGATGTCATAGGCACCCTTCACCTGCTTGCCTTGTACGGCAGAGCGTTGCACCTGGGTCACCGTGACCTGGGCGGCTTGGGGCATCTGACCCGTCACAGAAACGCGCGTAGCGGACACCTGTTTGAAAATCGTACGGTTAGCAACCGCACTCTGATTCTGCGCCATCAAAGAAGAAAACGTGACTCCGGCTGTCAAAAACAGCACCAAAGCGAAACATTTCAGCATCATTTGACGCAATTTGTTCTGGTAAACTTTTTTGTTCATAGATGTTTATATTTAATTATTTAACTTATTATCAAACATTTATGTATGTTCTTACCCCTCAGTCCTTCTACGTAGCATAACATACTACTTACAAACTGCAAAAATAAAAAACCTTTCGAAACAAAAAATAGGTAAAATTACTTATTTCACTATACACAATTATCCGTTCCAAAGTTATCAACAATATAACATATTTAAAATCAATAATCTATATATTTTTCAGAGCACAATAAAGACTAGTTATCAACAATCAATGTTGAAATTTTTCATAGAAAACCCTTCATTTTTTCCGAAAAAGCAGGCATCGCAAAGAGCAACTGGGAGTAAGAAATGGGATCCATCATAGGCAAAATATTATTTAATGTATATATAATATTATAGTATCTGGGCATTCTATATGCCCAAACACTCATTATACGGAAAGGGAGGGAAAAAGTTGCAGAGTTCACCTACCCCGCCCTTCGGGAGGTGGGATGTGGCAAAGAACTCTCCTACCCCGCCCTTCGGGCACCCCTTCCAGAGGAAGGGGAAGGGCTCCGCGACTAATATTTGAGGCTCAGGCGGACGCCGGCAAAGTGGTAGAGCACCTTCTGGACGCTGTTGGTGGTGTAGGCGGAGTTGTCGGGCTCGCCCTCCACGGGGATGGTGAAGCGGATGTCGGAGTATTGGTTCTTATAGCAGGCGGCAATCTGCATGGTCACCTTGTCACGGATCGAGATTTTGATGCCCAGACCGGCCTCGCC
The DNA here is from genome assembly GCA_017649855.1 of Bacteroidales bacterium. Taxonomy (GTDB): domain Bacteria; phylum Bacteroidota; class Bacteroidia; order Bacteroidales; family WCHB1-69; genus F23-D06. The sequence goes on from JAGCGA010000004.1 coordinate 57,050, forward strand.
GGTGGGACCTGCACAGGTGCCGTGCACCACCCTGTCCATCACCTCCGGCTTGGAACTGACATACCACTTGAAAGCATAGCCGCCGTTGAGGTAGAAGATCGGGGCGATGCGCGTCTCCATCATATTGACATTCAGGCTGAGGCAGATCGGGATGAAGGCGGTATGGCGCCAGAAGTCGAAGCCAGCCGTCAGTCCCATGAAGAAATAGTTGTTGAACTGATAGCCCAGGAACTGGTTCACCGAGATGTTGAAGTTTTTGTTTCGGACCGTCTTGTTGGGGAGTTCTATGTTACCCAGTCCGGTGGCATAGCCCACGGAGGTCATATAGACAAAGCCTCTCTCCACCTGATGGTAGGCGCGCTGGGCGGGCAGGTTGGTGATGGCAAGACAGAGGCAAAGTGCGGCAAACAGGATCTTTTTCATTGTGTATCAGTTTTTTATTGTTTCAAAGATTGGATTAATTCGCGGGCCGTGACGATGGCGGAGGGGGAGATCTTCTCGCCGCTCAGCATGGTGGCGATGGTCTTCTCGCGCTCCTGGTCGTCGAGCTGTTGTATCTGGGTGACCGTATCGGACGCGTGCGTCTCCTTATAGACGAGGAGGTGTTGGTTGCCCGAGGCGGCGATCTGTGGCAGGTGGGTGATGGCGATCACCTGATGGTTTTGGGCCAGCTGTCGCATCACCGTGGCCACTTTGAGGGCGGTTTCTCCGGAGATGCCGGTGTCGATCTCGTCGAAGATGATGGTGGGCAGCAGCACGGAGTCGGTGATGATGGACTTCAGGGAGAGCATCAGGCGGGAGATCTCGCCGCCGGAGGCCACCTTGGCGACATCGGCCGCCGGTACGCCCTTGTTGGCGGAGAAGCGGAAGAGCACCTGGTCGATGCCTTCGTCCGCGGGATGGTCCAGCCGGGAGAGTTCTATCTCGAAGGTGGCATTGGGCATGGCGAGCAGGGCAAGGCGTTCCGTCATCTCACGGCGCAATGTCGGGATCACCTTCTCGCGGGTCTGGGAGAGCTGCCGCGCTTGGGCGATCAGCTGGTCGTAGAGCTGTTGCCGTTGCTGTTCCAGCGCCTGGAGCTGTTCCTGGTGGTCGCCACAGGCGGAGAGTTCGGCCTCGAGCCGCTCCTTCAGGGCCAGCAGTTCGTCCACGCTGGCCACCTGGTACTTATGTTGCAAGGTATTGAGCAGGTCGAGCCGTTCGTTGAGGCGTTCCAGCTCCTGGGGGTTGACCTCCACCTCCTGCTCCTTGAGGCTGACATCGTAGGCGATGTCTTCGAGTTCGACGCAGGCCGTGTGGAGGCGTTGTTGCAGTTCCTTGAAGGCCGTTCCGAGGTCGGCGAGCGGCTCTATCTCGGAGCGCACGGCGCGCAGTTGTTGCACGACGGCCGACTGTTCGCTCTCCGAGAGGGCGTAGGCAGCCCGGTAGAGGCGGCTCTTGATATCCTCGGCATGGGTCAGGATGCGGATTTGCTGTTCCAGCTCCTCCTGCTCACCCGGCTGGAGGGCTGCCTGGTCGAGTTCCTGCACGGTATATTGGCGAAACTCCTGTTGCAGCGCCTCATCCGTGCACTGTTGCCGGAGTGTGCGGCACTGGCGGTCGGCCTGGCGCCACGCGGTCAGCGTCTGGCGGTACTCGTGGCGCAGCTGCGCATTGCGCGCATACTGGTCGAGCATACCCAGACGGAACAGAGGGTCGCCCAGCAGGAGAGACTGGTGCTGGGAGTGTATATCTATCAGCCTGGAAGAAAGCTCTTTGAGCACATTCAGGTTGACGGGCGTATCGTTGATGAAGGCACGCGAGCGGCTATGTTCGTTAATCTCGCGGCGGATGGTGGTGATATCTTGATAGTCGAGATCCTGTTCTTCGAAGAAGGGTTGCAAGGAGAGGTCTCGGATCTCGAACTGGGCCTCCACGACACATTTCTTCTGTTTGTCGAAGAGCACCTCGGTGTCGGCGCGGTTGCCGAGCAGCAGGCCGAGGGCGCCCATGAGGATAGACTTGCCCGCGCCCGTCTCGCCGGTGATGACGGTCAGTCCCTCGGAAAAGGAGATGTCGAGAGACCGTATCAGGGCGTAGTTGGATATTTGGAGCGAGCGGAGCATAGCCTTCTACCTGGTTGCGTTGATAGCGTCGTAGCGGGAGGAGTTGGAGGGGTCGATCTGTTTCATGATGTTCACCACCTGGGTCTTCTCGCTGGGAAGTCCATCCTTGAAGATGTTGATGATCTCGTCGGCCTTGGCGGCGCAGATGATCTTGATCATGGCGAGGCCAGACTTCTGGGCGTTGACCTGTTGGAGCAGTCGGAGGCTCTCCATGATGACGGCGCGGCCGGCGTCGGGCGTCTCGCTCATCACATCGAGTCCGAGCCGATGGTATTGGTAGTAGAAGTCGTGGATCTTGCTATAGGTGCTGTTGGTCAGGTTCTCCGTGATCCAGTAGCGGTTGCTCTGGCCGCTCTCGCCGATGTTCCAGCCTTGTTCGGAGGAGGACTGGCAGAGGTTCACGATCGACTGGCACTTGTTGAGGTAGGGGGCGCCGCCGTTGAGGGAGAAGGAGTCGAACTCAATGGCCAGGAAGAGGTTGAGGTAGTAGGCGATCAGAGAGGTGAACTGGTTGAGGTTCAGGTTGTCGGAGTACTCCAGCGGGTCGCCTTCCGCATAGGTGAACTGGATCTTCTTGTCCTGGAAGTTGAGCAGGGTGGTTTTATAGTTGGTCTTATAGACGGGACGTTGGAGCACGATGGTCATGGTGCCCTTCATCACGTCGCCGGACACCTCGGTCAGGTTGATCTGCAGGGCGCACTCGATGCGCTCGTTGGTCTTGAGGTTATATTGGCACCACTTGCGTTCCTGGACGAAGGAGTAGAGTTTCTGTTGCAGGTCGCGGTAGCGTTGCTGGTTGGTGGAGCTGCTGATCTGGTTGGCGTTGACCGACACGGAACATTGGAAGTCCTGGGCGGTGGCCATCAGGCAGGTGGCGACAAGCAGGAGCAGGGCGATAGTTTTTTTCATCTTCATCATTTGGGTTTGTTATAACATGTTACAGACTACTTGGAGGATGTCGTGTGCGATATCGGCTTTGCTTTTCAGCTCACTCTCGAAAGTCTGTTCGTCTTTGGTAATCATGAGGACTTTATTGGTAGGTGTTCCGAATCCGGCGCCTTTATCGCGCAATGAATTGAGAACGATCATGTCGGCATTTTTATTATGCAGTTTTTTGAGGGCGTTTTCGCGTTCGTGTTCGGTCTCCAGGGCAAAGCCAACGAGGAGTTGGTTCTCGCGTTTCACCTTGCCGATGGAGGCGAGGATATCTTTGGTCTTGGTCAGTTGGAGTTGGAGTTGGTCGTCCTTCTTCTTGATTTTCTCGGGGGCGGGGTCGGCGGGGGTATAGTCGGCCACGGCGGCGGCCATGATCATGATGTCCTGTTGTGCCTGGACGAGCATGCACTGTTGGTACATCTCCTCGGCGGTCTCCACATCCACGCGTCGGATGTTGGGGTGTTGGCAATGGAGATGGGTGGGGCCGGTCACGAGGGTCACCTGGGCACCCATCTCGGCGGCGGTCTCCGCGAGGGCGAAGCCCATCAGTCCGGAGGAGCGGTTGCCGACGAAGCGCACCGGGTCGATAGGCTCGTAGGTGGGGCCGGCGGTGATCATCACGTTCTTGCCGGACAGGGGCTGGGGTTTCTGCAGATATTGGACCACGTCCTGGTAGATCTCTTCGGGTTCTTGCATCCGGCCGGTGCCGGCGGTGCCGCAGGCCAGGGAGCCGCTGTTGGGCGAGATGATCATGCAGCCTTTTTGCCGCAGCAGGGTGATGTTCTGCTGCACGGAAGGTTCCTCATACATCTTGTCGTTCATGGCCGGAGCGATGAAGACCGGTTTCTGGCAGGCCAGCAGGATGGTGGAGAGCAGGTCGTCGGCGATGCCGTGGGCATACTTGCCGATGATATTGGCAGTTGCCGGAGCCACCACCAAGGCATCAGCCCAGTCGGCCAGGGCGATATGCTGCACATCGTAGGGCTTGCTGTGGTCGAAAAGATCCACATAGAGCGGGTTCTGCGACAAGGTCTCAATGGTGGTCCTGGTCACAAACTCCATGGCATGGGGCGTAGCCACCACCTTGACCTCATAGCCGTTCTTCTTGAAGAGGCGGATGAGGGTCATCGTCTTGTAGGCGGCGATGCCTCCCGTGATGCCGATCACAATATGTCCGCGGGCCGTTTCCATCCCCTACTCCTCGTCGGTGGTATCCTTGAAATAGACCTGTCCGTTCTCGAACTCGTACATGGCGAGTTGCGTGGGCTTCGGCATCTGCTCGTAGAAGCGGGACAGTTCTATCTGCTCACGGTTCTCGAACACCTCCTCCAAAGAGTCGCTCTTGGTGGCATATTGATGAGAACTCTCCTGAAACTCCTGCTTCAGATCCGTGGCGATCTGGTCGGCGCGCTTGGACATGATGACAATGCTCTTGTAGAAGTTGTTCGTGTCCTTGTCAAAGTTTCTCAGATCTTTGGTCTTGGCGAAACAGTCAATGTTTTTCTTCTTGTAATCAATAGCTTTCATAAAATATATTAATTAGATTTAGATTGTATTTTTTCCAGAATCTTGGTCACATCGGAGGCAATCTTGGAGACCTCCTTCATATAATTTGAGTTGGGATATTCAAGTTCCATCTTGCGGCAAGCCTCCAGACAGGCTTTGTAGCGCTCCTCCTGCTTGGCGGAGACGCTCTTGCGGGCGTATTCGAGGTTGTTCAACACGAGGTAGTAGATGGCTTCCGGCATGAGGGGCGAGTAGGAATACTCCACGAAGAAGTTCTTGGCCGCAATCTGGCAGGCCTCGAAATGGTCGGTGTTGTAATAGAGCTTGAGGGCCTCCAGGTCCTTGCGGGCCAGCTTCAACCGCAGCTCATCCAGCATCCGGTTGCAGTCTTCAATATGCTGATTCTCGGGATAGGCCTGCACAAAGGCCTTGATCTGCTCGATCGCATACTCGGTATTGGACTGGTCCAGGTAGTAGTCGGGTGAGGACTCGTAGATGGCGGAGATGCAATAGAAGAAGGCTTCGGGGGTCCGCTCGCTATTGGGATAGCGGCGCACGTAGTCGCGGAAGTGGAAAGCCGCCATGGTATAGTCCTTGTTCATGTAATAGGAATGGGCGAAGAGAAAGAGGATGGTGTCGGCGCGGGGCGTGCCCAGCGAGATGGGGTACAGCTCCTCGAAGAGGCTGGCGGCAGAGAGATACTGCTGCTTCTGATAGAAACGCATCGCCTTGGCATAGTTCTGCTCGAAGGTCTCAAAGGTGACCTTCTTGGTCAGCTTGTCTTGTGCCCGGTAATCGCGCTTGACCTTGCGCAGGGAGTCACGTTTGCCCCATTCCTGCTCATAATCCGGTCGTTCCAGGGCCGGACGCTCCGCGGAATAAGCATACGAAACCGTAGCTATCAGCATGAATATCAATATCTTAATACTATTCTTCACCATACTACATACAAATGGGCAAAGATACAAAAAATTCGCTAACAGCGACAGAGATTCTTAAAATCGCAATATTTGCACGATCTGTCATTTTTCTTGGGCGTGAAATCGGTGTCGGGGTCGAGGATCTCGCCGATCAGCTCGTTGAAGGCGGGCTCAAATTCCTGTAGCAAGAGCTCGTCGAAGTAGTCTTGTCCGTCGCAGCTCATCTTGAAGAGGGCACCGCGGCTGCGCTTGCCGGTCATGCACTCCTTGGTGCTGATGATGCCGCAGATGGGGTTGGAGACTCCCCTAGCCCGTTCGGAGGAGATGGGCCCGGCGGCGGTACGGTAGCAGAGCTCGGCATAGATGAACAGCTGCAACAGCTTGTCATATTGCGGGTCCGTGAACACCTTCGCGATTTTGTCGCGGGCAATCTTCAGCTTATCCTCATCCACCGAACCGGTCTTGTAATCCAGGATCATCAGATGGTTGTCTTTCTTCTGCAGGCGGTCGATGAAGCCCTTCAGTTGGACAGTCCCCTGCTCCTCACCGTAGGTGTAAGGATAGGTGCACTCCACCTCCTGTTCCAGCGAGAGGATCGTCACGGTTCCATCCTCAAACTCCTCTGCCGCACGCAAGGCATACGCTTTCACATGCTGACAGACCATCTCTTTGAGCAACAGATAGCGGCCCTCGTCCAGATCCTCCTTGTCAGCGCCGGTCTCGCGCATGATGACCGGCACAATCCATTGTTCATCCAACGTGTTGGCATCCCATTGCTTCAGGAAGGCATAGGGCGAGGCCGACTGCATCGCGGCGGTGAAGAGATCCTGCAAGACGGCGTGGACGATCGTCCCCAACCAGTTGCTCCTCAGCACATCATCCTTATCCTCCTCCGCGCGGAGACGGCACAAGTCCTTGAGATAGAACTGCAACGGACAGCGGACATAGTCTTGAAGACTGGAGGTGGAGAACTTGAACTCCCGCAACTGCGCCAGGATCTCGTCATTCTTGTGGACCGCGAACTGATGGGGTGTGCTTCGCAGCTGGAAGTTGACCGATTGTTTGCTGAGCGTGATGTTGGACAGGCCCCGCTGGGCCACTTCGAACTCCAGTTGGGAGATGAAGCGACTCGGCTCCGAGACCGAGTTCCGGGAGATGTTGTCATAGAGCAGCGTGACATTCCGAGCCCGCTGCAGGAGGCGGAAAAAGTGATAGGCAGAGATCTTGTCCTTATAGATATAGTTGGGCATGTCGGCATCGGAGTATTGGTAGTTGAAGGGCAGTAGCGAGTTATATTGCACAGGACGGGGGAGCACGCCGTCGTTGACGCCCAGCATGATGACATGGTCGAAGTCGAGGGCGCGGGTCTCCAGCAGTCCCATCACCTGAAGACCTTGCAGGGCATCGCCTTCCAGGGGGAGCGAGAGCGCCTCCAGGCTCCGGAGGATGAGGGTGCGCTGTATGGCGAAGGGCACCTCCTCTTCTTGTGTGGACTGGAAGAAGTCCTCGATCTCCTGCAGGGCCTCCAAGGCCGTCTCGACCTGGAGACGGTCATGTGCGCCAGCGGCCATCGCGTCCCTGATTTTCGACAGGTAGGCGATCAGGCGGGGGAGCAGGTCGCGGCAGCATCCATTGAAGGCGGGCATCATGGCAGTCAGGGCCTCGTCGCCCGACGCCACATAGACCCGGGCTTTGCCCAGCAGGCTATCCCAATGTGCCTGGACAGCCTCGCGCTGCTGGGGATCTATCGGCAGCAGCGTGGCGACAAGCCTGTTACGCAAGATATTGGAGAGCACCGGACGATACCAGGGGATGGGTTTCTCGGCATTGGGAGCCAGCTGAAGGCTGCCATACTGATACAGGTCCAAGAGATCATACACCAGCTGGTAGGCAGGCGTCACCTTAAAGGAGACGCCCATCGTCACATTGGCATGGCGGGTGTCATAGGCTTTCAGGAAGGGCAGCAGCAGCGACTCGTCGGCGAGCACCACCACCGTATGGTTCAACGCATCCGCATCCTCACGCTGCAGCTGTTCCAGACAGTGCACGGCATATTGGACCTGACACAACTGTCCGGGCGCGCTGACCACCTGAATGGTCTTGGGCATGTCCTCATAACAGGTCTCCTTGAATGGCAGCGAGTGGCGATCCAAGGCAAGGGTCGTACACACCTCATCGAGAAAATAGGAAGTGGAGAAGAGCGGTTTCGCCTCGAAATCACAATAGAAAGGATCGAAGTCGAAGTAAAAATGGGTGTCAAAGCGGGATTGCAGATGTTGGAGCATCCGTTGTTCCGATATGCTCAGCACGTAGAGGCCGGCGAAAATGATGGTTTTGCAGGTCAGGCGGCCAGCATAGTCTTGGATATGCTCGGCGCAGTCGCGATAGAGCAGACCCGGGTAGGCGATCTTCTGTTGCAGCAGCCGCTCGTTGAAGTCTTTATAGAGCTGTGTAAGAAGCATATAGAAGGAGACCGTCGCCTGTTGGCCTTGGGAGAGGCCGTCTTGCCCGATCCGGAATTCGAAGTCCTTGCTTTGGGCCACATCCTCGAGGATAGCCTCCACAGGCCGCATCTGCACCTCCAGCTCGGAGATGTCCTTGATGAACGTGTCGGCCCATCGCATGAAGTCCTCCAGCCTGTCGGAACGACTGGACATGGGCTTATAGGCATCATACAAGACCGAGAGCAACTCGATGGGCTGGGCACGGCGCAAAGGGGAGATCTTTTCGATGAAATGCTCGATGGAGAGGATTTCGGGCAGGAAGACCGGCCGGTCTGACTTCAGGCGCTGTTGGATCTCGTCCACGAGTATCTTACGGGCACGCTGGTTAGGCAGCACGATGATCGTATCGGCATGAATCCATTGGTGGGCGACACATTCGTCCACAAGTTTTGACAGGAAAGTGGACATATCTGGAAGGCTTAATCTAACTTCAGGACAGCGAGGAAGGCGGACTGGGGCACCTCCACGTTACCGATCTGGCGCATACGCCGTTTGCCCTTCTTCTGCTTCTCCAGCAGCTTGCGCTTACGGGTGATATCGCCGCCGTAGCACTTGGCGGTCACATCCTTACGGACCTGCTTGACCGTCTCGCGGGCGATGATCTTGGAGCCGATGGCCGCCTGGATGGCGATGTCGAACTGCTGACGCGGGATGAGTTCCTTCAGCTTTTCGCAGATACGACGGCCGAAGGTGTAGGCATTGTCCACGTGGATGAGGGCCGAGAGGGCGTCCACCGACTCACCGTTGAGCAGGATGTCGAGTTTCACCAGCTTGGCAGGTTTGAAGTCGATGATATGGTAATCGAAGGAGGCATAGCCCTTGGAGATGCTCTTGAGCTTGTCGTAGAAGTCGAAGACGATCTCGCCGAGAGGCATGTCGAAGGTCAGCTCTATGCGGTTGGCGGCCACGTACATCTGGTTGACGAGCATACCGCGCTTGTCGATGCAGAGTTTGATGATGGGGCCGATGAAGTCGTCCTTGGTGATGATCTGGGCGCGGATGAAAGGTTCCTCCACATGGTCGATCTCATTGGGGGCCGGCATGCCGGAGGGGTTATAGACGTCGAGCCATTGTTTCTTGGTGGTCAGCACCTTATAGGAGACGTTGGGCACGGTAGCGATGACGTCCTGGTCGAATTCGCGGTCGAGGCGTTCCTGGATGATCTCCATGTGGAGCAGGCCGAGGAAGCCGCAGCGGAAGCCGAAGCCAAGGGCGGCGGAGGATTCCGGCACGAAGGTCAGGGAGGCATCGTTGAGCTGCAGTTTCTCCAGCGAGGAGCGCAGCTCTTCGTACTGGTCAGCCTCGGTGGGATAGATACCGGCGAAGAGCATCGGCTTCACCTCTTGGAAGCCTTCGATGGCCGTCTCGCAGGGGTTGGCCACATGGGTGATGGTATCGCCCACCTTGACTTCCGAGGAGGCTTTGATGCCGGTGATGAGATAGCCCACGTCGCCGGCCGACAGCGTGTCGGTAGGCACGCGGTTCATCTTGAGGATGCCGATCTCGTCGGCGTCGTACTCGTGTTTGGTGGCATAGAACTTCACCATCTCATGGGTCTTGATGGTGCCGTTGAAGATGCGGAAGTAGGCGATGATGCCACGGAAGGAATTGAACACGGAGTCGAAGATGAGGGCTTGCAGCGGGGCCTCGGGGTCGCCTTTGGGTGCGGGGATGCGCTCGATGATGGCTTGGAGGATCTGCTCCACGCCCTGGCCGGTCTTGCCGCTGGCCTCGATGATGTCGTCGGCATCACAGCCGATGAGGTCGATGATCTGGTCTTTGATCTCCTCCGGCATGGCGGCGGGCATGTCCATCTTGTTGAGGATGGGGATGATCTCCAAGTCGTTGTCGATTGCCTGGTATAGGTTGGAGATGGTCTGGGCCTGCACGCCTTGGGTGGCATCCACGAGCAGGAGGGCGCCCTCGCAGGCGGCGATGGAGCGGGACACCTCGTAGGAGAAGTCCACGTGACCCGGCGTGTCAATCAAGTTGAGGATATACTCCTCGCCCTGATAGCGGTAGTTCATTTGGATGGCATGACTCTTGATGGTGATGCCGCGCTCGCGCTCCAGGTCCATGTCGTCGAGCACCTGATCCTGGAATTCACGGTCGTTGACCGTCTTGGTAAACTGCAGGAGGCGGTCCGCCAACGTGCTCTTACCGTGGTCTATATGTGCAATGATGCAAAAATTTCGGATGTTCTTCATAACGGCTGCAAAAATACAAAAAAAAGTGTACTTTTGCATGTTTCAAGAACCTAAAGATGAGCAAAGGCATCATAGATAAAATCAATTACATCGTGGCTCTCATAACGGAGTTTGCTTTGGCACATAAAATCACCACCCAAGAGGCCTATCGGTATCTTCAACAATACAAAGGTCTTGATTTTGTGGATAGTTTTTATGATGTGGAACACACCTATTCCTTTGAAAACACTGTGGAGGACTTGACTGCCTATTGCAAACGAATGGGAGGGACCTTAGCATGATTCTTTTTCACGGCACTAATGCTACCATAGAAACCATTGACCTCTCCCAAAGTCGTGTTGGTAAGGATTTTGGAATTGGTTTTTATCTAACACCTGACAGGCAAGTGGCGCGCCGACAAGCAGAACGCAAACTCGAGCAATTCGGTGAAGGTCAAGCAAGAGTATATCAGTTTTTTCTCAACGATGATGCACTGCAAGAGGTACACACCCTTCATTTTGAAGGATACACCCTTGATTGGGCCAGATTTGTCTTGAATAACCGTAAAAACCGAACTCGAAATCAGGCACACGATTACGATATCGTAATTGGACCAATAGCAGATGATGTTGTTGGTTATCAAATTCGTCGTGTGGAAGAAGGTATCATTTCTGAAGAACAGTTTTTGGAAGAGATAAAATTCCACACCATTACGACACAATTTCTTTTCGCGACCCAAAAGGCCATCGATCTATTGCAAATGATATGAACGGGAAAGAAACGTTTATGGTTGAAACATTAACTCGGGAACTAATCACGAGATTGATGGAAGAACGGGCTCTCACGATGCGCGAAGCTATGGATATTGTCTATAACTCCAAGACTTTCACCACACTAAATAATTTGCATTCAGGATTATACTTCCAGAGTCCCGCGTATGTTTATGACATCTTGGAAGAGGAACTTAAAGTGTCAGCAGAACGAATCACCAAGGCGCCATCCATATAGACCTAACTACAGCTACTGGCCAAAAGCCGAAGTCAAAAGTGTGAACAATAAAGATTATGAAAGCTCTGCTCTGCCCAGTACGATAACGAATTCCCCCTTCACCTCCTGTTTGGAAAAATGCTCCACGGCCTCCCGGATAGTGCCGCGGAAGGTGAACTCGTGGATCTTGGTCAGCTCTTTGGAGATGGCGATGGATCGTTCGGGACCGAGGATCTCCTGCATCTTCTCGAGGCTCTTGAGCAGGCGATGAGGCGACTCATAGCAGACGACGGTCTCCTCCATCTCGGCGAAGCGTTTCAGGAGGGTTTCCTTACCCTTCTTGTGGGGCAGGAAGCCGTAGAAGTAGAAGCTGCTGCAGGGAAGGCCCGACTGCACGAGGGCGGGGATGAGGGCCGTGGCGCCGGGGAGGCACTCGACGGGGATCTCTTGGCGCACGCACTCGCGGATGAGCAGGAAGCCGGGGTCGGAGATGCCTGGCGTGCCCGCATCGCTGACCAACGCCACCGACTCGCAGTCGCGGATCTGACGCACATAGCCGTCCACCTGGGCGTGCTCGTTGAAGATATGGTAGGCCAGACAGCGTTTGTCAATCTGGTAGTGTTGCAGCAGATGCTTGGTGGTGCGGGTGTCCTCGGCCAGGATGAAATCAACCGACTTGAGCACGTTGAGGGCTCTGAGGGTGATGTCTTCCAAGTTGCCGATAGGGGTTGGGACGATATACAGTTTCATGACAGGCGGTATTCTATAACAAAACGAGGAAGGCTTTGAAGACCTTCCTCGTCAGTGCCCAGAACAAGAGTCGAACTTGCACATCCGTTCGGATACTACACCCTGAATGTAGCGCGTCTACCATTCCGCCACCTGGGCAGGTTGTTTCAATAGAGTCCCTCTTTGATGAGGTCGTGGATGTGGATCACACCGAGGTATCTATTGTCAGCATCGACCACAAAAAGGTTGGTGATACTGTGGGTATTCATAAAGTTGACGGCGTCGGCCGCCAAGGTCTCTTCGTGTATGGTCTTGGGTGATGTGGTCATCACCTCTTTGGCGGTCAGGTGCGTATAGTCTGCAGACTTCTGCAGCATTCTTCGCAAGTCACCGTCCGTGATAGCCCCTACAATCTTATCGTCCTCCAACACGGCTGTCACGCCCAAACACTTACCGGAGATTTCGAGGATGACCTCTTGGATGGAGGCATCCGGGGCAACAGCGGGTTTGTCGTTGAACTTGTAGAGGTCTTTCACCTTCATGGTCAGTCGTTTGCCGAGTGAACCACCGGGGTGGAGCTTGGCAAAGTCCTTGGGGGTGAAGCCCCTCTCCACGATGAGTGCCGTGGCCAGCGCATCGCCCATGGCCAGTTGGGCGGTGGAGCTGCTGGTCGGTGCCAGGTTGTTGGGGGTGGCCTCCTTCAGGACCGTGCAGTTGAGCACATAGTCGGCCGACTGCGCCAAGAAGGAGTTCATGTTGCCCACCATGGCAATCATCTTGTTCCCATTCTGTTTCAGAAATGGGGTCAACAGGGTAATCTCCGGCGTGTTGCCGCTTTTGGAAATACAGAGCACCACATCATGGGGCTGTATAATGCCCAGATCGCCGTGTACCGCATCTGCAGCGTGCATGAAGACTGCCGGGGTGCCGGTGGAATTCAGTGTTGCCACTATCTTCTGACCTATGATGGCACTTTTCCCGATACCCGTTACAATCAGCCGGCCCTTGGAGTTCAAGATGAGCTTCACGCTCTCCTCAAAGTCCTGGTCCAGATATTGAATCAACCGCTCCACAGCCTCCGCCTCCTCTTTCAATACCCGTCCGGCGCATTGTAATATGTTGCTTTTCTCCGTCGTCAATATTTCAAAGTTGCGAGATTTCTCTCTCTTTACTTCAATAGCGTGATAGAATCTCGGATAGGTCCTCCGCGCTATTGCGGTCTCTCCAAAGTAGGTTTTGAACTCCTCTTTTGTCAGGTTTTCAAAGTCCCGATTTTGGAGGCGCAAAAATACAGAAGTTTTTGACATCTTCAACACTTGATGAAGATTTTTTTTATTGCGGGGGCATTTTTCCTGGCACACATCGCAGCCAAAGAGGAGCGGACTGTCGGCTAAGACACTGTCAACCACATTTTTATTCTCGACTGTCTGGTAAGCGAAGCACTTCCGTGCATCGACCCTATAGGGGGTATCCAGCGCGTGGGCGGGGCAGCTCCGGACGCAGATATCGCAGTCGCCGCAATCGGAAATTTTGGCGGAATCGTAGTGATCGGCCCGCGCGGTGGTCAGCAGGACGCCCAGCACGAAGAAGGAGCCGGACTCGTTGTGGATGAGTCCGTTTTTGCCGTAGCACCCCACCCCACTCTGGACGGCCCACTGCTTTTCGGAGATGCGGGAGCTATCCACTGTGATGCGGCATTGGGCGCCGGGGCACTCCTGTTGCACGAAGTCGGCCAGCGGCTGCAGCTGCCGTCTCACCGCCTGGTGATAGTCCTCCACCCACGTATAGCGGGCAGTGCGATACTGGTCGCTGGCAGGTCGCGCATCGGTAAGGTAACTCCAAGTGACGACCACCACGCTGCGACAGCCTTCCAGCAAGGATTCCGGATTAAAGCGCTGATCAACTTCCCGTTCCAGAAAGTGCATGTCAGCCTGATAGCCCTCTGCCAACGCTTGCTCAAAGAGACCCTGCTGTTCGCGCAGGGCGTGTGCCGGTGCGATGCCGCACTGCATGAAGCCCAGCTCCAACGCCTTGGCTTTCAACCGGTCAGCCCGCAACGTCTCCATCGGCATCAGGGCATCTTAAGTTCTTTGAATTTGTCTGGGATATGGATGGCGGTAGGTCCAGGCACATCCAGGCGCACCAGCTTCATCACCGCATCGATCTCTATCAGGCGGTTCAGATCCCGCAGTACCAGCTCGGTGAAGAACGACTGCGTGGAATCGAGCGCCACATACTCTCTGGGCTCTGCTTCGAAGCCTTTATAGCGCAGGGCAGCCTCGTTCTCAGGCGTCATATTGCCGTTGAACACCGACTGTATCAGCGCGAAATCGATGGGCAGTCCCGTCAACTTGCGAAAGGGAGCGTAGGTGCCGCGGTAGTATTCGTATTTCAGCTTGTTGACATATATAATACTGTCGGGGGTGCAGACGACCCGGATGAACTCGATGCCGGAAGCGTGAAGGTTGAGGTAGAGGATGCTGTCCACCCTGTTGACCATATAGAAATTGCAGGTGCGCGTCCCTTCGGGGTCGGTCACGTCTGCCTTGCCACGATAGGTGAGCCACCGGTAGCCCTGGGCCACGGGCGGCAGGGTGTCTATGGAGTCTGTATTCAAAGTGACAGTTAACTGCTCCTGAGCGCTCGCGGCCTCCGTCACGGGGGCGGGCGGGGCAACCTCCACCACCGTAACCGTATCCTGCTCCGACACCTGACCATAGGCCGTTGGGCATCGAAGGTTGACAGTTCGGCAACTCGTCATCCACGACAACGAGAGCAGCAATACATATAAATATATAGGGCGCATCTACTTGATGAGCGTGATGGTGCCGTTATACTCCTTCGGATCACCGTTGAGGGTGGTGAAGGTGATGTAATAGACATAGACATCTGCTGGCAGGCGCTGGCCCGTCTTGCTGCGGCCGTCCCAATAGTCGTAGGGGTTGGTCGTCTGGAAGAGCACGTTGCCATGGCGGTCGTAGATGAACATCTTGTAGTGCTCAGGATCGACACCTTGTCCTTGCGGTGCCCACGTCTCATTGATGCCGTCCCCATTGGGGGAGAAGGAGTTGGGGATGTAGAAGAAATAGGGCACGGTGACTTGGACCCGCGACTTGACAGAATCCACGCAGCCGTTGGTATCGATGGCCGTCAGCGTGATGGCATAGTAGCCCGGACGGGTGTAGTCGTGGGAGGGATCCGAGACATTCTCCACCACATTATCCACGGAGCCGATATCGCCGAAGTTCCAGATCAGGTCATAATCGGATGGGGAGAGGCTATTGCAATAGACCGTCCCAACACCATTCTCGACGTAGATATCGGTCGGGGTGGCGTAGAACGATGGCAGCGGCAACGGCATCACCGTCACGGTGAAGGTGTCCGTTGTCTCACAGTCGCCCTCCATAGTGGCCTTGATGACATAGTCGGTGGTCACCTCGGGGGAGACGGTGATGGTCGGGCTGGTCTCGCCAGTACTCCACACCATCGATTGGGCATCGGGGTGGGTGGCGGTAAGGGTGGAAGAGGTGCCTAAGCAGATGGTATCCTTGGTGGCCGTGATCTCGGGAAATGCCAGTTCTGTGACATCGACGGTGGTATGGGAGTAGTTCTGGCATCCGTTGTTGAAGACCACCGTCACCTGGTACTGGCTGGTCACCTCCGGGGCGACGGTGCACGACTGAGTCGTATCGCCGGTGCTCCAGACATAGTGTTCCGGGGTGATGCCATAGTAAGAGTTGTCAGCCGTCACGTTGAGGGTCACCTCGTCATTGGGGCAGATATTGCCCGCAGCGGTGTTGGTGGCAACCACGGGCGGGATGGAGACATGCACAACGACTGTGTCTTTGAGGTCAAAGACGTCGCCACCGGCATTGGTATAGTGATATACTGCTATGTAGCTGGTAGTCACCAAGGGGCTGACCACCTGACGGAAGTTGTGGCCCACGACACTGTCGGGGTGCACAGAGTTGCGATACCAGGTGATGGTGCCATCCGGATCCAGCGGCGTGATGGGAGTGAATCGCCAACCCTCGTTGTCTGCCGTCCAGTTATTGCCTTGCACGGAGGCAAAATCCCTTCCGGGAGCGACTAATATCTGGGCCGAATTATTGTTCTGGATACCCAACACACCATTTCCTTGATTCCAACTAGAACAACAACCTCTGTGTCGGATGAATACATCTATAATGTTGGTTCCTTCATACAACACCATCTGATAGGAATTATACGTATTCGGATTACTTTGACTCCAACAGGAATATTGACCTACATAGTCATAATTGAAGACGAAAGCACGACATGGAGGGTTTCCCATCACATCATACCGAATATCGCCGCCGTTAATATAATGTCCAGGATAGATATCTTCATAAACGCCGTAAACACAATTCGGATAAATATAAGGGGTGCTTCCGTATGGTGGATTACTGCTAGATGTGGGACAAGAGGTAGTTGCCCATGCACAATTGGACATGTGACTATGAGAATTAAAGGATATCAACCCGTTGCATCCTGGATAAGCCATCTGATAGGTGTTACCGAAGAAGGAGAAGTGGAAGGGCAGTTGAACGCCATTGGTCACCCAATTGTCGTCTGTACTGGCTCCGATCGAGGTACCGGCACTAAAGGCAAAAGGAGGGTTGTAGGGAATCTGTTCCACGGTATAGTCAAACGTGTATGGGCCGGTAGCCACCACATCGGCACGCAGGATGGTGACCGGCTGGTCACAGTCATACTCGATGAAAGAGACAGAGGTGTCCGCGGAAGTGATATCGATACTGGGGCAAGCAGAGCCGTCGGTAGGCTCGAACAGTTCAGACAAGCAAGTCACATCCGCCTTCCATCCAGGCTTATTCTGGTCGCCAGAAGCAGCCACATACTCAATGGTGATCGTAGAGCCACTGGAGATAATATGGGGAGGAGCACTGGTGGAGGAATGGAACTTGCCTATCAAGCGTTTGCTGTTATCATAATACTGACCATCGTATATCTTCATTGTACCGTTCACACTGAACTGCGTGAATACCATTTCAATATGTGAGCCCACAGGAGAAGAGAACTCGCACCAGGAGGTACCGCTGGTGGACTGCATATTGCCAGTAGGGCCTCCCTCATCGTAGAACTTGGCATTACAGGTCACATAGGTCATACCCGTGGACATAAGGCAGTTCTGGGAGTTCGTGATATAGGCATTCACTTTCGCCACCCAGCCCTCGCTCAGCTCGGCATAGTCATTAATATCGTCCGAGTGAAACACGAAGGTCAGGGAGCGGCCTGATGCCAGGATCTCGCCCGGATCGTTCACCAGGGAGTAGGTACCCAGCAGTGGGGCCGTCGCATCATCACCGTCATAGATGAAGAGCGTGTCGTGTGTACCCATGCTGAAGGACTCGAAGTAGGCATAGAGCTGCGAACCGGTCACATTGGTCTTCAGCCTCATCGTGTCGCGGATACCGGTAGCGAAATGGCCCTGCGGATGGGCATTGTCGCCCTGATGAGCTGCCGTGCCACCGGGATCGTAGAAATACATCGGGTCCTCGCCTATCTGGTTATAGGCTGCCGAGGATCCCATGATGATATAGTTCTGCGCCATCAGCCCCACCCAGGGCATCAGCAGAAAGAGAATGGTCAGTATCTTTTTCATAGACGTATTTTTCAAAACACTAGTATAAGACGAATAACAATTTATTTTATTGCATGATAACGATAAAAAAAACAAAAATCTTGGTTCCCCACCCTACTTTACTTTTCCCACTTCATCATTCTGAAAGAAGCCGGCTATGACTTCTGCTGCCTTTTCAGAGGCGGAACCGTCGCCCAACAAGGCACAAAGAGCCTGATAATCCTCCTTGACCTGCCGCACATGCTGCTCATCCTCCGTGATCTTCCGCAACTCCTCCTCCAGATGGCGGGTGTCGAAATCGTGCTGGATCAGCTCCTTCACAATCTGCTTGTCGGCGATCAGATTCGGCAAGGAGATAAAATGGATGCCCTTGACGAGCTGCTTGGCGATGATATAGGAGACCTCGCTGCCGGCATAGCAGACCACCTGAGGGACACCGAAGAGGGCGGTCTCGAGGGTAGCGGTGCCGGAGGTCACCACGGCGGCCTTGGCATTGGCCAACAGCGGATATACAGAGCCGGCAATGCGCGTCACGGGAGCATCTTTCATGAACTGGTCATAGAGGCTCTTCGGCTGCCAGCTGACGGTAGAGACCACAAACTGGTACTGCGGGAAGAGCGGCACCAGCGTCAGCATCTGAGGCAGCAGGGCGGTGATCTCCTGCTTGCGACTGCCGGGCAGCAGAGCAATGATCTCCCGCTCATCCAGACAGTTGTCGGTCCTGAAATCCCGAACCTCCTCGCTCTCGCGCACCTCATGGGTGACAGCATCCAGCAAAGGATGGCCCACATAATGGACCTTCATGCCGTTCTTGGCATAGAAAGCCTCCTCAAAGGGCAGGATCACCATCATCTCGTCCACATTCTTCTTGATGGTACGGATGCGGCCTTTCTTCCATGCCCAGATCTGCGGGGAGATATAGTAGAAGACTGGGATCTGATGTTGCTTGGCGAACTTGGCCACACGCAGGTTGAAGCCCGGGTAATCGACCAGCACCAGCGCATCAGGGGCATATTGGAGGATATCCTCCTTGCAGAAACGCAGAAGGCCCAGGATCGTCTTCAGATGCACGAAGACCTCCCAGAAGCCCATGAAGGAGATATCCTTGTAGTGCTTCACGGGAGTGCCGCCGACGGCAGCCATCAGGTCGCCGCCCCAGAAGCGGAACTCCGCCTGGGGGTCGCGACGTTTCAGCGCCTTCATCAGGTTGGAGGCGTGCAGGTCGCCGGAGGCCTCGCCAGCAATGAGGTAGTACTTCATCTTACTGTTGGGAGAGCAACCGTTTCACCATATCGGAGACCACCTTGTTGTCGGCCTTGCCGGCAAAGGTCTTCGAAGCCATGCCCATCACCTTGCCCATATCCTTCATGGAGCTGCTGCCCGTGTCCGCGATGATCTGGCGCACCACCTTCTCAATCTCCTCCTCGGAGAGCATCTGCGGCAGGTAGGCCTGGATGATCTCCAGTTGGAAGCGCTCCTCCTCGTAGAGGTCCTGACGGTTCTGCTGTTGATACATCTCGGCAGAGTCCTGGCGTTGCTTCACCAACTGCTTCAGGATCTTGATTTCAGCCTCTTCGTTCAGTTCGCTGCCCCCACCCTTCTGGGTCTTGGCCAGCAGGATGGCGGACTTGACAGCCCTGAGGGCGTTCAGCTTCTGTGACTCGCGAGCCAGCATCGCCGCCTTAATGTCTTCATTGATACGTTGTTCTAACGACATATTGTACATTTTTTTAATGAGCGGCAAAGATACATAAAATTTCGTTAGGATGGGAGCTTGGACTTTGACTTTGGACTTTGACTTTGAACTTTGACTTTGAACTTTGGCTATTGGCCATTGCAATATGGAACTTGAAAACTGGAACTTCCAACTGATAACTGTCAACTCTTCAGTGCCTCCCTTTCGCACCGGGATCGTGCTGAGCCTTGTAGCAAGTGACTCCCGCGGCGCGATTGATGGTTGGGGGTGACGGCCTCCCCCAGACTGCACTGCGTTTAGTCTGGGGTTATTGAGATCACGTCTCTCCGAGACGAAACAGGATGGCGACGCGACTTGTGAGCATCCTGGAAGCAACCAGACTGTGGAAGAACTCCGAGACGAAACAGGATGGCGACGCGATTAGTCATAAAACCGTGGCTTGCCCGCCGCGAAAGGGGTGTCTGTGCCATCAGGTAGCCGATTCCTAAAAAATAGTATTTTGGCTTTCGGGAATCCTGAATAAATATTATTTTTGCCACCTATTTCAAATTTGAACGGCCACTTCAGTCCATTCTACATCATCTACTTGATTATGAGAAAAATAACAATATTCATCGGTTTCATTGTGCTCTTGTGCATGGGCACATCTTGCGGTTTAGGCAGCAGAAAGACGGCGGACAAATTCCTTACGTGCTTGGAAAAACAGGATTACGAGCGCGCCTCGGTCTATTGCGGCCTGTCGAAGGATGCCGACTCCCAGGAGATGGCCATCAACGCCATGCTGGAGTATTTCGGCACCAACATCCGCTCTCATGAGATCGTCAAAGACAGCCTTCTGACTGACAAGGAGCATGCCGTGGTCATCGTCAACCTGACGCGCAACAACAACATCCGCGAGCTGGATGTGCCGGTCTTCCTGGACCGTCGCGACGGCCAGTGGTACGTCAACCCTTTCATCCGGGAATACTAGCCTATGAGTCTGAACAAGGAGATTCTGCGTTTAGCGATCCCTAGCATCATCACCAACATCACGGTACCCCTGTTAGGCATGGTGGATGTGGCCATCATCGGTCACATCAGCGATGCGCGGGGCATTGCGGCCATCGCTTTGGGCACGATGATCTTCAACCTCGTCTATTGGAACTTCGGCTTCTTGCGCATGGGCACGAGCGGGCTGACGGCGCAGGCATACGGGGCCCAAGACCGCCAGGAGTACCTCAACGTGCTGGTACAGGGACTGGCCATCGCCGGCATGGTGGCGGTCACGCTCATCGCCCTACAGTACCCGATCGGCATGCTTTCCAGCAAGCTGATCCGCAGCAGTGAGGAGACCATCCAGATGACGCTCACCTACTTCTACATCCGCATTTGGGCGGCGCCGGCCACCTTGGGACTCTATGTGCTCAAGGGCTGGTTCATCGGGATGCAGAATGCCAAGACACCCATGTGGATCGCCATCGCCCTCAACCTGGTCAACATCGTGTGCAGCCTGCTCTTCGTCTATGTCTTCGACTTCGGCATCGCCGGCATCGCTTGGGGCACCGTCATCGCCCAGTACAGTGGGTTCACGGCCGCCGTCATCATCTGGTTTGTGCAATATGGCGACCTCTGGAAGCACATCCGCTGGCGCGACAGCATCCAGTGGCACAAGATGGTGCGCTTCTTCAAGGTCAACGCCGACATCTTCCTGCGTTCGTTGTGCCTCATCGCGGTCTTCACCTTCATCCCTTACATCTCCGGTGACATGGGCGACGAGATCCTGGCGGCCAACACGTTGCTGTTGCAGCTCTTCACCCTGCTGTCGTACATCATGGACGGCTTCGCCTATGCGGGCGAGTCGCTGGTGGGCCGCTTTGTGGGGGCGCGCGACGAGCAGTCCTTGCGACTGGTGGTGCGCCGTCTGCTGCACTGGGGCGTCGCCCTGTCGGCCCTCTTCACCATCGTGTACGCCCTCTGGGGACGGCAGCTGCTCGGCATCCTCACCAACAAGCAGCCCGTCATAGAGTTGGCCATGCAGTATATCTTGTGGACCGTCATGGTGCCTTTCACCGGCTTCGCCGCCTTCATCTACGACGGTATCTACATCGGCGCCACCGCCTCCAAGGGGATGCGCAACATCATGTTTGTGGCCACCGCCGCCTTCTTCATCCTCTACTTTATCCTGCAACCTTTCTGGGGCAACCACGGCCTCTGGTGCGCCTTCATCATCTTCCTCTGCCTCCGCGGAGGACTAATGCTCCTATGCGAGAAGAAGTATGTGATGGTGGAGAATAGAGTTAAGAGTTAAGAATTAAAAGTTAAGAGTTGGGGTTTTGGGTTTGTCACGTTGGTATTCCGCAACGCCTCATGTTATCATCGCACCGCGGGAGTCGCTTGCTACAAGGGCATGCACGAACCCGGTGCGAAATGGAGTTGCTCTGCCATATCCTATCTACCATTAACACTTGAACGCCATCAAGTATATACCCCTCCCAAAAAAAATTATCATTTAAGATAATTATCTCAAAAAAATTTTTATTTTTGCAGTCCGAAACTAAATTAAACTACCATGACTAAGGCTACTATTCAATCCGTTAGACAAACAGACCGTGCTGGTCTTTTCACCATTTGTTTCGAGGGTGAAAGTTTTACTGAATTTCAAAAATTCATCACAAAAGGCAATGAGAATGTTACACTGCAACCTGATCTTCAAAAGATTTTGAATGCTTTGCAATATATGATGAATGCCATGGGATTTCTTGACAGATATTTTAGACCTGAAGGAAGAATGCGGGACAGAGTAGCTGCACTTCCCATACAAAGCAGCAAATTAAGACTTTATTGTCTGCGCTTGTCAGACAACGTTCTGATTGTGGGGAACGGAGGCCAAAAATCCACCAGAACGTATGAAGAAGATTCTGAGCTGAACGGCTATGTGATTCAACTGCAAAAATTAGATGACCTATTGAAAATGGCTGAAGCAAAAGGAGAGATCACCATCGAAGGGAACTACATTTCTGGGATTGACAATAAAAATTATGAAATATGAAACATTCAAAAGAAACGGAACAACTTTTCCAGCAGACGCTTGACGAAACTCCAAAATCATTGAAGCTGCAGGTGGAATGGTCATACAAAATTGCTGACCGGATTGATCAGTTGCTCCGAGATCGCGGATTGTCACAAAAAAAATTTGCAAAGATAGTGGGCACTTCCGAAGCAGCCGTATCGCATTGGGTGGCTGGTGGACATAATTTCACGCTTTCCACCTTAGCAAAAATTTCCACGGCATTAGACGTTCCCCTCATTTCAATCACGCAATAATCATCCAACTCCATTCCTGCATTTTTTTTCATTTTGGCAAAACATCATAAAAAAATAAAACTTATTTTTGCGGCTTAATTTTGCAAAAAACCTTATTAGATTCTTAAATAACAACTACTATGTATCGTATTGAAAAACACCCTATCCTGGACATCCCCCAGGAAGATTTGGTTGAATTCCTGTATGAAGGCCAGAAGGTCCGCGGGCAGCGGGGCAAGACCATCGCCGCCGCTTTGCATCAGGCCGGATTCCCCATTCACAGTCATAGTCTCCAAGGCCGCAACCGCAGCTTAGAGTGCGGCATCGGCAAGTGCGGCGCCTGCGAGATGCTCGTGGACGGCAAGATCCGCCGTATCTGCATCACGCTGGTGGACAAAGTGAAAGAGGTGCGGGAGATTCCCAAAGACAACCAGCCTGTGGCCGAGGTGAGCCAGCAGGAAGAGGTGAAGATATACAAGACCACCGTCGCCATCATCGGCGCCGGCCCTGCCGGTCTGGCCTGCCGCGAGCAGCTCAACGCCATGGGCATCCCCAACCTGGTCATCGACAACAATGCCAACATCGGCGGGCAGTTCAACATGCAGACTCACCAGTTCTTCTTCTTCGAGAAAGAGCAGAAGTTCGGCGGCATGCGCGGCTTCGACATCGCCAAGACGCTGGCGGGCGACAACCACGACGGCATCCTGCTCAACAATACGGTATGGGACATTCTGGAAGGCAAGCGCATCGCCCTCAAGAACATCGTCACCCAGGAGGTCAACTACGTGGATGCGGAGCATCTGGTCGTGGCCACGGGTGCCGTGCCCTTCATGCCCACCTTTGAGAACGACGACGTGCCGGGTGTCTATACCGCGGCCGTCTTCCAGAAGATGATGAACCAGGAGCACACGCTCCTCGGCAAGAAGGTACTCACCATCGGTGCCGGCAACATCGGCTACCTGACCTCCTACCAGGGCATGCAGGCCGGCGCCACCATCAAGGCCATCATCGAGGGCATGGACCACGAGGGCGGATTCCCCGTGCAGGCCAACCGCGTTCGCCGTCTCGGCATCCCCATCATGACCTCTCACATCCTGCTCAAGGCTATCCCGAACGAAGACCACACCGGCATCACCGGCGCCGTCATCGCCGAATGCCAGAACTTCAAGCCCATCCCAGGCACCGAGAAGGTCATCGATGACATCGACATCATCAACATCTGCACCGGCTTGACCCCCGACGACCAGCTGCTCACCAAGGGCAAGCAGGTCTTCGGCCTCAACACCTACGGCTGTGGCGACGCCGTCCGCATCGGCGAGGGCACCAGCGCCGTGCTCCGCGGCAAACAGGCTGCCTACGAGGTGGCCCAGAACCTCGGCATCCGCTTCAACTACGACGAATATCTGGAGATCTCCAGACAATATATCGACTCGCAGCAACACCCCGTCAAAGTGCTCGACAAGCCCAACCTGCCCGACCAAGAGCGCATGTTCGCCAAGCCGTTCGTACAGCTCGACTGTCTGTTCGGCTTCGCCTGCAACCCCTGCTCCTTCTCCTGTCCGCAGGGGGCCATCACCAAGTCGAGCACCAACACCACCCCGACGGTCGATTACAGCAAGTGCATCGGCTGTATGCAGTGCGTCAACCACTGTCCGGGCCTGGCCATCTTCGGCTACGGCCTCAACAAGAACGTGCTCTTCCTGCCGGTAGAGTACGAAGTGGCAGAAGGTGCCGAGGTATTCCTGATCGACAACAACGGCAAGCCCGTGGGCGAGGGTGTGATCGAGAAGGTGCTGAAGAAGAGCAACAAGACCGACGTGGTGCGCGTCAAGGCCACCGACATCAGCGGGGAGGCTTTGGTTGCCGCCCGCGGTTTCATCCTCAAAGAGCGTTATCCGAAACCTCTGGAGATGAAGCCTTTGCAGGAGGTGGACGGCAAGACCTACGTCTGTCACTGCGAGGATGTCGACCTGGACACCATCCTCAAGGCTGTCGGCGACCGCAAATACATCTCGGTGGACGAGCTGAAGCACATCACGCGCATGGGCATGGGCCCCTGCCGTGGCAAGCGTTGCGTGGCGCGTGCCCGCCAGATCCTGCGTACGCATGGCATCGAGCTGGTAGGCGACTCTTCCCCGCGCGCCCCGTTGGCCAACCAGGTGACGCTGGGCGAGGTCTATAACGGCAAGTCCAAGGAGACCTTCGTCTTCCAGACTGGCAATGACGTCCGGAAAGAGGAGACGGAAGTGCTCATCGCGGGTGGCGGCATCGCCGGCAGCGGTGCCTTCCGCTACTTCGCCGAGGCTGGCATGAAGCCTGTGCTCATCAATTACGACCACGGCTCCTCCTGGCGCTGCATCGGCGGCGGCAGACCCGCCTTCTCCAACCCCGACATCTCCGACATTGCCAATCATAACTTGGAGATCTTCAAGGAGATACAGAAGGTGCACAACATCGACCTCAAGATGACGCGATATGTCAACCTGGTACACGACGAGGCCACCTACAAGGCATTGGACGCCTCCCGCGCCTGGTCAGATGCTTACATGATCGAAAAGAAAGACTTCCGCGAGGTCATCTCCCCGCTGTGGAACATGGACAGCAACGTCTATAGCCACGCGTTGATCTCCAACGACTGCTGGCAGGCCACGCCGGGCCGCACCATCGACTACATCCGCGGTCTCGCCGTCGAGAAGGGCGGCACCTTGATGGAAGACTGCGAGCTGCTCTCCGTCCACAAAGCCAACGGCAAGTTCGTGGCCCTCGTGCGCACCCACGACAAGAAATTCGTGGAGTACACCTGCCACCACTTCGTCAACGCAATGGGCTGGGGCGCGGAGAAGTTCACCGACATGCTCGGCATCGACACGCAGCTCTACCCTGTCAAGCACCAGGCCTTCATCACCAGAAGACTGCCCAACTTGGGTGTCAAGGGCGACTCGCTGGACATGATCATCGACCGCCGTCACTACAAAGGCTTCAGCGCCGTCTATGGCCAGCAGTTCCTGCACACCGGCCAGATCATCGGCTGCGCTTCGCCCGACTGCGACGCCTTCGAGGCACGTCAGAACCTCAAGTACAACAGCAAAGAGTTCCTCGAGATCTGCAGCGAGGTCTTTGCCGACTGGATCCCGAACCTCGCCAGCGTGGGCTTCCACGCCGTATGGGCCGGCTACTACATGGAGCCGCGCTACATCGTGGATCCCGAGGTGGGCATGCTCACCGGCTTGCGCGGCCACGGCTTCATGCTCGGACAGTATCTTGCCAAGATCTATGTGGACAAGTACCTCGGCAAAGAGGTGCCCGGCTACATGAAAGACCTGGCCCTCAGCGGCAAAGGCCTGAGCGAAAATGCGTTTAAATAGCTGTTGGCTGTTGGCCATTAGCTATTAGCCGTCAGCTCGCAACCTGCAACTTCTAACTCTTAACTAATAACTGACAACTTATACAACGTATCCCCTTTTTAACCAATTTATTAACCAAAACCTTAAAATCATGTCAATTGTACTTTATCTTCTCCTCGGAGCAGTGGCTGGCTGGTTAGCTGGCGTATTGATGAAAGGCGGCGGCTTCGGCCTCCTCTGGAACATCATCATCGGTATCATCGGCGGCTTCCTCGGTGGCTGGCTGATGAGTTTGCTTCACATCCAAAAAGCCGGTCTCCTTTGGGAGCTCATCGTAGCCGTCATCGGCGCCATGGTGCTACTGTTCGTCATCTCTCTCTTCAGAAAGAAATAAGGAGAACAGTCATTTCAAAAAATAGCCCTGACTCAGACAAGTCAGGGCTATTTTATTTGGATCGGGGACAGGGTTTACTTCACTCGGGAGTAGTACTCTACCCGATGTTCCTGAATGGTATTGTCTTCCATCACCACCGGATTAAAAGTGATTGTCCAAACGGGCTCATTCCAATTGGTGTTGGCATCCACGACACGCATCTCCAGCGTTCCATCGGACTTCATGCCTCTCAGACAAAACATATCATTGTAATAGCACATATATCCCGCTGAAAGGAAAATCCCTTGATCATCGCTGCAGATATATTTGCAATAGGGTTCCGAATACTGTTCGGCATAGCTGATCACATCTCCACTCATCCCATTGAAGGCAGTGAGCTCGGCAGGGAATGTATAAGTATACGGATAAAAGGTGAAAGACCATGTGATCAGGCCTTCGTCGTTGCGAAGCATAAAGGACTGTTCATGATCCGTCTGGTAATCATAGACCACCAGCACAGAATCCAGCGTCCAGGTCATCTCTTCCTTCACCATTTTTCTTTCCTTCTTGGATGGTCCATCTTCCGGTTCACGGTTGCATCCCATCAATACGGCACAAAGGGCCAGCACTAACAAAGCAGTTTTTTTCATTTTTGTGATATTTATTTGTGAATAAAGTTTCAATCTCTCAACGAGGGCGCAAAAATACTATATTTAAGAAAACCATATACCTGATGGCACACACTCCCCGTGCCGAGCGTTTACGAAATGCCGAACCTAAGGAGGTTGCCCGAACCATGTGGGAATGTGTCTCGGAGAGACACTATCTTATTAACCCCAGACTAAACGCAGTGCAGTCTGGGGTAGAACGGCGCCTCCTGTCCTCATCGCACCGCGGGAGTCACTTGCCACAAAGCATTGCACGAACCCGGTGCGAAACGGAGGAGCCCCGCAAAATGTCATCCGATAACGACACACAGGTGCCGTCAAGCATATAAGTACCTGATTTAATGAATCTTTATCATCTATCGAAACACCAAGGAGAACACACAACGTCCTATCCGAAAAAAGTATATCTTTGCCGCCTAATTTTCTACCGAAATGAACGAGGTCATTTTTTTAGTCTGCTTCATCATCTTTATTGCTGGGCTGTTAGCCCTTGACTTGGGCGCTTTTCACAAAAAGGACCATGTGGTCACCTTCAAGGAGTCGGCCCGCTCCACCGCCATCTATGTGGCTTTAGCCTTGCTTTTTTTCCTGTTGATTCGCTACAAGGGCGAGATCCTGCACGGCATCCACGACAACCAGTCGCTCATCGAGGTGGCTTCCAAGTATCACGACCATATCGACCTCAACCCTGACGATGCCGCTTACCAAGACAACCTCGTCAAATACCGCAAGAACCTCTCCTTGGAATACATCACCGGCTACTTCATCGAGGAGACCCTCTCCATCGACAATATCTTTGTGATGATCATGCTCTTCATGTCGTTCGGAGTGGAGAAGGCCTACTATCACCGGGTGCTCTTCTACGGCATCCTTGGCGCCATCGTGATGCGTCTCATCTTCATCATGACCGCCTCCGCGCTGATACAGCGGTTCCACTGGATTCTGCTCATCTTCGGCGGCTTCCTGATCTATTCGGGTGTCAAGATGTTTATAGAACGTAACAAAAAAGAGGAGGTGGACGTCAAAAACCATGTATTGGTGAAGTTTTTCGCCAAGCGGAAGCTCAGCACCGACCACTTCGACGGCCACAACTTCTTCACCAAGGTGGATGGTCGCTGGCTGGTGACCCCGCTCTTCATCGTGCTGCTCGTCATCGAGTTCTCCGACATCATCTTCGCCTTTGACTCCATCCCCGCCATCTTCTCAGTGACGGAAGATCCCTATATCGTGTTCATGTCTAACATCTTCGCCATCTTAGGATTGCGGTCGTTGTTCTTCATGCTGGAGAGTGTGATGGACAAGTTCGCCTATCTCAAGGTTGGTGTGGCTGTACTGCTCACCTTCATCGGTATCAAGATGTTGCTGCCCTTCATCTCTCACAAGGCGGTCATCTCCACGGGTGTATCGTTGGCGGTCATCCTGACCATCCTGGTGGGGAGCATCGTGTTATCGCTATTGTTCCCGCCCAAGAAAAAGATGGAGTCTTTGCAACAATAACCTTTAAATCGACAAACAATGAAATCCATTAAGATCCTCTTCGCACTTGTCCTCGGAGCACTGCTGATCCAAGGATGCCAGAAGGCCTTGCCCGTGGTCGTCATCCCCGAGCCTACCGAATATCAGGCCAAGCGGGGCAACTTCACCATTGACCAACAGACGACACTCTGTTTCGACAACATACAGGATGATGCCGCCTTCACCAAGAATGTGCGCGACCAGTTCCAGCAGCATTTCGGCTTCACGCCTGGCCTGAGTGAGGGCAAGCCCTCCAAAGGTCATTACATCCTCTTCTCTATCAATGAGAAAGCTGATGACAAGTTGGGTGAAGAGGGATACACCATGGTCATCACCCGACGCAACATCACGGCCAAGGCCAACACCACGCGGGGGCTCTACTATGCCTTCCAGACCCTCTGCCAGCTGAGTTATCCCAGCATGCTCGCCGAGGCCAAGGAGTTGCAGGTACCCTGTCTGAAGATGACCGACGTGCCCCGTTTTGCTTACCGTGGCACGCACCTGGACGTGAGCCGTCACTTCTTCGACACTGCCTACATCAAGAAGTATCTGGACCTGCTGGCCTCCTACAAGATCAACAAGTTCCACTGGCACCTGACCGACGATCATGGCTGGCGCATCGCCATCGACAAGTACCCCGAGCTGACCCGCATCGGCGCCTGGCGTCCCGAGCGCGACTCGTGGGACACGCTGCATCCTGTGCAGCCCGACGAGCCCATGACCTACGGCGGCTTCTACACCAAGGAGCAGATCCGCGACATCATCGACTATGCGGCTGCCCGCTATATCGACATCATCCCCGAGATTGAGATCCCGGGCCACTGCAGCGCCATCCTGGCCGCCTACCCGCAGTTCGCCTGTGACGACTATCCCTACACTGTGGCTGTGGGCCCCTACTGGCCGCCCAAAGCCATCATGTGCGCCGGCAACGACCAAGTGCTGACCTTCTACAAGGACGTCCTGGCCGAAGTGGCCGACCTCTTCCCCTACCCTTACATCCATATCGGTGGCGACGAGGCCTTCAACGACAACTGGCAGGTGTGCCCCAAATGCCAGGCCCGCATCCAAGAGAAAGGGCTCGCCGACGAGTTCAACCTGCAGCAGTGGCTGATGAACGAGATCGAAGTCTATCTCAAAGGGTTAGGCAAGAAGGCCATCATCTGGGACGACGTAGTCTCGGAAGACATGCAGATATACTCCACCATCATGGGCTGGCAGGGCTATGACGCCGCCCGCATCGCGGCCAAGCATGGCAACGATGTCATCCTCTGCCCCACATCGCACTGCTACTTCAACTTCTACCAAGGGGATCCCAAGACGGAGCCGCTGGCCATGACCGGCCTCATCACCTTGGATACCGCCTATAGCTTCGACCCCATGCCGACAGGCTTGGACGAGACGGCTCAGCGCCACATCCTAGGCGCGCAGTGCAACCTGTGGACCGAGTTCATCAACACGCCGGAGCAGGCCGACTACATGCTGCTGCCTCGTTTTTGCGCCCTGTCTGAGTGCGTGTGGACAGAGCCTAAGAAGAAAGACTACAAGACCTTCCTGCGCAAACTCGACTACCACAAGCCGATCCTGCACAAGAGGGGGTATAATTGTCATCCGTAAAACGGCTGTTGGCTATTAGCTGTTAGCTTTTAGCTGTTGGCCATTGGCCATTAGCTATTGGCCAACAGCTAATGGCTAAAGGCTAATAGCTGATTATTCATTTTTGACGCATCGGACGGAGGCGCCGGCCTCCTTGGGAGTGCAGTTGATCTCCACGGTTGCGTTAGGGCCGTAGAACCGGTGTATGGGCGAGGTCTCGGGACTGCCATCGGAGGCGGTCCAGAAGCCCGTCTCAGTGCCATAGCCATAGAAGCCCATGAAGCAGAGACCTGCGGGCAGCACATCCATACCCGCTTTATCATTTGCGCTCACATCCTCCAAGATACTGCACGGCTGGGGAACGTCCTCCACATTCGTATTCCACCCCTCCTTGGATGCCATTGCCTTGGCCACATAGTTGACATCCGTGCCACAGCGGAGGGCTTCGTTATAACCGACGGCATCTTCCAAGTCCATCCACTCATAGTTGCTGGGCAGATGCCAGCCGTCGGGACAGATGCCCTGCACACCGCTCGGCACCGCCTCGGAGGTCTCATGACCGCGCATGGCAGTGGGCCAAGTGTAGAGCAACCCATATCGGTCGGCTAAAGAAGCATCGCCATTGGGGAAGAAATAGCCATATTCTGTCAGCGTGTTTTGTGTCGTCAGCACGAGCGGGGTGCCGTCCGCATAGCGCGTCACCCGCAGGTTCTGGCGCATCCAGCACTGCTTGCCAAGGAGCACCGTCTGGTACTGGTTGCCGTCAATGTCGGTCACCGTGCCGCAGTCTGCCGGCTGGGCCAGCAGCCAGAGCGGAAACAGCAGGCTGATACATATAGTGATTGTCTTGACATTCATCATCTTCTTCTTTAGGATTCAACAGAAACAAAGACCCGAGGCAAATCTTCACCCGACGGGCTGGCAAAAGTAATCATTTTTTGACATAGTCTTCACCTTTTCTCTTGGTAGAAAAATTGAGAAAAGAGGCCTGAGCTGTAAAGGATGATGCTGTTATCAAAACGGCCCCGACATGTTGCCGGAGCCGTTGCACTATTGAGGCTTGTTCATTATCCCTATTGCGGTTTAGAGAGATCTAGCAGAACCCTGTATTGACAGTTGTTAATCTCCACGATAGGGAATTCTGCACCCGCCAGGAGCTTTGCATAATCGAAATACTGGGCCAAGATCGGGCCATCTTTCCGAGTGAAGATCTGGACTATAGCCCCATTGGGTGCCCTGGAGCCAAAATCCAGCGTTTCGCTGTCTCCATGCAAGAAAGAGCAGATCTCTTGTTCACACTCTCGAGGCACCACAATCTCCTGAACACGGAAAACCCCATGATAGCCTTCGATTTTGTAACCCGAACGAAACAGCGGGGACAGGATCAGCACGCTACCCATCACCACATATCCAAGCTCGCGCCAGCCTGGGCCCAAGAAGACCAACAGAACTCCTACCGCCACACCAAAGGCCATAAGCAGCAAGTCCTTACCCCTAAAAGTTTTTCTAACAGGTGCCTTCATAACTCCGATATCAGTTTGGCCGCTTTTTCAGTCGGCAGTTCCACAATCTCCGTCAGTTTCTGAAAGGCAAACTCCACATAATCGGAAAGACGCACATAGGCGACCGTCTCTTTTGCATTATACCAGACTTCCAACAAGATAGTACCGCCTAGATTGCCTTTTATCATCTCGGGTTCTTTTTTGCTCCCATTGATAAAATCCAGCATCGTCTCACGACAATGTCGGCTAAGTTCCACATTCTTCTTTTTCAGCAACTTACCATCTCCCTCCATCCGATAACCGGATTTAAACAAAAGAAAACACAGAATGGCGACCACAACAATCGTCACGCCCAGAATTCTATTCACAAAAAACAATCCTATTCCGACAAGCAGCAGAATCGCCGCCACTATATAATCTATTGGTGCATGCACCTTTAAAACATTCTTTTCCATTATTGATATTTTATTGATTGATAAATAATTATTGAGCACAGCAAATAGCCATGCATATCCAAGCAACCTCCCACATCAACTGACACAGGAAGACCGCCTAGAATAGAAAAACGGAAAGCCTTTGGGATTCTATATTCGCAAGAGACAGATAATCGTCAGCTTTCTCTCTGCTGAAAAGAGGCTGGAAGCACTATAAATATCGTGTTTTTGAGAAGGTTTCAGGTAGTTTTGTATGGCTTTGTCGGCATTACATCCTCTGTTGGAATGCTTGAAAAACGAAAACGACTGGCTGCTAGACTGTTGGTTCCGGACATTAGATTGCGCATTGCCGCCCGTCCCGGCGCTCAGCACCTGAACAGGAAAGTTCAGCACCATGTCTTTATTCGGCAGGTTGTCGAGGGTAAGATTCTCCGACAGAGGCTGTTGAATGGCGGCATCGCGCTCCCGGGATGGGGAGGACATGTGCGCGGGCCGACCACCCCAGAAGATGGAGACCAACAACACACCGATACAGACAATCTGTTTGATCATACTTTGATAAGATTCATTAATCAAAAATCATCTCATCACAGAAGATATAGGACTGGTTGCCACGGGACATGTGCCACTCGGGCAGCAGGCCGCCGTTCTTCGCCACAACCCTTACATAGCGGGATTTGATGTTCAGATTGTCAGCTTGCACCGTATAGACGATGGGGATACCGGAGTCGTAGTTTAC
This sequence comes from Bacteroidales bacterium, assembly GCA_017649855.1. GTDB lineage: Bacteria > Bacteroidota > Bacteroidia > Bacteroidales > WCHB1-69 > F23-D06. The sequence goes on from JAGCGA010000004.1 coordinate 89,692, forward strand.
ATCCTTCACCTGCACGGTGGTGTAGAGCTTATAGTTGACACCATCATTGGAGACATAGAGTTCCAACTCCTTAGGCGACATGATCCAGTCCTGCACATTCTGGAAGAAGCGGGTCTTGAACTGTTGGATGACCGTCTTCTTGCCGAAATCGAATTCCACATCGATATCATTCCCCCAGAAGCCCTGCCAGTGGCCATCGTTGTAGCGTTCGCCACCCAACTCGCCGTCACAGAGGGCTATCTTGCCCGTAGAGGCATATTCAGGCTTGTAAGTGGCATACTCGGAATTGAGTTTCGAGATCTTGTAGAGACCCTTGTGCACCAGCAGATACTGTTCGGTCAGGACATCCTCCCCCATGGCGTTGCGGCTGATTGCCTTCACCATCGTTGAATGGCTGATGGGCAACGGCTTCTCATAGAGGTTCTCCCCATACTGCGGATCACGACCATCCAACGTGTAATAGATGGGATAGGTGGTATTTTCGAACAAGGAACGCATCACGAGGTAGGTGTTCCCCTCTTGGGAACGTTTCACCTCAAAGAAAGGCTTGTAGGGCAGGTCGTTCAGTTCCTGGACGAGCGCATCATAGCGGGCCTCGACGATGTTCCGGCTATAGGGCCGGCACTCCTCATCCCACAGCTGCATGTACATCTTCTTCACCCGATGGATATGCTCTGCCAGCTGATTGATCTCTATCTTAAGCGAATACTCATCGATAACACTATTACCCTGGAGATACTCATAGAGATGGCAGCGCAGGATATTGCGTTGGGCGAGCACCCACTGGTGGTGGGCCACATAGTAGCCGATACGGGCCATGGCATTATGGGCATCATAGACCGAGTCCAAGGTCACCTCATGATAAGCCTCCAGGCGGCGGCGGATTGCAGAGCACATCTCGTTGTTTTTCTGATAGTTCTCCGCGCTCACCTTGGTCGGATAGAAGTCGAGCTGCGGCTCATAGAGGGCGAGGCTGTTGAAGAAGTTGGGGATAGTGCTATATTCCATATCGCGCATGAGGCGGAAGTTCTGGTCTACCACGCGGTACTCCTTGGCGAAACGCTTGTCGAAGGCGGCCAGACGCTGGAGGCGTTCTTTCTCAGCCGCTTTGGGCTCCGTCCGCTCCATGGGGCGCCAGGCCATCTCGGCGGCCCATGCCATGCCGTGCCAGGTGCTGTTGAACAAGGACTCCCCCGAGTCGTCCCAAGCGGTGTTCATCATGCCCAGAGCGCCATGTTTGTAACCATCACGCGTCAGGTTGGCAATGTTCTTCGTGTAGGTGTCGTAGCTGGGGAACACATGGCCCCACATGCTCATGCCCGGCACCACCATGAACGGCAATCCCTGACGGGTGAAGGGTTCTATCATGTCCACATAGCTGTCGGAGGGCGAGTAGCTCCACACCAGCATGATCATATCCTTGGGCAGCTGCCGCACAATGTCGGGGTCCTTGGCGGCGATGTCGCCCCACATCATCACCTTCTTGCCCATAGGCTTGAGGATGTTATAGACCCAGTTGATATGGTCGGCATAGACCTGCGAAGGGCCGCCGTGACGCTCCACATAGGCGCGCGCCTTGCCACTGCCCATCGCCTCCGTCTCGTCACAGTTGATGTTGAAGAAGGGGGAACGGTAGGCTTTGGCCACCGTCTCCAACTCGTATTGCAGGAACTGACGGGCCTTGTCATCTCCCGGATTCCAGTTGAACTTGGTGTCGGCCATCTCCTGATAAGCCGGAATGCGAAGGGTCTTCTCGGCATGACCCAGACACTGCTGGTTGCCGAAGAACTCGATATGGTACTGAGCAGCGTACTCCTCCAATTCTCGGACCTCCGCAGCCGTCAGCCCGTCGGTGGGCGCAATGTCGGGGTACTTGTCCAACTTGAAGACATGTTCGGTGTAGAGGTTGAAGAAGTTCATCTTGTATTCCGCCAACTGCCGGATGACCTGCTTGAGGAAGGTCATGTTGGGGATCGGCCCCCGGCTGATGTCGTCCATCCAGCCCCGGTATTTCAACTTGGGATAATCAACAATGCGGACGCAGGGGAGCTTGACACTGCCATCCTTCTGGGCGAAGAACCGCATCATCTGCTTCAGGCTCAGCTGTGCGTAATAGAATCCCACCTCGCTGATGGCGCTGACGACCACCTTGTTGGGCAGCACCTCCAGGATATAGCCCTGGTCGGCGTTGGTGTCGATGGGAAAGGAGGCAAGACGGAGGGTCTCCACCACCGGCTGGCCAGTGAATTGGTATTGTCCCTCGCGAAACGCCACATGTTGCGGGGATGGCGTGATGCCCAGTTCTTGGGAAAAGGCCGTCAAGGCAAAGGCCAGACAGAAGGTCAGCAGGGCCAGCAAGCGGACCGTCCAATTATTCATAGTAGTCATATTTCAGATGTTTCACCGTAATACCTTTATTTATCAATTGTTTGAGTGAGTCTATGCCGATTTTGAGATGGCGCAGGCTATAGTTCTGGGTCACCTCCTTGTCAGACTTCTCCGTCTTGATGCCGTCGGGGAGCATCGGCTGGTCGGACACCATCAGCAGGGCACCCGTGGGGATGCGGTTGTAGAAGCCCACCGAGAAGAGGGTGGCGGTCTCCATGTCGACGGCGGTGGCGCGGATGCGGCGCAGGTAGTCTTTGAAGTCCTGGTCATGCTCCCAGACGCGGCGGTTGGTAGTATAGACCGTGCCGGTCCAGTAGTCGAGGCCGTAGTCGCGGATGGTCGTGGAGATGGCCTTCTCCATGTTGAAGGCGGGAAGAGCAGGCACCTCGGGCGGCAGGTAGTCGCTCGATGTTCCCTCACCGCGGATGCCAGCGATGGGCAACAGTAGCTCGCCCAGGCCGATATAGTCCTTCAGGCTGCCACACTTGCCCAAGAAGAGCACTGCCTTGGGCTTGATGGCCGTCAGCAGGTCCATGATGGTGGCCGCATTGGAACTGCCCATGGTGAAGTTGATGATGGTGATGCCATCGGCGGTGGCACTCTGCATGGGGTGCCCCGCGCCCTTGACCTCCACCTGCATCAACTCGGCGAATTTCTTCAGATAGTCGGCAAAATTGGTCAGCAATATATAGCGGCCGAACTCTTCCAGCTGCATGCCCGTATAGCGGGGCAGCCAGTTCTCAACGATTTCTTGTTTGGTATGCATAATGGTAACAGGATGAAATACGACATTTCTTTTGAGGGGGCAAAAATAGTGAAAAAACTAGGTTAAGCAAAAACTTTTTGTAGAATAGGAACCTTCAAAACCCGTTCTAGCTTGCACAACGTTTCCAAAGTAAGATTTTCCTCTCCTTTGAGCAGTCTGGAAACATATTGAGGGGAACAACCGATTAGCTGCGCCAGCTGTTTCTGGGACATGTTCAATTCTTCCAAAGACATGGCAACGACGATGGCAATTTTTCTCGAATAACAAAGCCAGTCGCTGTTAGCTTTTCTCCATTCTGCTTTTTCTCTCCAGTTGGAAGACTTTTTTGAAGAATGCTCTTCTAAAAACACAATTTGTTCTGCTGTGGTTTTCATTTTCCTATCCTTTTTCTTTGATAAAATCTGTAAAACTATCATTATCGATCACATTATTGGCCACAAAAAATTGACGTACTTTCTCCATTTTAACCAGTTCCTTAAGTGTGTGCTCTCGCTCCTGCATTGTTCGAGTCAGTTTTATGGCACCACCTGTGACAACATAGACGCCTGGATTCAATTTAATAGCGTAAATACGCAGCCAAAATGCACGGCCCAAAGACGTCCGTCTTGTTTGATATCATCAAATGTCATCATAGCAAAAGAGATTATTTAGTCGCTGCAAAGATACACTTTTTTTTCAACAATCAACCTATACGTTGATTTTTTTTAATTCGTTTGTTATCTCCATCAAGCAATAAAGCTTTTTGGGACGACACTTTTATCGATTTAAAGGATCTGATAGGACTCTACAGAGTATAATGAAGGAAAATCTTACTGACCAGAATGACATTTTCAACTCCACCTACATTCAATAAGAAATTATATACCTGATGGCACAGACTCCCCTTTCTCGGTGAGCAAGTCACATTCTTATGGCACGTTTTCTTCGCGCCACGATGATGATAGGGGCACTGTCCTCATCGCACCAAAGGAGTCACTTGCCACAAGACACTGCACGAAAACGTTGAAAAAAAACATCCTACCCTATCAGCAGATCCTCCAGCACCACCTTGGGCACGAAATGGATGCCGTCGTGGCGGTAGTACTTGTGACTCTCGTCTTCCCGGATCTCTGTCAGGCGGATCTGCTCAGCCCCTTTGCCAACGGCGAGAACCAACAACGGATCATAGGGCAAAGCCAACACCTCTTTCAGCTTCTCGCGATGGAAAGCGCCAATCATCAAGCCATTATATCCCATTTCGGCGGCCTTCAGCAACATGCTCTGGGCGGAGATGCCCAGGTCGATGTCCACCAACTTGGTTTCCTTTTCCTTGCTGCAGATGATGATGTAGGCGGGTGGCTCTGTGCCGGTGAAGGGCAGGTGCAACTCGGGCAGCGCGCCTCCCATCTTGATCAAGGGGTGCACCTTGGCGGCCTCGTCGCCTGTCACCAGTTTGAAACGCAGCACCTGCTGGTTGCAGGCGGACGGGATCTTGGTGTTGACCTCCACCATACGTTTCAGCAGCTCCTCGCTCACCGGCGCATCGGCCTGGTAACCGCGATAGCTGCGGTTCTTCATCAGCAAGGTGTCGAGCGTCTGCCCTACCCTCTTCACGATAGTCTTGGATTTGCCTCCTCGGAGCTCGTCCATCTTTCTTTCCAAATAGTTGTCTGCCATACCTTTGGGGAAATATAAAATATTGTAATCAAATCATGGGCTTATCGCTTGACAAACGGGAAGCCTGTGTCTCCGAGGCGGAGAATATAGGTTCCCGGAGGCAAAGCATTCACATTCACGTTGTTGCTTCCGCCTTTCAGCTTGAAGGAGCGGAACGTGCGTCCGGTACTATCCACTATGGATGCCTTCTGCGGGCGTCCGTCATCGTCCACCCACACATTTAACGTTTCACCGACAGGGTTCGGATAGATGACCAGATGGGGCACCTTGGAGAGAGGCTCCACCGAGGCGGTCTGGTCGCCCACGGCCAGACAATACTGGCCGGAACGGATGAACTCCGTCTTCAACATGCCGGCATTCGGAGAGCCAGATCGCGTGGTGGGCACTATCTGCCAAGCATCAGCCGTGGTAGGACGATACAACAGTTTGAGATTGTTGTAGTCGTAGCCCTGCATCAGAGCATAGTCCAACGCCGTGACGGTGCCACGACGGTATTGGAACTGGAGATAACCTTCGGGCGCGGCCATGTTCTGCGGATAGGCCAGCTGTACATTCCAATAGTGCGTCCCGGAGATCCGGTAGATTCCCTCGAGCATGACCTCCGGCATGTCGGGAGCCACATAGTGATGCTCCACGCGCACGAGGACAGAATCGGCAGCGGCCTCGATCTTGGCATTGCAACTGGCATCAGTCCAAGACACAGATCCTCCATTGCCCAGCGTCTCGGTATAGTCAATGGTGGCGTCCATGATCCTCTCGTCATAGTCGATCATGCCGAAAACGGGGGTGAAGGGGATCGTCACCACCGCACTGGCATACTGGCCGGAGAAGGGGACATCGCGTATGGTATAGAGCTCGCGACTGGGCGACACAAAGGTGAGGTCCAGCTTGTTGGAGTTGATATAGTGAGTGGCGCCATGGAGCTTCTGCTGCACAAAGACTTCGTACTGGTTGCCAGAGAGCGGCCGTATGGAGTCGATGGCGAACTGTGGGAATCCGGGCTGGTGCACCCAACCCTCGTAGAAGTCGGTGAGGTTGACGCCCGTGATCTGTGACAGGTATTGGAAGAATTGTTCGCTGTTGACATTCTGCCAGGCATAATGGTCGAGCAGGGCGCGCAGCCCTCCGAAGAAGAGCGAGTCGCCGAGATAGCTGCGCAAGGTATGGATCACCAATGCGCCCTTGTCGTAGGAGTGAGTACCGTAGGTGACCGCTTGCGGCACATTGTCGATGGCATAATGGTCCCCATCGTTTTTCACAATGTTCATCAAGGTGGAGTGATGCATGTCGCGGAGATAGTCGCGATAGCCATCCGTCCCGTCGTTCTGATGGACGAGTCCCATGACCAAAGGTTCTGCAAAGGAGGCAAAGCCCTCGTTGATCCACATCTCCTCGGCGCGCTCGCAGGTGATGAGGTCCCCGAACCAATGGTGGAAGAGCTCATGACCATAGAGGGTGACATAGGTATCGGTACCATCCATGAAGGACTTGGGATAGGCAATATTGGTGGCGTGCTCCATGGCACCGCTGCTGAAGTTGACGCCCACATAGCCCACGCGGGGCCAGCGGTAGGGTCCGAAGAGCTCCTCATACATCCGCAGGATATCCTTCAAGTAGGCGAAAGAAGCCCCCACATTGGCATATTGTGGCGGCTGGGCGTAGATGACGATGGGGATGATGGCCTCCTGACCATGGAAGGTGTCCTCGTAGGCCTGATACTCGCCCACCGCCATGGAAGAGAGATACGTGGGGATGATCTCTTCCAGCTCCCACGTCCACACCTTGGAGCTGTCGGGGAGCGTCTGCACATCGGTGAGCAGGCCGTCACAGACAGCCATTTTGTGCGTCTCGGTGCGGACACGAGTGGTATAGCTCGACTTGTCGGTGAAGACATCCATGCAGGGGTACCAGCAGCGGCCGTAGCTATGCGGCTGGCTCTGGAAGGCCACACCCATGGTGTAGGCATACTGGCCGGAGAAGTAAAAGCCGCCCCACCCCGCGTCCTTGGTGGGCACGCCGTGGTAATAGACGGTCACCAAGACCGTGTCGCCCGTCTGCATCGTAGGCACCGTAATGGCCAGCCGTTCGCCCTGGTGCTGGAAGGTGGCCGGGGCGCCGTTCACCTTCACCGAGTCGGTGGTCAGCGCCAGCAGGTCAAGCACCACCTGGCTGAGGTTGGGCATCTTGGCCACGACCGTCAGCTGGGTCTCACCCACGATGTTGTGGGTCGTGAAATCCATCACGGTCAGCGAGATATCATAATGGGCCACATGGATCGTGTCACTACGGTCCTGGGCGGAGAGAGAGGCGATGGTAAGCCCTGACAGGAGTATGATGCCGAGAAGGGACAAGAGGCTTTTTTTCATTGTGCAATGCTTATTTGGATAAAAAACGTCTATACTTTTTGGAAGCGGCAAAGATACTCATTTTTCAACATTCCTCCGGCACCAGCCCTTAACATTTTATCAAGTGGGGCGGGCATGGCGCGGGTGATCATCCTCGCGGCGCAGGGAATGTGTGCCACAAGAACGTGACTTGCCCGCCGCGAAAGGAGAATCTGTGCCATCGAGTACATAGTCTTCCCTTAAAAAAAAAAATGACTAAATCACCGAAATAATTGGCAATATCATTTGTATTTGTAAAAATTTATATTTAGATTTGCGGCGTCAAATTTTCATGCCTTGTCAAACGGACTTCGCAAGTTCTGAAAGTATGACATAGTCCATTATCACCGAGAAGTCCATATTATTTGCTTATGAAGAAATTTGTACTCTTAGCCTTGCTATTCGCCATTGCGATGGGTAGGCTTAGCGCCCAGGAGGTCATCATCGGCACTGGGACCAGTGAAAGTTATTCCACGGCTTTCTATCCATTTTATGAAGATTCATGGTGGGAATGCCTCTGTTCCCCTACAGAAGTGGGCATGCAGGGAACCATCACGTCTGTATCCCTGCAGCGTTCCTCCAGCGGGACATTGATGTGTCAGAATGTGAACATCTACATTGGCCACAGGTCCTCCGGGCAATACAGCTCAACATCTGACTGGACGCCCATGTCCAACCTGACGCTCGTATATGCAGGCACCAACATGAATATTGGCGGAAGTGGCACCGGCTGGGAGACCTACACCCTGACCACCCCCTATTTTTATGATGGCACCGACAATCTGGTGATTGTTTTTGCCAAGCATGCCAACGAATACTCTTCTGCCCTCCAATATAATTACTCGGAAACCTCCAATTATGCCAGTCTTTACCGTTATATGGACGATGATGTCAGCTATTCCCAGCATCCGGGCTCCAATACCGGCTCCCGGGCATTCAACCGTCCCAACATAAAGCTGAGCATCAGTCCGAACCCCAACTTCTGCGGCCCGGTGACCGACCTGGCCATTAGCGATGTGACCACGGACGGCGCCACCGTGTCATGGACAACGCCCTCCTTCAACCCGAACATATATTTGGTGGATGTCAAGAAATCCAACCAATCCTGGAACAACCCCAATGTGATGAACTATACGGTCACGGACACCTTCTTGACGATTTCGGGATTGGATCCCTCCACCACCTACAACGTGCGTGTGGCCAACGACTGTAACGATGACACCAGCTCCTATGTTTCAGGATCATTCCTGACGCTTTGTGCCCCCACTTCGGTAATACCTATCACGGAGAATTTCGATTCTTACACGCATACCAACAACCCGAACAACGGCACAGGATCCAACAATCTCGCCTACTGCTGGGATGCCACCAACACGGGAAGCAGCTATCCAGCCTATCCGTGGGTCTATTATGGCGCCTCCAACGCCAACAGCGGCAACTACAGTCTGCGCTTCTACACGGGCAGTGGCACGAACTATTCTGACCAGTACGCCTTCCTGCCTGAGTTGGACCTGAGTGCCATCAGCATTCCGAGTTTGCAGTTAGGCTTGAACATGAGAAGACAGGCCAACAACACCAACTTCACCTTGGTGGTGGGTGTTACCTCCGGCATGGATGTCTCCACCTTCACGCCTATCGACACCCTCACGGTGTCCAACACCACCTACGCATACCGGTTAGTGGACTTCGGCAGTTACTCCGGCTCTGGCAACCGTGTGGTGCTCAAGGCTCCGAAGCCTGCCTCCGGCAACAACCGTGGCCATGTGGACGACATCATCCTGGGCATGAACCTTTGTGCAGCGCCTTCGGCATTGACCGTCACGGAAGCTGACGAGAGCAGCATCACACTCTCCTGGACTGAGAACGGCAGCGCGGTCTCCTGGGAGCTGGAATATGGTCCGGTGGGCTTCACCACGGGCTCCGGCACCACGGTGACAGTCAATACCAACCCATACACCTTGGCGGGTCTGCCGGATGCCACCACCTACGAGTTCCAGATCCGCGCCAACTGCGGCAGCAGCCTCAGCGACTGGAACCTCAACCGCGTGACGGGTGCCACCACCTGTATTCCCATCAGCAACATCCCCTTCACCGAGGAGTTCTCCAACTACACACACACCGACAACGCCTCCTCGGGCGAATCCAATGTGCCCATCTGCTGGGACACCTACAACACAGGTTCCTCCTCCAGCAACCATCCATACGTTTATTATAGCAACAACAATGCGTACAGCGGCTCCTATGCCTTGCGTTTCTACACGCAGAGCGGCAACCAATATGCCGACCAGTACGCCATCCTGCCCGTCATCAGCAACTCCATCCCGTTGAATACCTTGCAGATTTCCATGAAGGCACGTTCCAACTCCGCCAACACCCCGTTCACTCTGATAGTGGGTGTGATGACCGGCGGTCCCAACACCTTCGTGCCGATGGACACCCTGACCATCACGGGAACCTCTTACTCCGACTACGTGGTTTATTATGACGCCTACACCGGCTCCGGCAACCGTATGGCCTTGAAGGCCCCCAAGCCCGGCTCCGGCAACAACCGCGGCTATGTGGATGACATCGTCATCGACTACCTCTCCAGCTGCCGCATGGTCTCCGGCGTGAACGTAAGCGACATCACCACCTCTGAGGCAACAGTATCTTGGCAAGCTCATGGCTCCGAGACCTCCTGGCTGGTTGAGTACAAAGCCAACGGCGACTCCATCTGGGAGAGCATGATTGCGACCACCAACCCCTGCGTGATCTCGCCTTTGAACGCCTCCACCACCTATCAAGTGCATGTGGCGGCCGATTGTGGCGGCGAATTCAGCACACCCACGGGCAATGTCTCCTTCACCACACCTGTCTGCGACCCAACAGACCAGTGTCTCTACACCTTCAACCTTACGGATGACTATGGGGATGGCTGGAACAGCGCCGCTATCGTTGTGCGCCAGAACGGCTCCACGGTGGCCACGTTGACCATCTCGAACTCCAGCGCCAGCACCGCAACCCACCAAGTTGCCTTGTGCGACAGCGCACAGATCCAACTGTCCTGGACATCGGGCAGCTACGACGATGAATGCAGTTTCACCGTGACAGATCCGTTCGGGGAGGTCATCTTCTCCGCCTCAGCTCCATCCTCCGGCACCTTGACCACCTTCACCAGCTCCTGTTCCGCTGGCTCCTGCCCGCGTCCTTTATCCATCAGCGCCACCGAGATCGGTGACACAGAGGCCTCCATCAGCTGGGTCTCCACAGGCACAGAGACCGACTGGATCCTGGAATACAAACTCGCTTCCGACAACATCTGGGATGTGTTATATGTGAATACCAACCCCTACCTGCTTACCGGCTTGACCGCAGGTTCGGTTTATGACATCCGGGTCAAGGCTGACTGTGGCGGCGGCGACGAGTCCGACTACAGGGAATCCTCTTTCGAAACGGCAGCATGCCCGTTCACCCAACAGTGCAACTATTCCTTCAGCCTTACCGACAGCTTCGGCGACGGCTGGAACGGTGCTTCCATCATCGTGACTCAGAATGGTGTTACGGTGGCCAACCTTACAGTACCCACCTCCAGCTCCAACTTTTCAGCGGTACTCTCCTTGTGCGAAAACATGCCGATTCAAGTATCTTGGGTCTCTGGCTCTTACGATTCCGAATGCAGCTTCACCTTTACCGATCCCTTTGGCGAGGTTCTCTTAAATGTGTCCTCACCCACGGCGGGTGTCCTCACCACCTTCACCAGCTATTGCACAGTTCCCACCTGTCCTCGCCCCTCCTCTGTCAGCGTCACAAACATCAGCGATGTCGAAGCGACCATCAGCTGGGTGTCCGCTGGCACGGAGACCGACTGGATCATTGAGTACAAACCCTCCACCACCACCACCTGGGATGTCCTGTATGTGAACACCAATCCTTACTTGCTGACTGGCTTGACCCCATCTACCACATACGATGTCAGAGTCTATGCCGACTGTGGCGGCGGGGATGTGTCCGACTACAGACAGACCACGTTCCCGACGGCCATCTGTTCAATTACCGAGCAGTGCAACTACACCTTCACCCTTTCCGACTCTTATGGTGACGGCTGGAACACCGCCACTCTCCTCGTCAAGCAGAATGGTCTTGACGTGGTCGAACTGACGGTACCCACTGGCAGCTACGGCATCACCCAGCAAGTCCCCTTGTGCGACAATGCTCCGATGCAACTGATCTGGAATACCGGCAACTTCGACACCGAATGCAGCTTCACAGTATCCGATCCTTATGGTGATGTTGTTTACTCCATCAACATGCCCACTGGCGGCAACCTGACCACCATCATGATCAATTGTACCCCGCCCACCTGTCCGAAACCCACCTCGCTGACGGCTTCCAACATCGGCACGAGCACAGCTACGGTGAGCTGGACACCCGGTGGCTCTGAAAGCAGCTGGATCCTGGAATACAAGCCTGTCAACAGCAGCAACTGGACCTCCGTGACGACCTCCACGCCTTCATATTCACTCTCGGGCTTGTCGGCTGCAACCAATTATGACGTACGGGTACAGGCCGACTGCGGCGGCGGGGATTTGTCCGACTGGCGCGAAACCACCTTCGGCACCTTCATCTGTGATGTGTCCTCGCAATGTTCCTACACCCTCAATGCCTATGGTGATTATACTGATTCTTGGGACTACAACACCCTCTATGTGCAACAGAATGGTATCACCGTAGCCACCGTTGCAGGAATTGGAACCAGCGCCACCATATCCTTGACCCTGTGCAGCGGCGTCAACACCTCCCTGGTGTTCTCTTCTAACAGTTACGCCAGTGAGTGCAGCATCTCCCTCTATGGCCCTGACGGTTCGTTGGTACTCATGCAGGCTGACATGAGCAACTTCTCCACTTACAACTTCACACCGGATTGCGCCGGAGCTCCGGCCACCTGTGACGCGCCCACCGGCCTTGCCGTGAACAACCCGGGTCCGACCTCCGCCACCGCCACCTGGAACGCCGGCGGCTCCGAGACGGCCTGGAACGTGCAGTACAAAACCACCACCGCCACCTCCTGGCAGAACGCCACCGCCAACACGACCTCCTACACCATGAGCGGACTGACTCCCAACACCCAGTATCAGATACGGGTACAGGCATCCTGCGGCGACGACAACAGCGACTGGTCGAACATCACATCTTTCACCACTGCCAATCAGGACACGCCTACCTGCCCGGCTCCCACCAACTTGACTGCCACCCTTGACGAAACCAGCCAAACGACAGTGGTGCTGACCTGGCAACAGGCTCCGAACACCGCCAGCGAGTGGCAGATCAACTACCGCATGTCAACAGAGAGCACCTGGAGCACCGCCACGGCCTCTGCCACCACCTACACGCTGACCGACCTCGTCCCTAATAAGGACTACATGGTCAACGTGGTGGCCCACTGCACCAACGGCCTGACGAGCGACGAGTCCAACACCGTGACCTTCCACACCACTGACGTGGGCATTCAGAACCACTTGGAGCGTAGCGTGAACCTCTACCCGAACCCTGCTACCGAGATGATCTCCGTGGCAGTGAGCGATGCCAACATCACAATCACGGGCGTGGAGGTATATAATGTTTACGGACAATTGATCAACACGATCAACTCCAACGACAACCCGCTTCGCATCAACGTCTCCAGTCTCGCAAACGGCATGTATTACGTGCGCGTCACGACAGACAATGGCGTGGTAACGAAGAACTTCATAAAGAGATAGCGATTCGTCATCAGCTACCCGTTTGCCTCAGATAGGCATCTTCTAACGGGACATATCGTCCCCATCATCACCGCCTCCATCGGTACGGAGCTGCCCATCAGCTCGGTGCCGGTGGAGGCGGTGTGGTGGTTGAAGCGGTGTAGGCGAAGGAAGCGTCTTCGTAGCGGCGGAACTCCAAGACAATGTGTTTCATCCAAAAATCAAATTATCGGCAATTATTTTGATTTATTGACGAAAATTTGTGTATATCTTCGAATACACAAAACTCACCAAGGTAAGGAAGTCGAATCCAGAAGTTTTCTTAAAATTGCACTCTTTCCAAAAATGACGACTCCCCCCCTGCAACCTTTCCACATCCCTGCATCATATCCATAGTAGAAACTCTACAACCGTCGTGGACCGCGGGTGGTGTTTCATGGACTTCGCACCATGCACGGACACGCCGGAGAGGCAATGAACCAGAAGTCCAACCTCAATCCAACATGAAAAAAGTAATTCTGACAATGGCCGCAACCGCCCTCCTGGCTTTCTGCACCTCCTCCTGCAACAAACACTGCGAATGCAGAACCTGGCTCGATGGCGTCGACATGGGCTATGACGAGCCTTTTGAGCCGGAGGCCGGCAAGAAATGTTCCGACTATAACTTTGATGGTCAAGCTTGGGGCGCCCACATGAAGGTGGAGTGCCGCGGCGCACGCTAAGCACTATCGCTCCAACAACGGCCTTATCTCCTTCTCAAAGATCTCCCGCGTTACTATCCGATAGTGCGGGTGGTAATGACTATTGTAACTCCGACTGTGGGTGACAGGCATGTCTCCATTCTCCAACAGCTCCTCAATACGGATCTTATCCTGTTCATAATCCGGTATCTGCCAGCCTTCTCGTTCAATAATCTGCAAGATCAGATGCCACTCGTCAGTCCAGGAGATGGGCAGCGTTACCGTTTGGCCGGCACTGCGGATGAAGGCGTCCGCCAGCTGGCGCACCGTCAGTCCACCCGGCTTCAGGCACGACAGATAGACCCGCACATAGTTGCCCTGAAACCCGGTCGGCTCACAAAAGGGGTCGTCGGTAAGCCACGTACTGTCAGCCGCCATCTCCTGATTCAAGTAATAGATGGCCATGGAGGTGTCCGCCAACAGATGCCCCGGCCCGAAACGGTCCTGATAGAAGGTCTTGTAGATATCTTGCAACCGCAAATCCGGGTACTGCTCCAGCTGAGCCTCGACAATCCTCCCCACCATCACGGTGTCGATCTGCCCCCTTAGCGCAGACGACAAGCCCAACAGACTGAACGCTGTCAACAAAATCCGGAGAGATGATCTAAAAGACATTGACTTTGAACTTTGACTTTGACTTTGAACTAGGCTCACCCCAATTCTTAGTTTCTTAGTTTTTTAATTTCTTAGTTTTTTAATCTTTCACTTCTATCAAACTGCGAGCACGCAGTTTGCCCCAACAATTCCCATTCACTAATCCCTATTGAAGATATCTCGCGTATAGACCTTCTCCTTCACATCATCGAGGACAGCGTCGTAACGGTTGGCGACGATGGCATGGCTCATCGCCTTGAAGGCAGCCAGATCATTGACCACCTTGCTGCCGAAGAAGGTGGTCCCATCTGCCAGGGTGGGCTCGTAGATGATGACCTGTGCGCCCTTGGCCTTGATGCGCTTCATCACACCCTGGATGGAGCTCTGGCGGAAGTTGTCGGAGTTGGACTTCATGGTCAGGCGGTAGATGCCCACCACACACTCCTTCTCCTGGTTCTGATCGAAGTCGCCGCGAGTGTAGTAGTCGTAATAGCCGGCCATCTTGAGCACCTGGTCGGCGATAAAGTCCTTTCGGGTGCGGTTGCTCTCCACGATGGCACTCATCATGTTCTGCGGCACATTGGCATAGTTGGCCAGCAGCTGCTTGGTATCTTTGGGCAGGCAGTAGCCGCCATAACCGAAGGAGGGGTTGTTATAGTGCGTGCCGATGCGGGGATCGAGACAGACACCATTGATGATCTGCTGGGTGTTCAGTCCCTTCAGCTCCGCGTAGGTATCCAGCTCGTTGAAATAGCTGACGCGCAAGGCCAAGTATGTGTTGGCGAAGAGCTTGACGGCTTCCGCCTCGGTGCTACCCATGAAGAGGACGGGCACGTCGGGCTTCAGCGAGGCGCTGCGGATGAGCTCGGCAAAGGTGTGGGCAGCCTCCCCCAAACGAGCATCCGACTGGTCGTAGCCCACAATGATACGGGATGGGTAGAGATTGTCGTACAACGCCTTGCTCTCACGGAGAAACTCCGGGGCGAAGAGGATGTTGCGACTGCCGGTAACCTCCCGGATATGCTCGGTATAGCCCACCGGGATGGTCGATTTGATGACCATGATGGCTGACGGATTGTACTGCATCACCTGACGGATCACGCTCTCCACCGCGCTGGTGTCAAAGAAGTTCTTGACACTGTCGTAGTTGGTCGGGGTGGCGATGACCACAAAGTCGGCACTGCCGTAGGCAGCCTCTGCATCCATGGTGGCCGTCAACATGAGCGGCTTGTGGGCCAGGTAGTCCTCAATGTAATCGTCCTGTATCGGGGACTTCCTATCGTTGACCATCTGCACGCGCTCGGGGACAATGTCCACTGCCATCACCTCATTATGCTGAGCCAACAACGTGGCAATACTCAATCCCACATATCCGGTCCCGGCGACTGCTATCTTTTTCTTCATCATAAAAACCACTGAAAATTAGAGGGTGAAATCATGCGTCTCCACAAGTTTCTCAAACTGATTGTTCGGGTGGATAGGATAGACTCTCTTCTGGGAGACGAGGAATAATTCATTCTTATAGCGGAGGAGTTTCAGGTTGTCGATCATCATGCCTTTGACCTTGATGACGTTGCCCTCAAACTGATACTCCATGCGGTTCTTGAAGGGGGTGCTCCAGAGCTGGACTTGGTAATTCTCCGACCTTTCTGCACTCTGGACCTCGTTCCGGTTGTTATCCCACACGATGACTTTAGGGGTCATCTTGTCGAGCATCACCTCCGAGGACACCGAAGTGGGCATGCCTTCATCCAGATCATCGGGATAGGCCAGCAGCAGGTCCTGGCTCTCCTCCTCCAGGGCGAGCGTATCCATCGGGAGGGTGTCGGCGGGTTGTTCCTGGCGGGCTGGATTCTTGAACTCATGGATGATGACCACCGTGTCGCGGGCGCTGGTGGTGTCTCGTTCGATAATGCGCACCTCGCTGGTGCGACGATGCAGCCCCTTCATGTTGAAGATGAGCAGCATCACGAAAGCGCCCAGCAGCAGTCCTGCCAGCACACACGCAAACCCGAAGAGGCTTTTTCTGGATTTCCCTTCCGGCACCGATTTCTCTTGTTCATCCATTGTCTCAAACAATCCTAAAAACAGAGTGCAAAAATAACAAATTATTGTGATTGACACAAAAGGAAGAAGGAGAAAAAATCATATCACATTTTTTTCTATCTTTGCGGCCGATTTTATAGAAAGAAACAGATATGGGTATTGGAATGCAGATCTTAGGGTTCATGGCGAGTCTGACCTTTCTCGTAGTGACCCATGAATTAGGACATTTTACTTTCGCCAAGATATTTAAAACGCGTGTAGACCAGTTTTACGTCTTCTTCAACCCCGGCTTCTCCATTTTGAAGATGAAGCGTTTTGACGGCAAGTTCCACTTCAAGTTTTTTGCCACAAAGAGCCCGGAAGAATGGGCCAATCACCCGGAGAGCACCGAATGGGGCCTCGGCTGGCTGCCTCTTGGCGGCTACTGCTCCATCAACGGCATGGTCGATGAGACCACCAAGGCTTCCGACCTCTCTTCTGAGGTGCACGACTACGAATTCCGTGCCAAGCCTGCCTGGCAGCGCCTCCTCATCATCAGCGGTGGCGTGCTGGTCAACTTCCTGTCGGCCATCATCATCTACATCGCCATCTGTTTCCACTGGGGTCAGGAATACATCCCGTTGGAAAACGCCCGCTACGGCCTGGAGTTCTCCCAAGAGATGCAGGATGCCGGCTTCCGGAACGGCGACAAGGTGCTGCTCATCGACTCCACCCGGCCCAAGACGATCACGGATTTTGCCAACGACCTGCTGCTGGACGATGTGAAGACGGTGACCGTGGAGCGTGACGGACAGCAAGTGGTGTTGGACATCCCCAAGACCCTTGCCCGCAAGGTGGTGGGGGCTGGCACCAGTACCCTCTTCTGCAACTACCGCATCCCCTTTGTCATCGACAGCGTCATGCCTGGCTCCAAGGCTAGCGAGGCCGGTCTGCAACGCGGCGACTCGCTCGTCAGCCTTGACGACAGCCTCACCTTCTGCTTCTTCGACTACAAACGGGCCTTCGACAATCACAAAGAACAGCCTCTCGCCCTCCAGTTCTACCGCGGCGACTCGCTCTATACCACCACCATCACGCCCGACTCTGCCGGCCTGATCGGGGTATCCTACAAGCAACCCTACGAGTACTTCAGCACCGTCAAGGTGGAGTATGGCTTCTTCCAGTCCATTCCCAAAGGCATCTCCATGGGCTTCCACACCTTGGCAGACTATGTGAAGCAGTTCAAGATTATCTTCACCAAGGAGGGCGCCACCCAGCTGGGCAGCTTCCTGACCATCGGAAGCATCTTCCCGAAGGTGTGGGATTGGTACCGCTTCTGGAATATGACCGCCCTGCTGGGCATCATCCTCGCCTTCATGAACATCATCCCGATCCCGGGTCTCGACGGCGGATACCTGCTCTTCATCCTCGTGGAGATGATCACCGGCCGCAAGCCCAACGACAAGTTCCTGGGCATCGCCAACACCATCGGCTTCATCCTGCTCATCGCCCTGATGGTCTATGCCATGGGCCTCGACATACGACGGTTCTTCTTCCGATAAATCCGACAAAACGATCATAAATCATTATTCATAACATAAAAAACAACCAATACAATGGAAAAATTTGATCCCGCAACCAACCTTGAAAAATTGGACAAAAAAGATGCCTACCGTGGCGTCAACCCAGCTATCTGTGATAGCGCCACCTTCATGTTTGAACAGGCCAAGACCATGACCGACACCTTCCATGGTGAGACCGAGGGCTACTTCCTCTACTCCCGCCACTGGAACCCCAGCACCCTCTCTTTGGCACAGTCATTAGCCGCCATCGAGGGCACCGAGCTGGCATGGACCACCGGTTCCGGCATGGCCGCCATCACCGTGGCCTTGTTACATGAAGTCAAGGCTGGCGACCATATCGTGGCCAGCATGACCACCTATGGCGGCACCTTCGCTTTCTTGAACAACTACATCAAGAAGTTCAATGTGGACGTCACCTTCGTGAACATGCAGGATCTGGACGCTGTCAAGAACGCCATTCGTCGCAACACCAAGGTCATCTACACAGAGACGATGAACAACCCGTTGCTGCGCATTGCCAACATCCCCGAGCTGGCCAAGATCGCCCATGGTATCGGCGCCAAGCTGTTGGTTGACAACACCTTCACCCCGATGATCTTCTCTCCGTACCGTCTCGGCGCGGACGTCGTCATCTACAGTATGACCAAATACGTCAACGGCATGAACGACTGTGTGGCCGGCGCCATCTGCGGTTCTGCAGCCTACATCAACTCTCTCATCGACGTGAACGACGGCACCGCCATGCTGCTGGGTCCCGTGTTGGACACCTTCCGCTCTACCAGCATCCAGAAGAACCTCCACACCCTGCATATCCGCATGAAGAAGCACAGCGAGAACGCCATGTATCTGGCCAAACGCTTCAAAGAGACTGGCATCAAATACAACTATCCGGGTCTCCCTGAGCATCCCGACCATGAGCTCTTCATGTCGATGATGAACGACGGCTACGGTTTCGGCGGCATGATCTCCATCGACATGGGCACGGCTGAGAGAGCCAGCGCCATCATGGAGAAGATGCAGGAACTGGGCGTGGGCTACCTCGCCGTCAGCTTGGGTTACTTCAAGACCCTCTTCAGCAACTCCGGCAAGTCCACCTCCTCTGAGGTGCCCGAGAGCATCCAGAAGGAGATGGGCATGAGCGAAGGCCTCATCCGCTTCTCCATGGGTCTGGACAACGATCCCGAGCGTACCTTCCAACTCATCAAGAAAGCTATCGACGCAACCAAATAAGCATACTGCTATAAACGCATAAAGTGGAGGCGCATCAAGCGTCTCCACTTTTTTCTTATTTTTGCGCCTCGGAATAATTCACGATAATATCATCCTTGCACAATGAAAGGTTTACAGAGTGTCCTTCTGCTCGTCGTCAGCAACTGCTTTATGTTCTTTGCCTGGTATGGCAACCTCAAATTCCAGAGCTTGCCCGCTTTCAGCAAGTTGTCGCTGCCCCTCATCATCTTGCTCAGCTGGTTGGTGGCCGGATTCGAATACTCGTTCATGATTCCAGCCAACCGCATCGGCTATGTCGGCAACGGCGGCCCGTTCAACCTATGGCAGCTGAAGGTCATCCAAGAAGCCGTCTCCCTGACCATCTTCACCATCCTGACCCTGCTTTGCTTCAAAAACGAGCACTTCAGAATCAACCATCTCATCGGCTTCGCACTGCTTGTCCTGGCCGTTTACTTTCTTTTTAAAAAATAACCACACATCCTCGAATAAAAACACACCGTTATGCAATACACCATTCCCCCTGCCAGTTATTTTCCGTTTCTTGCCGGCGAGCAACAGATGAAAACCCTTGCGGAGAAGATCCGCGGCATCATGCACGACTATGTCGCCACCAGCCGGCTGCAGTCCTTAGTATTGGGCATCTCCGGCGGCATCGACAGCGCCCTCTGCGCCGCCCTGCTCCGCCCCGTCTGCGAGGAGTTTAACATCCCCCTCGTAGGCCGTTCCATCACCATCGAGACCAACAAGGAGGACGAGATCGCCCGCTCCATCGCGGTGGGCAAGGCCTTCTGCCACGACTTCCAGCATCTCGACATCACCGAGACCTTCTTGGCCAACAAGCCGCTGCTCATCCATTATGACGACTCGCAGCTCTCCAAGCTGCGCCAGGGCAACATGAAGGCCCGTATGCGCATGATGGTGCTCTACGATCTGGCACAGCTCTATCGCGGAATGGTCATCAGCACCGACAACTACACGGAATACCTGACAGGCTTCTGGACCCTGCATGGCGATGTGGGCGACTATGCACCCATGCAGCATCTCTGGAAGACGGAGGTCTATGCGCTCTCCAACTACCTGCTGGCCGAGGAGACCCCTGAGCAGCAGGCTGCCCTGCAGTCGTGCATCGACGCCACCCCCGTGGACGGCCTCGGCATCAGCAACTCCGACTGCGAACAGCTGGGCGTGGCCAACTATTATGAGGCCGACCGGCTTTTTGCCGCTTACTTCCAAGGCGACGATTCCTTGAAGGAGCACCCGCTCATCAAACGTTATCTGGCGGCGGAGTTCAAACGCCACAACCCGGCCTGCATCCTTCGCGACGACCTGATATAACCCCTTGCCATGAGCACACTTCTCATCGACGCAGGCGCCACCAAGACCGCTTTTGCTGTCCTTGGCCACACAGAATTGCTGCACCGTAGCAGCACAGCAGGCATCAACGTGAACTACACCCCCGAAGCGGACATCCGAAGCTGCTTCACGCAGTTTGCCAGCCAATGCCCCGATTTCGCCCAGATTGACAAAGTGGAATACTATGGGGCTGGCTGCGCCACCACCGCCAACCAGCAGAAGATGCGCTTGATCCTGCAGGATTACTTCCCCAATGCTCATCTGATTGTGGACACCGACCTGATGGTGGTCTGTCTGGCCCTGAGCACCGGAAGACAGTCTATCATCGGCATCCTCGGCACGGGCGCGGCCACCTGCCTCTTCGATGGCCATGAGATAACCCTTCGCCCACCTTCCCTGGGCTACATGCTAGGCGACGAGGGCAGCGGCACCAACCTCGGCAAGCGTCTCCTCACCCACTATCTCAACGGGGATCTGCCCAAGGAGTTATCACAACAACTGGAAGCACAACAGCATCTGACCTTCCAGAGCACCATACATCGCCTGTATAGCGAGCCCAAGCCCAACCAGTTCATGGCTTCTTTCTCCCCTTTCATCCATGAACATCTCTCCCACCCCTTTATCGATGAAATGGTGACGGGCGCATTTCGCGACTTTTTCGCCAAGCAAAGAAAGCACTTCTCGTCAGGCATCCCCTGGCAGTTGAGTGGGTCGATAGCATACTTCTATGAGGAATTGGTCCGGAAAGCAGCCATCGCAGAACAATGCATCGTAGAAGATATTGTTCAAGAGCCGATGGAGCGGCTGATAGCGGAACGTACCCAGCGCCATCAGGACTTCAACAAATAGCTCTTTTCAGAGCCCTCTCTAGTCGAAATTCAACTCGTGCACCTGTTCTTCCTTTGTCTCATTACACCCCGATGCATCGCCGGTATAGGCTGACGGGATGGGGAAGCTGTAGCCCTCTTTCTGGGACTGTACGATAGCGGCATACTTCAGGTTGGGATCGGAATAGACCTTCTGCATGAACAGGGCGAACACGGGCATAGCGGTACGCGCGCCCTGGCCCAACGCGGTGGTCCGGAAGTGCGCGGCACGGTCTTCACAGCCCACCCAAACGCCACAGGTCAGCACTGGCGTATAGCCCACGAACCAGCCGTCGGACTGGTTGTCGGTGGTACCCGTCTTGCCAGCCAGCGGGAAGGTGATCTTGTACTGCCCGCGCAGACGACCGCCCGTACCATAGTCCACCACACCCTGCATCAGGCGCACGGTCTTGAAAGCTGTGATCTGGTCGATCGCCTCATTGGTCTTCGGGATATTGGTGAAGATGACGTTGCCATCCTTGTCGCAGATGCGGGTGATGAAGATAGGCTCCACGTAAACGCCCTGGTTGGGAAAACAGTTGATGGCGCCCACCTGCTCATAGAGCGACAGCTCGCACGCTCCCAGACAGATAGACGGCACGGAGGGGATGTCAGAGGTCATGCCCATATTGCGCACCAGCGTGATGACCGCCTCGGGACCGAAACGCTTCATCAGATAGGCGGACACTTGGTTCAGCGACTGGGCCAAGGCCTCGCGCAACGGCATCATCTGACCCTCCTTATAGCCTCCGGAGTTGTGCGGAGTCCACGTGCCTCCCGGCACCTCGATCGTCACCGGCACATTCGGCACCATGGTGCATGGATCAAACTCGCCACTCTGCATGGCGACAGTATAGACGTAGGGCTTAAAGGTGGATCCCACCTGACGTTTCGACAACTTCACATGGTCGAACTGGAAGTACTCGTAATTGATACCGCCCACATAGGCCTTCACAAAGCCCGTCTTCGGCTCCATACACATCATGCCGCATTGCAGGAACGACTTGTAATAGCGGATGGAGTCGAAAGGCGTCATCACCGTGTCAATCATGCCATGATGAGAATAGACCTGCATGGGGACCTTCTTATTGAACTGCGCCCGGATCTGCTCGTCGGTCAGCCCGGCATCCTTCGCCCGGTCGTAACGCTCCGACAACTTGACGGCATTCCAAAGGATACGGTCGGTCTGCTCCTCCGACAGATTCACAAAGGGAGCATTCTTGTTGCTCTTGATATGATTGAAGAAGAGCGGCTGCAGGTAGTCACACACATGCTCCTTGACGGCCGCCTCGGCGTGGCGCTGCATCCGGGAATTGATGGTCGTGTACACCTTCAACCCGTCACAATAGAGATCGTATTGGGAGCCGTCTTTCTTGGGATGGTCAATACACCACTGCTTCAGCCACATACGAAGATACTCGCGGAAATAGGTGGCAATGCCGGCATAGTGGGCCTGCGATTTGAACTTGGATATATCGATAGGCAACGCCTTGAGGGAGTCACAATCCTGTTTCTCCAGATAGCCATACTTTTCCATCTGGCTGAGCACCGTGTTACGGCGGTCCAGGGAAGCCTGATAATGGCGACGGGGGCTATACTTGGTCGGTGCCTTGAGCATACCCACCAGCACGGCCGCCTCTTCCGTATTGATCTCTGAGGGCGACTTGTCGAAATAGGTACGGGAGGCCGACTTGATGCCGACGGCGTTATTCCCGAAATCGACCGTGTTGTAATACATGGCCAGGATCTCATCCTTGGAGTACTGGCGCTCCAGCTTGGTGGCCACCACCCACTCCTTGAACTTGGTGAAGACCAGCTTAATCTTACCGGCTTTGGGATCACGCGGAAACAGATTCTTCGCCAGCTGTTGCGTGATCGTACTGCCACCACCCCGACGATGGAAGGTCACCACGCCGAGACCGACCCTGAAGAGTGCCTTCACATCCACACCGGAGTGCTGATAGAAGCGGGCGTCCTCGGTGGCGATCAGGGCATCCTTCAACGGCTGAGACAGGTCTGCATACTTACAATTGGAACGGTTCTCCCGATAATAGGTGCCGAGCAACTCCCCGTCTTCCGAGATGACCTCGGTGGCCAAGTTGGCCGACGGGCTCTCCAGCTCCGCGAAGGAGGGCATATAACCCATCCATCCCATGGAGATGAAGAAGAAGATCAGACAGACGAAGCCCACCAGGCACAGATAGACAATCCAGAACTTTTTAATCCATGAGGATTTCTTCTTCGGGCTTTCTTTGGCTGTATTTCCAGTATTACCAGTTGTTGAATACATGATGCAGTGAATATATCTTACAAATAGGTTTTCAAATATCAGTTGACAGATGTGATGCTGTAGGAGCTGCCTACGGTGAAAGTCTTGGAGCTTCCGCCGGCATAGGTGGCTCCGGTGTAGTAGTTATGGAAGTTGGTGCCGCCGCTGATGGTACCACCATACTTCAACGTGTAGCTGCCCGCGGTGAACTCAGGGCTGCTGAAGAACAATATGGCCGACGAAGAGCCGCCACCGCCGCCAGGACCGCCGCCGCCACCGCTGGAGAGCGTGGGCACGTAGAAGGTCAGGATCTCAGCATTGTCGCTGTTGCGGATGATCTGGACATGATTATTGGCAGCATGGGTATATTTCAACGAATGCTGGCTGCACACGCTGGCCGTCGGGTTGGAGAACATGCCGCTGGGCGCAGTACCGACCAGCGTGCCACCCGTGATGGAGAAGGTGTTGTTGTCACAATCGAACGACTCCTCCGGGCTCTTGCTGGCCGATGCGACCGTGAAGCCACCCGTGACATACATAGGGCCATTGCAGTCTATCGCATCGTTATTGCTGGAGACGGCATAGATGGTGCCCCCGTTGATCATCAGGCGCGAGGAGGCATTGATTGCATCATCACCCGTCGAGGTGATCGTCAGCTGTCCACCGTTGATGCTGAGGATAGCCTTGCTCTCGATGCCTTCACCGCCCTCGTTGCTCTGGGTGCAGGTCACGGTGATGATACCGCTGTTGATGGTCAGGTTTCCATCACTGCGTATGGCCTTGGGATTGGAGTATTCGCCTCCCATGCCACCGGGCCAACTGCTTCCGGAGACCGTGATACGCTCACCGGAAGTGGAAACGTTCAGCACCAGATTGGAGTCAGCCTCACCCAGCGTGCCAATGACGAGGGCCCCGTTGGAGCGGATGCCCTTGCCACCACTGCCTGTGCTGCTGCAGACGATATGACCTCCCGTGATGGTGGTGGTGCTGTCACTCTTGATGCAACAGCTGGAATAGGAGTCCTTGGTAGATCCCGTGACGGTGTAGGCCGCGCCCGCGCCCGCCGTGGTGATCTCGATATTGCCACCGCTGATGCTCACATGGCCATCGGCAGAGATGCCCTTGCCCCCATGATTGCTGGTGGGCAGCGTCAACGTGATATCGCCTCCCGTGATGATGACATCCTGTTCCGCCACAACAGCCGAACAATAGGAGGGATTGTTGCCCGACGTGGTGCTCTCCAGGACCGTGGAACCGGAAGCGGTGATATGCAGGGTCCCCCCGTCAATGACCACATCCTGCGCACTCTTCAGGCCCTTGCTCTGGTTGCCGCTGCAGGTGATCGTGACCGTGCCTCCGCTGATGGTCAGCGTGCTGTCACACTTGATGGCCTTGGTGTCGGCTGCCGCGGCGGTGACATTCACGGTGCCACCCGAGATGTGCACATAGCCTTCATCGCCATCGATGCCATCCCCGGAAGCAGCCACTGTCAACGAGCCGCCTGCCATGATAAAGTAGTCGCAATGCAGGCCGTCGTTAACCGCCGAAGCAACCGTGATCGTGCCACCGTTGATCTTGATGTGATCGTCACTATGAATGCCATTCTTGGCCAACCCATTGACAGTCAGCGAGCCTGCGCCCCCAAAGATCAGCTGCCCCTTACTCTGGAAAGCGGCCTTGTAGGTGCTGGAAGCATGGTCTGTCAAACTGTTGCTGCCCGACAGATAGACATGCACCTTCTGATCCACCACGGAATAGATGGCCGGGCCCGTGGGGTTGGTGATGGAGACTCCCTCCAGATACAGGTTGTAACGTTTGTCGCTGGTGATGTACAGATAACCGGAAGCTGTGGTGCCTGACACATGATAGTTGATATCCGTAATGCCAGCAGCGGCCTGCACAGCCACATTCCCGCCATCAGTAGTCACCGTCACCCCAGCAGAGGCCAACGGGTTGATGACCGTGACAGAGGTGCCGTTATAGGTGATGTAGATGTCGCCTCCTGAAACGGTGGTGTCATCTTCAAACGTAATGCTATCAATCTGGGCAAACGAGAAGGTCTGGAGACCATCTTCCGTGCTGAGCAGGGCGTTGGGACCCGCAAAGTGAATACTGTCAACCTCGGCAACGGGCACCTCGAAAGTGACTTGCCCATTGTGATGAATCTGCAACACCTCCTGGGCAAAAGAAGGGACGGTCCAGCACAACATCATCCAAAATATAATCCATATCTTCCTCATAGCTTGCTGATTTTGAAGGTTACACCATCCACTTGAAGAAGATAAAGCCCCTTGGCGTAGCGCTGGACATCAATAGGCTCGTCATTCTGGCACACGCCACTCTGGAGTAGACGCCCATCGCTGGAATAGAGGCTGTACTGACTACGCTCGGCACGGTTGTTATGAATACGGAAGATGTCCGAGGCCGGATTGGGATATATACACACCTCTGATGTCTCTATATCTTCTATCCCTGTCTCTTCTGCAAAGGTGATTTTGGAGATTGCAGAGAGAAGAAAGGAATAGGGAACACCCGATCCTTCATTGATATACAGGTAGTTGTCTTGGAAGTAAAGCTTCCCTGCATCACTGACTGTCAAGGTCTGGTCAGCGGCAGAATAGAAACTGATGGTCACCTTGGTTTGCGCATGTATGGGAGCTGCCAAACATGATAGACACATGACCATCATCCATATTAATTTTTTCTTCATAGGTAGTTTTTTGAGTTTAATGTATGATAAACGGCAAAAATACAATTTTCTGATTAAACAGTCGAGGAAAAAAACACGCTGCATAATTCTCATCCAGCCCTTCTCACCGTTTCCAATTTTTATTATTTTTGCAGATGCATTTTTTATGGCTGGCAACCAGCGGAATGTTCGGTTGTCGCCTCATTTACACCCAAAGAACCCTACTATGGCTAAGGAGATTACCTATACAGAAGCCTTTGAAGAGCTGCAAGAGATTGTCCACAAGATGGAGAATGCCGACATTTCGGTGGACGAGTTGTCTGACAACATCAAGAAGGCCACCCAGCTGATCAAGATCTGCAAGGACAAGCTGACAAAGACCGAGAAAGAAGTGAATGAAACCATCGCCGAACTCAACGCCTAATGTCCACTTTTGATCTGATAGCACAAGACATAGAGGCCTATTGTGAGGACCATAGCACGCCGGAAACAGCGTTGTTGTATCGGCTGAATCGGCAGACGCACCTGGAGACCATCAATCCGCGCATGGCTTCTGGACAGCTGCAAGGACTCTTTTTGTCTTTCATCGCCCGTATGATGCGTCCCCGACACATCCTGGAGATCGGCACCTTCACGGGTTACTCCGCCATCTGCCTGGGCGAGGGCCTGCTCCCGGACGGGGAGTTGCACACCATCGAGATGAACGTTGAATACGAAGACCGCATCCGGGCCTATTTCGCTGAATCGGAATACGCCTCGCAACTGCATCTCCACATCGGCGATGCCCGCGACCTGATCCGTACCCTCAACTACTCCTGGGACCTCGTCTTCATCGATGCGGACAAGGAAGACTACACCCACTACTACGAGGCTGTCTTGCCTAAGGTGCGAAAAGGAGGCTTTATCCTGGCCGACAACACCTTGTGGAATGGCAAGGTCACCCATTCGGTGGCACACAACGACAAAGACACCCAAGCCATCACCGACTTCAACCGTCACGTGCAGGAAGACCCGCGCGTCCGCAACCTGCTGCTTCCTTTCCGCGACGGCATCATGATGATAGAAAAACTGTAAACTATGCGCATAGATATTCTGACCCTATTTCCGGAAATGTTTGAGGGCGTCCTGGGCTGCTCGATCCTCAAAAGAGCCATCGACAGGCAATATCTGGAGGTGCACACCCACAACATCCGCGACTACACCTACGACAAGCACCACCGCGCCGACGACTATCCCTTCGGAGGTGGCGCCGGCATGGTGATGATGGTTGAGCCCATCGCCCGCTGTATCGAGCAACTGCAGTCCGAGCGCACCTATGACGCCATCTACCTGATGGCTCCCGACGGGCAGCAATTCAACCAGCACAAGGCCAACTCCATGTCTATGCTGCAGAACATCATCCTGTTGTGCGGACACTACAAGGGTGTGGACGAGCGCGTGCGGGAGCTGTACATCACCGAGGACCTCAGCATTGGCGACTATGTGCTCTCTGGCGGCGAGCTAGCGGCCATGGTCATCACCGACGCTCTGGCGCGTGTCATCCCCGGCGTCATCAGCGACGGCACCTCCGCCCTCACCGACTCCTTCCAAGACGACCTCCTCTCCGCTCCCGTCTATACCCGGCCCGCCGACTTCCGCGGCCACCGCGTGCCCGACGTGCTGCTCTCCGGCAACGACAAACTCATCGCAGACTGGAAAATGGAGCAACGACTCAAGAGAACCCAAGAACGCAGACCCGACCTGCTGCATAACGAAGAATGAACCGACCCGCGACATATCCGCTTTGGCAACGCCTTTACGACGACGTGCGCTTTGCGAGCAGAAGCTACCGCAAACAGCTGGCTCTCTCCAACCCTGAGGAGGCTATCAGACTGCACTACCGGCACATCTGCAAACGACCGCTGGACCTTGACAACCCCTCGCTGATGACCGAATGGATACAATGGCTCAAGCTGTACGGCGACACCTCCCGCTGGACGGAACTGTCTGACAAATACGCCGTTCGGGATTATGTGGCCGCGCAAGGCTTCTCCAGCCATCTGAACGAGCTGTATGCCGCCTGCGACGAGCCCTCTGACCTGCCTTGGGACACCCTTCCCGACGCTTTTATCCTCAAGCCCAACAACGGCTGCCATAGCAACATCATCGTGGAGGACAAACAAAACGCGAACCGTCCACAGATCACCCAGACCCTGCAAAAAGCATTGCGAGAGCCCTTCGGACTGACCACCGCGGAATTCCACTATCGCAACATCCAACCTAAAGTGGTGGCCGAGAGACTCCTGCACCAGCCAGACAACCCCTACGGATTGACCGACTACAAAGTATACTGCATCGGCGGCAAGGCCCGCGCAATCCTGACGTGCGAGCCCACTGGCAGCAAGACTCCCGTCAAGACCCTATGGAGTACCGACTGGCAGGCCGTATCCGATTATAACCCACGCCCGCTCCGACAGGAAGAACTCCTCCCCCGCCCCACCGCACTCCCCGAACTGCTCTCCGCCGCCGAGACCCTGGCCCAACCCTTCCCATTAGTGCGTATCGACTACTATATCATTGACAACCAACCTATCTTCGGAGAAATGACCTTTACCCCTGCCGGAGGCTACCGACCCTATGGGACAGATCTCTTCCTGCAAGAAATGGGCCTATTATTGACGCAAACCATCCTATCATGAACCCCTTGCATATCATATTCTCACAAAACAGACACTTCAACATCTTCTTCATGCTGATGATGATAGCCGTCGTCACCCTGCCCTTCACCCACACCTTGTCGGTACCCATCACCATCCTGATGCTCATCAACTGGATATGGGAATGGAACTGGAAAGAAAAATTATTGAACATTAAAGACCGTCAGGCGACCAGCGTCTTCGCACTCTCCGCCGCCGTATTCTGCCTTACCCTGCTCGGCCTGCTGATATCTTCCAACAAAATACACGCCCTAGCCTCCATCGAGACCTACATCTGGTTTTTAGCAGCACCTCTTTTCCTGCTCACCTACCCCTCCACGCTCCTCACCCACGAGCGCACCCGCCTGCTGCTGGTCCTTTTCACCATCTCCACCATCCTGCTGTCCATGATCCTTTTTGGCGATGCGGCCGTCTATCTCCTCCGACATAGAGACCAGGAGTTCTCCATCTACAGCTATATCTCCAGCTTTTACCATCCCTCCTACCTCTCCCTATACATCTCATTCGCCATATTCCTGCTCCTTTTCGACTGGAAAAATCGGAACCGGCATTTCAACACTGCACTCAAAATCATCTACGGAGTGATTATCGTCTGCCTCTACACGGCAGTCATCAGCCTGAGCTCCAAAGCAGGACTTCTGCTACTGGTAGTCCTCTGTTTCTGCTGGATCTTCTATTTGGCCAACGGCTGGAAAAAACGACTGCTGGGAATACTGGCATTCCTTTTGGTCAACCTGCTGTTCGGCGCCCTGGCCTATCAATTCAAAGCAAACCCCTTGATGCGCCTGACTTCCGCTTGGGACGACATCCAACATTATGAAGTCAACAACTCCCACGCCTATACCAGCAGCGGGGTCAGACTCACCGTATGGCGCTCAGCTTGGGAGATCTCCAAGGAAAACCATCTGCTTGGCACCGGCACCGGCGACCTGGGGACCGACCTGATGAATAAGGCGGAGGAAAGGGATTATCGTAATCTGATCGGGCACCACTACAACACCCACAGCCAATGGTTACAAGCACTGGCATCCTGCGGTCTGATCGGCCTCCTTGTAGTTCTGGCCTACTGCCTATACCCCCTCATATACGGCATTCGCAAACGGGACATGCTCTACCTCACCTTCTCCCTGCTCATCATCGGCAACCTGATGGTGGAAAGCATGTTTGAACGCAAAATGGGCGCTGTGTTCATCGCTATAATGTACATCTTGCTATTCCTGAGAATTCCCAAGGAGGAAATACATTTCAACTTGGAATAGACCCTATCACTGCTCCTCCGTACCCTTCTCTCGCGGAATAGGGTACACAAACAGATCTTCTTTCTTGAGAGGACGGTACTTGACAAGCCATCGGAAGTCAGCCAACCTCCGGTTCTTATCCTCAAACTGCTGGTCGGGATATATCTTGCCATCCGGCTGGTCATAAAACCGAATCTGCTTAATCTTGTTATTTTCCAGCAATATGCGCATTTGATTGGTGATAGACGTATTGATACCGATCAAGGAGCTGTCCTCCTCCTGCACATAATAGATACATTCGGCATTGTTGTCTATGTCCACTTGATACAATTTCTTGCGTTCAATGAATCCTGTGATATTGGTACCTTTCACCTGGTTAAACTCCGTCTCCCGATAAAGACTGCCCACAAGGAAGGCCGACTTACAGAGCTTCACACAACTATGAATAGAGTCAACCTTGAACGTATAGATGGTGTCGGCCGTCATCTGATACTGGTCAGACCAGACGACAGGATTATAATACATATAGATGATGGTGTCGGTCACCACACAACTCATGGAGTCACACGCACCTTGCAGATCATGACGGTAAAACTTGGTGTGATAGTATGCAAGAGCCAACTGGGCCTCTTGGTCCTCGTTGGTGTAAAGCTTCAGGGTGTCTGCATGTAGGTATAGCGAATCTCCTTTGTCAATCAGAATCAAAAGTGCACTGTCGGTGGCCATGGAGATGCCTCCCTTGTCATGATATTCCACATAATGACCGCGCAAGACATAGTTCTGACTGGTATCCACCACCTCCACATGATGCCATGCCTTTCCCACATGCTGGAAACGATTGTAGTAGATGCTATCCCCCTTGATCGTCTGCTGCTCCTGCTTCATCCACACATGGCCCACGAACAACGAGATGTCGTTGTCCGTGTCATACCACCCGCCTTCCGTATAACCATCTTGCTTGTCGGAACAGAGTTGGGTCGGAGAGATAAAATAGACCATCTTCCGGGCAGAATTATAGCGTAACGAATCGCAATCCATCGTATAGGTCTCATTCTTCACAATCACATCATAGGAGACATAGGCATCATCAGTCTTGGTATAGTAGTGGCCTACCTTGCTGACCAGCGTGTCAGTTTCGTTGACAATGGTTCCGCCCGTCAGATAATAGCCCACATCCCGGTTCATATCGTAGGTAAGGCTGTCCGTAACCAGATAAGCCTTCCCTTTTTCCAGCCTGACTGATGAAGCAATGGAGACCATCTTGGTATTTCCATCGTAGTAAACCCGATATCCATACAGCCTGACCGAATCTCCGACCAAGATACGCACCTTGTCACCATAAGCAATAATATAGTTCTCCCGCTCGAATAGATAGGCGCTGTCGCAATATCCCCGCACATTATCTTGGGAGAAGACCACATGACCGATCAGACGTTGCGCACCCGGCATCAAATCTTCATCATAATAGCCCATATCCGCGCGATACTTGATACGCTGAGTCTGGGCCGGCAGTTCAAACAAGGACAACAGGCACACCAAGGCTAATATGATCCTGTATATCCCGTGCATCAACTATTGCTCGTAGAGTCCACAGTCTGAGAAACGATTCTATCCTGCTTGTACACGATTTCCTGATAGATCGTACCATCTGGATGATAGTATATCTCCTTCCCATCCTTCTTATTCTGCTCGTAATGTGTAAGGCGGGCCTTGTGTCCATTCTTGTCGTAAAAAATCAAATCCCCGGTGCCATCCTTAAAGGAACCTTCCCCCACCAACACGCCTCTTTCGTCATAATAGTTCCAAGGACCATCGAACAGATCATCTTTAAAACCTCCCTCTATCTTCACCTCTCCATTGATATGATAAGCCACATGAGGTCCATTCTTTTTGCCGTTCTTGTAGGTAAAGACCTGGGTTCGTGTGCCATTGGGCAAATACATAACCTCCTCGCCCACAATAGTGTCATTCTCGTACACGCAATAAGTATCCAACCCACCATTTTCAAAATAACGGTAAAACTCACCATTACGACGACCTCTCTTCATCTCCACCTCTATCTCCAAGGTGTTGGGGTTGTCAAAGTAATATCGCGACTTGCCATGTTCCTTCCCCATCCGATATTGGATGGAAGACTGCAAATGTCCATCAGGATAATAGGTTTTCTCTTGCTTTGTGCAAGCAGCCAGACACAAGGCCGACAATGACAGGACAATCAAACCGGGTGACACTCTCATACTTGTAATTTTATCAAACAGAGCGCAAAATTACAAAAAAAGAAGATGACTGGGCATAGAAACTGTTGAAAACTCACAAATAAATTTGGTAACTAACCACAATCCAGTTAGAACGCCCAGAACATCTTCTTAGTAATCAATACTTAACAACTTTCGTTGCAATTGTACCCTCAGTTGTCTCAATGGTCAGCAGATAGGTTCCTTCGGGCAGGCTCGACAAGGACAAGGAGCGGGGCACAGGCGAGGACCAAGAGCGCACCACCTGCCCGCAGATGTCCGTCAAGGTCATTCCGACAATCTGCAATCCACCATCGGAAATATTCAACAGCCCATTGGTCGGATTGGGATAGCAGACAAAGGGTGTATGCATATAGTCCAACACAGCCGTACTATCCGAGCTGCCTTCATTTTGGGTGATCACAATATTGTTCAACTGTGTATTCCCTTTCGTGGCGGCATTCAGCTGCCATCTCACATAACGGGTGTCTGGTGAAAGGCTCATGCCTGTAAAACGGGCATAGTCTGCCGTCGGGATTTCCACGTCGGTGAAGATGCCCACCAGACTCCACGATTGGCCATCGGCAGACTGCATCACCGCAAACTCAATGCCCTCATAGGACACCGGTGCGCTCCCTCCCGTTTTGCCCTTCAAATCAAAAGAAAGAGCTCCCGGAGAGCTGTCCAGGTGCGCCACCAGGGCCGCGCGCCCGGCATTCGACGCCTCAAACTTGACAGACCCATCCGCATAGGAACTTCCCAAATAGTACCCCCTAAAGCCACTCATCAGGGTGATATCCTCATGACCGGCCGTGCTGTTGTCGGAGATGTCAAAAGGAAGCTGAACCAATGAGTTCGTATCCTGGATGGTAATATGCACCGTGGAGATTTCACTGTCATACATGTTGGCTTTGACCGCAAATGCCTTGATCGTCAGTGTTTGTTCAATCACAAAAGGAGTCGCATACAACAACGAACCAGTTGTCGGATCCGACCCGTCTAACGTATAGTAAATCTGGGCACCCTCCGTGGCCGTGGTCATCGAGACGGTCTGCGCCTCATAATACAGCCCTGACGATGGTGTGATGTGAGGGACAGCAACGCTCTCCAGCACCACCTCCTCACCATCAACCACTGCTATATCATCAATGCGGCAGTCCGATGTCGTAGCGTTGGAAAACCGAAGATGTATCCGGGTAGCAACGGGCAACCCATCGTAATGAATCCGATGCCATCCGGATGTGCCTGAACCAGAAGGCAAGGTATCTGCAAGACTCAACAATGTCCACGACAGACTGTCCACAGAAACCTCCACGCGCAAGTTCCGCCCATTTTCGGCAGTCGTCTTCCTAATACCCAAATATAACTGGGGATTAGTCGCATTCGCCGTGCCGATGCCCGAGACCTGGAACCACTTGACCGTGTCGTTCAACATCACATTGCCACCCCCGGACGCCAAGCCGTAACCCGACGAAGCGTTGGATGTCCGGACATCACAGGTCCCGTCTCCCAAATAGACCACCTCCGTGTTCTGCCATCCCGTGTAGTTCTGAACCAATGTGGCGGCTGACGGAGTGCCCATATTCTCCTCATAGAGGACAGTCTGGGCACTCAAGCCCGTCATCGCCATTCCTAAGAGCCATATCGGCAGGCTCTTCCAAAATGTCTTTGATTTCTTCATAATAGTACTTTTTTAAGTTTGTTTAGTTATAGTGAGCTGTTTGTATTCATCATTCAAAGACGAGGCAAAAATACAACAATAATTTTCGTTTGTCAAGTGTTTTTTAATACTTTTTTATCATATCATTAATTTTTACACTTAATAGTTAAAATAAAGGCTGGCAGGCAGACACAACAAGAACCTTAAACATCATTGCATCGTATTGTATATAAGACATTTGCACTGAAAAACAAATCTTCAGAGAGGATACAGACAACGCACCTATCATACAAGCTAAAAACAGCAGCACAGGGTTCGTCAAAGGAAAAAAATAAGAGAATTGCTCACTAAAAATCGCGACCTAATCATGATTTTTATATATTTGCACTCTTTTTGAAACTAATAAAATTATGGAACCTATTAAGATTTTATTCGCTGAAGATGATGTCAACTTGGCAAAAGTGCTGATGGCCTACCTGACAGAAAAAGGCTATGAGGTGAGTCATGCCACTAACGGTGAAATCGCATACGAGCTTTTCTGCCAGAACTCTTACGACATCTGCCTGATAGACGTCATGATGCCCTTGATGGATGGCTTCACGCTGGCTCAAGAGATCCGCAAGGTGGATAAAAAAATACCGATCATATTTCTGACTGCCAAGTCTTTACAAGAGGATATGATCAAAGGGCTCTCCATAGGCGGTGACGATTACATCACCAAACCATTCCCGCGCGACGTCCTGCTGGCCCGCATCCAAGCCCTACTGCGACGCACCGTACAGAATGAGGAAGAAAGCGACATCGTGCAACTCTCCGAAAGCATCTCGTTTGACAAAAAGAGACAGCTCCTGAACATCCAGGGCACCGAGAAAAAAATCACCACCCGTGAGGTGGAGTTGCTGCAACTCCTCATCGAGAAAAAGAATGATGTACTGGAACGCGGTTATGCTTTAAAGAAAATCTGGGGCGACGACAGCTGGTACAACTCCCGCAATATGGACGTGTACATCAACAAGTTGAGAAAACTGTTCAAGGGCGACCCCTCCATCCAAATCATCAACGTGCACGGCGTTGGATTCAAACTGATTATCTGATTCCCTCTTTCTGATACAATTGGATGGTATCGCACAACTCCTGATACCATTTCTCCCCAAACATCTGAATGAGGGGCTGCTTCAGAAATACATACACCGGGATGGCCAACGCGTCCCCATGTTGGCACGCCGATTCACAAATCGGCCAGTGATGGTAGTTCAAAGCCACGTACTTCCCCACCCTACTGACGCGTATCGGATAGAGAAAACAGGATATTGGCTTCCGGAAAGGGATTTCATGGTTCTCGAAAGCCTTTTCTATGGCACATTTTGCTATTCCATCTTCATAAAACACAAAGGCACAAGCTCCCTGGCCCGGCAACAAGGGAGTCTGAAACTCATCGTGTTGAAAAACAAAGGGCTCGCCGCCGTTTTCCACGACAGCGAGTCCTTCTTCGGTCATATATTTTCGATAGACGGGATAATACTCTGACAACTCAGCAGTTTCATCCGGGGCCACTGGCGCTCCCGCATCACCTTCTATACAGCACTGCCCATGACATTGGGACAAATCGCAACAGAAATGGCGCTCAAAGAGCTCGTCAGACACCAGGACATCCCCGACTATCAGCATAGAATTCACTATTTCAAGCGTTTGAACTGGCAGGTGAAGTGACGCATCAACTCAGCTTCCCACGTGATCTCCAAACCGCGCTTGATCGTATCGCGACGATCATACACATTCTTCAAGGCTGCAGCGATCACGTCCATGTGATTGTTGGTATAGACGCGGCGCGGAATGCACAAACGCACGAAATCGTTGCCACCAAAGCGGTTCTCACGGGTCACCGGATCACGGTCGGCCAAAACATAGCCAATCTCGCAAGCACGGATACCAGCCTCCAGATACAACTCACAAGTCAGAGTCTGGGCTGGGAACTCCTCCTTCGGGATGTTGGTCAACACCTTGTCCGCATCCACGAAAATGGCATGACCACCGGCAGGACGCTGGTAGGGAATACCATATTCATCCAATTTATCAGCCAAATACTGAACTTGCTTTACACGGGTCTCCACCATGTCGAACTCGATATTCTCCTTCAAACCGACAGCCAAAGCATCCATGTCACGGCCATTCATACCGCCATAGGTCAAGAAGCCCTCGAAAGGAATGCAGAACAACTTGGCGCCCTCATACCACTCTTTCTTTCTAGTGGCAATAAAACCACCCATGTTGACGAGGCCATCCTTCTTGGCACTCATCGTCATGCTGTCCGCATAGCTGAACATCTCCAAGGCAATCTCACGAAGAGTCTTGTTGGCATAGCCCTCTTCGCGGGTCTTGATGAAATAGCAGTTCTCAATGAAACGGGCACTGTCAATGTTCACCGGCACACCATATTTGTGACAGAGCTCACAGGTCTCCCGGATATTCTTCATGCTGACAGGCTGCCCACCCACGGTATTGTTCGTAACCGTGAGCACCATGAACGGCACATTGCCCTTGTTCTCCAACAGCACCTTCTCCAGTTTCTCCAAGCTGACATTGCCCTTGAAAGGAACTTCCAACTGGGTGTCGTAAGCTTCCGGAACCGTAACATCGATAGCAAAGGCCTTACGGCTCTCAATATGACCTTTTGTGGTGTCAAAATGAGCATTTCCAGGAACAACATTACCTGGTTTCACAAGATAAGAGAACAACACATTCTCAGCTGCACGTCCTTGGTGCGTGGGAATCACAAACTCAAAGCCAGTGAGTTCCGTAATCGTGTCTTTCATGTGATAGAATGAACGGGCGCCGCCATAACTCTCATCGCCCATCATCATGGCACTCCACTGGCGATCACTCATCGCGCCAGTACCTGAATCCGTCAAAAGGTCAATATAGACATAGTCGCTTTTGAGCATAAAAATGTTCTGATGGGCTTCTTCAAGCCATCTTTCTCTTTCTTCACGGGTGGACTTTTTAATAGGCTCCACCATTTTAATTTTCCAAGATTCTGCAAAAGGTAATTCCATATAGTTATAGTTATTTGATTGATTTATAATTTATTGTATTGTTGTCACTTTAGGAGGATTGACACCGTAGTCAATGGTTCGGATCAGTTTCTCCTCAGGATCGTAGAAGCTCCAGACTCCCACACGCTCCCCCTTGTCATACTTACCGGTATACATCACACTCCCATTCTCATAATAAACGGTGTACTGGCCTTGTTCTTTCCCATTCTCATAATAGGCCATCGTCTGTACATTTCCGTTCTGATGGTAGGCATACCAAAGTCCTTCGCGCTCTTGGTTGGAGAGGTTGCCCTCGTAGTAAGTCTTGTTGTTGGGATAGAAATGAGCCTCATAGACCACCTCGTCAGTCGGCTGTCCCAGACTGTCCAAGGCATAATAATAGATGTCACGGGGCGACTTGTCGTCGTATGAAAGCGCTGTTTTCGGCATCGCCATGGAGTCTAACCGCTCAATGGGCGGAAACTGATGCAGGGAGGAGAGATCCGAAGACACCCCATTTGTCAAAGTGGCTTTTTGATGAGGCGCACACAAAGCAATGACCGCGGCCAACACAACAATGATCAGCAGACCAGCCAAAGCCAGCAGCCAGCTACGATCGGAGCGTTTCTTGATTTCCTGATGATTGGCCATAGCTTACTTTTTCTTTTTAAAGGGCTTGTTCAAAGCATCCAATACTTCAGAGGTGATATCTCGGGTAGGATCTGCCAGAATCAAATTACTGCCCCCTCCATATGTCATGATAAATGAAGCGTTCCTCTCTTCATTAATGCGTTTCGTGACGGCAATCAGCGAATCCTGAATCTGAGACAGCGCAGCTGTATAGCGGGCCTCCAATGAGGACAAGGCTTGCTCGTAGTCGCTTTGCAACTGGGCACTCTCCTGCTGCAAAGAGGCTTCCGCATACTGAGCCTGTTGGGCGTTCAACGAACCAGACTGGATGTTTTGCTGATAGTTGCGCAATTTGGTCTCCAACGCCTTCTGACGGTTCTGGAACACCACCTCTTTCTTGCTCTTCTCAGCATCAATACTGTCAGTCAAGATCTTGACCATCTCATAATTGGCATTAATAGAATCGATATTCACATACAGAATGTCACCGTTGCCTGGCGTCGCCATAGAAGCGGCGACGTTATCCGTAGCGGACTTCTTATGCGCATTCGGACGACCTTTGGCATATAAGACAAATAAGGTGATGACCGCCGCTAACATCAGCAGGTCAAAAAGCAAACGGGCAATGCACATGCCTTTATGACAATGGGGCTTGCAAGCGGCTTCGCTCGTTTCCTCCTTCACAGCACCTACCTCAGAAGCAGGCTGCTCTAAAGTCTCATTCTCAATAATTTCTTCGATCTTCTCTTCTTCAGGTTTATTCAACTCTTCCTGTTCCATGTTCTTTTCTGTTCTTTTCTTGTTAAAATTAATATGATGTACAATGATTAGTTCCCAACATCTGAAATATACTTGATACGCATGATACGAATCTCCTCCAAAGAATACTCGTCATCGCCCAGAATCTCCAGCGCGAGTTCCGGAGAATCTGATTCTGCATTGGCAAAATAGTCCAAGATCTCTTCTTGATGGTACTCATCAATCTCCTCTTCAATATAATAGGAGATATCCAGTTTGAGTCCGGAAGAGACAATCTTCTCTATATCCGTGAGCAATTCGTCCATATCCAGACCTTTGGCAATGGCTATATCTTCAAAGTCCACCTTCCGGTCAATGCTCTCAATAATGAACACCTTGACGGCAGACTCTTTCGGCTTGGTCTTGAAGACAATGTCCTGAGGGCGTTCAATCTCATTCTCTTCCACATATTTCTTGATCAGATCGACGAAACGGCGGCCATACTTCTGGGCTTTGCCTGCGCCCACGCCCACAACCTTCTGCATCTCGTTCAGCGTGATCGGGTATTGGATACACATATCCTCCAGGGAGGGGTCCTGGAAGATGACAAATGGCGGCAAGTTCTCCTCTTGGGAAATGCTCTTTCGCAGGTCTTTCAACATGCCAAACAGCACTTTGTCGAAAGCCTCGTCCATACCTCCGCCCACATTGTCCAAGATCTCATCCTCATCCTCATCCCCCTTGTCGGGTTTCGTCGTCATGATGTTGTACGGATTAGTGAGATACTTCTCCCCTTTGGGCGTTATCTTGAGTATTCCATAATTCTCGATCTCCTTCACAATCAAGCCCTCAAATATGGCAATGCGGATGATGTTGGACCAGAACTTGGCGTCATAATCCATGCCTTCTCCAAACTGTTTGAGCTTGTCGTGTTTGAATTTCACCACGGAGGTAGTCTTGTTGCCGGTGATGATATCCACAATCTGATCCTCTTTGAACTGTTGCTTAACCGTCTGAATCACCTCAATAGCCAGCATAATCTGCTCGTTGGCATTCATCTTGGGCTTGGGATGGTTGCAGTTATCGCAGTTATGGCAATTCTCTTCCGTATATTCCTCTCCAAAATAGTGCAGGATATGTTTTCTCCGGCAATTGGTGGACTCTGCATAGGCAGCTGTCTCTGCGAGAAGTTGCTTGACAATCTCTTGCTCAGCTACCGATTTCTTGGTGGAGAATTTCTCCAGCTTGCGGAGGTCCTTATTGTCGTAGAACGCAATACAGATACCCTCGCCATCGTCACGGCCGGCGCGCCCGGTTTCTTGATAATAGCCCTCCAGGCTCTTGGGCATGTCGTAGTGGATGACAAAACGCACATCCGGCTTGTCAATTCCCATGCCGAAAGCGATGGTGGCGACAATCACATCCGCCTTCTCCATCAGGAAGTCATCCTGGTTCTGGACACGGGTTTTGCTGTCCAGACCGGCGTGATACGGCAAAGCCCGGATCCCGTTCTCCACCAGCATGGCTGCCAACTCCTCCACCTTGTTACGACTGAGACAGTACATAATGCCAGACTTGCCAGGGTGCGACTTGATAAAACGAACCACCTCCTTGTCAATGTCTTTGGTCTTTTCCCGGATCTCATAGTAGAGGTTGGGGCGGTTAAAGGAGGAAATATAGACATCCGCCTTCTCCATCCCCAGGTTCTTCATAATGTCACTCTGGACTTTAGGGGTGGCAGTAGCGGTCAACGCAATAAGCGGGACTTTCTTTCCTATCTGATTGATGATTTCGCGAATCCGGCGGTATTCAGGTCTGAAATCATGGCCCCACTCTGAGATACAGTGGGCTTCATCAATCGCGTAAAAGGAGATCTGTATCTCTTGGAAGAGCTTCACATTCTCCTCTTTGGTCAGCGATTCGGGAGCCACATACAGGATCTTGGTCTTCCCGGCGAGCAGGTCCTGACGCACCTCCGTGATTTCGGCCTTGGAGAGAGAAGAGTTGAGGAAATGAGCCACACCTATCTCCACGCTGAAGTTGCGGATAGCATCCACCTGATTCTTCATCAGGGCGATCAAAGGAGAGATGACGATAGCCGTGCCAGGCATCATCAACGCAGGCAACTGATAGCACATGGATTTACCACCGCCGGTCGGCATGATCACAAAACAATCCTTGCCTTTGAGCACCGACTTGATGATCTTCTGCTGGTTGCCTTTGAAAGTATCAAATCCAAAAACCGACTTGAGGGTCTTCTGTATTTCTTTATCAGTATAGGCACTTTTCATAAACAATCGTAAACTTGGTTATGGTTTCTTGATACAACTTCTTTGAACTTGAATCGGATTACAAAAATAAAAAAAATATAGAATTGGCAAATAAAAACCAGCCCTATCCAGAAAAAAATCTTTAGTATTCGGTATCCTTTACAAGATAGCGAGTTACATACGATTTGATGCCGGATTCCAACGAGTAAAATGAACGGTGGTAGCCTGCTTTTCTCATTTTATTCATCTTGGCTTCGGTGAAATATTGGTATTTGTCACGAATATCCAAGGGCATATCCACGAACTCGATTTCGGGTTCTAACTTCAGCGCGCGGAACGTTGCACAAGCCAAATCCCAGAAAGAACGAGCCCGCCCTGTACCCAGGTTGTAGATACCACTCTGCGGATGATGATTCATAAACCAATACAAGACCCTGACCACGTCTTTCACATAGACAAAGTCACGCAACTGCTGGCCATCCTCGTATTCCGGCCGATGGGAACGAAAGAGCTGCATAGAACCCGTTTCTTGGATCTTCTGGAAGGTGTGCAGAATCACAGAGCTCATTCGACCTTTGTGATACTCATTAGGCCCATAGACATTGAAGAACTTGAAAGCATACCAATAGGGAGGCGTCTTAGCCTGCTTCTGTACCCACTTGTCAATCTCATTCTTGGACTTTCCGTATGGATTTAGTGGTTGAAGACGATATGACAGAGCATCATCATCCACATAACCCAACTCGCCGGCACCATAGGTGGCCGCCGAGGAGGCATAGATCAACGGTATTCCATACTCAGAAGCATAAAACCATATCTTACGGGTGTATTCCACATTCAGCTCCTCGAAGATGGAATAGTCAAACTCCGTGGTGTCGGTGCGGGCGCCCAGATGGATGATGAAATCCACCTCGCGCGCATGCTTCGGCAACCAGAGGAAAAAGTCATTACGATGAATTTTGTCAAGATATTGTTTGGTTTCCCAATTACGGCGTTTTGCCTCTTTCGAGAAATCATCCACCATCACAATGTCAGTCCGCCCCATCTCATTCAATTTGGCGACCATGCAACTTCCAATAAAACCGGCAGCACCGGTAACGATAATCATAGGCTTGGTTTTTATTGGTGCAAAAGTAAAAAAAAACGGACATCAAAAGATGCCCGTGTAGGAAAATTATGAAAAAGTTAGATTTGTTTAGAATTCCCAAAGATCGCTCTCCAGGGTGCGCAATTCGTTGGTAATTCTTTCGGATTCGAGACGCTGGTCACGGGAATTGGCGATATAGTCGGCAATCTCACGATCATAGCGGTTGGCCTCCTTGTAGATCA
This sequence comes from Bacteroidales bacterium, assembly GCA_017649855.1. Classification (GTDB taxonomy): domain Bacteria; phylum Bacteroidota; class Bacteroidia; order Bacteroidales; family WCHB1-69; genus F23-D06. Next base: position 131,779 of record JAGCGA010000004.1, read on the forward strand.
AGCTGGAGAAGTCACGCTTCCAAGTCAGCAGATCGTCGAAAGAAAGACGCTGAGCGTTGTTCTTCACGTTGAAGACCTCTTGTTTAGCCAGGAACGGTCTTAACTCAGGATAATAGATGTAACCGATACGTCTTTTGGTCGGCTTGCCTTCCACAGCCTCCTCATCCTGATCCTCCTGGTCATCGTCAAAGATGTTGGAAGAGGTGTTCGGACGCACATACTCCAAAATCGGTTCCAAAGTGATGATCTCATACTTGAGTGTGGATGTCTGCTTGTCAAAATACCACACTTCCTTGATGTTATAAGAAACAATCTGTTTGGGTTCGAACTGGATAAAGACCTCCTTGTCACCAATCACCTCACCGGTATTAATATCGATATCATCGATCGTGTAGGAGACGGAGAGGGTGCTGGCTATATCCTCCCGCGGAGTCGGCATCAGACACATATCATCCGTATAGACGGGCAGCGTGCCTTCGCTCTTCTCGGGATTGGTCATATCCACGGCGTCAAAAATCGTCTGGGCAAGGCTCTTCCAAGTACCTCTTACCTCCGTCGGGAAATAGAGCACATGGTTGACCTTTTCGCGCAGATCTATCGTTCTCCAAATGGTGTAGTAATACATCACGTCAGCTTGACGGATGGGGGCATAGGGCACCGGATCGGAGAAATCGCCCACATCAACCTGTTCCCAACGATACTCAGCCGGGGCACGGTTGATAGGCTGGTTCATCGTGCTACCATCTTCATCCTCTTGTGCAAAGGCGAAAGAGACAGCAAAAAGTCCTAATAACAAAAAACCTAACTTTTTCATAATTCTTATATGTTACAATTTATCGGATACGAACGGAAAATTCATCCAATGTACGAGGGCCAGCAGCAGAGTTGACCTTGATGTTGGTGAAATAGATCACCGTGTTGGCAGGAGCCTTGTTGATCTTGGCTTTCACAGCCTCAGACAAAGCACCACCTTGGCAGGAGATGGCAGGATCTTCCATACCTTTGCTGACGAAAATCACCTGATAGGAGGTCACGTTCCATTTCAACTCATAGACAAAGTCTTCGGGCATGACGGCACGGAGCACCGGGTTGGCAGTCAGCTCGGATTTGGAGCGCTTGCCACCGCGGATGTTGGCACCCAAGACGGCACGAGGATCCGGAACCTTCTTCACACGGAATTCGGTAGAGCCGAGGGTCTTGGTGGATTCGCCCAACTTGGCAGCCACAGAAGCTGTTACTGTTCTGCCGATCATAGAGGAAGGAACCGTCACAATAAACTTGCCGGCACCTTGGGAGGAGACAGAACATCCAGGGAAGGATACAGAAAGCTTGCCAGGATCCACGGGAGCGGATACGGAACAAGGGTTCTCGATACCGGCATACAGCACGTTCATCTTGTCAGCTGCAATCGTTGCGGAAGGTTTCAGCACAGAGTATTTGTCCTTGAAACCATAATATTTCGGTTGGCCACTCGGGTCCATAATCTTGATCAAACCGGCATAACGTTGCTCACCAATGGCGCCAGCAGGCAGTTTAAGCTTCACAAGACCGTTTTCACCTTTCAATTCCGTGGCACCGGCAAGACCGGCTTCCGTCAAAGTGTCAGCACCCATCTTATAGAATACTTCAGGGGTGGACTTGGAATCATAGGCAGCCACGATAATGTCAGCCTCGTAGCTGTCGCCTTGGAATACCATCTGGGATTTCGGGATGGCACGACCCGACACATTGTCGAATTTGAAGTCATCAGCACTGATAGACTCTTTCAAATAGGTCAGCATGGCGGATTCGGCATTTCTAACCTCACCGACAGTCTTGTTCAAGAGGGTCACGGCAGCGGCAGAAATGATGTGATCGAAGTTATGCACTTCCCAGTTCACATCCTCGCCCGTCAAGGACTTAACCTTCTTGTCAACGTCCAAACCGATGACTTGTGAGAGACGATCCCGATCCGACTTTTTAGCCAGTTTAAGGATGTTCTTCTTATATTCGATAAGTTTTTCCTTTAATTGAACGGCACGGGAAGGGTTCTGTGAAGGATCCTCCAACATATAGAAGGTAGGCTTGTCAAAGTTCTCCTTAGCGGTGATTGTAGCCACCGTCTTCGGCACTTTTTGGATCTTGCCTTTGTCATCCTTTACTTCTGCAAGCGTGTCGCCATCCACGTACATGATCAGGTCACGGGAGAGTTGCTCAATATAGTTGACCATCTTGTTGGTCTCTTTGCGCAACTGTTGTGCGTTAGTATAGGCATCGTGTATTTTAGCTTCGCCCAGAATAACCTTCTGGTTCTCGAACCAGGTATAGTCGCTGGCATTCTGGCGAGTGGCATTTCGAGTAGAAGTCACCAAAGTATCGTCCACGACGATGAAAGCATTCAAGATGTCAGCAGACACATTCAATGCCAACATTGCCGTATAGACCAGATACATCATCTGAATCATTTTCTGTCTCGGGGTCTCCGGACAATTTGTTGCACCCATATCTTATGTTTAAAGTATTAGTGAATAAAAATGATTATTGCGTCTTGAGATAAAGCTTATTTGCTGGGGGTTTGGCCCATAGCGGCAAGCATGTTGCCATAAACCTTACTCAAAGCGGAGATGTTGTTGGTTAACTTATCCATTTCAGACTTGTAGTTCGTCGTCTGCTCGTAAGCTGCGGCCATCTGGTTCACAGCGGTGGTGGCTTTCTTCAAGCTCTCCACGTAAGCGGTGGAAGCAGAAGCGTCAGTCTCCAGAGAGTTGGCGATCTTGTCGTATTTGAGCGTCATATTGCGGACAGATTCGGCGGCTTTGGTCAGGTTGCCCACGAAAGCGTCGGAAGCAACGGTAGCATCAGACATGCCAGCCAGCTTCTTGGCGTTATCGCCGAGGTTTCTCATACCGGTAGCAAGACTTTCAATAAGATCGGGACCAATCTTGGCCTCTTCCAACATCTTGTCGAGCTGTTGGGTAGGAGTTTCACCAGCGATTTGTTTTTTCTTCTTTCTTTCAGTGACTTCGATCTCCTCACCGGTAGCCAGTTCCGGATAGACCAAGGCCCAGTTGAACTCCATGTGAGGCGGTTCAAAAGCGGAAAGGAAGAAGATGACGGATTCCGTGAACATACCGATCATCAGCATGATGTTAGCACCCGGCCAGTGTAAGATTTTGAACAAGGCACCTACGATAACGACGGCTGCGCCCCAGCCATACAACTTGGCCATGAAGTTCTTGTAACCATTTGATCTAACTAATCTGTCAATAAAGTTCATTGGTTTTAAATTTAATTAAGTTAATGATTTTGTGAATTAAATAATTTTCTAGTAAACGTGAGAGGCACTTCTGCTGGAGTTATCTCCTCTCTGACGGCCCATAAAGGTTTGAACATTACGGAAACCTACGTAAGACTTACAGGTATCCTGATATTCAAAGGTACGGGCATAAACGGTCGTGTAATAGCTTACATCTTTCCAGGAACCACCGCGGATCACTTTTCTCTTCTTGGCGGGGGAGTCATCTTTCTTAGCATAATACACATAAACCGGGTTCATGTCGTGCGTGAAGTTGGTGGCGGACTTGTCGAAAGCATCCTCACACCACTCTGCCACGTTGCCGGACATATCGAAGAGGCCCCAGTCGTTGGGATGATAGTGGGCCACAATGCTCGGATAGAAGTTGTCATCGGCAATATAGTTACCTCTTTGAGGTTTGAAGTTGCTCAGGAAGCAGCCGTTACGGTTGGCGGTGTAGATACCACCCCACGGATAGGTAGCCAACTCATTGCCACCTCTGGCAGCCCATTCCCATTCAGCCTCGATCGGAAGTCTGAACTCTTGCTCATTAGCGTATTCCTTAGTGGCAAGCCAGGACATACGAAGATGGGTTCTCCAATAAGAGAAGGCCTTGGCCTGTTTCCAGCTAACACCTACCACAGGGTAATTATCATATTGAGGGTTAGCGAAATAGTTCAAGACCATCGGCTCATTGTAGGAATAGACAAAGTCGTGCGCCCAACACAAGGTGTCCGGGTAAATATTGACCACCTCATGTCTGATAAAACGCTGATAACCCGTGCCCATACTGCTTGGACGGTTGGCATACAAACCACCATATTCTGTCGGTTCCTTGTCGAACTCCTTGGTGGCCGCACCAAACTGGTCGGGATCCTTGGCATCGCGGAAATTGCGATAATCATACCACCAATACTCGAAGTTGTACATGGAGACATTGGTCGTATTGGGACGATAGTGATAGAAACGAGTATTAACCTTGTTGAACAAAGGACTGAGTGCAGCCTGCACCTCCTCGTTCTCGGAATCCCAAGGGATCTCCTCTTTCCAGTTAATCAACTTGGGCTCTATCAACTCACCCTCATTCTCACCTTTCTTGTATTTCTGGTAGTGACCATACTTCTCCTCTTCCGTAATTTCAGCCTCACCTAACAGCACATGGGCGATGGAGTCACGAACCCAATACACGAACTGGCGATACTCATTGTTGGTAATCTCAGTCTCGTCCATATAGAAAGCCTGAACGGTCACATTCTTGGACTGCTGAGTCATGGCAAACGGCACATCCTCATCACCGCCACCCATCACATAGTGACCGGTCGGGACATAAACCATGCCATAAGGTTCCAAATCCAAAACGTCGGGACGATCCTTAACGCCAACAAGCTGGCCGTCACCGCCATTCTTACAGGATGCAAAAACAACAAGCATCGCTGCGACTAGAATAATTACCCTTTTCATATTGATGTAAGATTTATATTTTCTATTAACGTAACTTTGTTCACAAATATTGTGGTTAGTATCTATTTTTATAAATATAACGCGTGTTGCCATAGCCGGAGAAGATCTCTGGTCTATAGATATCGAAGCAGTATCTAATCATCACCTCGATATCGCCAAAGCTTCTATTAGGACGGTATCCCAGCGTGTTCGTAGTGAAACCGTAGGAGATACCGGCGTCCAAACCTTTCAGATAGACATTAGAAGAATTGTAGAACGGACGTGCGCCAAACATGATGTTAACGGCATCCTGAAAACGGTAGCTGAGACCGCCCCAGAAAATGCCATTGTAACGCACTAACGCCATGATGTCAAACTGGAAAGTTTTGAAATCCGTCTTCACCAAAGCTTGAGGAAGCAATTCCCAGTTCGGGTTGGCGGGAATCACCCACGTGTATCCGCCATGCGCATACAACTGGGGATTTCTCATGGATCCGTGGTCACCGGAGACTCGCAGCACCTGGTTTTTGTCAAAGGCACTACCGATCTTCGTAATACCCAGACCGGCATACCATTGGTCGGATTTATACAACAATCCGAAGTTGAAGTCCAGATCCATCGTGGACTCGCCCAATTGATCAATGGTAGGATCTCCCGGGTTAATCGGACGATATTTTTCAGCATCAATAGCTTGATTATACAATGCAACCTGGGCACCGATTCCCAAATGACCTCCTCCAATGCGCAATTTGTAGGCATAACCCAACTTGACATCTACATTTTTATAGTAACCAATTCTGTCACTGACCAATGAAACACCTAACGAACCATGCAGTTTTTTCAGATAAGACTCAATATTGAGGAGAAAATCCTGCGGGGCAGTCTTGTCTTTCTGCATCTCTCCAGAGTCATTATAGTACACATCATTCCAAGCGGTATATTTGCTTCCATACATAGCCGTAAAACACAATGTGTTGTTCTGCTCCCCTATGCCTCCGGCATTATAATAGGAGGTTGCCCACGGAAAAAGTGTAAATTGCACATCATCCTGGGCAAAACTTTTCACAGTAAAAAACATTGTGAACAATGCCAAAATACCGATTCTGATGGTCCGAATATTCATTATATAATTCTTTTAATTATCCATACAACTTCCTAATAGTCAGTTTAATATGTAATCTCAAGAAGTACACCCTCATAGTCTGAGGATTAGTATTATACTTCATTTTTGAGAAAAAGTTACACACTAAAACTCACAATTAGAATTTTAAGCGCCAAAAATACAACATTTTTTTTTGTCTCAACCACATCCTGAAAAAAAAATATCGACAAAAAACGCAAATAACTCTAACTGTCTGAATATCAATTATAAAAATTTGGATTGGGCTAAAAAGTTCCAGCCAAATGGAACAATGGGTCAGAACTGTGCCCGAACAGTCACATTCCCGGTATGCACTACCCTATGTCCCTGCGAAAAACGGCCTTCGTAATAGAGGGCCAACTGCAGGTAACTGTTCAACGAGAGTTGATAACGAAGCTCCCACAAGGCATTCTGCCCGACGGAGAGGCCCTCCAACATCACATAATGCAAGGAGGTGTTGGGTTCCACATCACCCCGGATAAAGACATATTGAACGGAACTGGTAAGCACACCGTAGCGGGCAAAACGAAGATCCGCTGTCAGCGAGGCTTTATGCTCATTCATATAGGCTCCGGAACCGGTCATCTCCCGTTTTCTCATCCAGACATAATCGGCAGTCATCGTATAGGCATTGCGGTATTGGAAGACCACCCTCCCTTCCACCTGATGCTGAGCAATCTCATAACAGCGAGCGGACATGGCCTCCGACATGTTACCTGTGATCTTGAAAAAGTACCCGGTCTGAAGCCGTAACATTTTCGAGGGAGCACTTTTCACGAGCAGGTGATGGAGTCTGACGGACGATCTTTCAAACCCATAGTAGAGCAAGTTTTTCTGCTGGCCTCTCTGATAGATATAGTCAAATGCAAATATAGACGAACTGTTGTTGAAGGAGAGTGTATTGTTGAACAGCATGTTGCTGGAAATCAGGCTAGTGTCTTCCAAATGGGTATAAAATGGGTTCATCATGGGCCGCATATCCTTCTGTTGGGAACGAAACATCGCCACCTCGGAGAAACGGGCCAGAAATTTGCGGAAGCCGGCTGGCTTGTTCCACAGGTTAGCGGGACGGAACTGTACCGTCTGCGTCAGCTGGTTATTGAAGGTATTGACATAGTTGTTGCTCGAAAGGAAGACTTTGATATAGTCGGCCTCATACTGGAAGGCGGCCAATTCAAACTCCTCGAGTTCTTCAATTCCATTGCCGTTGTAGTCGTTCCACACATGGGTCCCCTGTCCCGGGGCGACCTTCAGGAACGTGAAGACCTTTTGTTGTTCCATGCCGCTGCCAAGTTCGTAGTATGTTTGGAACAACAGTGATTTTTTGAAAAAGCGTCCTATATAGTCCAGATTTCCGACAAAGTAGTGCTCAGGTGCAGCCTGACTCGTCAGCCGCTGATTGCGATAGGTGCCTTTCAGGGTCAGCTGGTGGTTTTCCCATTGTCGCATGGAATACATAGCCTTTGCTTCATGGATGACGAGATGCAGCTGCAAATCTGCCGTATCAGGGCTCCACTCCAGCCGGTTTTTATAGGACAGTTGGAAGAGGTGCTTTGATTGTTGGGGATTATTGCGGAGATAAGCCTCCACCTCATGAAAGGCGAAGCTGTTCGCGCGCAGGGTGTCTGTGGTGACATCATGAAAAAGATTATGCTCCATCAGGTCCCGCACCCCTACCTCCAGCTGTTTGAATGTATAGCCTAACTGATTGTCGGAGGTCCAATAGCGCGTATGTTGGATCGAGTCCTCCGAATGGAGAAATGTGGTTCTGGTATCAAAACGAAAACCTTTCCATCGCTGGTGAGAGAGCACCTCGTGACGCAATGCATAGAGGTGCTGGAACTGGGAGAACCAGTTCAAGGCATAGCTGGTAGTGCTGTTTGACGGCTTTTCAACGGCCAGCCCGACATGGAGCATCTGCTCAGAATAGGGCGTGGAGTCTTGTGCTGACAGGTTGAAATCACGGGCGAATTCCACTTCACGGAAACGCTCGATGGCATGAAAATACTTATGCACGAACTGCCATTCCACCTCGGAGAGGAGTCGCCATGCGGAATCCTTGGCGGCATTTTTCTGCAAAGGCTGGAGATGCTTGGCGGCCAAGTGATACGAAAAACCCACGTTGTCTTTATCGTCTTGTTTGGAGAACAGATTTTGGTCATAATGGGAGAGCGCAAGTTCATTTTCCAACGAGAAGCGGTCGGTGAACTGGCTTTCGGAGGCTATTGTCAGCATTTGGGCCAACTTAGGGGTTGTAAGTAGCACAGCCGCCTCATAATCGCCTTGGGGTTGTCCGTCCACAGGCGCCACCCAGGCGAACACCCTCCCGTTCGTGGTGGAACTCTGTAGCTGATAGGAACCCTTATGGGCACCCACATAGGTAAAGGCAGGAGCATACACGGTCTGAGAGGGGTCGGCAGTATAGACAAAGACTCCTTGGAAGGTCTGCCCGTCCACCACGGTATCGCGGCGGGCATATAAGACGCGGTCATGGGCAAAGGGGACAGCCTCAAAAGAGCGGTAAGGAACGGCGGTTCCGTGGTCACCCACCTGCGACAGGAAGAGTTTCTGCGCATCGGACAACTCAGGCTGCAATGACTGGCTTTTCAGATCCTGATATTGGTAAAAATTGACATGCAGTTGGTGACGTCCCTTCTGAAAATCGTTGTACGAATAGAGTGCATAACGGGAATAATGACGGTCGGAGTATTCAAATTCCACAATCACACGTTTTTCCGCCGCCATCAGCATGGCGGGAGTGAAGGTAAGTTCAGCCGTGTTGTAGTCGATGACATAGTCATTGTCCAAACCGCGGGTCAGCAGTTTTCCATCCACATAGACCCGTTCGGAACCGGCTATGATGACGATTCCCAGTTCTCCGAACTCACCGGTGAGCTTATAAGGACCCTGCACGCCCGTCTGGGGCTGGATAGTCTGTTGCACAAAATGGCCTTTGGCAACGCCCCCGCCCAATCGGTTCACCAACGTCATGTCTTGTTTGAATGAGGTCCGCACCAATCCTTCCATACCCAACAAGCTACCGGTGGCGAAGAGAAATCGGCTGTGCGGTGCCGGAAGTTCTATGTCGCCGCCACAGACTTGAGCCTTGTCTTGAAACAACAACTTTATATATACATTATTAATATTGTTTATATTTTGCGTATTACCTTCTGGCTGGATTGGGATATTTTTGTCTGATATAACAGCTTGGATCTGAATATTATCCGACACATAACCGGACAGTTGCAAGTTCAGGGAAGAGTTCAGGACCAGATCTTGGCTGTTGCCCACAGAAACACCACGGGAGATAGAGCCGGAACTTATCAGTCGGGAATTGTCTTCGGAAGGATCGGATGACCACGAAGGATACTCCGGAACGGATATGGCATAGGGAGTCGCGGACTCGATCAAAGACCTGTCCTTATGGAACAGTGGTTTGGAAAAATCCATCTGATAGGTTTGATATTCATAGGAGAGGGTTGAGCCTATGAGGGTGGAGTCATAGAGGTAGAGGGTGGCGGCGACAGGATCGAGATCCCAGCGGCTGGGGACTGTCCCGACGAAGCGGAAGGAGCCGGAGATGATGGAGAGCGTATCCAGGCGAAAGGAGAGTGATTTCACGAGATGATGGGCAAGACGAGGCGCTCGGCCCTCCTGGGCCGACAGAAATGAGGTATACAATAATATTATAAGCAGCAGTCTAAAACGGGCCTTCATCCATGAAGAAAAATGAGCATACAAATAAACTATTTTTTTTTATAACTTGCTTTTATCATTTTTCGTATTTTTGCATTTTCTTTATAGCAAATCTTCATACGAATGGAAAAAATAGAAAGCAGCATTAAAAAAGACACCCGCTCCGGATTTGGTGACGGCTTATTAGAAGCGGGCAAACGGAATCAGAATGTATTTGCGCTCACGGCGGATGTGACCGGCAGCGTCAAGATGGGAGCATTCAAAGCCGAATTCCCTGACAGATTCATCCAGGTCGGCATTGCGGAGGCCAACATGGTCGGCATTGCCGCCGGGTTGGCATTAAGTGGGAAGGTTCCCTTTGCGAGCACCTTCGCCGGCTTCATGACCGGACGTGTGTACGATCAGATCCGGATGGCCGTGGCCTACTCCAACCTGAATGTCAAGATTTGCTCTTCGCACGCCGGCCTGACGGTAGGTGAAGACGGAGCCACACACCAGATGATGGAGGATATCGGGCTCATGAAGATGCTGCCCAACATGGTCGTGATCAACCCTTGCGACTACAACCAGACCAAGATGGCCACCATTGCTGCGGCAGAGTACAACGGACCCGTGTACCTACGCTTCGGCCGTCCTTCCGTGCCGGTCTTCACGCCCGAGGACCAGCCATTTGTCATTGGCAAGGCCATCACGATGAATGAAGGAACCGACGTGACCATCTTCGCCACGGGGCATCTGGTTTATCCAGCAGTGCAAGCCGCCTACACCTTGCATGAACAAGGCTTCTCCGCGGAAGTGATTGACATCGCCACCATCAAGCCTTTGGACGAAGAGGCTGTTCTGAACAGTGTGCGCAAGACCCGCTGCTGCGTGGTGGCCGAAGAGCACCTGATGAACGGCGGTTTGGGAGACTCCATCTGCCAACTGCTGTGCAGAAAGCTGCCCACCCCCGTAGAGATGGTTGCCGTAAACGACAAATTCGGCGAGAGCGGCACCCCTGCCGAACTGATGACGCTCTATCATCTGGATGAGGAGAACATCACGGAAGCATGCAAAAGAGTTATCGTACGCAAATAACACACCATGGCTGAAATCACAGACGAATATATCCTGCAGTTGTTCGCCAACAAGAAGACCAAAGAGCAGGCCTTCAAGCTGTTGTTAAACAAATACCAGCGTTTTATCTACTACAACGCAAGACGTATTGTTGTCAGTCACGAAGATGCCAATGACGTAACCCAAAATGTATGCCTGAAGATCTGGCGCAACCTGGAAAACTTCAGGGGTGAATCGGCGTTGAAGACTTGGATCTCGCGAATCTGCACCAATGAAGCCCTGACCTTCATCGAGAAGAAAAAGAAGCTGCTCAACCTCGACGATGACAGTTACACGGACTTCATGGTGGTGACACAGGCGGAGACCAACTTCATCTCTCCTTCCGAGATAGAGAACCTGCTTCAAGAGTCCATCATCAAGCTGCCTCCCAAGCAACGGGCAGTGTTCACGATGCGCTATTATGAAGAGATGCCATACGCGGAGATGTCCGAGATCTTCGGCACCTCGGAGAGCGCCTTGAAAGCGTCCTATCATTTTGCAGTAGAAAAAATCAAAAAAAATATTTCAGAGCATTTAACCTTTTAAAAGTTGCATAGTCATTAGTTTTGTTATTTTTCAAGAATTATGTTAGACTTAGATCAACTTAGCAAAGAAGAACATTACAAAATTCCGGATGGATATTTTGAGCACCTGACTGATAACATCATGGATGTCATCCACAAAGAGGAGCGAAAGAAGAGAAACATCTGGATGAGTTCCATCGCAGCCGTATGTCTGCTTGTCCTCTGTTCCGTGTTATTCATCAACATCAGCAACCACGAGAAACAGGAGAGGGGGACTCTGGTAGAGACACCTGCACCCACCAACGAACTTGACGATCAGTTGATTGAGTATTACAGTGCCGAGATAACAGAAATTGATTATTATAACTTTTAAAAAGCCAATACGATGAAAAAGATTTTGTTAACCCTCACCCTGGTTTTATGCGGTGTATGGATTGCTTCCGCTCAGAACCCCACCACTGATGTGGAAAAGAAAATACAAAACAGAATAACCTTCATGAAAGAGCATCTCAAGCTCAACGCCACGGAGGCCAAGACTTTTTGGACGGAGTATGAGAAATATTTGCGGAGTGAGATGAACTACCATGAGACTTTCCGCAAGAATCTGGAGAGCAAGAAAATCAAATATGATCCGCGCAACAAGGAGAGCATCGAAAGTGTCTCTTCCGATCAGATCTCCTATATGATGGATCAGAAGATGGAACTCAAGAAGAACCTGAGCGCGCTGGAAGCCAGCTTTTACAAGAAGATCAAGGCCATTCTCACGCCGCGGCACCTGTTCGACTTCTACACTTATGACGAGCAGTTCAAGCGCAATGCCATAGCTCAGAAGAGCAAGGCGACCACGACCCAGAAGACGACCAGCAAAGAAACTGATGCGCCTGCGCAAAGCAAGCCGAAGAGATAACCAAAAAACAGAGGGCGGCCGAATGGCCGCCTTTTTTTATGGCTGTTGAAACCAGTCCTGTCAACAACAGCAAAAGTCGCTCCCCCGTGGGAAAACAAAGCTTTTTCAGACCTCTTGAAAAAAAATAGGGAGGGATGCGACATTGAAACGAAAAAAATGTATTTTTGCAGGCCCAAAAAATTGGGTTTAAATCAATCTAAATTAAAAGTTTAACAAAGTAAAAATTGTATGCCTACTATTCAACAATTAGTAAGAAAAGGAAGAAAGAAACTTACTTCACAAAGTAAGTCCAAGGCATTGGATGCCTGTCCGCAACGTCGCGGCGTTTGTTTGAGGGTTTACACTACGACCCCGAAGAAACCTAATTCAGCCATGCGTAAGGTGGCGAGAGTAAGAATGACCAACGGTAAGGAGGTGAACGCCTACATCGGTGGTGAAGGACACAACTTGCAGGAGCACAGCATCGTGTTGGTGCGCGGCGGTCGTGTAAAAGACCTCCCTGGTGTAAGATATCACGTCGTCCGTGGTGCGTTGGACTCTGCCGGCGTTGACGGTCGTCATCAAGGTCGTTCCAAATATGGTGCCAAGAGACCTAAAGCAGCCAAATAAAAAAAACAGGGCACCTGAAACAGTAAATTGAACGCCGTGATTGGTGATTCAAGAGTAAATAAACATTATTGAAGATACAAAGTTATGAGAAATTCACATGCAAAGAAAAGGATCATTCTTCCGGATCCGAAATTCAATGACGAACAGGTAACGAAGTTCGTGAACAATATTATGTTGAAGGGAAAGAAGAATCTCGCGTTTGAGATCTTCTACAAAGCCATCGACATTGTAGAGGAGAAGACCAAAGAGAACGGTCTTGAAGTATGGAAAAAAGCGCTGGAGAACGTCACCCCGAGTGTTGAGGTGAAGAGCAAGCGTGTCGGTGGTACCACATTGCCTGTCCCCGAGGAAATCAAGCCGGGCAGAAAGCAATCAGTAGGTATGAAAAACTTAATATCCTTTGCTCGCAAGCGTCATGAGCAGACCATGGCCGACAAACTGGCCCAGGAGATCATGGCCGCTTACAAGAGTGAGGGTGCCGCTTTCAAGAAGAAAGAGGAAATCCACAGAATGGCAGAAGCCAACAAGGCATTTGCTCACATGCGGATGTAATCAATCATTCTCTGCCTTTCATTTACGACCGTATTCAAGAGAATCATCATGTCACAAGAGTTGGAGAATATTCGCAACATTGGGATTATGGCTCACATCGACGCCGGCAAGACGACGACGACGGAGCGTATTCTCTATTATACGGGCAAGAACTACAAGATTGGGGAAGTGGACGAGGGCACTGCGACCATGGACTGGATGGTTCAGGAGCAGGAGCGTGGCATCACGATCACGAGTGCGGCCACAACCGTCTTTTGGAAACATGACGCTGGCGAGTACAAGATCAACATCATTGACACGCCGGGGCATGTGGACTTCACCGTGGAGGTGGAGCGGTCGCTTCGCATTTTGGACGGAGCGGTTGCCATCTTCTGTGCGGTGGGCGGTGTGGAAGCACAGTCCGAGACTGTCTGGCACCAGGCCAACAAATACAATGTGGCCCGGATATGCTATGTCAACAAGATGGACCGTGCCGGCGCCAACTTCCAATCCGTAGTGAAACAGATCCAGGAGCGTCTGCACGCCCACCCGCTGCCATTGCAGCTGCCTATCGGAGCCGAGAACAGCTTTGTGGGCATCGTGGATCTTATCGAGATGAAAGCCTATCAATGGGAGGAGGACACTTTAGGCGCCACCTACACAGAGGTGCCGGTCCCCGCTGACATGGCCGAAGAGGCGCAACAAGGTCGCACCAACATCCTGGAGACCCTCTCCGAGTTGGACGAAGCCTTCATGGAGAAGTATCTGGAGGATGCGGACAGCATCAGCCAAGAAGAGATCATAGAGGCCCTCCGGAACGCCACCATCGCCCGTCAGATCGAACCGGTACTTTGCGGTTCCTCCTTCAAGAACAAAGGTGTACAGAAGTTGCTGGACGCCATCGTCATGTACCTCCCCTCCCCCTTGGACATGCCGGCCATCACCGGTATCAACCCCAAGAACGAGCAGGAGGAGAAGAGGACGATGGATGTGACCGCACCTTTCTCCGCCTTGGCTTTCAAAATCGCCACGGATCCCTATGTAGGCAAGCTGACGTTCATCAAGGTCTATTCCGGAGAGCTGAAGTCGGGTGAGACCGTCTTCAATGCTTCCACGGGCAAACGGGAACGCGTAGCCAAGATTCTTCAAATGCACTCCAACAAGCAACAGCCGTTAGACAGCGTGTCGGCCGGCAACATTGCCGCGTTGGTGGGCATGAAGGAGATTCACACGGGCGACAGTCTCACCGACGACAAGCATCCTATCCTGCTGGAGAACATCACCTTCCCGGAGCCAGTCATCCAAATCGCCATCGAGCCCAAAACGAAAGATGACGAGGAGAAGCTGATTCTGGCGCTGGGCAAGCTGGCCGATGAAGACCCGACCTTTGTGGTCACACAGAGTGAGGAGACCGGCCAACTGCTCATCAGCGGCATGGGTGAGTTGCATCTGGAGATCCTGCTTGACCGCCTGAAACGCGAATACAGCGTTGAATGCAACCATGGCAAGCCGAGAGTCACTTACAAAGAGGCCTTGTCGGAGCCGTTGCATCATCTGGCCGTATACAAACGCCAGACGGGAGGCAAGGGATCTTACGCCAAGATAGATTTCGAGTTGGCCCCTGCCGACGATGATGCCCGCGGTTTACAGTTCATCAACAAGGTGAGCAACGGAGCCATCCCCAAGGAGTATATGCCTGCCGTGGAAAAAGGCTTCCAAACGGCCATGTCGAACGGCAAGTGGGGGTTCCCTCTGGAGAGCATGCAGGTCACGGTTTTGGATGGCGAGACCCACGCGGTGGACTCCGACGCTATGGCATTTGAGGTATGCGCCAAGATTGGCTTCCGCGATGCCATCAAGGAGACCGACACCCGCATCCTGGAGCCTATCATGAAAGTGGAGATCAACACACCGGACGAATATATCGGCAATGTCACGGGGGACTTGAACCGTCGGCGTTCCATCCTGGAATGCATCGATGCCAAAGTCGGTTTCCAAACTATCAAGGCCAAGGTTCCCTTGGCGGAGATGTTCGGATATGTAACCACCCTGCGTTCCATTTCTTCCGGCCGTGCCTCCTACAGCATGGAGTTCCTGGCCTACGCCGAGGTACCTGCCGACATCAAGGAATACATCGTAAATGAAGGTAGATTTTTATTATAGAGACAAAAAATAAATTAATTATTACGTAATAAACAAACAAGATGAGTCACAGAATCAGAATTAAATTAAAATCCTTCGATCATACTTTGGTAGACAAGTCTGCCGAGAAGATCGTCAAGACCGTAGAGGGTGTGAAAGACGACAAGGTCGTTTTGGTTGGCCCTATTCCATTGCCAACGCACACCAAGATTTTCACTGTCAACCGTTCCACGTTCGTCAACAAGAAGTCCAGAGAGCAATTCCAACTCTCCACATACAAGAGAATTTTGGACATCTATGGTACGACCACCAAGACGATTGACGCATTGATGAAGCTGGAATTGCCCAGTGGTGTTGATGTAGAGATCAAGGTCTGATGAAGGGAGCATAACGTCGGTCCATCTTAGTGGAAGGCGTTATCAAAGCCAGAAGCGAAGGCACTTACCGAAGCGTAAGTGCTTTTGTTTTATCTCATCAAGAATCCAGAATCATGGCAGAGGAGCAATTTATAGACCTGGTAAAGATATTCGGGCGGTCGGGTAACGGCGGCGGCGGATCGGCGCATCTTGCGCGCACGGCGAGGAATCCCAAGGCGGGTCCCGACGGTGGCGACGGCGGCAAAGGCGGCAGCATCATCGTCAGGGGCAACCGTAACCTTTGGACTCTGCTACACCTGCGCTACACGAAGCACGTCTTTGCAGGCAATGGGGAGAATGGGCAGAAGAACCAATGCTTCGGCAAGAATGGAGACGATGCCTACATTGAAGTCCCCTTGGGCACCATCGTGAAGCTGGTGGACACAGACGAAATAGTCGGAGAGGTGTTGGAAGACGGTCAGGAACTGGTGGTCATGCGCGGCGGTCGAGGCGGACTGGGCAATGTCCACTTCAAGAGTGCCACCATGCAGACCCCGCGATTTGCACAGCCTGGCGAGTCTGGCGTGGAGGGGTGGATATCTTTGGAGTTGAAGGTGCTGGCCGACGTGGGCCTGGTTGGTTTCCCCAATGCGGGCAAGTCCACGCTGATTAGCCAGATTTCCAATGCAAGGCCCAAGATCGCCAACTATCCCTTCACCACCTTGAAGCCCAACCTTGGCATGGTCGCCTACCGCGATTTCCAATCCTTCGTCATTGCTGACATCCCAGGCATCATTGAGGGTGCGTCTGAAGGCAAGGGCATTGGATTGCGCTTTCTGCGGCATATCGAACGCAACTCCGTATTGCTCTATATGATCCCCATCGCATCGGAAGAGGATCTGAAGAGACCGGAAGAGATCCAAAAAGAGTTTGAGATCCTTCGCAACGAGCTCCGGCAATACAATCCGGAACTGCTGGACAAGCGGTATCTGATTGCGCTCACCAAATGCGATCTGACCACCGAAGAAGAGGTCCGAAAAATGGAGCATGTTTTGCCAAAATATTGGCCGCTCGTTTCCATTTCGGCTATCACCAACCAGCATCTCACAGAGCTAAAGGATCGACTTTGGGAGCTTCTGACCGACTAGGAATCTTGATATATATCTGATTTTCAAAATATTACAATACAACAAGAATAGTAACAAAAAATATCGCGGCAAGGATACGGCATATTAAAAAAAAGTGTATTTTTGCCGAGTTAAAAATTGAAGAGGTAAAAATATGGCAAAGAAAACTAAAGAAGCACGTCAACAAGTCATTCTTGAGTGCACAGAACAGAAGGCCAGTGGGGTTCCCGGAATGTCTCGTTATATAACCACGAAGAACAGAAAGAACACTCCTGACAGATTGGAATTGAAGAAATACAATCCCTATTTGAAACGTATGACCATTCACAAAGAAGTTAAATAATAAAATCTAAGAAAGATGGCAAAGAAAGTAGTTGCAACGTTGAAAAGAGAAGGTGGCGTAACTTACACCCGCGTGGTGAGAATGGAACGTTCACCGAAAACTGGAGCTTACACCTTCAAGGAAGCTGTTGTTGACTCCACCACTGTAAAAGACTTTTTGGCTAAAAAGTAATATTTTGTTTTCATGGTTGAAGAAAGGTTCCCCTCCCCGGGGAGCCTTTTTTCGTTTTTAGGAGACCTGAAAAAAGTGTACTTTTGCCCCGCTTAATCAAACTCACCGAATATGAAAAAAAGAAATGTCTTCCAAGCCCTGCTGTTCATCCTCGTCGGATTTTGGGGTTTATCTTCCTCCTGCAACCGTCCCGGCCCTGAGCCCACTCCCATGCCCGACAGCTTTGCCGACGGCATCTACATCCTTAACGAAGGTGTTTTTCAAATGAACAACAGCACCTTGTCCTTTTACAACTTCCAAACCGGGGAGTTGACCAGCGACCTGTTCCTGCAGCAAAACGGCCGCGGATTGGGAGACACCGGGAACGACCTGCAGCGCTACGGCTCCAAGCTGTATTGTGTGGTCAACAATTCCAACACAGTGGAGATCATGAACCCTGACGGCACTTCCCTCAAGGCTATCTACCTGACGGGCAAGCAGCCTCGTTATTTGGCCTTTCACAAATCCAAGGCGTACGTCACCTGCTTTGATGGCGATGTGGTTCGCATTGACACCGCCACCTTGGAGGTAGACGGGGCCGTCCATTCGGGCTCCAATCCGGACGGCATCTGCGTTTGCCGCGGCAAGCTGTACGTGTCAAACTGCGGCGGTCTCAACGCTCCAAACTATGGACATACCGTATCTGTCATTGATCCGGGTACCTTCAGCGTCATCAAGGAGATCGAGGTAGGGACGAACCCCGGCATTTTGCAAAGCTATAACGAGCACTACGTATACGTGGTCACACGTGGAGACTATGGGGACATCCCTTACAACTTCGTGAAGATTGACGCTCAGACCGACGAGGTGGTCAAGACCTATGACTTAGCGGTCCTCAATTTCTATCTGTACAATCACTACGCCTATCTGTATCACTACGACTTCAACACTCATGCTTCTTGGATCAAAGTGTTGGATTTGGATAGTGACGAGATGGTTACGGATAATTTCATTACCGACGGGACGCAGATTGAGACCCCCTACTCCATCTGCATAAACCCTATCAACGGGGATGTTTTCATCAGTGATGCCAAGAATTTCGTAGTCAGCGGCAAGATCTACTGGTTTGACCGCGATGGGAAATTAAAAAAGAGTTTCAATGTCGGCATCAACCCAGGGCACTTGCTTTTGAGTTCCCAATACACACCATTGATTGACTATTGACAAGCTTTTGACACGTGAGAGAGAACTTGCGCCTCATATTACAATCGTTGCCGGAGAAGCCGGGGGTGTACCGTTTTTTTGATGAAGACGGGACCATCCTCTATGTCGGGAAGGCCAAACGATTGAAGAGGCGTGTGTCGTCCTACTTCAACAAAGAGCATGAATCGGCCAAAGTCAGGATGTTGGTGAAGAAGATCCGCGACATCCAGACCACGGTGGTGGACACCGAATGGGAAGCTCTGTTGTTGGAGAACAGCATGATCAAGCAGTTCAAGCCGCGATACAACATCATGTTGAAGGACGACAAGTCGTATCCCTGGATAGCTATCAGCAAGGAGGAGTTCCCGCGGGTGTTTTCCACGCGCCGTCCGGAACCCGCCACCATGCAGCTTTTCGGTCCCTACTCTTCCGTCAAGGCGATGAATGTGCTGTTGGAGACCATTAGGGACATGTTCCCATTACGCAGCTGTCGTCGTTTAGTCCAGAACGACCGTCCTTGCATGCAATATCAGCTAAAGCGGTGTCCTGCCCCTTGTTGCGGATTCATTTCCAAAGAGGATTATCAGAAAAACATCCAGCGCATCACCGACATCATCAAGGGGAAACGCCATGAGGTCATCAACGAGCTAAAGGAAGAGATGATGGACCTTGCGGAGCGATGGGAGTTTGAAAAAGCCTCGGAGCTCAAGCGGCGCATTGAGGTCCTTCAGCATTTCATCGGCAAGTCGGTTGTGGTGAGCACCTCCATCACCGATCTGGACGTTTTTGGGCTAGAGGAGGAAGAGGACTGCGCATACATCAGTTTCTTGCGTATTGTGAGCGGGGCGGTAGTCCAGGCTTCCACGATAGAGATCAGCAACCATCTGGAGCGCGACAGTGAGGACACCTTGTGGAACGGCATTCTGGAGATCTCGTCGCGGATGGGCGGACTTTCAAGCACCTTGTTGGTACCCTTCATGCCGAAGCTGGTCCCGGAGGGTTGGGACATCCAGGTGCCGCAGCGTGGGGAAAAGCGCAAACTGGTGGAGTTAGCGACGCGTAATGCGCATTTTTACATGCTGGAGAAGAAAAAACGACAGGATTTGGTCAATCCGGAGCGACGGAGCCAGCGTGTGCTGCAGTCTTTAAAGGAGGCGTTGAACATGAAGACCCTGCCGCGGCACATCGAATGCTTCGACAACTCCAACACACAGGGTGAAGACCCCGTAGCAGCCATGATCTGTTTTAAGGATGGGAAGCCGGCAAAGAAGGAGTACCGTCACTTCAACATCAAGACGGTGGTGGGAGCGGACGACTTTGCCACGATGGAAGAGGTGGTCTTCCGGCGTTATCATCGACTATTAGAGGAGGACAAGCCCTTGCCAGACCTGGTGGTGATTGACGGTGGCAAAGGCCAATTACATGCAGCCTACCGAGCCATCCAGGCGTTGCACATTGAAGACCGTCTGATGGTGGTCGGCATTGCCAAGCGTTTGGAGGACATCTACAAGGTTGGGGACGACCTGCCCGTCTATATCGACAAGCGGTCGGAGGCACAGCGGTTGTTGCAGCAGGTACGCGATGAGGTGCATCACTTCGGAATCACGCACCATCGCAAAAGGCGTTCCAAGACCAGCATTCATTCGGTATTGGACGATGTACCGGGAATTGGGCCGGTGCTCAAGAAGCGGTTGCTTCAAGAATTTCGCTCCTTGGCCGGCGTTCAGCGCGCAACGGAAGAGGCTTTAGCCGAGGTGATCGGCGCCAAGCATGCAACCGTATTGAAAGCCTATCTGGCGCAGATTTCAGACCGGAAATAAGGGAAGGGAAAAGAAAAAAGGCTTTCTATCTGCATAGAAGAAAGCCTTTTAGCCTGTGCCCAGGACAAGAGTCGAACTTGCACGGGAGTCCTCCCACTACCCCCTCAAAGTAGCGTGTCTACCAATTCCACCACCTGGGCTTTAAGGGTCGGCAAAAATACATTTTTTTTAATTCCGTATCCCAAAAAATAAAAAAAAAATGCTATCTTTGCGGCTGAAAAAAAAATTACGAATGGAGAAGAAAAAGATCTTATATGTAACATCTGAGATATTCCCTTATCTGCCAGAAGGTTACATTTCCAATATTGGCCGATATCTCCCTCAAGGGGTTCAGGAGCGCAAGAATGAAATCCGGACTTTCATGCCCAAATTCGGGTGTGTGAACGACCATCGTCACATGTTACATGAGGTGATTCGGTTATCGGGACAGAACATTATCATCGAAGATACCGATCATCCGCTCATCATCAAGGTGGCTTCGCTTCAAAGTGTGCGCATGCAGATCTACTTCATCGACAGTGAAGACTTTTTCAAACGCAAGAGCACCTATTTTGACGAGAACAACGTTTTTTATCCGGACAATGACTCCCGCACCATTTTTTACGCGAAGGGCGTTATTGAAACGGTCCGCAAGTTAGGTTGGGATCCCGACATCATCCATTGCATCGGCTGGATTTCCGCTTTGGTGCCGTTATTCATCAAGACGGTTTACAAAGACGACCCCTTGTTCCAGAACAGCAAGTTGATCTATTCCATCATGCCGGACGCATTCACGGAGAAGTTCCCGACCAACTTCAAGAAGAAGTTGCAGCAGACGAACATCCCCACTGCCAACCTCAACCATTTCCGCAATCCGGGATATGACCAACTGATACAGACGGCCATCGACTATTCCGATGCGGTATGCATCACGCCTGGAACTGGCAAACGGCTCCTCAACTACATTGAGAAGCAGGAGAAGCTGACCTTACACCATCCTGAAGACGACAACTACGTGGACTTATATGATGAATTTTACGACCAACTGATAGAAACTGACAAAACTGCACAATAAATGAACAAATCACTATTTTTCGGTTTATTGTTCTCTCTTTCTCTCCTATTTTTAGGTTGCGACAATCACAACTCCCCCATCGGATTGGGATTTATGGATCAGGTGGGCACGGCTTACACGGACACCTTGACGGTATCAGCCTATTCTTTCTTAGAAGACACTATCAACACCACCAACTTGTCGGGCAATGTGATTGGTGCGCTCTCCGACCCCACATTCGGCAGCACGGTGGCCTCCATTTACACCCAGATAGCGATGAGTGCCGACAATGTGAATTTCGGCACCAATCCCGTCATCGACTCCTGTATTTTCACCCTTCAGTTGGCGGGCTATTATGGCGACACCAACTCCCGGGTAGCCATCCGCATTCACCAGTTGACAGAGTCTTTAAGTAAAGGGGTCAACTATTACCAGAACAACACCTTGGCTTATGACCCGACGCCGTTGAACTACAGTTTGTCGAGTTATTCCATACGGCCCACCCAAGAGGTGGTGGTGGACACGGCCATATACAGTCCCCACATCCGCATCCCCCTCTCCAAGGCTTTTGGGCAGTACCTGTTGAATCACCAATATGATTTGAACTACAACCTCAGTTCATTTCTGAAAGGTTTGTACATCACAGCCGCTTCGCACACGGGGACTGGGTATGTCATCCTGACCAGTATGACCAGTTCTCTGAGCGGCATCACGATTTACTATCACAATGCCGACCATACGGGCTTAAGATATAAGTTAGGGTGCAGTTCCGACGGTGTTCGGTTCAACAACTTCACCCACAACTATCAGATTTCCACCAACAATGCCTTTGTGCAGGAGGTGCTCGCCGGAGATCATACGGTTGGAGCCAGCTCTTTGTTTGTCCAGGGCGGTGGTGGCGTAAAGACACGAATCACCTTCCCCTATCTTGAGCAAGCTTTTGCCTCCCTCGGCAACCGGGTGGTCATCAACAAAGCAGAGTTAATCATCAAGGATCTGTCCCCTGACGAGCAATATCTGATTCATCCTGCCGGCTTGACATTGCAAGGCATCAAGAAGGATGGCAGCATCGGATACTTACCGGATGACGAGTATTATACCAGTGCTTCCTACTATGGTGGCACCTATGATGCGGAGCGTCACGAATATCGTTTCCGCATCACCAAATATGTCCAGCAATTGATTTCGGGCACCGGTGCTCTGACCAACTCCGTCAATCTGGTCGTCCGGGGTTCCGGAATCCGGGCGAACCGGCTCATCTTTGGCGGGACCGGGCTATCCGACGACCAGCGTCTCCGTTTGGAGATCTCATACACCGAATACTAAGCGGTAAATTCACAGACAACCTATTATCATCACTTATATCGCAACTGAATCATGTGTGGAATTGTAGCATATTTAGGCGATAAAGAAGCATACCCCATCTTGATGAAGGGGCTTCATCGCTTGGAATACAGAGGTTACGACAGTGCCGGTGTAGCCTTAATGCAATCAGGCAACATCACGTTATACAAGAAACGGGGCAAGGTGTCAGACTTGGAAGACTACTGTACCTCGAAGAACACGGAGGCGCATGTGGGCATCGCGCATACCCGCTGGGCGACGCACGGGGAGCCGAACGAGCAGAATGCGCACCCCCATCTCTCCGAGGACCGCAAGCTAGCCTTGATTCACAACGGCATTATTGAGAACTATCTGAGCCTGAAGATCGAGTTGCAGAACCGCGGCTATGTCTTCCAGAGCGACACGGACACCGAGGTGTTGGTGCATCTCATCAAGGAGGTACAGCAAAAAGACAACATATCCTTGGAAGAGGCTGTCATGCTCGCCCTAAGTCGTGTGGAGGGCACCTACGCACTGGCCATCATGTCGGTGGACGCCCCCGACCAGTTGATCCTGGCGAAGAAGGGCAGTCCCCTCTTGATTGGCATTGGAGATAACGAATACTATGTAGGTTCGGACGGTGCACCCATTGTAGAGTACACCAACAAGGTGGTATATCTGGAAGATGGGGATGTCGCGGTTGTCTCTTTAGGGGAGCCCATGCGGATACGCAATCTCAAAGACGAGCACTCTTTGATGCGGAACCCGCACTACCAGCTATTGGAGATGACGCTTGACCAGATCGAGAAGGGTGGCTTTGAGACCTACATGTTGAAAGAGATATATGAGCAGCCCAAGTCTATCCGCGACAGTATGCGAGGCCGCATCAACTTGCAGAAGGATGTGGTTTCCTTAGGCGGTTTGATAGAATATGAGCAGAAAATGATGAATGCCAAACGTTTCATCATTGCAGCTTGTGGCACCTCCTGGCATGCGGGGTTGGTTGCCGAGTACCTGATTGAGAGTCTCGTGCGCATCCCTGTAGAGGTGGAATATGCTTCCGAGTTCCGTTATCGTGACCCGATCTTGTATGAAGATGATGTCCTGATAGCCATCTCGCAATCCGGGGAGACAGCGGACACGTTAGCCGCGGTTGATCTTGCCAAACGTCATGGGGCCACGGTCATTGGCATCTGCAACGTGGTTGGCTCCACGCTGGCCCGCGAGACCATGGCCGGTTCCTATACGCACGCCGGTCCGGAGATCGGTGTCGCCTCCACCAAGGCATTCACGGCGCAGGTCACGGTATTAACCTTGATGGCCCTGAGTCTGGCCCAGCGCAAAGGCACCATCTCCAAGTCCAAATACCACCAGCTGATCAACGATCTGGAGTCCATTCCGGAGAAGGTCGAGCGTATTCTGGCGCAGGAGCAGCATATCCAGAAGATCGCGCAGTTTGTAGCCACCCGTCCCAACGCCATCTTTTTAGGGCGTGGCATCAACTACCCTGTCGCTCTGGAGGGAGCCCTCAAATTGAAGGAGATCTCTTACATCCACGCGGAGGGATATCCTGCCGCGGAGATGAAACATGGTCCCATCGCGCTCATTGACGAGCACATGCCCTTGATTGTCATCGCCACGGAGCAGTTAACCTACGACAAGATTGTAAGCAACATCCAAGAGGTGATTGCCCGCAAAGGCACCGTCATCTCTATCGTCACGGAGGGGGACACGACCGTCAAAGGCATGTCCAAGTTCTGCATTGAGATTCCGCACACAGAGGAGTTGCTGACGCCCCTGGTGGCAGCCATCCCCTTGCAGCTCTTGGCCTATCATGTGGCTCTTATCCGCGGCTGTGATGTGGACAAGCCTCGTAATTTAGCCAAATCCGTATCTGTAGAATAGTGGTGCATGATAGAACATCGTGACATAAAAGCGGAACGGGCGGTGTTGCTTGCCGTATGCTTACCTGCCGTTGGCGAGGCGAAGACTCAGGAATACCTCAACGAACTGGCTTTCCTGGTGGAGACTGCCGGGGGCAAGGAGGACAAGCGTTTCACGCAGAATCTGGCCCATCCAGATCCTCGGACCTACCTTGGATCCGGCAAGATCCGGGAGGTGGCAGAGTATGTGCACGAGCAGCACATTGACCTGGTTGTGGTGGACGATGAGTTGAGTCCATCGCAGCAGCGGAACATAGAGCAGGTCTTGGGATGCAAGGTGATGGATCGGACGCATCTCATCCTGGACATCTTCGCCACAAGAGCACAGACGGCTCACGCCAAGACGCAAGTGGAGTTGGCCCAGTACAAGTATCTCCTGCCGCGACTGACCGGCATGTGGACGCACTTGGAGAAGCAGCGAGGCGGCATCGGCATGAGAGGTCCCGGCGAGAAGGAAATCGAGACTGACCGTCGTATCATCCGGCAGCGGATATCCCTGTTGGAGAAGCGTCTGCGGGAAATTGACAAGCAGAAGACCACCCAACGCAGTCACCGTGACAAGTTTGTGCGAGTGGCGCTGGTAGGCTACACCAATGTGGGTAAATCCACCATGATGAACCTCCTCAGCAACTCGGAGGTCTTCGCTGAGAACAAGCTCTTCGCCACGCTGGACACCACCGTGCGGAAGGTGGTCATCGAGAACCTGCCCTTCCTGCTTTCAGACACCGTGGGTTTCATCCGGAAACTTCCCCATGGACTGGTCGAGTCCTTCAAGTCCACTTTGGATGAGATCCGGGAGACAGACCTTTTGCTGCATGTGGTGGATATCAGCCATCCTGAATTCGAGGAGCAGATCGCGGTGGTCAACCAAACCTTGGCGGAGATTCAGGCTGCCAACAAGCCAACCATCATCATATTCAACAAGATAGACCAATATTCCTGGGTGGAGAAAGACCCGGAAGACCTGACGCCCAAGACCAAGGAGAACATCACCTTGGAAGAGTTGAAATCCTCCTGGATGGCGAAGAACAACCAGACAGCGTTATTTGTTTCCGCCAAGACCAAAGAGAACATTGCCGAGATGAAAGCGGTGCTTTACGAAGAGATCAAGAAACTGCACATCCAGATCTATCCGTACAATAATTTCCTTTGGTAACGGGCATAAAAAAGGCGCTCTTCTCAGAGCGCCTCAAAATCAAAATGTTATGAAAAAAATTACAAGACATTGGCGTTTACGTCAATAACTTGTACGGGGTTTGCAGGGTCATTGGTGACCACCTCTATCGTGGCTTTCTGTTTGCCAGATCTGTTGCTGGGGCGGAAGGTCACCGTAACCGTTGCGGTACCGTTCACCGGAATAGTCTGGATGTCGGAACTAGCTTTGAAATAGCCAGAGTTGGAGCTGAGATGACGGATAAGCAGCGGGGAGTGACCCACATTCTTGACCGTGATCTTGCCAGTCACCTGGGCGTTCTTCTGCACATCGCCGAAATCATAGGAGATAGCGTTGTACTGTGACACAGGCGCCATTTTCAGTTCTTTAGCCGTCAGTTTGGAAAAGTCTTCCTTGATATTCACGGCGAAGTGGACGCTCTTTCTGGATTCGATAGAGTCGTTGGTGACGAAAACAGCCATATCTTTCTGTTGACCGAAGGCGTTGCGTTTGGAGGCATCGTATTGAAGCACGATGAAACCTTCTTGGCCAGGCATCAGGGACTCGCCGAAGTTTCTGTTGACCTCGGTGATGTAGTCGTTCTTTTGCTCGAGTTTGAAGGAGACCGGCTTATCCCAGAAGTTACGCACTTTGAAAGTGTCTCTAACTGTCTCGGTATTCAGCATATTATGGGTGACGCTTCCGACTTTGATACGAGCCATACCATTACCGTTGGTATAGTTGGCTTGTTCAAACACTGTAGGCGGGCGTTTCAGCACTTCGCCCTTGATAAAAATCATGTGCGGAACGGCATTTTCCTGCTCAAAGCGAGGTTCATTAGTCGTGACACGGATGTTCTTGTTGAAAGCGCCGGGACGGTTATAGGGGTTATAAGTGGCTTCAATATAGCCCTTTTTGCCAGGGGCGATCGGCTCCTTGGAATAGTTGGCGGCGGTACATCCGCAACCAGGTTTCACATTGACGAGAAGGAGGTCCTGATTACCCACATTGGTAAATTCAAAACGTCCGGTAACCTTACCACCCTCTTCTTTGATTTTGCCAAAATCGTACGTTTGAGAATCGAATTTGATCTCAGGCTGGGCATTCACCATGCAGAATGCCACCAACATCGTTAGAAATAAGGTTAACTTTTTCATTATTTTTTATGTTTGAACATTGATTTTTTCAGAGCGGCAAAGATATAATTTTTTCACCTAGTTTATTCAAATTAATTCCATTAAAATCTCCCGATGACATCATCAAGAGAACGGTACCGACTGTCGGGATGTGCAAAAGTTTATTTTCGAGGGCTTGGGAATCTGTCATCACCATCAGGTCGGGGCGCCCAAAGGCTTTCAGAACAGACTCTTCCGACAGCTCGGGCAGTCGTTTATGGCGGATAGCCTCCGGAGAATAGTAAACAATAGCCTCGTCGGCCTCATCCATGGCGCCGGCATATTGGGTCAGGAACTGTTCGGTGAGGCTGCTGAAGGTATGCAATTCCATGCAGGCGATCAGATGGTGGTTGGGGTATTGTTCGCGCACAGCGGAGACAGTAGCTTTCAGTTTGGATGGCGAATGGGCGAAATCCTTGTACATGGCGAAAGAGTCTTTGCGCACCACCAGTT
The DNA here is from genome assembly GCA_017649855.1 of Bacteroidales bacterium. Lineage (GTDB taxonomy): Bacteria > Bacteroidota > Bacteroidia > Bacteroidales > WCHB1-69 > F23-D06. The sequence continues at coordinate 159,217 of JAGCGA010000004.1, forward strand.
CCAGTCGTTTGGAAGCGCCCTTGAACGAGGATATGGCTTTGTAAAAGTCCTCCTCGCGTACGCCCGCGGCCATGCAGGCATAGCGGGCGGCGTTGAGGTTCTTGAGGTTATGCTTGCCAAAGATCTGCAGCGGCACATCCCCATAGGGTGTTTCCAGATAGGTGATGCTATCCACAATATGATAGGGATGCACGCCATAGGGCTGTTTGGGGGCAGTGGTCACTTGGTTGGCAACACCGCACAGGGTCTCATCATCCTCGCAGTAGATAAACTTTCCGTTGGCGGGAATCATATTGGCGAATATCTCAAACTGCTTGACATAGATGTCGAAGGTCGGGAAGACGTTGACATGATCCCAGGCGATGCCACTGACGATGCCGATGGTAGGCTGGTAGAGATGGAATTTGGGACGACGGTCGATGGGGGAAGTCAGGTACTCGTCTCCCTCAATGACCATCACCTTGGCAGTCTCCGAGAGGCGGACCATCACATCGAAGCCATCCAGCAGAGCGCCCACCATATAGTCGCATTCGACATGGTTTTGCTGCAGCACATGGATGATCATGGCGGTAATCGTGGTCTTGCCATGGCTTCCGCCCACCACAATTCTCACCTTATCCTTGCTTTGTTCATAGAGATATTCGGGATAGGAGAAGATCTTGAGGCCAAGCTCTTTGGCTTTGTTCAGTTCGGGATTATCGATGCGTGCGTGCATGCCGAGGATGACGGCATCCACCTCCGGGGTCAATTTCTCGGGATGCCATCCGATAGTATCAGGCAGGAGCCCATAGCGGGCCAGCCGGCTTTTGGCAGGTTCAAAGATCTCATCATCAGAGCCAGTCACCTCATAGCCTTTGAGATGCAAGGCGATAGCCAGATTGTGCATGGCGCTTCCGCCGATAGCGATAAAATGGACTTTCATAGGGTCATGATTTATAAACAAGACGGCAAAGATACACAATTTGAGCGATCTGCAACCATTTGTCTTTTTTGCATCATGAATATTAAAGAAATATCTATATTTGCAGCCTCGCTTTCTCTAGTGACCACTCGCCAGACTATCCAACATTGCCAAGACTTAAGACAAAAGCAGAGGCGAAGTTTTCATCTATCCTCTTTCAGAAATCAATTAATAACCTATATCTTCAAAAATATGAAATCTTATCGCAACATTCTATTATCCCTGTTTCTAGCCGTTGGCATCCTGTCGGGAACAGCGCAGGTCAAGCAGATCTTCAAGGTAGTGGACATCACCACGGGCAAGCCCTTGTCCGATGCCACGATGACCATCTACGGGCAGACTCTGAAAACTAACGCCAAGGGTGTGGCCGTGATCACGCTTCCTGCCGATCGCAAAGGCGCCTATATTGCCCAAGACAAATGGTATAAAGAGGGGTTTGTGGAGCTCTCCAACTTCGCTTCCTACCGGCATCGCACCCTTCAAAGCAGCGACACCCTCTTTGCCTACCAGATTCCGGAAGCGCTTTTCCGTCAGGAGATGACCGATATCTTCATGAAGCTCTACAACCGGGATATTGACACGTTGCAAAACAATATCAGAAAGGTTTATGCTGAGAGCAAGGACGAGCCTGAAGGGCTGACCTCCTTTGCCCAGTCTCTCTTTGACGACGCGGCCGGCCTCATGAACGGAAACGCCGATGCCGACCTCAGCGACGCTTTCGACATTGTCAATATGCTCTACAATGACCGCCAGCTGCCCGCCGACATCCGCCAGGCACTACGCGACTGCGATGTCAACACGGCTGTCAGTATGGCCCGGGAAAAGATCAAAACCGATGATGTCAGTCTGGAAAACCTGACCAACATCGCCCGTTATCTTGATCTCAAGACGTTGTACGCTTGCACCAAAGACACCTCCGCCGACAGTCCTTACTCCAAGATCCTATACGAGCAGCACTTCGCCGAAGATGCCACCGCCCTCCACCTCTACCGTCTGTCGGCCGAGAACCGCTATGACGAATACAAAGAAATCGTTGAAAAAGAGAAGGATAAAAACTTACTGGAGAATTTCAGCATGTTATTTGAGGACAATCCTTTCCAATATGAAGGGAAGGACTACAACAAATACCGTGCTGCCGCAGCAAGACGTACCGAGGTTGAGAAGCAAGTTCTGCAGAAGCATCCTGAAGCCGGCCAATACAAATCTGTCAGCAATGCATACGAACTCTTGTACTATACCGACTACAGACTTGGGGACACCGTGAAGATGATGGCTGACCTGGACAGCCTATTTGCCTATCATGATCGCTACGCAGAACTATATCGTCAGGGGGCCTTCAAAAATGACCTCATCGCGCTATGGAGTCTAAGCCGCCCTTTAGGCATCATGCGCAGCCAGTATCACAGCTGCAATAACGCCAGGATCATAGAAATCGCCTCCAAGTTCATGGACATTGCCGAGCATCTGTATCGCAACAACCCGGACAACCCCATGGCACAAGTGCTCTACGGCGTCAAAGCCTACGAATGTTACCGGCTCATCAAAGATCTTGATGAGGAGAACGAGACATTTCCGGCCGTGACGCAGAAGTTGAACGAGATTCAGAAGATACTGCTGCCGAAATATCCGGAATACACCTCCATCGGGAACATGCAGGCCACTTCCGACCTATACTGGCAAAGCATCTACCATGACCAGGATGAGGCCACCGTTAAAAACAGGCTGAAAGAGTACCGGGCTTCCTTTGATCACATGCAGCATCTTTTCCCGATGGTTTTCCTTGATAACTACCTTAGCTTCAACACCATCGTTGAGGCTTATATGATAGCTGAAGACAAGTACCTGGCTATCAATGAGCTGACCGACTTCAACGAAGAGTTGTTGAAGTTGAAGGCCACACAGGAAGGAAAATCTTTAGCAACGAAGAAGGCCTTGTATTACAACAACGTCGCTGAGAAGCTTTATAGCTATGAACTTTACGAAAAGGGCCTCTCGCAATACCAGCGTGCCAACGACTATTTCAAGCAGGCCATCGCGGACGATCATCACAACTGGATCACCTATCTCGGAAATCTTCTTCAGATGGGTGACGCCTATCTTTATTCCAAGCAGTATGACAATGCCATCGCCTCCTACCGCAAGATTCTGGCTGAAGAGCCGAACATACCGGCCGACATCATGCCGAAATATCTGAACATGAAAGGACAGGCTTATTGGTATGAAGGGGATGTCTATGGCATCTTGGAAGACGCTTCGGCTGCCAACAAATGTTACAAGACTGCGGAGAAATGGTTGAAAAAAGCCATTGCCGCTGGCGACAGCACCGCCTTCAGAGGTTTGGGCGAGATGTATTTCAACAAAGGCATCAACACCTACAAAGCCGGGGATATCAAGAAAGCCTATCAACTGATAGAGCAGTCGGAAGGATACTATGCCACCTATCCTTTGGAGACCCCCTCCGAGCGCTACGAGAGTGCTCTTAACATTATGGAAGAGTACTATCAGGAGCAAAAGAATGTCACGGGGCTCATCCGGGTAGAGAAAGAGAAGGCAGCTTATTTCAAGCAGTTTGCAGATGCGAGCATCCAGTATCGTTCCAACTATGCGGAGAGTCTGCGCAAACTGACCAAGCTATACACCCTCCCGCAGATCACCATTCCTTACCGCGAAGAGTATTTGCAAGAGTTGCTCGTCCTGGCAAACTACCGGGAGAACATGGAGCTCCCCTACATGCAAGGCTGTTACGCCATGGCAGAAGACTATCGTCAATTAGACTCTGCAGAGAAAGCCATTGAATACTACGAACGTTGTGTTGAGATGAATGACATCATCTACAGAGACACCTCCCGCACCGAGTGGGAAAAGAATATGATTGACATTGACATCCCCTTGTCTGCCTGCTACGAGGCCATGGCTGAAGTGGACACCGCCGATGCCAAGCAATGGTATCTCAAATCCATCGAGACACGGGATTCCTTAACCTCTTGGATGAAGAAATACTGCGCCCTGGACGAGAAGAATTTGAACTTGGCCTACAAGCTCTCGTACCAGTATTACCGCAATGCGCTGGTATGTGCGGAGGCAGAGATGCCGTATATGGGACTGGAGATTCTGGACAAGTCTGATGCCATTCTCTTAGATTTCTACAACGGCGAGTACCGCAGTGCTGTGGAGGAGGATCTTGTGCGCAACTACTGGCTCCGTGGTGCTATCTACGATGAAGAAGATGATGTGGACAAAGCCAAAGAATTGTATGGGAACGCCGTCAAGTGTGCCGACAACGCCATAGATCCGTCGAGTGTCGCCAAATGGGCCGTCATCAGCATCGGCTCCTACATCGACCTGTTAGAGGATGACCCCACCGCCGACCCGAACCAGATCAAGGCGCTGAGACAGAAGTTGGCCATGTACTCGAAGATGCTCGGGAAATAGTGATCAGCTATTAGCTGTTAGCCATTAGCTATTAGCCGTTGGCTGTTAGCTGTTAATGGGGGTAATGGCAACGCGATTGTCCCCATTTGGGTGTTGTGTCTTCACAAAGGATCGGAGACTGGGTATTTGCGACAAGGAAAATACACAATGAATATTTCCGTCTGATTTGAAAAAAATGTATTTTTGCACTGAAAAAAAAGTCGAATAATACGACTATTCTTTCAGTAGAACACATTAAAACAAGAGACGATGGTTATACAAAGAAATCAGTATATCAACGAGTTGTTGAGTAAAAGATGGAACGGAAAAGTAAAAATCATAACGGGCATACGCCGCTGTGGCAAGTCGTTCCTGCTCTTCACGCTCTACAAGGATCACCTACTGAATGAAGGGGTGACGAAGGAATGTTTCGTGGAACTGGCGTTAGACAAAAAAGCGCATATCAAGTACAGAAATCCGAATGAACTTTACGATTATGTGCTCCGAAAGACAAAAGATGCCGACAAGCATTACTATGTGTTTATTGATGAAATCCAGCTATCATACAAGGTGAAGAACGAGGATGTGGACGAGCGGCTAGTCCCTGAAGATGACCGAGAAATGCTCTACACCACATTCTACGATATATTAAACGACTTGGTAGCACGAAAAAATCTTGATATCTACGTCACCGGTTCGAACAGCAAGATGCTCTCGAAGGACATTATCACCAATTTCCGCGACCGCGGGTCGGAGATTAAAGTCTATCCGCTTTCGTTCAAGGAGTTTTATCCCGTTTCGGGGATGGAGAAGGTAGATGCGCTGGAGGAATACCTGACTTACGGAGGTATGCCGCTATCCGTACTGGAAAAAGATAAAACAGAGAAGCGCAAATATCTGAAGGGACTTCATAAAAGGGTCTATATCAAGGATATCGTGGAGCGATACAAACTGAAAGACGACGAAGTTCTGGATGCGCTGATCAATGCGCTGTCGTCGTCTGTAGGGTCACTGACCAACCCGCACAATCTGACCAATGCAGCGAGTACGCTGATGAAGCGCAGCACTTCCGACAATACTATCAAGAACTATTTGGAATATCTTGAGGAATCCTATCTGTTTGTTGGTGCGCAGCGATATGACATCAAGGGAAAGCGCTATTTCGAAAACACGCTGAAGTACTATTCAACAGACACCGGGTTGAGAAATGCCAAACTGAATTTCCGACAGCAGGAGAAATCGCACCTTATGGAAAATATGATTTTCATCGAGCTCATCCGCAGGGGCTACAGCGTGGACGTAGGCGTGGTAGAACTGACTAGAGTGAAAGACGGCAAAAAACAGCAGTCACAATATGAAATCGACTTCATCGTCAATACGGAACGTAAAAAAGTTTATATACAATCGGCGTTAAACGTGGACACCGATGAGAAACGGAATCAAGAAACCTTCTCGTTAAAAAACTCGGGCGACTTCTTTCGCAAGATTGTCATCGTTGACGGAAATGCAAAACCTTGGACCGACGAGGATGGGATCACCTATATGGGTGTCATTCCATTTCTTTTAGATGATAGTTTGATTTAGAAAGAGCTTTTGGCCGACAATCAACAGCTATAACATAATGTCGAAGTTCATCTGCTTCTTAATCAGATCGACGGAGACGACCTTCACCTTGACGGGATCCCCGAACCGGAGCGAGCGGCCCTTATGCAGACCCACGAGCGTGTAGTTCTCCTCATCGATATAGTAGAAGTCGTCGTCAAAGGAGCGCATCGGGATCATGCCTTCGCAGTGGGATTCTGACAGTTCGGCATAGACACCCCACTTGGAGATGCCGGAGATAGTGGCATCGAACACCTCCCCTACTTTGTCCATCAGGTACTCGGCCTGCTTGTACTTCACGGAGTCGCGCTCCGCCTGCGTGGCCTGCTGCTCCATCTGGGAACAGTGCTTGCAATACTCGGTGTACTCGTCGTGGTCCACGGGGTCCTGATTAGCCAGGTAGCGGTCGAGAAGACGGTGTACCATCAGGTCGGGATAGCGGCGGATGGGCGAGGTGAAGTGGGTATAGTATGGGAAGGCCAGTCCGTAGTGGCCGATGTTGTCGGTGGAATACTCCGCCCGCGCCATGATGCGGATGGAGAGTTTGCTGAGCATATTGTAGTCGGGCTTGCCCTTTTCGGAGGCGAGCATACTGTTCAGGGAGGCGTTGAGCGTCTTCACGGAAGAGGTGCGCAGGTCGAAACCTAGTTTCTTGACGAAGTTCTTGAAGGTGTTGAGCTTCTCGTCCAGGGGTTTGTCGTGCACACGATAGACGAACACATTGGGCTTGCCGGGGGTGGCTCGTTTCTTGCCCACCTTCTCGGCCACGCGACGGTTGGCGAGCAGCATGAACTCCTCGATGAGCCAGTTGGCCTCCTTCTGGACCTTGAGATAGACGCCGATGGGATGGGCGTTCTCGTCGAGTTTGAACTTCACCTCCTCAGTCTCGAAGTTGATGGCGTTGTTGTCGAAGCGCTTTTTGCGAAGCACCTGGGCGATTTTATGGAGTTGCAGGATCACCTCCGCGAGGTCGCCCTTGCCGGTCTCGATGATCTCCTGCGCCTCCTCGTAGTTGAAGCGGCGGTCGGAGTTGATGACGGTGTGGCCGAACCACTCCTTGTGCACCTTGGCATTCTCGTCAATGTCGAACACGGCGCTGTAGCAGAGCTTGTCCTCATGGGGGCGCAGCGAGCAGAGGTTGTTGGAAAGCGCCTCCGGCAGCATGGGGATGGTGCGGTCCACGAGGTAAACGGAGGTACCGCGCTCGTATGCTTCCGCATCGATGACACTGCCAGGCTTCACATAGTGCGACACGTCGGCGATATGGATGCCCACGCGGAAGAGACCGTTGCCGAGATCCTCAAAGGAGAGGGCGTCGTCAAAGTCCTTGGCATCTTCGGGGTCGATGGTGAAGGTCGTCATGGAGCGGAAATCGCGGCGGCCTTTCAGCTCGTCGGCGGTAATCTCCTTGGGGATAGCCTCTGCAGCCTCCTCCACGGCCTTCGGGAACTTGAGCGGGAAGTCGTTCTCGGCGAGGATGGAGAGCATCTCCACCTCATTGCCTCCGGGTTTGCCGAGCACATGGACCACCTCGCCCAGCGGGCTGCGCGTGCCATGGACCCAGTCGGTGATGACCACCACCACCTTGTCGCCGCTCTTGGCCTTCTTGAGCAGACGGCCGGGGATGATGACATCGCGGCGGAAGTAGGCGTTGTCGGGGATGAAATAGGCCACCCCCTTCTGGATGCTGATGGTGCCCACGAGCTGTTTCTTGCTGCGGGTCACCACCTCCACCACCTGGCCCTCACGGCGCTTGCCCCGGCGGGTCGGGAAGACCAGCACCTTGACAATATCGTTGTGCAGGGCGGTGCCCAAGTTGCCATCGGCGATGAAGATGTCGTCGGAGAGCGATTCATCGGTCTTGTTGACAGGCTCATCCTGCGGCACCACAAAGGCCATGCCGCTGCGTTTCATCTCGATACGGCCCACCACATAGTTGCGATGCGAGTCTTTGCCGCTGACCTGCTTGTAGTTGATGCGGTACTTGCCGCGGCCCGACTTGAGCAGCTGTTTGGCGGCCACCAGACGGTCGATGGTCTGCTTCACCTGTTCGCGGCCTTTCTTGTCGAAGATGCCGACCTTGGCCGCTATCTGTTTGTAATTCAGCTTTTCACTCTTGCCCGTCGAGAGGGCTTCTATGATTTTCTTTCCTAGTTCTTCCATGATATTGATGATAATTCAAGGCGGCAAAATTACATATTTTTTAGGAAACGTTGAGGAGCAAACGGATTTGTTCACGGCTAACACCGTTCACCGAGACAAACAAATATGATAATGATGGGATGAGAGAGCAATCCCATACTATTCAACACTTTAGGCGAAAATCGTTAGGTTTGAGCAAATCCGTTTGTTATTCCCCAAAAAACTCCGTGCAGGCCGTCTGATACTGGCCTTTCTCATCATAGATGAAGTAAGCGTCCAGTTCGGGATGGTTCGACAAGAGTTTTTTTGATGCCTCCAGTCCCATCACCATGAAGGCGGTGGCGTAGGCGTCGGCCGTCATGCAGTCGGGGGCCAGCACCGTGACGCTGAGCAAGTTGGTCTCTTCGGGTGTGCCGGCACGGGGGTCGAGGATGTGGGTGTAGCGCTTGCCCTCCTTCTCGAAGTAGTTGCGATAGTTGCCGGAAGTGGCCACGGCGCGGTTTCCGGGCTCGAAGCGGACGCTGCTCTCCACGGCGCCGTCCTTGGTCGCGGTGGGCACTTGGATGCCGACCACCCAGGATTTGCCGTCGGGTTTGCCGTCCTTGGTGCCACGACAGACCACCTCGCCGCCAATCTCCACGACAAAGTTCTCATAACCTTGTTGGAGCAGGAACTGCGCCATTTTATCCACCGCGTACCCTTTGGCGATAGCGTTGAAGTTGAGCTGTGTGCGGGGATCCACACGGACGAGCACACTGTCGTGCAGCGCCACCAGCTTATAGTTGACAAACTGTCGCACCGAATCGAGCTGCGCGGGGGCGACCTGCTGGGGTTCTTTGTTGCGCCCGAAGCCCCAGAGCTCCACTAACGGCTGCACCGTGAAGTCAAAAGCGCCACCGGTGGCACGGGCCACCTCGGAGGCGCAGAGCAGAACATGCTCGAAATCCGTGTTAACCACGCCACAACTCCCTGCATTGACACGGGAGATCAGCGAAGTGGTGTCGAAAATGGAGAAGGTGCTGTTGAGGTCTGCCAAAAGGGAATCCACGCCGGCGAGCAGCGCTTCGTTCTCGTCACCCAGATAGGTGATATGGTACATCGTGCCGAAGCAGGTGCCGGAAAGCTGCTGCAGGCGGTTCTGGTGACAGCTGGTCAGCAGCATGACAAGGGAAAAGAGGAGAATGAGGGGGGAACGCATGGGAACTATGACTATGAACTTTGACTTTGAGCTTTGAACTTTGGCGGTTGGCCTTTAGCTATGGACTTTGATTTATGAGGGGCAAAAATACACAATATTTGGACAATAAAGGCACCCCTCTGCCGTTGTTCTTTCATTATTGTCTTAACCCCATCCCCATCATCCCATGTCGCCCCGCATTTTCAAAAGAAAAATAAAGACAACGCACCTATTGCTCATCATCGGGTTCACGCTCCTTTTGCTTCTGCTCGCCTTCACGCTCTACCTGACCAGCATATTCAATGCCGAGTGCAACACCAGTTATTATAAACCGATCACCTTGCCGCACGACACCTCCACGGCAACTCCCGTGAAGGTGCCGGAGAGGGAATGGCCCCATCCCAGTTTGAATGGCCCCGTACAGAAGGTCCAGCAGTTCCGTTATGCAGCGAAAATGAACAAGAGGACCAAGCAGATCATCAAGGGGAAGCTGCTGGAAACCATCACCAAGCAATACGACAAGCAAGGGCATCTGGTGGAGGAATGCACCCGCGACAGCACCCGTTTCTATGGAGACAGCTTTACAGAATATTGCGACGAGCAAGGAAACCGCGTCACAGACTCTCGTAGTTGGTGTAAGGATTACCTCCCCTACCTGCGGCGCTACATTCAGGTATATGACCAAAACGACGATCTGATTTACAATGTGATATTGGACGAGCATGGGGACACCATGTGTGCCTTTCACCGAACATACCAGTATGACGAGGTGGGGAATCTCATCTGTGCCACAGTTTACGATGCCGAAGACACCGTCGTGTACACCCACGAATACTTTTTTATGGGTGACAGCATCGTGATACGCGATTACAGGGACGGCGTCATGACAGGCAGGGATGTCTTGGACAGCAATATGCGTTACACGACCAGCTACTTTCATCTGAATGGGACAGACTTCTTAGAGCTCCTGACGGCAGGCATCATGACCTCCCGCTATGATGCTGACGGCAGGCAGACAGAGGAAACCATAGAAGATTCTTATTACAAGGAAATCACCAGATACGACGCTCACGGAAACGTGGTGGAAAAGCTCTATTTCCATCACAAGAAGAAAGGTGAGTCGGATCGGTATCTCGGATTAAAGCTCGAATCGCGGAGAAAACGCACCTATGAATACGACAGCCACGGCAACTGGATTCGCGCCGTGGAGACCATCGAAAATGCGGATGACCTGAAGCACAAAAGGGTGCAATACAACATCTACGAGAGGGTAATCACCTATTATTAGGCTTTAAAATCCCTTACCGGCTACTGCTGTACGGCACCACATCGACATTGACAAACTCCTTCTTCAGATACTTGAAATATCCGCACACGGCTATCATGGCGGCGTTGTCGGTGGTCAGGTCGAGGGAAGGCAGATAGAGATTGCAGTGGTACTTGTCAGCCAGCCTCTGGGCGGCGGCGCGCAGGGCCGAGTTGGCGGAGACGCCACCCGCGAAGACCAGCTCCTTGCAGCGGGTCTGCTTCACGGCTTTCTCCATCTTGTTCATCAGCGACTGGATGATGGCCTTCTGAATGGAGGCTGCCAGGTCGTGGATATTCTCTTCGATAAAGTTCGGATTATCTTTCAGGTTGTCGCGGACAAAATAGAGGAAGGAGGTCTTGAGGCCACTGAAGCTATAGTCGAGACCGGGCAGATGGGAGATGGCGAACTGGAAGCGGTCGGGGTCTCCCTCTTGGGCATACTTGTCGATGACGGGGCCGCCAGGATAAGGGAGGCCGAGGATCTTAGCCGCCTTGTCGAAGGCCTCGCCCGCGGCATCGTCGATCGTGCCGCCGAGGCGCTGCATGTCGAAATAGTCGTTAACCTGGAGCAGCAGCGTATGGCCACCGGAGACTGTCAGGCAGAGGAACGGGAACGAGGGTACAGCCTTGGGCGCATCGGGTTTTTGCAGGAAATTGGCCAGCACATGCGCCTGCAGGTGGTCCACTTCGACCAGAGGGACGTTCAGACTATAGGCCATCGCCTTGGCGAAAGAGCTACCTACCAGTAGGGATCCGAGCAATCCGGGACCATTTGTAAAAGCGATGGCAGATAATTGATTTTTATGTATTTTTGCACGCTTTAATGCCGTGTCAATCACGGGGATGATATTCTGCTGATGCGCGCGGGACGCCAACTCGGGAACCACCCCGCCATATTCCGCATGAACCTTCTGACTGGCAATGACATTAGAGAGGATCGTAGTGTCTTGGATGACCGCTGCTGAAGTGTCATCACACGAGGATTCGATACCCAAAATATAAACTGACATAGGCATAATATTGTGAGCGGCAAAAGTAGAAAAAAAATTTGGAAGATACTCCTCTGGGTGTTGCTGGGGTTTATAGCTCTGGACTTGCTCGTGGTGGGGTTGCTCTTCGTGCCTGCCGTTCAGACCTTTGCCGTCAGCAAGGTGACGCAAAAAATCAGCGAAAAATGGGGCACCGAGATCTCCATCGACCGCATCCACATCACCCCAAGCCTCAAGATTGCCGCTGACGGGGTGCGCATTGCCGACCACCACAACAACGACATGATCTATGTGGGCAAAGTCAAGGGCCGGCTGCTGTCGCTGAAACTCAAGCCCATAAAGATGAAATTCGGCACGGTGGAGCTCTCGGGCGCCAACATCGTGCTCAGGACCTACAAGGGCGAGGAGACCATCAACATCGCCCAATGGGCCAAGAAATTCCACAAAGAGAAAAAAAACGAGCCTTTCATCCTCGACGGGAATCACGTCATCCTGAGTGACTCCCGTTTCGTGCTGATCAATGACAACAGCCGGGTGGTCTATGACACGAAAGGGAATCCCGACATCGACTACAGCTATCTGGAGTTCAAGGACATATACTGGGACATGAAGCCCTTCAAAATCAAAGGGGCCAATATCTCTGCGGACTTCCAAGAGATGGCCTTCTCGCAGTATGGCGGTTTCAAGATGAACAACGGCAGCGGCCAATTCAACATCTGTGACACCTCTCTGACATTCCGCGATTTCAAAGCCGTCACTGATCGCAGCAAGTTGGATTTAGACTTGAAGTTCTCCTACCCCACCTGGACCACCTACGGGGAATTTCTGGACTCCGTGCTGATCACCGCCAACATCCGTCCCACCGTCTTGGCGATGGGAGACGTAGCCTGCTGGGCGCCGGCCATCAAGGGCATGGAAGATGTGTTCACCATTCAGTCGGACCGTGTGCAGGGCTATGTCAACGACTTCAGTCTCATCAACATGCGGGCGCGCTGGGGAATGTTCACCCAGTTGGCGGGAGACTTCTCCTTCAAAGACATCACCAACTTCTGGAATTCCAACATCAATGCGCAGATAGACTCCGCGAGATGCAGTCTACCCGAGCTGGCAGCCTTCACGTTGCCGGGCGGCAAGACCATCGCGCTGCCGAAAGTGGCGCAGAAAGTGGGCACGGTGCAGATGAACGGCTCCTTTGTGGGCACGCCGAACACTTTCACCACCGACCTTAACGCCTACACTTCCTTGGGAGGAGTGTTAGTTCAGTTGAGCACGCTGCCTGACAACGGCAAGATGCAACTGAAGGGCAACGTCAAGACCAACAGACTGAACCTAGCCAAGCTGACGGGACAAGGGACTGTCGTAGGCACTGCCGATGCCGACCTTACCTTGAAGGGATCCATGGATGGCACCTCGTGGACCAGTGCCGATTTTGGCAGTTTGCGTGCCCATGTGGATGGCAACATCTCCAATATAGGACTCATGGGCTACCACATCCGCCACAGCAAGGTGGACATGGATTACCAAGACCGTCTTTACAATCTGGAACTCAACACGCATGACCCCAACCTCCAGGGAGACATTGTAGCCCAGTTGGATCTGACCGACGAGCGGCCTTCCTTGCAGGGCAACGTATCGCTGAGGCAGTTGAATGCCGGTGCCATTGCCTCCGCCATGCCGGCCATAGACTCGGCATCTGCCAAGGGGTTCCAGAAAGTGCTGCTCACTCTGCAGCAGAACCCGAACTTTGAGCTGGGCTTCGACAACTTCGCCATCATGATGCGGGGCTCTAACCTGAACGATGCCACCGGCTACATTGCTTTTGACAATATCCGGGTGAAGACGGCCACTGACAGCATTCAGGGCGAGCGTCTTCGTCTTACGGCCATCAACTTGGAGAACATGCACAAGTACATCCTCTCCTCCGGCATCGCCAACGCCTCTTTGGAGACCAGCTACGAGATCAAGACGCTCAAAGACTCTCTCATAGGCATGGCTCACAATATCTTGCCCGGCCTCGTCGCACAGCGACAACAATCCATAGCTGTCCCAGCTGAAAACCTTCCCGAGAATGGCTATGTCAAGTTCCATCTGAACACGTACCGCACCTACTCCATCACCAGGCTTTTAGCCCCGGATCTGTTCATAGCGCCCAACTCTGTCATCGACATCGACATCAACTCCCAGCAATCCAAGAGTGAAATCGCCGCCAGCATTCCCTTCTTCGCATTACGCAACAAGGTCATGGTTCACGGGCTCTCCATCACGGGCTATGACAGTCCGGACAAGACGCTGGCTATCAACATGAACAGCGACTCGGCCATTGTCTTTGCCAACCAATCGCGGCTCACCTTTGACAACATCTCGGCAGAGGCAGAAGCTGTCAACAACACCATCAACTATGACGTGCACTGGCACAATCCTTTCAACGCCGCGAAGAACATCAGCAACCTCACCGGCACTGCTTCCCTGCAAAATCCTGAAGACATCCTGATTGCGCTTCGCGATTCCAAGGTCTATCTCAACGACATCGACTGGAACTTCAACAACGACAATGAAATCCATATCCAGAAAAACAGGCTGGTGGTGAACGACCTAGTCTTTTCCAACAAAGGCAGTAGCATCCAGGTCAACGGCAGTTACGCCAAGGACACACGCGACCTGCTCACCATCTCGTTGTCGGATGTGGACATGGAGTTAGTCAACCCCTTGCTGCCCAGCATTGCCGTGGATGGCGATGTTTCAGCCGCCGTCAACATTGGCAACCGAAAAGGCAAGATGCTGGTCTTCGGCAAGGCTTTTGCCGGCGACTTCACCTTCAATGAGGAGCCTATCGGCAACGTCTTTGTGTCAGCCTTGCTGGACACCCTGGGGAAGGTCGCCTTTACGGGCGGCATCTTCAGCGACAGCCTGACCATGCCCTCGAAAGAGATGTTACAAGAAAGCTTCCGGGCCCTGACCCAACAGAAGCATCTCTTGGCAACGATGAATGGCGACTTCAAGATCGACCAGAAGAGCTTTGCCATCAAGACCTCCTTCGATTCTCTCAATGCAGGATTCTTGGCTCCCTTCCTCTCGGGATTCAGTGACCACATCAAGGGCAAGGCCTCCGGCGATCTGTCCATCTATATCAATCCCAAAAAATCCTACTTTGACGGTGTGGTTCATGTCCTGGACGCCGATATGGGCATTGCCCCGCTAAACACCAACTACCTTGTTCGCAACCAGGATATCCTCTTCAATGAGGAGGGAATCATTTTTGACAAGATGCTGATTCATGACCCGGACAACAACACGGCCTACATGAGTGGCATTATTCGTCACAATATGTTCAAAGACATGACGATAGACCTGCAGATTCACACGGACCGCATTATGGCAATCAACACGCCCAAGAGTGTGAACAGTGTCTTTTATGGCAAGGGATATGCTGCTGGCGACATCATCATCAAGGGGGATGAGAACAAACTCTCCTTCCGTGGGCCCAATCTGACCACCTTAGATGGAACACACATCACCCTGCAGGTCAGCTCGGCCAACTCCGCCTCACAATCCAACGCCATCTATTTCAAGCCCAAACAGACAGACCGGGATGAGATCGTGGAGCTGATGGAGCCTCACACGGGTGCCACCTTGGACATCGACTTCACCTTCAACGTCACCAATGATGCCGACGTGACACTTATCCTGGAGTCCATCGGAGGCACGGTGAATGCCAAGGCGGAAGGCCGTTTCCAACTCATGTATAACGACGCCAACGACGAACTCAACCTTTACGGCAACTTAGGGCTCAACTCCGGAGATTTCAAGATTGCCTTGTACAATGTGGTCAACTCCCGCTTTGCCCTGGTCCCCGGAGGCAACATCCATTTCGACGGACCTTTGGAGAACATGCTCGTCAGAGTCAGCGCCTACAAGACCTCCAAGACCTCGCTCAACAACATCCTCACGCAAGAGTCTTTGAGCGGTAATGTCAACGTCAACTCTTACATCCATCTGAACGGCCAGCTGATGCAGCAGATTGAGCCCACCTTCAGTTTTGAGCTGCCCAACAGCAGCAACGAGGTGCGCACGATGTTTTACAATGCCATCGACACCACCAACAAGGAAAACCTGACCAAGCAGTTTGCCTATTTCTTGATGACCAATAACTTCATGCCCAACGACATGTTCTCTGGGGATATGGACATCGGATCCGCCGGTGCCAACCTGTTCAGCAATATGATCAACAATATGTTGAGCAACATGATGGCCAACCAGAAGGGGTCTTTCGGCATCACCTACAACCAAGCCACCGACAAGACCTCGGCCGAGTATGGGGTCACGGCGGGGGCCAACCTGCTGAAGGATAAAGTCACCCTTGAGACCAGCATCGGCTACTATGACGACCGGACCACCACCTCTGCCCTGAACAACATGTATGGGGACTTCATTGTCAACTACAACATCAACCCGAAAGGGACCTGGAAGCTCAAAGCCTACACCTACATCGGAGAACGCGACGAATACCATTTCGTGGACAACCAGATCAACTATACTGCTGGCGTGGCTCTGGCGTTCAAGCAGGACTTCGACACGCCGAAGAGGGTGAAACAACGGCGTAAAGAGGCGAAGAAGAATCCTGCAAAGGCGCAAAGACGCCAGAAAGAATAGCCCAAAGAGGCAAACCTTTATATCCTATCACATTATAATTCAAGACAATGATTTTAACTACAACCAATCAGATTGAGGGAAAGCAGATTTCCCAATACCATGGAATCATCTCTGGTGAGGTCATCACGGGTGTAAACTTCATCAAGGACTTCTTTGCCGGCCTCCGGGATGTATTCGGCGGTCGTTCCAAATCTTACGAGAAGGAGCTGATCAAAGCGCGGGAAGCGGCCTTGGAAGAGTTGACCAAACGCGCCGAATCCATGGGAGCGAATGCTGTCATCGGCATTGACATTGACTATGAGGTGATTGGCAGCAAGAATGCCATGATGATGATCATTGCTACCGGCACAGCGGTCACGATAGTTTAGCAGGCCTTTCCAAGCGAAAAAAAAGAAGGATGTCGGTGACATCCTTCTTCATAGTTGTAGTCGCAAGTGGGGTATTAGTCGCCCAGTGTAGCAACCATGACGGCTTTGATCGTATGCATACGGTTTTCAGCCTCGTCAAATACGATAGAGTTTTCGGATTCAAACACATCTTCGGTAACCTCGATGCCATCGAGACCGAATTGTTTGTGCACGTCGCGACCCACCTGAGTCTCCAGGTTGTGGTAAGCGGGCAGGCAGTGCATGAATTTGCATTTCGGGTTGCCGGTGAGGGCCATCGTCTCCTTGTTAACCTGGTAAGGTTTGAGGAGTTTGATACGCTCTTTCCAGACCTCGACGGGTTCGCCCATGGAAACCCAGACATCGGTATAGAGGAAATCGCAGCCCTTGACGCCCTTCTTCACGTCATCGGTGACGGTCACCTTGGCGCCCGTCTCTTTGGCGATAGCCTTGCATTGTTTCACAAGCTCGGGATCGGGTTGCAGGGCCTTAGGAGCGACGATACGGACATCCATACCCATCTTGGCACCGCCCACCATCAGGGAGTTACCCATATTGAAACGGGCATCGCCGAGATAAGCGTAGGTCACTTGGTTGAGGGGTTTGTCCACATGCTCGCTCATCGTCAGGAAGTCGGCAAGCACCTGGGTCGGGTGGAATTCGTTGGTCAGACCGTTCCATACGGGCACGCCGGCGAACTTGGCAAGGTCTTCAACGGTTGCCTGGGCGAAGCCACGGTATTCGATGCCGTCGAACATACGTCCCAGCACACGGGCAGTGTCAGCCATAGACTCCTTGATGCCGATCTGGGAACCAGAAGGTCCGAGATAGGTCACATGGGCACCTTGGTCGTAAGCGGCCACTTCAAAGGCGCAACGGGTACGGGTGGATGTCTTTTCGAAAATCAAGGCGATATTCTTGCCTTTCAGACGTTGTTGTTCGGTACCGGCATATTTCGCGCGTTTGAGATCGCGAGCCAGGTCAAGGAAGAATTGGATCTCTCTCGGAGAGAAATCTAACAGTTTCAGAAAGCTTCTGTTTCTTAAATTGAATGCCATAATGATGGTGTTTAATTGTTTATTTGTTTAATTGTTTATTTGTATAATTATCGATTACTTCACGATACGGGTACCGCAGCTCTCGTCGCCGAGCTTACCGGCTTCAGTGATGATACAAGGATGACCGGTGGTCTCCACAAAGAGGATGGCAGCACGGATTTTAGGGGCCATGGAGCCTTCCGTGAACTGACCTTGTTGCAAATACTTCTTGGCCTCCTTGAGGGTAATCTCGTCCAATGCTTTTTCGTTCGGCTTGCGGAAGTTGATATAGACCTTGGGCACATCGGTCAGGATGTAGAACTCATCGGCCTCGATCTGCGTGGCCGTCAGGGCAGAGGCAAGGTCCTTGTCGATGACGGCTTCCACGCCTTGCAGGTAGCCGTCTTTCATAGCCACGGGGATGCCGCCGCCACCCACGGTGATAACGATGATGCCTTGATCGGCCAGTTGGCGGATCAATTTGATGTTCTGGATACGGATAGGTCTGGGTGAGGCCACCACTTTGCGCCATCCGTTGCCCTTGGGATCTTCATGATATACATCGCCAGTAGCCTCATGATACTCCTGGGCCTCTTCGGCGGAGCAATAGGGGCCGACAGGCTTGGTGGGATTCCAGAAGTGAGGGTCATTGGCATCGACCTCCACGTGGGTCAGCAGGGTTACGGTGTCTTTGTCCCAGCCCTCTTCAGCAAAGATATGACGAAGGCCGTCTTCAATCAAGGCACCGATAGATCCTTGCGTCTCGGCCACACAGAAGTTGAGAGGCATGTCCTCCACGTCATAGGTGGCCTTGCCCGCCTTGTGTTGCAGCATCACGTTGCCCACTTGGGGACCGTTGCCGTGACCAATCACGATATTATAGCCTGCCTTGATCATCGGGATCAGGGAACGGCAGGTCTCTGTCACATTTTCCAGTTGTTCTTTATAAGTTCCTCTTTGTTTGCTTTTCAAGAGTGCATTGCCTCCAAAGGCAATCACAGCAAGTTTTTTTTCGCTCATACAAAAAAATTATTCAAGATTCACAAAAGGCCTACCAGATGCGGGCTCGTTTTTCAGGAGCCATCCACATAGGATCGGCAGGTTTGATATTAAAGGCGTCGTAGAAAGCGTCGATATGGCGGAGTGTAGCGTTCACGCGCCAGCGGCCCAGCGCGTGCGGGTCTGTCTTGGTGCGACGCAAGATCTCCTCGTGGCGGATGTTGGCAGCCCAGACGGCGGCGTATGCCAGGAAGAAGCGCTGTTCGGGTGTGAACTCGTCCATCAACGGCTTGATAGCCTTGGGATCGTCTTTCATGGCCTTCTTCATAGCGGTGTAGGAGACATTGAGGCCACCATTGTCAGCGATATTCTCTCCCAAGGTAAAGGCGCCGTTGGCATACACGCCGGGAGCCACCTCGATGGAGTTGAAATGATCCACAATCAGTTGGGCGCGGTCGGTGAAAGCCTTGGCGTCTTCGGGTGTCCACCAGTCGGTGAGGTTACCTTTGAGGTCATAGTTACGACCCTGATCGTCAAAGCCATGCGTCATCTCGTGGCCGATCACCACACCGATGGCACCGTAGTTGGCGGCATCGTCGGCATTCATGTCGAAGAACGGCGGTTGCAAGATGCCGGCAGGGAAGCAGATCTCGTTGGTGTTAGGCTCATAGTACGCATTCACCGTCTGCGGGGTCATCTGCCACTCGGTCGGATCCACGGGCTTGCCGATCTTGGAGAGATTATAAGCCATCTCGAAGCGAGAGGCACGTTGGATGTTGGCATAATAGCTGTCGTCTTTGATATCCAGTGCGCTATAGTCACGCCACTGATCCGGATAACCGATCTTCACACGGAAGGCGGCCAGCTTGTCGAGGGCATTCTTCTTGGTAGCCTCTGTCATCCAGGTAGAGTTCTTGATGCGCTCTCCGAGAGCCCACTGCAGATTCTTGACCAGCTGCTCCATGCGCACTTTGGCCTCTGCAGGGAAATAGGCCTTCACATACATCTGTCCCAAGGCTTCACCCAGCGTTCCGTCAATGGTATTGATGACACGTTTCCAGCGTTGGCTGTTCTCCACACGGCCGGAAAGGGTCTTGCCGTAGAAGTCAAAGCTGGCATCCACAAACTCAGAACTCAGATAGGGAGCAGCACTGCGGATGACATTCCAAGCCAGATAAGCACGGATGATCTCCATGTCGGCGATGGTCAGCAACTGGTTCAGGCCATTAAAATAGGTAGGTTGCGCCACATTGACGGTATCGAGTTTAAGATTCAGCTTTTGGAGATATTCGTTGACATTCACAGCGGTCAGCATCTTCTGGAAATCCGCCGGCGTCATCTTGTGGATGGTCTGATACGGGTCACGCAAGACCGTCTTGTCCACGAAGAAGTTCGCCATGGCAGTCTCCAGAGCAAGCACCTTCTTGGCCAGCACCGTCTCCTGACCTTCACAACCAGCCAAACGGCTATAGCCGGAGATGCGGAACATCTTGGACAACAACTTGACATACTCGTCGCGGATCTTCTGCTGGTCAGCATCCAAATAATAGTCACGATCACCGATGCCGAGACCCGTCTGCCAGAAATGGGCGATGGTCATGGCGCTGTTGTCGGGATCGGAGGATCCGAAGAGGGCGAAGAACGGGAATTGACCTTCCAATGCCATATCCGCCAAAGCAGCGGTCAAGCCGGAACGCTGGATAGAGGCAATCTTGCGCAGATCATTCTGGATGGGCTCTGCACCCTGCTTTTCAATCTTCATGGTATCCATACCGATCTTGTACAGATCACCCACCTTCTGCTCCACGGTTCCGTTGGCATAGCTCTTCTTGGAGAGGTTCATCACCAACTCTTGAAGTTGCTTCTGGTTGTTTTCAGCCAGCACGTCAAAACTGCCGTATCGGGCATATTCAGCTTTTAAGGGATTGAGTTTCATCCATCCTCCGCAGGCATATTGATAGAAATCCTCGGATGGCTTCACCGACTTATCCAGATTGGTCAAGGTAACCCCTGACTTCATTTTTTTAGGTTTCACTTTAGTAGTCATAGGCGCTGAACTGGAAAAAACAAAAAAACTAACCGCGCAAAGCAAGGTTAAAAATCCATACTTTTTCATACTTAAATAACAAGTTAACAATAAATTACAAAAACAAAAATCCCTTCAAGAGAGGGATTGCAAACATACATAATTTTTTGGTGAAAACCTAGTACGGAGGGTATAAATTTTCACAAGATCCGATCATTCGGCATGAGCGGGGGCACTTCTCCATCAAAGGATTAGTAACGAGTTAGTTGCAGATAGCGGGCGAGAGAGATCCGATAGTCTATCCGCATATCTGTCTGCTGGTCCAGGGCTTGCTGGTAGAGGGTTTGGGCTTCCAGAAGGTCGGAGACAGGGAGCAGTCCGGCCTGGTAGTTTTGGCGGACGGTCTGGAGGTTGGCATCCGCCTCTGCCACCATCGCGGCGGCAAGATCTAGCTGGGTGTAGTGTTCCTGCAGGTTATTCCAAGCCTGACAAGTCTCCAGAGACATCTTCTCGGTAAGATCCTGGAAGGTGTTGCGGGCGCTTTGCTGTTTCAGCTTATATTCCTTTTGTTTGTAGGCATTCTCCCACCAGGCTGTCAGGGGCACTTGCAAAGAGGCGAAGACCAGTCCATTGGCGGAGTAGTCGTCCAAAATCATGTTCCCATACGCCCCTCCGGCTCCCACCATCAGATGAGGGAGCGCCTCCCCGAGCGTCATCTTTTGTTGGAGACGGGCGGCTTCGATCTGCAAGGCGAGCAGTCTGGATTCCTTTCTGGCATGGACGGCAGCCTCCGGATTACAATAGAGGCTAGCGGGGTCAGAGACCTCCCCCGAGAGGGAGTCCTCCAGGGCAAGCGCCTCCGTGTAGTCGATGCCAATCATCTGGCACAAAGCTCTTTTAGCCAGTTGCAGGCCATTGTTCAAGCGCAGGAGGTTGGACTGCATCTCCGTGCGTTTGAGGGAGACCTTCAGCAGGTCGTTTTGAGTTACCAGACCGGCACTGAGGGCGCCTTGCACATCGCGGTAGAGGGTGTCCAAAAAGTCCAGGGCTGTCGTAACGGTCGCCTGCTTGGCTTGCAGCGAGATGACCAGCCAATAGCTCTGCTCGGTCATAAGCAACACCTCTTGCTGCTGGAGCTGGCACTGGAGCTCAGCCGCCTCCACGCCCACCTTGGCCAGCCGGTTGCCGTTAATGATCTGTCCACCCATGAAGACAGGCTGCACCAGCGTGGCACCTACAGAAAGTCCCTTCTCGGCGAAAGTGAGGGATTCTGAGAGGTCCAATGTTGGGCCAAAACGCTGATAGAGATACTGGAGCCACTCCCGGATGGTGGCACTCTGGATGTCATCGATACCATATTCGACCAGCGGATGGAGGGCATCATAGGCGAGGAATGTGCCGCTCACATTAGGGAAGTACTTGGTGAAGGCTTGCTTTTTGACCAGCTTGGCCATCTCCACATCCAATTCGGCATTCCGGACCGCTGCATTATGCTCCAGGGCAAGCGAAAGGCAAGTGTCCAACGACAAGGATTGGGCTGTTGCGACGGCACTCCAGGTCAGACAACAGCACAGGGCAAGGATGAGGGTTTTGGTTTTCATTTTTTATCCTCCTTTTTAAAAATCTGCCAATAGGCCACCGGCAGCACCGTGACGACCAGAGGCAATGAGAAGATCGTTCCGAAGCAGATCACGACACCCATCGGCATCCAGAGGGCGGTATGGGCGACGATCATGGGCATCACGCCAAGAGCCGTGGTTGCGGAAGTCAGGAATATCGGGCGCATTCTTCGCTTGCCCGCCTCGAATCCTGCCTCTCGGGCGTTGAGATGCTGTTCGGTACGCAACATCTCCGCATATTCAAACATGATGATAGCATTACGCACGATGATGCCGATGAGGCTCACCACGCCCAGCACTGCCGTAATGCTGAAGTCGAGCTGGAAGAGAAACAGTCCCAATGAGGCGCCAAAGATGCAGATCAGGCTGGCGGAGAGTGTCAGCAGGACGACGTCGATCTTCGCAAAATGATAGAGCAGGAACACAAAGAGCACCAGCACGGCGGCAACGAAGCTCAGGGCTATCTGCGGGATAACCTGGCCATTGACGCTCGTCAAGCCGCCATTGGAGATCTCCACGCCCTGCGGCAACGTCGGGGAGAGTGTCTTCTGGACATAACGGTCGAGGACCTTCATCACCTCAGGTTGGCTATAGCCCTCCCGCAGATCGGCGCCCACCGTGACCGTCCGTCTGCCATTGCGATGGTTGATGGAGGCATCCGTCCAGGCGGGCTCGACAGAGGCCACCTGGCGCAAGGGCACCCACACTGAAGGGATGGCGGTGGGTATCAAGAAATCCTCCATATCCTGATAACTCCTGACATGGTTCTCTTCTGCGGTGTAGAGCACCACCGGGACTTTGTAGTCATCCTCCCAAAGTGCCGTCAGCGCCTGGCCGTCGAGGGCGGAAGAGAGGTACAGTGACAGCATACTCTGCGTGACGCCCAGCCGGGTGGCCTCGTCACTCTTCATCTTCACAGCGATATTCTGGGAGCTCTCGTCCATGTCGGAATGGACCCATGCCAGTGAGGGTTGCGTCTCCATGAAACATTTCAGCGACTCTGCCACCTGTTTCAACGAATCGAGATCATCGCCCGCAATACGGACCTCCACAGGATTTTTCACTGCCTGATAGTCGATCTGCTTAAACCGCACATAGGCATTGGGGAAGTGGTGGGCATACTGCTCGGAGTAGTCTTTCAGGATGCGGCGGGTATCGCGCTCCGAAGTGGTGTTGACGATAAACTGGGCATAGTTCTTATGGGCCATTTGCGGGGCATAGGTAGCATGGAAACGTGGTGAGGAGCAGCCAATGAAAGAGGTCACGGAGGTGACGCGCGGGTCACGGCGCAACAGATGCTCCATGCTGTCGGCCACCATAGTGGTCTGGTCGATAGTGCTACCTTGCGCCAGATGGATCTCCACGGCGAAGCAGTCGCGGTCAGCCTTGGGCAGCATCTGAATATGGAGATGGGAAAACATCAAGGCACCCAAGCCGACAGCCCCGAAGGCGAAGAGGATGACCACAGCCGGATTCCGGAAACACCAGGAGAGAACACACTCATAGATATCCTGCAGGCGTTCAAAGAAACGGTTTTGGGCAGTGGCAAAGCGTCCGAGCCGCTGGCCTGTCCTGGGACGGTGGATGTAGCGCGTGGAGATGTAGGGGATGATCCATACGGCATAAAAGATGGAGCAGACCAGCGCAAAGGCCACCGTGAAGGGGAACAGCTGCACGAAGTCGCCCAAGGGCCCGGTGATGATCCGGGTCATGGGGAAAAACATGCCCGAGATGGCCAAGGTGGCCAGCGACATGGGCACAAACAGTTGCTGAGTGCTCGTCACAGCCGCATAGAGGTTGGAATGGCCATCGCGGATCATGTCGGTATAGCCATCGATGACAATGACCGAGTCATCGACAATCATGCCGAGGACCACAATCAGGGCGGCCAGGGTCACCGTATTCATCTCGATGCCGCAGACATACATGAGGCCCATCGTGATGGCCGTACATATCGGCACGCTGGAGCTGGAGACCAGCGCTGTCCGCAGGGGGAAGAGAAGCAACATGACCGCGATGACCACGATGATAGAGAAGAGCAGATCGCGAAGGAAGGACATCACAGACTTGTCGACCACCTTAGGCTGGTTGGTGATGCGGTGCATATCCACGTCAGGCGGGATCTGCTGGCGGGTCTGCCGGATGACCTTCTCCACCTTCTTGCCGAAAGCCACGATATTGTTGCCTGGGTTCATCTCCATCGAGATCAGCACGGCGGGTGAGCCGTCGAATTTGATACAGCTCTTGGGCGCGGCATAGCGTCGCTGGATGGTGGCGATGTCGCGAAGACGGACCACGCTGCCGGAGGGGTCCGCATAGACGATCTGCTCGCCCAGCTCATATTCAGACTGATAGGGCATGTCCAGGAAGACCATCGCCTCGCCCGCCTCGTTATCCACACTGCCACTGACGGTGCGCAGGCCCTGGGTGGCCAGTTCCACCAGCAGGGATCGCTGGCTGATGCCATAGGAAGCCAGGCGTTCCTGATCCACAAGCACCGCGACCTCCTCATTTTGCTGTCCCGTGATCTTGATGCGCCCCATCTCGGGGATCGTGCGCAAGTTGTCACACAACAGGTTGGCGTAGGTCTCCAACTCCCGGGGCGTGCGATCGGGCGATTCCACCGCCAGCAACATGGAGGCCGTATTGCCAAAGTCGTCCACCACGACCACCTCCAACACCCCCGCAGGAAGAGAGGTCTTTTTGAAGAGCTGGAGGCCATGACGGATTTTGGACCACACCTCATCTTTGTGCTTGACCGAAGTGTTGAGTTCCACATAGATGTACACCGCCCCGTTCTCGGTGGTGGAATAGGTCAGCGACTTGTTCACTTCTTCGTAAGTGAACAGGAAGCGCTCCAGGGGCTTGGTCACCTGCTCTTCCACCTCCAGTGCGGAAGCACCGGGGTAGATGGCAGCCACCACACCTTGGCGGATAGTGAACTGTGGGAACTCATCCTTGTTCATTTGCGTCAGGCCGAAAATGCCGAACAACACCAGACAAGCCACCATAAAGAAGATGATATTGTGGCTACGGATAGCGGAGAGAATATGGTTGGTTTTGCGTTTTGCCATGAGAGCGGTCGTTAGTTGGAAGAAGAACGGATGGTGACAGGGGCCTCCGGGTACAATTTCTGGACCCCGGCGGTCACGATTGTGTCTCCGGCGCGAAGGCCATCCGTGACGAGCACGCCATTGGCCACGAACTCGGAAGCTTGAATCAGGATACGTTGGGCCTTGCCGTCACGAACGACCCAGACGCACTGCCCTTGGGGATGGGTCTGGACGCACTTGGCGGGAATCACCAGTCCCTGACGGGCGGCGGCCGGCTTGTTGACAGAGACCTTGCAGACCATGCCAGGGAGCAGTTCTGCGGGCGGACGGACAAAGACTGCCTTCACCTGATAGCTGTGCACCACGCGGGAGGCAGACACCCCGCACTCCGAGATCTTCACCTTCAGTCGTCGGTTGTTCAGGGCAGGGACGACAACCGATGCCGTATCCCCCACATGTATCTCCGCGATATCGTCTTCCGGGACAGCATAGGAGACCGACAATGTGTGGACATCCAGCAGGGTGACGGCCGGGATGCCCGGAAGGAGGGTGGCGCCAGCTTGCGCCTCACAACGGTCCACGACCCCCGCGACAGGCGCGTACAAGTCGCAATCATCCAGTTGTTTCTTGGCCATCTGCTCCAACGAGCGGGCTTTGTCGAGGTTGGTTTGCATCTCCACCCACTTCACCTCGGCCACACTACCCTGCTCATAGACCTGTTTCAGTCGGGCATAGGCATCTTCCGCCTGGTCAAGGGTCGCTTTGGCCGAGAGGTAAGCATTGCGGGCGCTCGTCTTGTCCACAGAAGCCAGCAGCTGCCCCGCGCGCACCTTGTCCCCCTCCCGCACATAGACACGTTCAACCCTGCCACCCAGGGGAAAGCCCAATGAGAGAGAGAGATTCTCGGAGACCTCCCCCACATAGGTGCGGGCTAACGAACCACTCGCCGTGTCCACGATCATCACGTCCACTTCCACCGGCGACATGGGAGTCTCAGTCTCATGGTGACGACAAGAGGTCAACGACAAGGCCATCAGAATCATCATAAAACAAGCAATATCCTTTTTCATCACGATCATCTACTATATATATTATTGTACAACATTTGAAGGGGTCATGCCATGATACTCGGGCATGCTATAGCCGGCAAACTGAAAAAACACGCTGCTGATAATCAAATCTATGAGCATACTATACGAGGCTTTATATTGTTCATATTTGTCTTCCACAAAGAAAGTATGAACCAGTCCGTTCAGGGTAACCTGCAGCATATCGGCAAAGGCGGCGGCCTGAAGCTCCACCGTCTCGGCAGGGTCTTGGGTGGGTTTGGCATACCAGACCTTCTTGAAAGAGTCGTGCTCCCACTGCAAAAAAAGGGACATGGCATCATTGAGTTCCTGGAAGCGCTGATGACGGTCGTGGATCATCTTGTCGCGCAAAGCGACGCGCAAGTTGTCGGCCGAGGCCATCAACTCCACACGCAAGAGGAGATACTGTCGCAGCCGGGTGAGCACCCGCTGGCTTTCGTCCGCGACTACATCCTGAAGAGTTTCACGGATATGCTCTATCTCTTCGGAGGCCATTTTGCTGAAGAGGTCCTCCTTGTTACGGAAATAGTTATATACGGAGCGTTTGGACTTATGTGCTTCGCGGGCGATCTCCTCCATGGAGGTCTTCTCGAAGCCGAACCTCTGGAAGAGGAGGGCAGCCACACGCTGTATGGTCTCGTCTGTTCTAGGTTTTTTCATTTTTGCACGCTTTACGTTTCAGCGTGCAAAAATACACTTTTTCCATTATGATGAAACGTTAATAAATAGAATTGTCCACATGGTTTTTCCGTATATTTTCGCATCACAAAACTGGATGTGGAAAGGTTGGAGGCAACGGAAAAAAGGAGGCACATCGCAGAATATCATGGAGGTGTTAAAAAGATTTTTTTGCATAAAATGATTTGGAATAGAAAAAAATGTATATTTGCAGGCTTTTTAGTATATACCGCAAAAGAACAATAAACGACTGGTTTTCAATCAGATATTTTCAAGGAATGGTTTACTGAAAATGCAGAAATAATTACTAATTTATACAAACTAACAAAAAAATGTCAGGATTAATAGGAAAGAAAATTGGGATGACTAGCATCTATGATGCCTCCGGCAAGATGGTGCCGTGCACAGTACTAGAGGCTGGTCCTTGCGTAGTCACGCAAGTCAAGACCATCGAAAAGGATGGTTACAGTGCAATCCAATTGGGTTACGACGAAAAGAAAGAGAAAAACACGACGAAGCCCCTGAAGGGTCATTTCGCCAAAGCCGGCACCACGCCGAAGAAGATCGTCCGTGAGTTCACCCGTTTTGAGGAGGGCCACAAGAAGAGCTTCGGAGAGGTGTTGGATGTTACCATCTTCTCTGAGGGAGAGTTTGTCGACGTGAGCGGCATCTCCAAAGGTAAGGGTTTCCAGGGTGTTGTGAAGCGTCACGGATTCCGTGGTGTAGGCGACAGCACGCACGGTCAGCACAACCGTTTGAGAGCTCCCGGTTCCATGGGTGCATCCTCCTACCCTTCCCGCGTATTCAAGGGAATGCGTATGGCAGGCCAAATGGGCAATGCCAAGGTGAAAGTCATCAACCTTCAGATCATGAAGATTGTGAAAGAAAAGAATTTAGTTTTAGTAAAAGGTTCCGTACCTGGTGCTAATGGATCTTATATAATTATTGAGAGATGGAGTTAACAGTATATAACATAGACGGCAGCGCAACTGCCAAGACGGTCACCCTGAACGACAGAATCTTCAACGTGAAACCGAACGACCACGCCATCTGGCTGGACGTGAAACAATATTTGGCCAACCAACGCCAGGGCACCCACAACACGCTGGAACGCTCCACCGTGTCGGGCAGCACCCGCAAGCTCAAACGCCAGAAAGGCACCGGCGGCGCCCGTGCCGGTAGCATCAAGAGCCCGACCATCCGCGGCGGCGCC
>JAGCGA010000005.1 GCA_017649855.1 Bacteroidales bacterium
AGGACAGGGTTGTTCTTCTTGCGGCGGCTCAGGATCTGGGCAATGCGCTCCAGCTCCTTCTGGCGGCCCACCACGGGGTCCAGCTTGCCCTTCATGGCGTATTGCGTCAGGTCCTTGCCGAAACTGTCGAGGATGGGGGTGGCGGAGCCCTTCTTGGGACGCGCCGTCACGCGCTCGTTGTCATCGTCGTCGCCCGCACCGACCAGCTCTTCCTCATCATCAGTGGGGATGTTGAGGGCGCGCTGCACCTCGTTGAGGAAGGAGTTGTAGGAGAGGCCCGCCCGTGTCAGCAGGGCACGCGTGGCATTGGTGTTGCTCAGCCGGTCCTCCTTCAAGACCGCCAAGACGAAGAAGTGAGCCTCCATCTTGTTGCTGCGGAACTTCTTGGATAACAGGTAGGTGACGCGGATGGTGTTCTCGGCCTGTACCGACAGACGCGGATTCTCTTCCGTGGTGCCGTCATTCTCCACCTGGGCCAGCATCTCCTCGAACTTGCCAGCCAAAGCCTCTGTGTCAACCTGATACAAGTCCATCAGCTTCTTGGTGATAGACTGCTCCGGATAACGGAGGATGGCCAGCATGATGTGCTCCACCCCGATGAAGGGAGACTTGTGTTGTATAGCATATTTCTTCGCCTCTTCGAAGGCGAAAACCATCTCTGGTGAGAAATTGTATTCCATAAAAATGAACGTTCTTTTTTTAAGGGTGCAAAAATAATAAAAAATGCCTTGTGACTGACAATATTTTCTGCAATAATCATGCCGAAAAAATGCTTACTTTTGCAACGTTTGTTTTAAGAATTTGAAATGATGAAAAAACTGACCAGTACCCTTTGCGGCCTCCTCTTTGCAGTCTTCGCATTTGCCCAAAGTGCCATTCCCGTCTATTTTGACGAATGCGTTGATCTCGTTTCTGTGATATGGCGACTCTCTGGTTCTCAAGAATATAACAAGTGTAGGATTCCGCAGTACGCGGAGAAGGTGGATGAGTATTTCTCCCCATTTAAGGATCATCCAGTGGTGCAGTTGGCCCGTCAATACCAGCTGGAGTCGGGGATCGGCTACGACGCAGTGGCCTCCTACGGCCTGCATCTCTACGTGGACGATGCCGGCCATGTCGTGCTCGACGATGGCTTTTTGAAAGGCAGCGATCCCTCTTTTGACCGTTGGTCGGAGCAAGAGAAGGAAGAGTTCCTGAAACCGCTGAACGATTTTTACCAAAAAACGGATTTTCATAAGTGGTATGAACAACAGCAAGAGGTGTATGAGAAGGTCAAGGAGAACTTTAAGTCGGTTGTTGAAAATGTGGATTTCGACTGGTTTGACCACTTTTTCAGCACACAAAGCGGCAGTCGGTTC
Organism: Bacteroidales bacterium; assembly: GCA_017649855.1. GTDB lineage: Bacteria > Bacteroidota > Bacteroidia > Bacteroidales > WCHB1-69 > F23-D06. Next base: position 1,359 of record JAGCGA010000005.1, read on the forward strand.
GACATTGTGCTCAGTCTGCTCGTGGGTCCCAACAACTACGGGTGTAGTGCCCAGCTGCAGGATAGCAGTTATGTGCTGAGTCCCGTGATCGGGAGTTGTGAGCTCAGCGAAAACGACGATTTCTTTTACGGCCAATACGTGTTGCCCATTATCATCCATGAGTTCTGTCATCCTTACTGCAACCCCTTGAACTTGCAATATTGGTCGCTGATGAGCCACTCCGCCGAGAAGGTGTTTGTATTCAAGGCTGAGCAGTTGAAGAAATCCGCCTATCTGTCAGCACTGACCATGATGAACGAGACGTTTGTACGTGCCTCCGTCATCCGCTATCTGATCGCACATTACCCGCAAGTCAGCGTGTTGGATCTCATCCAAGATGAGGAAGGACAGGGCTTTATCCTCGTCCAGACCTTGTGTGATGCGCTGAAGCAATACGAACAACAGCGAGGCAGTTATCCTACCATGTCGGAATTCATGCCTGTTTTGGCCAAAACCGTGAACGACTTTGACCTGAAGGAATATATCAAACAGTCCAAGAAAGCAGACAAGCTGAATGCCACGTACAAGGTGAGCATTAAGAATGGTGCCAAGAATGTTCCCAGCGGTCTTTATACGGTCGTCATCAAATTCTCCAAGCCGATGGTTCAGGGCATTGCCATGAACCCCAGCTCCTCCGCCGATTTTCCCACCTTCAAAGAATATAAGTGGTCTGATGATAAGACCTTGCATGTCACTTTCTACCTGGAGCCCGACCATGCCTATGGATTTACGGTCTTGGGGGGCTACCACAGGACCCAAGACGGCCACACCGCCGGTGCGGACCGCGAGATCAACTTTGTTACGGGAAAGTGATGAAAGTGATCTGTGAAGAGTGATCAGTGATCAGTTAGGAGTTCGGAGCAAACTGCGTCCTCGCAGTTTGAGAAACTAAGAAATTAAGAAACTAAGAAGTTAAGAGGGTTCAGTTCCTTTACGTTTTACAGTTTGCTGTTCACTTTTCACTCTTTACCAATCACTAATCACTAATCACTGTTCACTGATCACTGATCACTGGTAAATGAAGAATTGCGGGGGTGATTCTCAAAGTCAAAGTTCAAAGTCATAAACGCCCCCTGTGATTTTTTTCTTAAAAACCCGGAAAAAGTTGTTATCTTTGCGGCCTCAAAAAATACTTCAATGCCTCAGATTAGTTTCTTCTATGGAATTGTCATATTCATGAACTTTATGGACCATGCGCCAGCTCATTTCCATGCTTGGTATGGTGAATATAAGATATCTGTTGAGATAATGCATGGGGTAGTGAAGGGTGAAATGCCTGGGCGCGCCTTGCGTTTGATTTTAGAATGGTTGGATTTGCATCGTGAGGAACTGATGATGAATTGGAATCGGGCACAGAATGGTGAAACTTTATCGGAAATTGATCCTTTAAAATAGGTAGTATGTTTTTGGAGATAGTAAAAGCGGAGTATATATCAGAATATCAAATCAGATTGTGGTTCAATACTGGTGATGTGCGTGAGGTGGATTTGAAAGATTCGCTGAAGGGGAGCGTTTTTGAGCCCCTGAAGGATATTCAGGAATTTCAAAAATTTCATATTCGTTTTAATACGATAGAATGGGATAATGGGGCAGATTTTTCTCCAGAATATCTTTTTGAGAAGGGGAAGGCTGTTTATGATACAACGCCCAATCCACTTGCTCAGGTGGCGGAGGATACATTGCCTTATAACACTAGATCATGAGAAAGATAGTCATCCGTAACGGCAAGGAGCGTTCTTTGCAGCGCTTTCACCCCTGGGTCTTCTCGGGGGCGGTGGCCCGTAAGGACAAGGGGTTGCAGGATGGCGACATCGTGGAGGTGACCGACCAGGAGGGCCGTTTTCTCGCCCTGGGTCACTATGCCAACAGCTCCATCATGGTGCGTGTCTTCTCCTTTGAGCTGGTGGAGCCGGACGAGAACTTCTGGCGCGGCAAACTGCAAAGAGCATTAGACTACCGTCACACGATTGGCCTACCCACCCCGCAGACGACCATGTTCCGCCTCGTCCATGGCGAGGGCGACGGTCTGCCGGGTCTCATCATCGACCTGTATGGTGACCATGCGGTGGTGCAATGTCATTCGCTAGGCATGTACCGTCTGCGCGACACCTTCGCCCGCGCCCTGCAGGAGTTGCTGCCCGACCTACGCTGTGTCTATGACAAGAGCAGCCAGACGCTTAACAACGCCTGCAGTATCGAGGTGCCCGACGGGGTGCTGGCCGGCATACTGAACCCCGAGCTGGTGGCCCAGGAGAACGGTGTCCCTTACAAGATCGACATCGTCGGTGGCCAGAAGACGGGCTTCTTCCTTGACCAGCGCGACAGCCGTGCCATGGTGGAACGGTACGCTGCCGGCAAGCGCGTCCTCAACATGTTCTGCTACTCCGGCGGCTTCTCCTCCTACGCCCTGCGCGGCGGTGCCACGCACGTGGACTCCGTCGATATCTCTCGCGGCGCCATCGAGCTGACCCGCCAGAATGTCGCCCTGCTCGGCCCCGACTGCGAACAGCGTCACAGCGCCTGCTGCGAGGATGTCTTCGCCTTCATGGAACAACAGACGGACCCCTACGACCTTATCGTCCTCGACCCGCCCGCCTTTGCCAAACATCTCAAGGTGAAGGAACAGGGCACCAAAGGCTATCGGACCATCAACCGCAAGGCGATGCAGCTCCTCAAGCCCGGAGGCCTTCTCTTTACCTTCTCCTGCTCCCAAGCCATCAGTATGGACGACTTCCGTACGATCCTCTTCTCCGCCGCCGCCCTGGAACACAAGAACGCCCGGGTGGTACACCAGATGCAACAAGCCCCCGACCATCCCGTCAACATCTACCACCCCGAAGGCGCATACCTGAAGGGACTGCTGTTAGCCATTAGCCATTAGCCATTAGCTGTTAGCCGTTGGCCATTGGCGATGAACATTGACTTTGAACATTGACTGTATATTTAACCCTTAACTCTTAACTTTTAACTCTTAACTCTTAATTCTTAACTCCCAACCGACCATTATGTTATTCACAAACCCCCTATTGCTCATCGGTCTTGCCGGTATCGCCATACCGATCCTGATTCATCTCTTCAACTTCAGAAGATACAAGACCATCCATTTCTCCAACGTGAAGATGTTGGAGGACATCGAGAAGAAAACCAAGCGAGAGTCGCAGATCATGCACCTCATCGTGCTGGCGCTGCGGGTGCTCGGCATCGCGGCCCTTGTGTTCGCCTTCGCCCAGCCCTATATTCCCAATCCCAAGCATAAAAACGGCAAGGGCAACCTGGTGACCCTCTTCCTCGACAACTCCTACTCGATGGAGAGCAACAGCCAGAACGGCACCATGCTCAACGATGCCATCGATGCCGCCAAGGCTATCGTCAACACCTTCAACTATGGCGATGATTTCGTGCTGACCACCCAGGACTTCTCCGGTGAGGAGTCGCGCGTGCTCAACAAGGACCAGATGCTGGAGATGCTCGACAAGATCGAGGTGTCGCCCAACAGCCATACCTTCGATGAGATCCGGACCTTTGAACGGAACACGGCCGCCCAGTCGCAGCACACCAACGTGGTCCACTACTATATCTCCGACTTCCAGAAAAACGGCTTCGATGCCACCGACATCCGTCGCGACACGGCCGCGCAGACCTTCCTCATCCCGATGCCTGCCGAGGGCACCAACAATGTGAGTGTGGACAGCTGCTGGTTCCTGTCGCCCGTCTTCAAGCTGGGCAACCAAGTCACGTTGTACGCCCGCATCTCCAACTATGGCGACAAGACCTTGGAGAAGCTGCCGGTGAAGCTCTATATCAACGACAAGCAGAAGGCCATCTCCACCGTTGACCTGCAGCCCGGTGGCACGGTAGATTGCCGGATGGTCTATACAATTGACGCTCCCGGTATCCAGTATGCCCGCATCGCCATTGAGGATGCTCCGATTGTCTTTGACGATGACCTGTACCTCACCTACACGGTCACGGACAACTCCAACATCGTGGCCGTTACGGGCAAGCAGGGTAACCGCTTTGTGCAGGCCCTATATGGCAAAGACTCCGTCTTCAACTACCAGGGAATGCCTTACACCCAGGTCAACTACACAATGATGAAAAAGGCGGACGTGGTGGTGTTGAGCGACGTGCCGACGCTCTCTTCCGGCATGGCCGACGAGCTGGGCAAGTTTGTGCAGGGTGGGGGAACCCTGCTGGTGCTGCCCGGCACGGAGATGGATGCCACTTGGTCCTCATTCCTATCGGGACTCGGCGTGGGCCGTTATGGCCAGCTGGTCAAGAACTCCGTGAAGTGCAAGTCGGTGAACCGTGAGAGCCTCTACTTCAAGGGGGCCTTTAACAATAAGGAAGAGAAAGTCGATATGCCCGTCACGCTGCAGCACTACACCATCGGGGGCAGCACCAAGGGCGGGGAGGTCGTCATGACGCTGGAGAACGGTGATGCCCTGCTGACTGCCTATTCGGTGGGCAAGGGCAAGGTGGTCCTGTCGGCGGTCGGCATGGACGATGCCTTCGGCAATGCCCATCGCCATGCGCTCTTCTTCGTGCCGCTGCACAATGTCGGCATCATGAGCTCCATGCAGACGAAACTCTACAACGTCATCGGCCGTGACAACATGCAGACGGTCAGCCTGACGGGTGCGCACTCCGAAGGGTCTGTCTCCTTGAAAGCCCACAGCGGCCAGTTCGAGTTCATCCCCGAGCAGCGTGCCTCCGGCAATGAGGTGGCCCTCTACTTCCACAATCAGGTCTCCGAGAGCGGCCACTATGATGTGGTCAACAACGGGGCTGTGGAGGGAGCGCTGGCCTTCAACCAGGACAGGAAAGAGTCGAACCTCACCTATTATGACGAGAAAGCCCTGCAGGATATGATCACCGAGGCACCCGCCGACATCAAGATCGTGCGTGGCGACACCAAAGACATGGCTAAGGCTGCCACCGACAATATGAATGGCCGCCCGCTATGGCTCTGGTTCCTCCTGCTGGCTCTGCTCTGCTTCCTCGCCGAGATCGCCATCCTCCGTTTCTGGGGCAAGGCGAAGCTGAATGAGAAGGAATAGATAACAGATTATAGATAATAGTTGAGAACTGACGGGTTTTGCGACAGCTAACTGTCATAGGAGATGGTTATAAATGATTTCAGATTTCTTAGTTCAAATTTGATATTTATGAAAAAGAGTACATTGTGTTTGATCGTTCTAATGGCTGCCATGTGTCTTTCGGGACAAAATGTTTCAGTGTTAAAAACTGATACTAGGCGCCCCGTAATGCAAATGCCATTCATCGCGAATGGTGTGATTGAGGATTCCGGTGACTCCTACTACATTTTTAATGCAGGATACTATCCTCTCTCTGAGAAAAAAATGGTGGATGATTATGTGTATGTGATGGACAAAAAGACGCACGCCATCTCGGAGATTCATCTTCAACGTCTATCCTACTGTTCTTTTCTTTGTATGTATGAGGATCAGTCGGATATTATTGCAATTTATGAGGCCTGGAATAGAAAATCTAAAACCTATTCCTTGATTATGAATAAAATAGATAAGAGTCAGAGCGCTGCGTCCTGGAACCCTCAAGAAATATTCACTGTTTCAGTTCCAACAAAGAATGATGTCCATGTCAAGTATGCCATATCTCCCGACTATAGTCATGTGGCGTTTTTGATCTATGCATTGGATAATGGAAGACTTGTCAAGAGCGAGGTGTCCGTTTGGGGTGAGCATGGAGAAAAACAAGGAGAGGACCCTCTTGAGACGGATTTCGCCAATCAGACTATCCAGATTTTGGATCTGTTGGTGGATAACGGCGGAATGGTTTACTCTGCTATCATATCGTATGACAACAGAACGGCCGATAGTCGTGAAAATGAGACATTGCATCTGTGGATGATGTCTGATAATACCATTCGGGTTTTGGATGAGGCTGTCGATTTCGGATATGTCACATCTGCCAAATTGAAACTTTTGCGTAACGGCAATATGGCCATTGGTGGCTATTTTACGGAGCGTCTGTCCAAACCTGAGGCGGGTGCTTATATGGCAATTGTTGATATGAAGAATGAAGACATTTCGACGAACACAATGCCGTTTCCGTCTGACTACTATGGCAATAGCGATGTGTACGATCTTCACGACACCTGTTATTCAACAGAAATCCAGTATGTAGAAGAGTTTAGTGATGGTTCGCTTCTCCTTTTGGGCGAAATGAGAGCCAAAAGGTTAGTTCTGTTTACGGATGGAGGTTCTTATTATCGGCATTATGCTCGCCACATTCCCGTTTTTTATACCGATGTTCAAGGTACATTGAATGATTTTGCCTTGATTAAGAAGAACCAATATGCAAACAATGGGGATGTTGAACCATCTTATTGGTTAAGAGGTCAGGGATATTCCTATTTTGCCAAGATGTTTCAAGACAAGGTCTATCTCTTTTTCAGTGATGCGCTGGATAATTACAAAGGTAAGTCGGATGTGCCGGCAAAATCCACCTACAGACTGGAGCTGGCATCTGCATTTTGTGCTATTGTCCCTCATCAGCCTGTTTATATAGATGCTTTATTGATGGGTTTGCAGTCAAAACATGATATGCGCATTCCCCTATTTGTTGAATCCGATGGGGTTATAGGGCTTGCGATCAGTGACAGATATAAAGGAGAGATTATTAAAGTGGCACATCCCTTTTAATAGTAGATGAAGAATGCCTGCGATTTCTGTTTCTCGGCATCATAATGAAAGCCGGCCAAGTATCCGTCTTTGAACTTTTACGATAAAATTTTCTCGCACGTCACCCTGACAAACCTGATTTACAACCTGTGCCGTTACGAGCAAGTATTACGCCTTGGAATTAATTAATTAAAAATCAAATAGTTGAACAAATATAAACAAAAAATTATTAACAAACTGCAACCTTTTGGACTTTTTGTGTCCCAAGAATAGATAAAAGAATTAATTTTGCAGCGTTGTTTGCTTATCATGATGTTTAACGGACTTCGCATCAAGGTCGGCGGCAGCGCGAAGAAGTAAAAAATTGAAGTCCCTTTTTTTATATCTTTGCCACGCAATTAAAAAGTTTACAATATAATAATTAATAAACCACTACCAATGAAAAAACTAGCCTTATTCTGTTTGTTGGCAATGGCCAGCATCTCTCTGTTCGGACAGTCTTACAATGTCATCAGAGAGAATATTGTGAAAGCCCAACTTGCCCCCTATTTGGCTGCCGGTCAGATAGAGAGTGCCGATGGCCATCTCTATTTGTATTACACCGACAACACGGTCTGGTCTTCCTCCAAACCGGTATTCGATGTCCTGTACAGTATCTCTTTGGAAGATTATTCGGTCTCGGAGATTCAGCTGCAGCACCTCAACTCCTACAATTTTGTCACGATGTACGAAGACGGGGACAATATCTACGCTTTATACAGTGAGTGGCAGAACAAGACCAAGACCTATACCATGTACATGAATGCTATCGAGAAGAACTCAAATCAGGCGAAGTGGCATCCGCAGGAGATCATCTCGGTGACCACGGAGAAGCGCGATGGCCTCTATCTGCAGCATGCGGTATCTCCCGACAACTCCAAGATGGCCTTCTGTCTGTTGGCAGCCTCCAAAAAGAACGACTTCAAAGGTTCTGTTGCCAAGGCTTTCGGTGAGGGTGGCGAGCAGATCTGGGAGAACAACCTCGACTTCAACTTTGCCAACAAGACCTTTACTGTCATGGATTTTATGGTTGACAATGAGGGCGTTGCCTATGCGGCCATCTGCTCCTATGACAATGCCACAAGGACCAGCCGCGAGGACGAGACCCTCCATTTTGTGGTGATGACCGATGACAATACCCTGTCTGTGGATGAGCGCATTGACTTTGGTTATCTCTCTTCCTCTGTCATGAAGATGCTGAAGAACGGCAAGGTGGCCTTGGGCGGCTACTATCATGAAGAACTGACGAAGAATGAGGCTGGCTCCTACATGGCCATCTTCGACCCGAAGAGAGAGGAGATCAGCGTGGACAAGATGGAGTTCCCGAAGGACTATTATGCTGAGAAGGCTATGCTGGGCATCCCTGCTGCCAGCCATTATGCCACTCGCGCCCAGTTTGTCGAAGAGTATGAAGACGGTAGCTTGCTGCTGTTGGGTGAGATGAGAACGATGATCGCCTACACCGACAACCGAGGCATGACGACCTACAAGTACTTCGCCCGCAACATCCCGGTAGTATATGCAGATGCCAATGGCAAGATCAACGATTTCGCTGTCATCAAGAAGAACCAGTATGCTTCCAGTGGTACACCGCAAAACACTCTTTGGTTGCGCGGCCAGGGCTTCTCCTACATGCCGGTGATGCATAACAACAAGGTCTATCTGTTCTACTGTGATGCTATGGAGAACTACCTGGGCAAGAGCGGTCTCTTGAGCAAGCCCTCCTATGCGCCTGCCCACGCCACTGCCTATTGCACCATCGTGCCCGGTCAACCTATTGAGACGAAAGCCATCCTGAACGGCAAGACCGACAAATACCGGATGATCATCCCGCTTCTGGTGGAAGATGATTTTGTGCTCGGCATCGGCACCAACAAGAAAAAAATGGCTGAGATTGTGAAGGTTAACCACTCATTTTAACAAGTTATGAGACGATTGACGACCCTTCTGGGCTTCTTGTTCTGCTGGTGGACCTATATGGGTGCACAGGCGCAGAACGCCACGTTTGTCATGCCGGAGTGCACGGGCGCTTTTCCGAGCACGCTGACCGAAGCCCTGAACACGCCCCGCTCTGCCAAGAGCTATAATCCCATGCTGGTCAGCCTCCTCAAGGAGGGACGCATCCTCTATGGGACCCCGATGAACGACTACTTGGACAATATCGCGGAGAAGCTGATGCAGGATCATCCTCAGCTTCAGAACCAGGTGCACTTCTATGTGCTGCTCTCTCCTCGTGTCAATGCCTACGCCCTGAACAACGGCGTCATCCTGGTCACCACCGGCATGCTGGCGCAGATCACCAACGAGGCCGAACTCGCCTTCGTGATGGCGCATGAGATTGCCCATGTCTATCTGCATCATGCCCAACAGACCGAGAAGAGCTCTCGCAAGAGCAGCTACGTGACCAAATATCTGAATTACCACCAGCACTCCCGTGAACAGGAGCTGGAGGCCGACAGAGTGGGGTTGACGGTCTTTTACCAGAACTCCCCCTACAGCTATGATGTCCTGGATGGCGTCTATGATGTGCTGAAGTACTCCCATCTGCCCTTTGATGAGCTTCCTTTCCCGAGGAAAGAGGTGGAGACCGACTTCTACCATTTCCCAGACAACTATTTCCTCACGAATGTCAGTCCGATTACCGACCGCTCGGGCATTACGGACACCCTCTTTACCCATCCTAACGTGGACAGACGTCGGGAGGTGGCGAAGGCTATGATCTATGGCTGGTCCGATGAGGGAAGGGTCAAGTTCTGGCAGGACAAGTCCCGTTTTGACGAGGTGAACCGCACGGCGCGCCTCGCTTGCATCGACCTGTATCTCCAGAACCATCTGTATGATAAGGCCTACTACAATGCCTTCGTGCTGCAGGAAGTGTATCCTGGGGATGTCTATCTGCAAAAGGCGGAGGTGGCCTCCCTCTATGGGGTGGCCAAGCACAAGCTGGACGGGTCGCTCAACGACGTGATTGCCTCCTACCGTGATGTGGAGGGCGAAATGCAACAGGTGAGCTACCTCTTCTCCAAACTGACCCGCAACGAATGGTCGGTGTTGGCCCTGCGTGAAGCGTGGAAGGCATACCGCCAGCACCCGAAGGACGAATACTACGAGCGGGTGGTCCTGGATCTGATGAAGGATATCTTTGTGAAAGAGAAGATGCAGTACAACGATTTCTGCGACTTCCCTCAAGGTATGCTCAAGGAGGATATCCACCTCGACCCGACGAACGACACCGTGCATTACGACAACAAATACGACCGCTTGAAGAATAATGGCAATGCCATGGTGCTGCCTGACAAAAAGTTCAAGACCGTCAACTATATGCTGGTGGACATTCATCGCGATTCCCTTTTCTTTGCGATGATGAACCGGGCGTCGGCGGATGCGGTGAATGAACAGATCATGGATGCCATCACGCAGCCCAATACGGTGAAGTCGAGCGCTCTGCTGATCATCCCTCCGGAAGTGCGTTGCTATGCCAAGAACAAAGAGGAGAAGGTTGAGGCCAGTCACCGCCAGTCCGAGCATCTGCTCAAGATGATGACCCGTATGGCCAAGAAGTATAAGGTGGAGACTGCCGCCGCCGGTTCGATGCCTGCCGACAAGCATCCCAACACTCGCCAATACAACGACCTGATGAAGTGGCAACGTTGGCTGCACGACTATGCCAACGCCGGGGCCATGTCGATGACCTACCTCACGTCTGACGACCTGGAGGAGTTCATGGATTCGCTAGGCACACACCAGGTCTGCTATGTGGGTGCGGTGCAGCAGTATCAAAGCATGTCTTCCTTTAACAAGTACATGTATCTGATCCTCACCCTCACCAATCCCATCATGATTCCGGTGGGTATCGCCGACTTCGGCGTGCCCATCCGAAACACCCGAGCCCAATTTGTGGTGGCCGACATCGTGAACGGCAAGACCATGGTCTCCAAGAGCCTCAACACAACTGAGGCCAGCAGCCGTGTCTTGCTGGATAATTTCGTTTACACCCAACTACGTAACTATTTAGCCCGCTGATTATGAAAAAGATATTCTTATTGTGGATCATGGTCTGCTGCGCATGTGCAGGATATGGCCAATATTATGGACTTCTGGGTAAGCGGGTGATCTTCGATCTGGAAGGCACTACCTCGCCGGCATACTTCCATGCCAACTATATCACCCAAGTCTTGGAGAATAAGTATGGGGAAGACAAAAGTGCCGGTATGCTCAGCATGAACTTCTTCGTCACGCCCAGTGTGGAGGTGGCGGTCTGGAAGAAGGGAACTGTCGGGGTGGGGTACAACTTCTTCACCTCTCCCTTTGAGGGTATGCAACATGATATTCTAAGCAGGAGTAGCGTTACCGACCAGTATGTCAACTATGACTATCGGTCTTTCGACGGGCATGTGACCGCCCATGGTTTCAATCTGTATTACAAGCAATATGTAGGCAATGCAGATGCTCCGATGGGCCACTATCTGAAATTCAACCTGGACTGTTTCTTCTCCAAATATGTGATGGATGGGAATCCTGTTTATGAGCGTGATCCTGATGGCAACCTCGTGATGGATCCTGAGACAGGCAAGCCTATTGTGCACATGGTTGGAGGGCTCCCGGACTATACCATTGACAGTGTGCCGGCCAACCAGCACCTTATCTATTATTGGCCCACGGGAGAATATGATCCCGAGCATCCATACGCCCTTTCTGAGATCAGAAGTGGCAAGTCTGTGCTTTTAGGCTTCAAGCTCGAGTATGGTTATGACTTCTGGCCGACATCCTTTATGAAGCTCTCGTTAGGGGTCTCCTTGGGAACCACCTTTGGCGGGTATCGGGGTATTGTCTTGAAGCATGACGCCTTTACGGAGTGGTCCAAGCGTACCTTCAAAGGCTATGCTGACGGCCGTATCCTCGGTGCCTATTGGCTGCAGTTCAAGTTGGGAATAGGATTTTGTGCTTTCTAATAGATTGAAAAATGGCAGGATTCACTTCCTGCCATTTTTTTGTGTTTATATACCTGATGGCACACACTCCCTTTCGCGGCGGCACGAATCATCATCTTGGCACGGACACCCCGCGCCGCGAGATGTTCCCCGCGCGTTGCCTGTACCCCATATTGCGGCTGACGCCTTATAAGGGGTTATTAGGATAGTGTTTCTCCGAAACACTTCCCCATGGAGCACGCGGGCGGGAAGGCCGTCATGGTGAGGCGGATAGAGCGGGTGGATTTCATGTCGGCTTGATCTTTTGGCAACTATTCTATCTAGAGAAAAGTTGGAGAAAATATTTTGTCCAAGGATGTTGCTGGCCGAAAAAGGATGTTTTCCTCCCTATAACAAAAACAATGGCAAGGTTATGAATGTTGACCCAAAAGACAAATAAGACCTGTACGACATTCTCTTCCATCATACGGTGGCACTTCCGTGCCATGAGGCGCCAACTCCCCTTCTTGAAAAGAAGGGGTGCTTTTTGGGGTCCGCACGGCTGTGCGGACAAGGAAAAGGTGGTGAGTCAGCTCATTATCAGAGACTGAAATAACCATGTTTTCGACGATAACAATAATCTGTATTCACTGCAAAACAAACAGCAGGTCAACTTCTATATAATCACTAAAACAATTAATAATGGTACTTATATGCATGATGGCACTTGTGTGTCGATGTCAGATGGCATCTTGCGGAGTTCCTCCATTTCGCACCGGGTTCGTGCAGTGCCTTGTGGAGATTTATTTGATGTTGGTCAGTACGTTCAAGGCGTTGGGTATGAGGGTGATGTGATAGTCACCATAGGGGAGTACTTCGCCTTCCACCTCGCCATACACGCGGTCGGTGGAGGTGATGGTCAGCTCTTGAGTCTGCCAATGCAGTACCTGTTTCATCTTGTCCACATGGTTGCCGCTCTTGAGGTCTTTAAGATGCCACAGCACGCGCAGGGTGCTGACATCGGGCACGATGATGATGTCCATCAGACCATCCTGGGGGTCAGCCATCTTGGCTTCGCGCATGCCGCTGCCGTTGTATTGGCAGATACATCCCACCGTCATGAAGATCTTGCCTTGGAAGACCTTGTCACCGGCCTTGATTTGGACGGTGGGAGACTTCCGTTTCAGCAGGGTGGTGATGAGGCCGGACATGTAGACGGAGAGGCCGGGCAGCTTCTTGGGACGGTAGGTGACGTTGTGGATCACCTCTCCGTCGAAGCCAAAGCCGGCAATGTTGATGAAGTGGCGTTCCCGGACGAGCTCGTCACCTTCCGTGACGCGCACAAAACCGATGTCGTGTTTCATGAAAAGGCCTTGTTGCAAGATGCTGACGCATTGGTTCGGGTCGTGGGGGTACTGATGGGTGCGCACCATGTCATTGCCTCGTCCCATGGGAAGGATTGCCAGATAGACGTCTCGGGTTTCCACGCCGGAGGTGAAAATGCCATTGATGACCTCGTTGATGGTGCCGTCGCCGCCCGCCGCGATGATATGGCGGGCACCCTCCCGACACAGCCGCGCGGCCGTAGCCGTGCCCTCACCAATGGCGGTGATATGATGCGTCTGATAACGGTATCCGGCTGCCTTCAGCTGCTGCGCAAGGGCAACCCACTTTTCCAATAAGGTGTTCTCATTGGCATTGATGTTCAAGAGAATCTGCCACTCTTGGTCTAAGGTGTTGATGTGGTGCGTGTGCATGGTGCAAGGGTTATGATGATGATGAACTTGTGGGAGGGAAGGGGAGGAGAATAGATAATAGTTGATAGATAATAGATAATAGTTATTCCTTATGCAGCCCCGCAGGGGCAAGAGTTTGGTAGAGATTGTAGAATAATAGATAGTAGCTGTTAGGGGAGAGATGAAACAAAAAGAGGGTGTCCCAGTCAGGGCCACCCTCTTTTCGTTGGAATGGTTACTTGGTAGGAACGTTCTTAAGCACGGCTACCAGGAAATCGAAGAATTTGCCCACAGACTCAATGTTGACGCGCTCCACGGGAGAGTGTGGATGCTCGATGGTGGGTCCGAAGGAGACCATGTCCCAGTCGGGGTAGCAGGCGCCGAACAGTCCGCATTCGAGGCCGGCGTGGATGGCCATCACCTTCGGTTCGTTGCCGAATTTCTTCTTATAGACCTTCATGCAGGTGTTCATGATCGGAGAATCCATGTTCGGCTTCCAGCCAGGATAGGCACCGGTGAGCTCGATGTTGCATTCGGCGAGCTCGGCGATGGCAGTCATCTTGGCGCCGAGGGCGTCCTTGGCACTATCCACGGAGCTGCGCAGCAGACAGCAGGCGCTCATCTTGCCATTCTCGGCCTTGATGTTGGCGAGGTTGTTGGATGTCTCCACGAGATCCTTCATGGAGTCGCTCATGCGGACCACCCCGTTGGGGATGGCGAAGATCATATTGAGGAACTGGTTCTGGGCTTTGGTGCGGATGACCTTCTTCGGGGTGTCCACAGCCTTGACGCTGACGGCGAGGTTCTCCTCGGTGGCGGCAAACTCGGCCTTCACGATGGCCTCATATTTCTTGATGTAGTTCTTGAACGCGGTGGCTTTCTTGGCGGGCACGGCGATGACGGCCATAGCCTCACGCGGGATGGCATTGCGCAGACTGCCACCGTTAAGGGTGGCGACGCAGGCGCCAAACTCCTTCACGGCATTGGAGATGCAGCGCACCAACAACTTGTTGGCATTGGCACGGCCCAGGTTGATGTCCATGCCGGAGTGGCCGCCATGCAGACCGCTGACGCAGACCTTGAAGCCCTTCATGTCGTCGGGAGTGGGCATCGTGGTGTAACTGCGCTCGAAGTTGGCGTCCAAACCGCCGGCACAACCCACGTACAGTTCGCCCTCCGTCTCGGAGTCGAGGTTGATGAGGATCTTGCCCTTGACAAAGCCCTTTTTCAGGCCGAAAGCGCCGGTCATGCCGGTTTCTTCGTCGATAGTGGCGAGAATCTCCAGCGGACCGTGTTCCACGCCCTTGGTGGTGACGCAAGCTAATGCTGCGCACACGCCGATGCCGTTGTCGGCACCCAGTGTGGTGTGGTTGGCACGTACCCAACCGTTGTCGATGATGGGCTCGATGGGGCTCTTCAGGAAGTCAAACTTGGGGTCGTCAGCCTGGGGCACCATATCACAGTGGCCTTGAAGGATGACGGGGGTGAGCTTCTCCATGCCCTTGGTGGCAGGTATCGTGAAGAGCAGGTTGCCGGTCTTGTCTTGCTCGATCTTCACCTTATGCTCCTTGGCCCAGCTTTTCATCCAGTTGACGACAGCTGTCTCGTGTTTGGAAGGATGCGGGTTGTCGCAGAAGTTTGCAAAGTTTTCCCACAAATCGTGAGGATAGAGTTTTAATAATTCTTGATTCATTGTCTTTGTGTTTTGTTTGTTGTTAAAATTATTTATTGAAGATTATTTTTCAAGATTATCGGCGACAATTTCAGCAATATCCTTCACGTTGGCGTTGGTGCCGTGTTGGAATGCCCGTTTGCACATGGGACAGGCTGTGGCGATGACATCGGGATTCGGCTCGTTCAGACAGGCCAGGGTGTTGTCGCGGATGGTGGTCTGTTGCTCCAGCGTCAACACGGTGTTTCCTAAGTTCATGCCGCAGCAGAGGCTGTTCTCCTTCTCGTCGGAGATCTTCAGAAGGGTGGCGACAGCCTGGAGCACTTTGCGAGGCTCCTGGTAGATGTGACGTCCGCGGCCCAGCTCGCAAGGATCGTGGTAGGTGACCTTCAGGTCGCTCTTGCTGACTTTCAGCTTGCCGCTTTCAATCAGCATGTTCAAATACTCCGTGTGATGATAGACTGGGATAGGGAGTTGGTATTCGTCTTTGAAGGATTTGTAGCAGATGGGGCAGGAGGTGATGAGGGCGGTGGCACCGGATTTGCGGATCAGCTCGGTGTTCTTCAGTCGCAACTCGGCAGCCTGGCTGTTGAAGCCCTGTTGCAGGAGCGGACGACCACAGCAGATGGTCTTCAGCTCGTCCATGTACCAGTAGTCTTGCCCCACGGCCTTGAAGATGGACTCCATGGATTGGGTGATGCCTGGGGTAAGGTGCGACATGCAGCCACCGAAGTAGGCCACACGGCCGATGGCGTTGAAGGCACTGACATTCTTCAGATAGCTGTAGCTGTCGGGCATGTCAATCTTGCCTTTGTCGCGGGCGATGCGGCGGATGTTCATCAAGTCGATGTTGACGGGACAGTCCTCCACGCAGCGATTGCACATGAGGCAGTTCTTGGCTGCGGTGACGATATCCTTATGGTATTCGAGGTTGCGGAGGTTGCGCAAGAGGTAGACGGATTGCACCTCCGGGATGTCGAGGTCTTTGTAAAGTGGACAATGGTCAATACACATGCCGCAGCGGGAGCAAGCGCTTAATTCGAACTTGGTGAAGCCGGTCATGCGGGTGTGTTCTTTTACGCCCATCCTACGGAAATAGATTAGGAAGATCTCGGTAAAGATGTGCATATAGCGGGTGAAGGGCAGAAGCACGAAGAAGAGGCAGAGGTCGATAGAGTAGAGTGACCAGAACGGAAGTTCGAGAAACTGAGCCACGGGCAGGCTGAACCAGTTACCGATGGTCTGGGTCAGGAAGCCGCCGTTGCCGTAGATGCAGGCGGTGACGGACTCGCTGAGGAGACGTAAGGGGAAGATGCCCCACAGGGAGTAGCGGATGATCTTGTCCATCAGGGAGTGTTTGGTGGCGCGTTGCATGCCCAGGATGCGGGATCGGATTTTCTTGACGAGAGCCAAGAAGACACCCGAGAGGACGTAGAGCAGCAGCAGGTCCATCAGGTTGGTGAAGAAGATCTCGGTGCCGTTGGCGGGTGGGGTATGATGGAAGAAGCGGTAGAAGATGGCCACCCAGAAGTGGAAGTGGTCTTTTGTGCCGATACGGCTTTCGATGGCGCCCACGAATATCAAGAGAAACCAGCCGAAGGCGATGCTGCGATGCATGTAGCCCAGACGCCAATTCTTCTTGGTGATACGGAGATGCAGCAGGCACTCGGTGAACATCTCCCAGATGGCGGGTATGAACTTGCCGGTGAATAGGTTCTTGTAGAAGACCTTCTGCTGTGCCCGGTCAAATTGGCGAATCCATCGAACATACTTATAGACGCAGATGCCTAGGAGGGCGAAGGCGCCCAGAACAAACGGAAGTACAAAAGGGTTAAAATTTTCCATCTTCAAAAGGTTCGTTGGCGTTAGCAATGATTTGGCGCATATTGATGATGAGAGAGCGTAGGTTTACGCCGCGGGGACAGATGAGGGTGCACTTGCCGCAGAGCATGCATTTCTGCAATTCTTGGGCGACGTTCTCATATTGGCCTCTGCGGAGGGAGAAATGGACCTTTCGGATATTGAAGTCTGTAAATTGTCTGGCTGAGCAGGTGGCGGTACATCCGCCGCAGCCAATGCAGTTCTTATAGGAGGGGACGGCTTCCACCGCTTGTCTGAACTTGGCGAGTGAGGCCTCGTTAAGCTGGATGGAGCGTGTCTTTTTGATGCTAAAACCAAAATTTGCCATAGTAGCTTATTCTTTGTCCAACACTTTCTTTCTTAACTCCATGCCGCCGGTGACCTCAAAGATCTTGCGTACCTCTTCCATGTCCTCATGTGGCACATCGCGGAGGGCTCCGGCGCCATTGCCGTGATAGTTGGCGCCCAGTTTCGGGGCGACGTCACGGATGTTTTTGTGATACCATTCCCAGACAGGTCCCTGTTCGGGGTGATAGTCGGGGTCCACCCTGTCGGGATAGACGCAATAGCCGATTTCCAGGATGTTGGACTCGAGTGTTTTCATTAGGAATACCTGTTGGCGTCCCATCTCGCTGTCCATGAAGTAACCGAACTTCTGGGATTCATTGCGGAGTACGGAGATGATCTCGCCCGGGGCGTTGCCGCGGGGGCAGCGGGGTTTGCAAGACATGCACTGTCCGCAGAACCAGATGGTGTCGGAGCGGAGCAGTTGCTCGATGGCGGCTTCGTCTTTGCGTTGGACGATGTCGCAGATGCGTCGTGGGTCATACTCATAGAACTCGGCAGCGGGGCACACGGCGGTGCACATGCCGCAGTTCATGCACGCCTTCAGGGAGTCGGCGAAGCGCACATCTTTTTGGATGTCTTCTATCAGAGTGGTCATGACTAGTCGAATTTAACGCGATTGAGTTTCATCATGAAGAAGAGGGCTTTAGACATAGGTTTGGTGCGGTCTTTCTTCATTAAGTCGATGCCGATATTGAGTTTGTCTATGATGGGGATGCGATGAATTTCCACGAACTCGATGAGGGTGCCGTCGGGATCTTCGATATAGGTGAAGTGGCCGGAGGCCTTGCCCATGTCGAAGTTTGGGTCTTGTTTGCAGCTATCAACGGTGAAGTGGTAGCCTTTGCTTTCGCAATACTCCTCCAGACCTTTCATGTTGACGACATCTATGCAGAGTTGAATGAATCCGGGGTCGCCCCAGAAGCGGTTCTCGAAGATTTTGCGAGGGGTGCGGTCCAGGGCTTGCACGAGTTCGATGGTACCGTTGCCATAGAGTTGGGAGAAGGGGCCGACGAGTGGGGTGGAGCGGCTGAGGAGCACGCGCCGGTAGGCTTGGGTGCCACCTCGGAGGGTTTGCCAATCGGCGAAAGTGCCGTTCTTGTCGTACACGACGGTGTCATAGCCCAGGATATCCTGATAGACGGGCAGGGAACGTTCTATGTCGGTGACGCCGATCATGGCGCCGACGATGCCGCCGGAGAAGCGGTTTTCGTCGATGAAGATGTAGTTGTCTTCCACCACTTGGAAAGTGTTGCCGAAGGGGTCGTGCACGTAGAATGTGGGGATGCCGCGCGGGTCTGTATAGACGGGGGTTACATCTTCGTATTTAGCGGTGAGTTCATCATGATAAGCTTCGATGTTATGGGTTTTGATTTTGGCGATGAAGATACCCAGGTCGCCGATTTGGATGTTGAAGTCAGCTTTTACGGGTGTTCTTTCGGAGTATTGCCATATTTCGAAGCCTCCACCGCCTTGCAGGTTTGCTGCGATGCAGGCGTGTCTTTTTTGTGGTTGGTTGCCGGTGTAGGGCAACATGAATTCTGCTACGGTATCGTCTTCGAGTATCCGGATATTCATTTGGAACATGTCGGCGTACCATTTCCAAGAGCGTACCATGTCCTCAGTGCCGACGCCTATTTGCTGAATTCCAACAATGTTATAGTTTTTCATTATCGTAAATTTTGAACTTGCAAAAGTATGAAATTGTAGGATAATAACAAAATATATTTTTATACACTTTGAATGATGGGGGTGTGATGGTAGGGGGAGGAGATAGGGGGTGGATAGGGTCTTGTACTGTTAAATAAAATGCAAAATTTTTATTGTATACCTTAAATCCAATATATACTTGTTGGCTTAAAATACGATATAATATTCTGAAAATAATTTGTTTACATAAATTTATAAGCAATAGTGAATTTATATTAAATAATTTTGTTTATTTGCAGATCGATAACAATAAAAAGGACGAATATGAAGACAAATTTTCTGAATCAGTTTAAATCTCTTCAAGCTCTGGAAAAGTGTTTTAGAACTCAAAAAAAGTGTGAGGAATTCCTTGTCAAGAAACGATGGGGTGGTCGTCCGACATGCCCATATTGTGGCTGCGAGAAAGTCTATTCTAGGAAAAACGGACGTTATTTGTGTGCTGAATGCCATAGATCATTTTCCGTTCTTGTTGGCACGATCTTCCAAAATACCAAGTTGCCTCTATTGACATGGTTTAAAGCGATTTACATAATAGTTAATGCTAAACAGGGAATCTCTTCTAGTCAATTGTCGGTGCTTTTTGGCGTGACTCAAAAAACGGCTTGGTATATCTTGCATAAGATCAGATTGTTATTGCGTGATCCTGAGGATGATCAAGATCTTGAAAGCAGAAGTGATTTCGTTGAGAAGTCGCCCAAAGCTTTGTTGGTGAAATCGCCCTGCCGCATCCATTCAAAAATTACGAAGTTCGTTTTGCCTGGGTCGAGGATCTTTGAGGATACGATTATTTGTTATCAGAGTCTACTGGATAGTGAGCGAAAGGAGTATGGAGTGGAAGATCCTTACCCATTGCATCTTGAAGATAAAGTTATTCATGGCCGTCGGATTGTGGACTATTTTTGGATTCAGCTTAAAAGAATGGTGATGGGCGTCTACCATTTCTTCTCTGCCTTGCATTTGCATCAATATGTCTACGAGGCTGTGTTTAGGAAGCAATATATGAAACTGTGCAATGGAGAAAGGTTTCAGGTCGTTTTTAAACGGGTAGAGCAAGTGTATACTTACAGTATGATTAGGTCTCCAAAACAATGATTTTTTTTGTCGGAACATAGCTGTCTCCAAGCGAGCCGGAATGGAGCCAACATGTATATATTGAAAAGAATCTTTCGGGAAAGAAACCCTTCGCCCCCCCCCTACAAAAACTTCCCAATAAAAAAAGAGGCTGCATTCCTGCAACCTCTTCCTCTTCTCGTGGAGCGTATGAGAATCGAACTCACGACCTCTTGACTGCCAGTCAAACGCTCTAGCCAACTGAGCTAACGCCCCGTTTGAAATCGGCGGCAAAAATATAAAAAATATCAATACACCGCTCCTTTTTTAAAATAAAAAAATATTGTTACCTTTGCCGCCTAATTCTATCGCTATGGCTGAACATGTTAAATGCCTGATTATAGGCTCCGGACCGGCAGGATATACCGCCGGCATATACGCCTCCCGCGCAGACCTCAACCCCCTCCTCATTGAGGGTCTTCAAGTGGGTGGCCAACTGACGATCACCAATGAAGTCGAGAATTTCCCCGGCTATCCAGAAGGCTCTTCCGGCCCCGTCATCATGGAGGATATCCGCAACCAAGCCCTCCATGTCGGCACCCAGATGCGCCCCGGTATCGTCACCAAGGTCGATTTCTCCTCCCGCCCCTTCCATTGCTGGGTGGACGACAAGGATGAGATTACCGCCGATACCGTCATCGTGGCTACCGGCGCCCAGGCCCGCTGGCTCGGACTCCCCTCCGAACAGAAGTTCCGCGGCTTCGGCGTCTCTACCTGCGCCACCTGCGACGGCAACTTTTTCCGCAAGCGCACCACCGTCGTCATCGGCGGCGGCGATACGGCGCTGGAAGATGCCCTCTATCTGTCGCAACTGTGCGCCAAGGTCTATATCGTGCACCGCCGCCGCGAGTTCCGTGGCACCGCTGCCCTGCAGAAACTGGTCCTGAATACCCCCAACATCGAGGTCGTCTGGAACCATGTGCCCGTGGATATCCTCGGCCAGCAGGAGGGCTTTATCAAGAAGGTGACCGGCCTCCAGGTCCGGGAAGTGGAAACGGGCGAGGAACGCGTTCTTGAAGTCAACGGCGTCTTCGAGGCAATTGGCGTGACCCCGCAGAGCGACCTCTTCAAAGGCCAACTCGAGATGGATGCCCAAGGCTATATCGTCACCCAGCCTGGCACTGGCCGTACCAACATCCCCGGTGTCTTTGCCGCCGGCGATGTCCAGGATCCCCACTACCGCCAAGGCATCGTGGCAGCAGGCTCCGGCGCCATCGCTGGCATCGAGGCATCTAGGTTTTTGATGGAAAACTAGTCATTGACCTTTTACCCTGTTATGCTATGTCCAAGGATTATTCGTCATTCGGTCCCGCATATCGCAATTTCATGGTCAGGGAAGACGTGTTTGTCCCTGATCCGTCAGCGGAATTCCCTGGTGACAATCCATTCGCGAGAATGACCCCCATACGTGAAAAAACCAAGGACATCAAATTTGACGAGACCTATCCCTATCTTGACAAATCGCTGAAGTTCAAGATATGGCATTTCATCATTTATTGTGTTGCCTGGTTCTTGGCTTTTCCCGTAAACAGAATCCGTTATGGCCTCAAGATCGAAGGTCGCGAGAAAATCCGTCAGAATCGCAAGCTCTTTGCCAACGGGGCGATGACCATCTGCAATCACGTTCATCGATGGGACATGATTTGCGTGCTCCAGGCAATGCGCTATCGGAAGTCTTGGATCCCGATGTACGCACAGGCTTTCAACGGCAAGGATGGTTTCCTGATGAAACACATAGGCGGCATCGCCATCCCGGATAACCTCAGCAGTCTCCGGAAATTCAATGAGGCATTTGACGAACTGCATGCCGGCAATCAGTGGATTCACATCTTCCCCGAAAGTTGCAGTTGGTACTACTATGCACCGCTCAGACCTTTCAAGATAGGCGCTTTCAATATGGCTTATAGGTATTCCCTGCCTGTTATTCCCATGATCATTACCTTCAGACCCCGTACCGGATGGCGCAGATTCTTCAGCAAAGGCGAACCTCTCCTCACCATCCATGTGGGAGACCCAATAGTTCCCGACACCAAAGCACCTCGCAAGGAAGAGGCTGCCCGAATGCGGGACGTGGCTCACAAGGCTATGCTTGAGATGGCCGGCATAGCGTCTAATCCTTGGCCATCCAGCATTGATTGACAATCCTAAATAATATGCATACAATAATTGATCCCGTACCGGTTGAACTTTTAAAAGCAGAACTCACCAAATCCAAGAAGTTGGAAGATACCAATAAAGGAGGCAATGAACTCTACATTGTCACCTGGCATGACTCTCCCAATGTCGTTACAGAGATTGGACGGTTGCGCGAGGTGACATTCCGCGCTGCCGGTGGCTCTACAGGCAATGAGGTGGACCTTGATGAGTATGACAAGATGGAAAAACCTTACAAACAATTGGTGGTATGGGATCCCGACAACGAGAAGATTATTGGAGGCTACCGTTTCTTTTATGGCTCAGATGCGGAGTTTGACGAGAAAGGCCAGCCGATCTTGGCCAGTGCCCATCAGTTCCACTTCTCCCCGAAGTATATCAAAGAGTACCTGCCACACGTGCTGGAACTGGGTCGCAATTTTGTCGTTCCCGAATACCAGAGCTCCAAGAAGGGCGCCAAGTCCTTGTTCGCTATGGATAACCTGTGGGATGGTTTGGTAGCCATAATCATGAAGAACCCGAACCTCTTCTATTTCTTCGGCAAGATAACGTTGTATCCCTCCTACGACCATATCGTCAAGGATTTGATTTACCATTTCCTTTGGAAACATTTTGGTGACAAGGAAGAACTTGTCCGCCCGTGGGATGGTCTGTCCGTGATGCCTGACTCAGATCCTGAACTGATGGATCTGGTGGTGAATCAGGATGACTTGACAGAAGACTACAAGTTGCTGAAACAGGCGGCCAAGATGAGGGGCGTGCATATCCCACCGAATATGACCATGTACATTTCCATCACATCCCAGATGCTGATGTTCGGTACAGCGGTGAACCGTTTGATGCATAATATCGAAGATACCGCTGTACTTCTTCCTTTCGACACCATTTACAACGAAAAGAAGAGACGTCACATTGGCGCATACCTCCGGTATTCCAAATCAAGAAGGCGTAAAAACGAGACGCTTGATTTTCTTGAGATGGAAGATGAGATGATAGAAAGCTGGCTGAGCAGGCGAGGCCGCAAAGTGATGCGGTTCCTCAAGAAGACAGGCCGGAAATTATAGCGCAAAAAATTGTACTTTTGCCGCCGATTTAATTCCTGATCACTGTTCACTAATCACTGATCACTAACCACAATGAAAGAAGAACCCGAAAAAAAGGACATATTAGAAGAGATTACCGAACAAGACTACAAATACGGCTTCGTGTCGGATATCGATGTGGAGGAGTTTCCCAAAGGTATTAGCGAGGACATCGTGCGGAAGATTTCCGCCCGCAAGAACGAGCCCGAGTGGCTGCTGGAATTCCGTCTCAAGGCCTACCGCCACTGGCTCACCCTCGAGGAACCCCAGTGGGGACACCTCGACTTCCCGCGTCCCGACTACCAAGACATCACCTATCTGGCTATCCCGAAGAAGAAAAAACAACTCGCCAGCATGGATGAGGTAGACCCCGAGTTGGTCGATACCTTCAACAAACTGGGTATCAATCTGGAGGAACAGAAGGTGTTGGCCGGCGTGGCCGTGGATGCCGTCATGGACTCTGTCTCCGTCAAGACTACCTTCTCCGACACGCTGAAGAAGTACGGCATCATCTTCTGCTCCTTTGGTGAGGCCATCCAGCAGTACCCGGACCTGGTACGCCAGTATATCGGCTCGGTGGTGCCCTATACCGACAATTTCTATGCGGCCCTCAACTCCGCTGTCTTCAGCGAGGGCTCCTTCTGCTATATCCCCAAGGGCGTGCGTTGCCCGATAGAGCTCTCTACCTACTTCCGTATCAACGCCGCCAAGACTGGCCAGTTTGAACGCACGCTGCTGATTGCCGACGAGGGCGCGTATGTGAGCTATATGGAGGGATGCACCGCCCCGCAACGCGACGAGAATCAGCTGCACGCAGCCGTCGTCGAGCTGATTGCCATGAAGGATGCCGAGATCAAATACTCGACCGTGCAGAACTGGTACCCGGGCGACAAGAACGGCAACGGTGGCATCTACAACCTCGTCACCAAACGCGGTCTCTGCAAGGGAGCCAACTCCAAGATCTCCTGGACGCAGGTGGAGACCGGCTCGGCTATCACCTGGAAATACCCAGGCTGCGTGCTCAAGGGCGACAACTCCGTGGGCGAGTTCTACTCCGTGGCTGTCACCAACAACTACCAGCAGGCCGACACGGGTACTAAGATGATACATCTGGGACGCAACACCCGCAGCCTCATCGTTTCCAAGGGCATCTCCGCGGGCCATAGTCAGAATAGCTACCGCGGTCTGGTGAAGGTGGGCAGAAACGCTGAAAACGCCCGCAACTTCTCCCAGTGCGACTCGCTGCTGATGGGCGACAAGTGCGGCGCGCATACATGGCCCGACATCCAGTGCGCCAACTCCTCCTCGGTGATGGAACACGAAGCGACTACCTCCAAGATCTCCGATGACCAGCTCTTCTACTGCCAACAACGCGGTATCGACAAGGAAACGGCTATCGGATTGATTGTCAATGGTTACGCTAAGGATGTCTTGAGCAAACTGCCGATGGAATTCGCGGTGGAGGCGCAGAAACTGCTGAGTATTACCTTGTCCGGAAGTGTGGGGTGATACTTGTGATTAGTTATCAGTTAGGAGTTGTCAGTTAGCAGTTGAGAGTTTAAGGCCAAGAAATATTTGTCAAAAGGGTTATTTGTTTTTGCAGTCTGAAAAACCTGTGAGATAATCCGATAACTGCCACATACCATGTATATTACCGATTACATCACCGGAACCGTCATCCAAGGACTGGGAAACGGACACAAGTTCGGTTTCCCGACCGCGAATGTGCAGCCCGACACGCCTGTTGTGCTGGAGAAGGGCGCTTATGCGGCTTGGGTCAAATACGACGGGAAACGCCACAAAGGAATGCTGTATGTGGGTACGCGCCCGACGCTTGACCTGCACGAGCTTACCTACGAAATCCACGTCATTGACGCCAGTCCCAGATTGTACGGCAAAAAGATTGCCTTCAAACCTGTTTACAAAATTGCGGATGAGAAAAAATTCAAGAGCAAGAAAGCCCTGATGGAAGCCCTTGATCATTACAAGTTGTCCGCGAAATATCTGCTGAGTCCTAGTCACAGCTATCATTTAAATGCCCAACTTGATCATATCCACGAAATCGTGAGAATCATTGAACAGGCACGGTGCAGAATGAAAGCGCAAGGCATAGACCAGTGGCAGGATGGCTATCCTGATGAAGCGACCATCCGGAATGATAAAAGAAAGAAGCAAGCACATATCTTCTATAAACTGTTGGAGCCTGCCGCTTACGCCGCCATTGTCTTCGACAAAGATCCGTACTACGAAAAGATTGACGGGAAGTGGCTCAGCGAAGGAGAACCTTACATTACCGTACACAGAATCGCTGTTGCCGACGATTTCCTTGGCCTGGATTTGGCCCGTCACATCCTCAAGTATGCAGAGCGGAAGGCTCGCTCCAAGGGTGTGCAATGGTTCCGCATCGACACCCATCACGACAATATCCCGATGCGCAACCTTATCCGCGATTTTGGTTTCACGCTCTGTGGTATCGTCCAGGTGCGCGACGGCCAACGCCTGGCCTACGAGAAAAGAGTGGGGGAGAGATAATACCTTTGAGGCATCAACTTTTTGTCTGATGTACTCATTCAATCCACGTGAAACGTGAATCCACTACAACCCATTCCCCGTCCTGTTTCTCCAGAACCACCTCGCCACCTTCGTACACGAAACGGAACATTACGACGGCTCGGTTCATCTCCGGATTAAAGATGATTTGGTTCGCTTGGGGATAGGTTTCATATTGCCAATAACCGCCCCAGTGTCCGTAGTAGATGTGGGCCGCTCGGTTGATGAAACTATGTTTCGACCGACTTTCCCCCTTGGAATAGGCTGGCTGCATGATATTCTCCTCGCCCAAATCAACATGTTTATCACCTAAAAAGGAATTCAGCATTTTTTCGTATTTTTTTGTCAGATAAACCACCTTTTTCCCTTCAAAATGCAATGGCGGGCGGAATGTGATGGCAGAATCCACTGTTGTTACGGGTACGGTAATATTGAACATGGAAGCATAGTTTTCACCTTGATAGTTCATTCTGACGTTTGTCCAGCTGTCTTCTGGGTCATGATTTTTCAACCATTCTTTCTGATGAGCGGTGTCGTCAGCTAATGTTTCAAGAACGCGTGCTATCATAAAGGAATCAATCTCCGCTTGTTTGTATAGGATAAAGTCAGCCTTGCGAACTCTCCAAAGTGTGCTTTGAACGATGAAATAGGGTTTGTCATCATACATGGTGTAGCGTTTCCCACTTCTTGCAAATATTTGCAGCGGCTGGTAGAAAGCGGCAAATACCTTATGCGCTTCCGCCACATACGGGTTCTGAGCCTTGTTTTCATTGGATTTCACCTCTTCCGACCAGTTGTCGAAAAACTTGTATAACAATTCCGTTGACTGCGACTTGTAGGCATCCTTTAGCAGTTTGGCCTGCGATTTGTTTTGTCCCGAGACTGTCAAAGATATGGCTAAGAGCAGGACGAAAAAAATGAATTTTTGTCTCATGTTAGTGGCAAAATTAAACAGTCGCGAAAATACGTTTTTTTTGATAGTGAGCAGTAATCACTGTTCACGGCTCGCTATTCACGAAAAATCCTATCTTTGCCGCCACTAAATCTCCTGAAATGAAAAAGATTCTAACCCCCATAATCCTCCTCGCTATGGTTACCGCAACTGCGCAACGCGATTATACCCAGTATGTTAACCCGATGATCGGGACCAACGGCATGGGGCACACCTTCCCCGGTGCGTGCTACCCCTTCGGGGGCGTGCAGGTGAGTCCCGACACGGACACCATCCCCCACAACATCAACGGAAAGTACCAGCCGGGCGTGTATGACTACTGCGCCGGCTACCAGTACCGCGACAAGACCATCGTGGGCTTCAGCCACACCCACTTCAGCGGCACCGGCCACTCCGATATGGGCGACATCCT